>NZ_CP029188.1:4541899-5228798 GCF_003097515.1 Streptomyces tirandamycinicus | reverse complement strand
GACGCCCTGCTCAACGGGCAGAAGCTGGTAGTGCTCGACGACACCATGCGCACCGACGCCGAGCGCCTGTACCGGTACATCGACGACGAGAAGGTCACCTACCTCTCCGGAACGCCCTCGGTCCTGTCGCTGTACGACTACTCGACGACGAAGTCCCTGACCCGGATCGACGCCATCGGCGAGGACTTCACCGAGCCGGTGTTCAACAAGATCCGCGGAATGTTCCAGGGCACCATCATCAACGGGTACGGCCCCACCGAGATATCGATCACGAGCCACAAGCGGCTGTACGCGCCCGGCGAGCGGCGCGCCACCAAGAGCATCGGTCATCCGGTCGCCAACACCACGTGCTACGTGCTCAACAAGTCGATGCAGCGGGTGCCGGTCGGGGGCATGGGCGAGCTGTACATCGGCGGCGTCGGCGTCACCCGCGGATACCTCAACCGTGACGAGCTGACGGCGGACCGCTTCCTGGACAACCCCTTCCAGACGCCGCAGGAGAGGGCGGCGGGGGAGAACGCGCGCATCTACCGGACGGGCGACCTGGTCCGGTGGCTCCCCAACGGCGAGCTGGAGTGCCTGGGCCGCACCGACCTCCAGGTCAAGATCCGCGGACAGCGGGTCGAACTCGGCGAGGTCGAGGCCGCCCTGTCGTCCTACCCCGGGGTGACCCGGTCCCTGGTGATCGCCCGCGAGCACCGTGCCGCGGGGCTCGCGGCAGCCCAGAAGTACCTCGTCGGCTTCTACGTGAGCGACAGCGAGCCCGACGAGCAGGACGTGAAGCAGTGGATGCGCGAGAAGCTGCCCGAGGCCGTCGTCCCCTCCCGCGTCATCAGGATCACGGACATCCCGGTGACGCCCAGTGGGAAGCTGGACGTGCAGCGGCTTCCGGAGACCGACTTCGGCGCGGACGACAGCACCGAGTACGCCGCTCCCTCGAACGACGTCGAGGTCAGGCTCTGCGGTATCTGGTCCACGGTCCTCGGCATCGCCCCGGACCGGGTGGGCGTGCACGACGACTTCTTCGCCCTCGGCGGCGACAGCCTCCGTGCGATGGTGCTCGCCCAGGCCATCACCACCGCCTTCGGCCGCGGCCTGGGCGTCGCCACCGTGCTGCGGCACACCACCCTCGGCGCACAGGCGGACCACATCCGGGACATGGCCGCGCAGCCGGACGACGACCGCGCCGAGCCGGCCGCGGGAGGCGCGGCCGCGGGCGCCGGGAACCCCCCGGTGTCGCTCGCGCAGGAGCGGCTGCTGTTCATCGACGAGTTCGAGGGCGGCACCTCCGCCTACAACATCCCGTTCGCGCTCCGGGTCGGCGCGTCCGGCGACGCGCCGACCCGGGATGCCGTCACCGCGGCCCTGCGGACGCTGGTGCGCCGCCATCCCGCGCTGCGCACCCTGCTCAGGACCGACGAGGACGGCGTCCGGCGGCAGCACACGCTGTCACCGGACGACGCGACGGCCGTGTTCGACGTCGCCGTGCACACCGTCGACGGCACCGCCGAGCTGGACGAACGGCTCGTCGAGCGCTCCGGGCACGTCTTCCGGCTGCACGAGGAACTGCCCCTCCGGGCGGACCTGTTCGACCTCGGCACGGCCCGCGGCGGCCTGTACCTGAGCATCGTCCTCCACCACAGCTGCTTCGACGGCTGGTCGTGGGACGTCTTCCGCCGGGAGCTGGCCGCGCTGCTGGGTGGAGTGCCCGAGACGGAGCTCGGGGCGGTCCACGGCTCGTACGCGGACTTCGCCGTCTGGCAGCGGCAGTACCTCACCGGCGGGCGGCTGTCCGAGCTGACCGGGTTCTGGACCGGCGCACTGGCCGGTTTCGAGACGGTCAGGCTGCCGCTGGACCACCCGCGGCCCGCCCGGTTCGACTACCGCGGCCGGGAGTTCGACTTCGCCGTCGACGAGCCGACCACCCGGGCGCTGCGGGACCTGGCCCGGTCCGCGGGAGTGAGCCTGTACAGCGTGCTGCTCGGCGCCTGGTGCGTCATGCTCCAGACGTACACCGGCCAGCACGACCTCGTGGTCGGAACGCCTTCGGCGAACCGCGGACGTCCGGAGTTCGACCGTACGATCGGGTTCTTCGCCAACCTGCTCGCGCTGCGGGTCCGGGTCGAGTCGGACGCGACGCTGATGGACTACGTCCGCGCGGTCGGCCGGGACGTCGTCGCGGCGCAGGTGCACGGCGAGCTGCCGTTCGAGCAGCTCGTCAAGGAGCTCGAGCTGGAGAAGGACCCGAGCCGCCACCCCGTCCTCCAGATCAACTTCACCCTGCAGAACGTCACGGACCGCACCCGCCAGTCCTCCGCGGCGGACGGGCAGCCGGAGCTGACCGAGTACAGGCCGGACGGCGGGGGCTGGACGCCCACCAAGTTCGACCTGTCGGCCACCCTGTCCGAGACACCGGGCGGGCTCGCGGGCAACCTGACCTTCGCCGCGTCCCTCTTCGACGACACCAGCGCCCGCGGATTCGTCTCGGTGTTCCAGCACGTCCTGTCGGAGTTCGCCCGGCTCTCGCCGCTCGCGGGCCGGACCCGGCTGGCGGAGGTCAGCCGGGTCGACGAGACGGGCCGGGCGGCGCTGCTTGCCGCCGGCGCGGGCGACGAGGACGCGTCGGCCCGCCCCGCCGGTCCCGCCCGGACGCTGCACGCGGTCTTCGAGGAGCAGGCCGCGACCTGGCCCGACGAGATCGCGGTGGTGTACCGCGAGAAGCGGCTGACCTACCGGGAACTCAACGAACGCGCCAACCAGCTCGCGCACTACCTGCGATCCGTCACCACCCTGCGCCCCAACGACCTCGTCGGCCTCGTACTCGACAAGAACGAACTCATGATCACCGCCATCCTGGCGGTATGGAAGACCGGCGCCGCCTACGTACCCATCGACCCGGGCTACCCCGACGACCGCATCACCTTCATGCTCCAGGACACCCAGGCCCGCCTGGTACTCACCAACACCACCCACCACGAACGACTCAGCGGCCTGACCACCCCCGACAACACACCCGTACTGGACATCGACCACCTCCCCCAGGGCTACCGGTCCACCGACAACCCCACCACCCAGACCGGCAGCACCGACCTCGCCTACGCCATCTACACCTCCGGCACCACCGGCAAACCCAAAGCCGTACTCGTCGAGCACCGGGCGGTGGACAGCTTCCGGAAGGAGGTCGGCGGGCGCTACTTCGGCGGCCCCGACACCTCACGCGAGGGTGTGCTGTTCCTGGCGAACTACGTGTTCGACTTCTCCGTCGAGCAGCTGGCGCTGTCGGTCCTGGCGGGTCACCGGCTCATCGTCCCGCCGCCCTCACCGGCCCACGACGACGACTTCTACGCGTACGCGAACCGTACGGGGCTGACCTACATGAGCGGCACACCCACGCAGATCCAGCAGTTCGACCTCTCGAAACTGACCGATCTGCGGTGCCTCCTGGTCGCCGGCGAGGCCTTCCACGAGCGCCACTTCGACAAGATCCGGCGCGAGTACTCCGGTCCGATCGTCAACGCCTACGGGACCACGGAGACGGCCGTCTACAACACCGGCCGCCGCTTCGAGCCCGGTGAGCCCTACCGGAACGGCTTCGGCGAACCGCTGGGGAACACCCGGCTGTACGTGCTCGGCGACGCGATGCAGCTGCTCCCGCCGGGAGCGGTCGGCGAGCTGTACATGGCCGGGGAGTGCGTCGCGGACGGGTACCTGAACCGGCCGGAGCTCACCCGTGAGCGCTTCCTGGACAACCCGTTCCGGTCCGAGGCCGAGCGCCGGGCCGGCCGGTACGCGGTGCTCTACCGGACCGGTGACGTGGTCCGACGCACCGTGCAGGGCGAGATCGAGTACGTCGGGCGGAACGACGAGCAGGTCAAGATCAACGGCCTCCGGGTCGAGCTCGGCGAGGTGGAGGCGGTCCTGGCCGCCTGTCCCGGGGTGCGCGAGTGCGCCGTCGTGGCCGCGGCCGACGAGCGCAGGCCGGACGTCACGCGCCTGGTCGGCTACTACGTGGCGGACGGTGACCCGGCCGGCGGCGAGGACGCCGGCGCGGGCACCGACGAGTTCGCCGACGAGGGCGCCGACGAGGACAGGATCTTCGCCGCCCTCCGGGCGAAGCTCATGCCGGGGATGGTGCCGTCCCTGCTGGTGCGACTCGACCGGCCGCTGCCGATGACCGTCAACGGAAAGCTCGACACCAAGGCGCTGCCGCGGGTCGGCCTCCCGGCGAACCGTGCGGCCTACGCGGCCCCGCGCAACCGCACCGAGGCACGGCTGTGCCAGCTGTGGAGCGGGCCGCTGCCGGGCGGCGGCACGGTCGGTATCGACGACGACTTCTTCCGCTCGGGCGGCGACAGCATCAGCGCGCTGCACCTGGCCGGCCAGGTGCAGCGGGAGGTCGGGCGCAAGATCGGCGTCAAGGACGTCTTCGACTTCCCGACGGTGCGGCGGTTCGCCGACCACGTCCTGGCCGGGCCCGAACGGTCGCGCACGGCGACCGGCGAGGACGGCGAGGAGCCCGAGCAGGGCCGGCTGACCGGGGACTGCCCGCTGCTGCCCATCCAGGAGTGGTTCTTCGCGAAGCCCCTGGCCGACCGCGGCTGGTGGAACCACAACTTCGCCATCACGACACCACCGCTCGACGTGGCGAGGCTGCGCACCGCCCTGGGCCGGCTCGTCGCCCACCACGACGCGTTCGGCCTGCGCTATCGCGGCTTCGGCGGGGATGGCGACGGGGACGGCACGCGGATCACCCAGACCTACGGCGACGACCGCCCTGACCTCGTGCTGCACGAGCTCGATGTGCGGGGCCTGCGGGACGAGGAGGTCAGCAGGCAGCTCGCGGAATGGCAGAGCGGATTCGACCTCGAACACGGCCCGACCGCCTGTGCCGCGTATCTGCACGGGGCCCCCGACGGTTCCGCGCGCGTCTGGTTCGCGCTGCACCATCTGATCGTCGACAGCGTCAGCTGGCACATCCTGGCGCAGGACCTCGAGATCCTCTACCACGGTGGTGAGCTGGAGGAGAAGACGAGCAGCTACCGGCAGTGGGCCCGGGCCCTGGGGCGCTACACCCCCGGTGAGGACGAGCGCAGGCTCTGGGCGGAGATCACCGAGGGGATGGCCTCGGCGGCCCCGGACGGGCTGTCGGCGCAGCCCGGTGCGACGTCGCATCGCGAGGAGTTCGCGCTCGGCGCGTCGGACACCCGGAGCCTGCTCACCGAGAGCCAGTGGGCGTACGACACCGACATGAACGACCTGCTGCTGACGGCGACCGGCCTGGCGCTGCGGTCGGTCACGGGGCGGGCGAGGAACTACCTCACGGTCGAGGGGCACGGCCGCGAGCGGTTCGACGGAGCACCCGATGTCCGGGACACCGTCGGATGGTTCACGACGATGTACCCTCTCGCCGTCGAGGCGGACCAGTCCGACCTCGGGCGCAGCATCCTCGCGACCAAGGAGTCCATCCGGCGGGTGCCGCACCACGGTGTCGGCTACGGTGCGCTCTTCGGGCGGTACGGCAGCGAGCGGGCACCCCTTCCGTCGGTGAGCTTCAACTACCTGGGGCGGCTCCCGGACGAGGACCGGTGGACACCGGACGGGTCGGCGGGCTGGCGGCTGGACTCCGCGATGTCGGGCAGCAACGTCTCCGACCGCAACGGGGGAGCCGACCAGTTCGTCCTCGACGTGACGATGAGATGCGCCGGCGGTCGCCTCCTCACCGTGGTCGACAGCCGGCTCGACCGGGCCACCACCCGGCGGTTCACGGACGAACTGAGGACGTGGCTGGAGCGGCTGGTGGCCCACACCTCGTCCGGGGCGGCGGGAAGGACGGGGCACACGCCGGCGGTCCCGCACGCCGCGGCCGAGGAGGTCTTCGAGCCGTACATCCTCGTGGACGAGGAGAACACGGAGCACACCCTGTTCGTCTTCCCGCCCGGCGAGGGCGGGGCGGAGAGCTACCTGAGCAACATCGCGCAGCAGCTTCCCGGTCACCGGCTCGTGCTGTTCAACAACGTGCATCTGCACTCAGCCATGGAGTCGTTCGAGGCTCTGGCCGAGTACTACCTCGGGCACATCAGGAACCTGCGGCCGTCCGGTCCTTACAGCTTCCTCGGCTGGAGTTTCGGAGGGGTGCTCGCTCTGGAGGTCTCCCTGCAGCTGGCGCGCGCGGGCCAGAAGATCGATGATCTGTTCCTCATCGACCCGTACTTCGACGTGCGGCAGGCGTCGGCGGCGATCGGGCTCCCCGGCACCGAGGACATCCTCGACCCGATCAACTACCACTACGCCCCGGACCGGGCCGATCTGGAGCAACTCGGCGCGAGCGTCGGCAACCTGGTGATGTTCAAGGCCGGCGAGCTGAACGAGATCGTGCGCGACGACCAGCAGCGCAGGCTGTTCGAGTTCTACCGGACATCGCCGTACAACGGCCTGGACCGCCTCCTGCCCGCCGAATCGATCGAGCTGCATCTGCTCCGCGGCGCAACCCACCACTCGTGGGTACGCAACGGGCGCCTGGTCAGGGGCATATGCGAGCGCATCTCGGCCTCATCGTCGAACGACCGCGTGATGTGACGCCCATTCGGACAGGCGTCCGATCCAGCCGCCAGCACCATGTGCAGACTCAATGGAGGGTTCCATGCCAGTTCTGATGCCGTCAGCCGACGTGCCGACGATCGACATCTCGCCGCTGTTCGGTGACGACCCGAACGAGAAGGCCCGCGTCGCCGAGGCGATCAACAAGGCCTGCCGGGGGTCCGGCTTCTTCTACGCCTCGAACCACGGCATCGACGTCAAGCTGCTGCAGGACGTCGTCAACGAGTTCCACCGGAACATGACCGAGCAGGAGAAGTACGACCTCGCGATCAACGCCTACAACAGGAACAACCCGCATGTACGCAACGGGTACTACATGGCGGTCAAGGGGAGGAAGGCGGTCGAGTCCTTCTGCTACCTCAACCCGTCGTTCGACGACGACCACCCGATGATCAAGTCCGGAACACCGATGCACGAAGTGAACATCTGGCCGGACGAGGACAGGCATCCGCGATTCCGGCCGTTCTGCGAGCAGTACTACCGGGACATGCTCCGGCTCTCCACGGTCCTCATGCGAGGGTTCGCGCTGGCCCTGGGGAAGCCCGAGGACTTCTTCGACGCCTCACTCGCGGAGGCCGACACGCTGTCCTCCGTGTCGCTGATCCGCTACCCGTACCTCGAGGACTACCCGCCGGTCAAGACGGGTCCGGATGGGACGAAGCTGAGCTTCGAGGACCACCTGGATGTGTCGATGATCACCGTGCTGTACCAGACCCAGGTGCAGAACCTGCAGGTCGAAACGGTGGACGGGTGGCAGGACCTGCCGACGTCCGAGGAGAACTTCCTGGTGAACTGCGGCACCCACATGGCCCACATCACCCACGACTACTTCCCGGCTCCGAACCACCGCGTGAAGTTCGTCAACGCGGAGCGGCTGTCCCTGCCGTTCTTCCTCAACGGAGGGCACAACAGCGTCATCGAGCCCTTTGTGCCCGAGGGCGCGGCCGGCCAGGCGAAGAACGAGCCGGTCTCGTACGGCGACTACCTCCAGCACGGCCTCAGTGCGCTGATCGTCAAGAACGGTCAGACCTGAGGGCGGTGGCCGGGACAACCGGACGTGAGACGGTCCTGACGGCGGTCTGCCCGTGGCGGGTACCGGACCTGACCGGCGGGACCTCGGCTCAGCGGTCGGCGGGCGCGATCGGCGACGCCGAAGCGGCGGGCCGTACCCGTCCCCTGGAGCGGGTCAGTTCCGGTTCCGCGCGCCGGGCGGCAGCCGGCCCACGGAAGCCGCATGGGAGGAGCGGGCCCCGGCGAGGGCGGGGCCCGCTCCTCCCGTGCCCCTGTCCGGCTTCCAAGGGGCCGGGGGTGGCGGAGGTCCCTGATCGCGACCCACTGCGGCGGCCCCCGGACACCGAGTCCGCCGGGACCGGTCTGACGCGGTGTCCGCCCGGCACCCGACAGGGTGTGACCAGGGCAACGACGATGCCCGCGAAGTGACTCGCGGATCGCGGTACGGCGCCCGGCGGCGAGCACCCGCGGCCCCGACCGTGCGCGCCTCGGTCACCACCCCGAGGCGCGGACGCCCACGCCCCGTTCGACGGTGAAGGCCCCGTCCCGGCCGGGAACCGAGTTGCGACCCGAACCCCTTGGCGCATGAGCATGGAGGAAAGATCAATGGCGGGCTGCTCCCCCGGCGCACCCCATCGGCACGGCTCACCGGTGGAGGGCACCGAACCGCCGGTGGGGAGGGCGCCATCACCGGCAGACGCCGAAGGAGAGCGGCCGGCGCCCGAAGCGGCCGGCCACGCACCCGTACCCCCATCCGCACCCGCACCCGCACCCGGCACCGCGGCGGCAACGGAATCGGAATCGTCCGGGAACGAGCCATCGGCCCCGGTCGCCCTCGAGGCGCCGCGCCGTGCCGGGGCGAGCGCTCTCCCCGGCACGGTCGCGGTCACAGCTGACGCGGCCGACGCGGACGCGGTCACGGCCGACGCGGACGCGGACGCCGGTGCGGCAGCGGCGGAGCCGACCGGCCGAACCGCGACCGCGGACGGGCACGCCGGCAACCCGCCGGATTCACGGAAGGGCCCCCACCCCCACGCCGACGGCACGGCCAGGGCGTCCGCAGTGGCGCAAGCCCACAGCGCCGGGCAGCAGGACACGCCGCACCCGACGGAGCCGCCCGCGCAGCCGCCCGGCACTTCCGCGCCTCCCGGTCCCCCGGCCCTCACCCGTGGGGGAAGGGGCAGGGTCTGGATCCCGCTCGCAGCGCTTCTCGGGATCGGCCTCCCGGCCGTACAGGTGCTCCGCCCGCTCCCCGAGCCGACCCTAACAGTCGATCAGGTCCCCTCTTCCGTCACCGTCGACGGCGCCGCGTTCTCCGTTCCGTGGCCCGGGAAGGGACAGGGCGCCGTCAAGGTCGTCGGCTCGGGCACCACGGCGACGTTCGGCGAGGAGAGGCCCGTCCCGACAGCGAGTGTCGCCAAGATCATGACGGCCTACGTGATTCTCCGCGAACACCCGCTCGGCAAGGGCGAGGAGGGTCCTTGGATCGAGGTGGACGCCCAGACCGTGGAAGACGGCCGGGCCAGGGACGAGTCGCGCATCGTGGGTCTCAGGGTGGGCCAGACCTTCAGCGAGCGCGACATGCTGAAGATGCTGATGATCCCGTCGGGCAACAACATCGCCCGGTTGCTGGCACGTTGGGACACCGGCTCCCGGGACGAGGCGGCGTTCGTCGGGAAGATGAACGCCGCGGCCAGGGCACTGGGCATGGAGAACACCACCTACACCGACCCCAGCGGCCTGGACGAGAGGACCGTCAGCACCGCCGTCGACCAGCTCAAACTGGCGGAGGAGGTGATGAAGTCCGACGCGTTTCGCACCATCGTCGCCATGCCCAGCGCCGACATCCCCGGTCTTGGACGCATCCACAACAACAACGACCGCCTGCTCCTGGCCGGGCTGAACGTCACGGGCGTCAAGACCGGCTCCAACACCCCGGCCGGGGGCACCCTGACATGGGCGGCCCACAAGACCGTGGCCGGCGAGGCCCGGTTGATCCTCGGCACGATGATGGACCAGCGTGCCGCCGGCCCGGACCCCAACGGCGCCGACAGCCTCATCCTGGTGCAGGACAACAGCAGGAAGGTCATCGAAGCGGTACGCGAGGCCCTCACATCAGCCACCGTGGTGCACAAGGGCCAGGTCGTGGGCCGCGTCGACGACCGGCTCGGCGGCCGAACCGCGCTCGTGGCCGCCGAGGATCTCACTGCGGTCGGCTTCGCCGGGCAGAAGCTGAGCGTCGGCTTCAGCGACGGCGGCCGGTCCGTCCCCCGGACTGCGAAGGCCGGCACCGTCGTCGGCGAGTTGACGGTGGGCACCGGAGACGGGGCCCGACGGGTCCCGGTGGCCCTCAGAACCGACCTCACCGCGCCGACCGCCGGCGAGAGACTGCTCCGGCTCGGCTGACCTCCGTGGCGCGCGGCACGAGCCGGAGGACGGTCACGGACCGGGGCACGGTCACGGGCCGGGGCATTGGTCACGGACCGGAGGACCGTCACGGACCGGGGCAACGGTGTTCCGTGGGTCGGCGGGGCCGCCTCGCCGTTGGGCACCGCGTCGCTTGACGGGGGGCAGCGGCAGTGGGTTGCATACGTTCTGTGATCGCGCACCGGGCGCCAACCTGCCCAATCCCCCTGTTCCCTCCGTCCCGGCAGGCCCCAGGAGCAGTGCCGTGGACCCGGTGATCGTGGTCGGCGCGGGTCCGGTCGGGCTCGTGCTCTCCCTCGCCCTCGCCGCCCAGGGCGTTCCCTCCGTGGTGCTCGACGAGGGCGAGGGCAAGGACGATCCGCGCCCCGCGCGGACGGTCGTGCTGCGCGCCGACACCGCGGCGCTCGCCGAGCGGCTGGGCTGCGCCACGATCCGTGACGAGGGGGCACGCTGGGTCGGCTGGCGCTCGCTGCGGCGCAAGCAGGAGCTGCGCCGGGTGGAGTTCCACGGAGAGGATCTGCCCGCGCCCGTGCACATTCCGCAGCATGCGCTGATGCGCGGACTGCGGGACGCCGTGGACACCACCGATCTGGTGCAGGTCGCCGCGTGCACCCGGCTTGACGCCCTGGAGCAGGACGGGCGCGGCATCACCGCACACACCCGCGGCGTCGATACGACCTGGTGGCGGGGGAGTTTCCTGGTCGGCTGCGACGGGGCCCGGTCGACGGTCAGGAAGCTCCTCGGGATCCGCTTCCCCGGCCGGACCGCCGTGGAACGCCACGCCGTCGCGGCCCTGCGCACCGAACTCCCCTGGCCCGGCGAGGGTGTGCTGCACCGGCTGCCGCCGTGGCGCACGGTCGGTGACGAGGTGACTGCGCGGCCGCTGCCCGACGGCGTGTGGCGGCTGGACTGGCTGCTGCCCGCCCGCGGCGAACTGGTGACCCCCGACGCCCTGGTGTCGCGGGTCCGGGACACCCTGGCCGGCTGGTGCGACGGACCGCCTCAGTACGACCTCCTCGACACCGGTGTCCACACCCTCCACCACCGGCTGGCCCGGCGGTGGCGGGTGGACCGCGCCTTCCTCGCCGGGGACGCGGCCCATCTCCTCGGCGCGGTCGGCACCCAGGGAGTGGACGAGGGGGTGCGCGACGCCGACAACCTCGCGTGGAAACTGGCGCACGCCTGGCACCACGGCGCCTCCGACACCCTGCTCGACAGCTACCAGGCGGAACGGCGCACGGCGGTGGCGTCGCGGCTGCGGGCCGCGGACCAGTCGCTGCCGATACTGCGCGGCACCGGGGGCCTGCGGACGTATCTGCCGGGCGCCGCCCGGGGCCACGGCACCCTGCTGACGGACGGGCACCTGGGGCTCGGCCCGCTGGGTGCACCCCCCGCCTATCCGCACTCCCCCCTCACGCCCCGGCACACCGGGGCGCTCACCGCCGTCGCCACCCCGGTGGGTGCTCCGGTGGCGGACGTCGCCGTGACGACTCCGGAGGGAACGACCAGCCGGCTGCGGCACCGGCTGGGCAGGGCCAGGCTGCTCGTGGTGCTGGTCGCCCCCGGCACGGGGGTGTGGGACCGGCGCCACTGGGTGACGGCGGGCGTCATGCCCCGGCTCGCCTCGACGGTGTCGGAACTGCCCGCCCGGGCGGAACTGCTCGTCGCCGAGTCCTACCCGGGGGCATCGGCGCACACGGTCCTGCTGGTGAGGCCGGACGGGCATCTCGTGGCGGCCTTCGGGGGCGTGCATCCGGCCGAGCTGCACGCGGCGGCCGACACGGTACGCGGAGGTGCTCCGGTGGACTCGGGGACCCCTTCCGAGCACGCCACCGCCCGACCGGACTGACTCTCCGTCTGTACTGCCGCACTGCCCCACTGCCGTAGTGCCGCACTGCCGTAGTGCCGCACTGCGGACGTCGGTTGTGCGGCGCGGGCGCACCGCGCCCACGGCCGGCACGGCCCCGGGCCGGACACGATGCCCGCGTCCGAACCGGAGGGGTGGTCCGGGACGGCCCTCAGGACAAGCCGTCCCCCAAACCGTCCAGGTCCTCGGTGTCCTCGCCCTCCTCCTCCAGGGCCCGGCGGACCACCCGCAGGGCCATGCCCTCCGGGTATCCCTTGCGGGCGAGCATGCCCGCGAGGCGGCGCAGCCGGCGGTCCCGGTCGAGGCCCCGGGTGGAGCGGAGTTTCCCGGCGACCAGCTCGCGTGCCGTCTCCTCCTCCCGGTCGGAGTCGAGCCGGCCGACCGCCTCGTCGATCAGCGCCGGGTCGACGCCCTTCGTGCGCAGCTCACGCGCCAGGGCGCGGCGGGCCAGTCCGCGACCGTGGTGCCGTGACTCCACCCAGGCGCCCGCGAACGCCGCGTCGTCGACAAGGCCGACGTCCTCGAAGCGCGAAAGCACCTCTTCGGCGACCTCGTCCGGGATATCGCGCTTGCGGAGCGCCTCGGCGAGTTGTTTCCGGGTCCGCGGGGTGCCGGTGAGCAGGCGCAGGCAGATCGCCCGCGCCTTCTCCGCCGGGTCTTGGGACGGCAGCTCCTCATCGGCCCTCGACGATGCGGAGCTGCCGCCCGTCCTCTGCGCGGTACGCCGCGTGCTCGGGTCGGGCACGGTGCCGGTCAGCCCTTGGCCGCCGCAGCGGTCTTGGTGGCCTTCGCCGCCTTGGCTGCGGGCGCGGGCACCGACTTGGCGGGGGCTTCGGCGGGCGCGGCGCTCGCCGTGTCCGCACCGGGCTCGGCCGCCGGGGCCTCCGTGCTGCTCACTCCGACGCCCAGCTTCTCCTTGATCTTCTTCTCGATCTCGTTGGCGAGGTCCGGATTGTCCTTCAGGAAGTTCCGCGCGTTCTCCTTGCCCTGACCGAGCTGGTCGCCCTCGTAGGTGTACCAGGCGCCGGCCTTGCGCACGAAGCCGTGCTCCACGCCCATGTCGATCAGACCGCCCTCACGGCTGATGCCCTGGCCGTAGAGGATGTCGAACTCGGCCTGCTTGAAGGGCGGCGCGACCTTGTTCTTGACGACCTTGCAGCGGGTGCGGTTGCCGACGGCGTCGGTACCGTCCTTGAGGGTCTCGATGCGGCGGATGTCGATGCGCACCGAGGCGTAGAACTTCAGCGCGCGGCCACCGGTGGTGGTCTCGGGCGAGCCGAACATCACGCCGATCTTCTCGCGGAGCTGGTTGATGAAGATGGCCGTGGTCTTGGACTGGTTGAGCGCGCTGGTGATCTTCCGCAGGGCCTGGCTCATGAGCCGGGCCTGGAGACCCACGTGGGAGTCGCCCATCTCGCCCTCGATCTCCGCTCGCGGCACGAGCGCGGCGACGGAGTCGATGACGATCAGGTCGAGGGCGCCGGAGCGGACCAGCATGTCGACGATCTCGAGCGCCTGCTCACCGTTGTCCGGCTGGGACAGGATGAGGTTGTCGATGTCGACGCCGAGCTTCTTGGCGTACTCGGGGTCGAGGGCGTGTTCCGCGTCGACGAAGGCGACCTGGCCGCCGGCCTTCTGCGCGTTGGCGACGGCGTGCAGGGTCAGGGTCGTCTTGCCGGAGGACTCCGGGCCGTAGATCTCCACGACACGGCCTCGCGGCAGGCCGCCGACACCCAGCGCGACGTCGAGCGCGGTCGAGCCGGTCGGGATGACCTCGATGGGCTCCTTCGACCGCTCGCCCATGCGCATCACGGCGCCCTTGCCGAACTGTCGTTCAATCTGCGCGAGCGCGGCGTCGAGCGCCTTCTCGCGGTCGGTTCCTGCCATGGGTTCCACCCGGTTTGCTTGAGTCGATCGCTTCACGTCCAAGACGCTAACCCCTGCCACTGACAATGCGCCCCGACGTCCTCCAACCTGTGGACAACCCGGCGAGAACCCGGGATCCCAAGGCCGGACCCCCATAAGAATGGATGTTCGATTTTGGTGTCAAGCGCGTCTCCGCACCGCCCGTCGTGGGCCGCACCGGCGCCCGCGGGGCTGCCGGGACGACCACCGTGACGACCGGTGGGACGACCGGCCGACGACCGGCAGGACGGCCGGCAGGACAGTCGGCGGTACGGCCGGCGCGACGACCGGTATGCCGGCTGCCGGCAGCGGGCCGCCGGAGGACGGCCGCCATCCCGGAGAGTTCTCAGCCGCCGCTCTCCCCGTCGGCCGCCGACCCGTCCTTCTTGCTGCGCAGGGCCCGCTGCACCCGTGCCAGCACCACCTCGCCGTGCCTGCGGTGCCCGTGGACCCGCGGGTCCTCCGTCACGGTGTAGCGCTTCACGTACGCGCCGAGGAAGGCCTGCAGCGTGGCGACCGCCGGAATCGCGATCAGCGCGCCGACGGCACCCAGCAGCGCGGTGCCGGCGATGACCGAGCCGAACGCCACCGCCGGATGGATGTCCACCGTCCGGGCGGTGAGCTTCGGCTGCAGCACGTAGTTCTCGAACTGCTGGTAGATCAGCACGAAGCCCAGCACCCACAGCGCGTACCAGGGGTTGATCGTGAAGGCGATGAGCATCGGCAGGGCGCCCGCGAGATAGGTGCCGATGGTCGGGATGAACTGCGACACCAACCCCACCCACATGGCCAGCGCCGGGGCGTAGGGCACATCCAGCATCGCCAGCAGCACATAGTGGGCGAACCCCGAGATCAGCGCCATCAGCCCGCGCGAGTACAGATACCCGCCCGTCTTGTCGACGGCGATCTCCCAGGCCCTCAGCACCTCGGCCTGCTTCGACGGCGGCAGCACCGAGCACAGCGCCCGCCGCAGCCTCGGCCCGTCCGCCGCGAAGTAGAAGGAGAAGAGGAAGATCGTCAGCAGCTTGAACAGGCCGCCGAGCACCGTCGCGGAGACGTCGAGCACGCCGGTCGCGCTGTTCTGCACGTACTTCTGCAGCCAGTCGGAACGCAGCAGGCTGTCCTGGATCGCGACCCTGGACAGTTCGCTGTGGAAGGTCTTGTTGATCCAGTTGATCACCTGGTCCAGGTACTGGGGGAACTCCTCGACCATCTCGACGATCTGACCGGCCAGCAGCGAGCCGAGTGCCACGACGAAGCCCACGCTCGCCGCCAGCACCGCGATGAAGACGAGGAACGTGGCGATGCCGCGACGCATGCCGCGGGCCGCCATGCGGCCCACGGCCGGCTCGATCGCCAGCGCCAGGAAGAACGCGATCAGCACGTTGATCAGCAGGCCGATCAGTTGGTGGAAGGCCCAGCTGCCGAGCTGGAAGCAGCCGTAGAGCGCCAGCGCCAGCACCATGGCGCGGGGCAGCCAGCGGGGCATCCGCCCCGTCGCGGCCGCCGCGGCAGGGGCCCCTCCGGCCCCGTCGGCCCCACCCGCCCCGTCGGGGGCGGCTGCGGGCGCAGGCACGGTCGCCCGGGCCGGGGCGCCGTCCGAACCGCTCCCGGGGTCGTCGCCGGGCCGCCCGGCCTCCGTGTAGAGGGAGGTCGGGCGGTTCTCGTCCTGGGTGGTCCCGTCGTTCGCTGCCACGGAGCAAGTCTCGCCTACCCCGGCGACACCCGGCACGGGTCTGTGGACGAAGCCCGTCACCACGCGCCGGACCGGCCGGGCACGTACCTCACCGGCACCGGGCCTGCCCGCCGGGACGCGGGGCGCGGGCACTGGACGCGGGACAGGATCGCGGGACGGAGAGGACGGAGGACGGAGGACGGGGAGGACGGAAGGGGGGGGAACGGAGGACGGGGAGAACGGGGAGCGACCGGGAGGCGCGGGCGCTGGACGCGGGACGGTGGAGCCTCCGGGTCAGCGCCTGTCCGCGGGGATGCCGACCGCGGCGCACACCCCTCGCCAGACGTCCTTCGTCTCCCAGCCCGCGGCCAGCGCCTCGTACACCGTCCGGCCCCCGAGTTCCGTCATCACATGGTCGCGTGCGAAGGAGTCGGCGTAGGCAGCACCGAAGTGCTCTTCCATCCGCTCCCAGAAAATCGTCAACCGCATGACACCAGTATCCGCCCCCTGAGAGTGCACACCCGTCCGTCGGCCTTGTGCGAAGCCCGTTCGCCCCTACCGTCGGAACATGGCGGGAACACCTCTGGCACGCGCCGAGCACTTCGTCTGGCTCACGGCCCGCGTGCTCGAACAGCGACGGTTCGCGTACCACTTCCTGGGGGCCGCGGCGGAGCCGGTCGAGGCCGCGCTGACGGCGTACCTCAACGAGGACGGTGGCTACGGCCACGCCCTGGAACCCGATCTCCGCGGCCCCGCGAGCCAGCCGCTGCACACGGCGCACGCCCTGCGCGTGCTCGACTCGATCGGGCGCTGCGGCGGACTGCGGGCGGAGCGGATCTGCCGCTACCTGACCAACGCGGCCACCCGGGACGGCGCCCTGCCCGCGATCCATCCCTCGCAGCGCGGCTATCCCACGGCGCCGTTCTTTCCCATCGTGTCGGATCCGCCCAGTGAGCTGCTGGCCACGGGGCCCGTGGTGGGTCTGCTGCACCGCAACCAGGTGTGGCACGCCTGGCTGTTCCGCGCGACCGACTTCTGCTGGGCGGCGGTGGAGGGGCTGCGGAAGTCGCACCCGTACGAGATCCAGGCGGCGGTCGCGTTCCTGGACGGGGTCCCGGACAGGTCGCGTGCCGAGGAGGCCGCGGCCCGGCTCGGACGGCTGGTCCGCGAGCAGCGGCTGGTGGTGCTCGACCCGGACCGTTCCGACGACTACCCGGTCGCCGGGGGCTACGCGCCGGGCGAGTACCACTACCCGCACGACTACGCACGCGTACCCGGCTCGCTGGCGCGGCGCTGGTTCACCGACGAGGAGATGGACCGGTCGCTGGACCACCTCGCCCGTGAGCAGCAGGAGGACGGTGGCTGGCCGGTCCGGTGGCGCCGGTGGGCGCCCGGTACCGCCCTGGAGTGGCGCCCGCTGGTGACGCTCGAGGCGCTGCGCACGCTGCGGGCACACGGGCGGGTGCTGCACTGAGCCGGCCCGCGCCCTGGCTGCCGGCCCCGCGCACCCTGCTGCCGGCGCCGCCTTGCGTGCCGGCAGACGTCCTGCGTGCCGGCAGACGTCCTGCATGCCGGCAGGCGTCTTCCCGCCGCACGCGCCTCGGGTACCGGTCGCCGCCGGCCCCCGGTACCCGGGGTCGCGGGACGGCCTCGTCGGATCAGCCGCCGAGAGCCCTCACCCCCGCGGTGACCACCACGGCGGCGGCGACCACGACGAGGAACGGCGCCCGCAGGACCAGCGCCACCGCGGCGGCGGCCAGCCCGGCGGCACGGGCGTCCAGCACCAGTGCGTCGCCCGCGCCGAACGTCTGCTGGGCGGTGAGCGCGGCCAGCAGGGCGACCGGGAGCAGGGCGGCGAGCCGCTGGACGAGCGGGCGCTCCAGCACACCGGCCGGCACCAGCAGACCGGTCAGTTTGACCAGGTAGCAGGCGGCGGCGGTCACTCCGATGGCGATCCAGACGTTCAACGCCCCGCTCCCTTCCGCTTGCCGGCCGTCCGTCCCTGCCACCAGAGCACGGCGGGCGCCGCGAGTGCCGCGACCAGCACCGGTACTCCGGCGGGCAGCACCGGCAGCAGCCCCAGCCCGAGGACGGCCGCGATCCCCGCGACCACCCGATCGGTCGTCGTGCGCAGCATGGGTGCCAGCAGTGCGAGGAAGACGGCCGGCCCGGCCGCGTCCAGTCCCCAGGCGTTCGTGTCGCCGATGGCCTCGGCACCGAGCGCCCCGAGCAGCGTGGTGAGGTTCCACAGCACGTAGAGGGTGAGCCCGGTGACGGTGAAGCCGATGCGGGCGGCCCTGCGGGTGGGCTGGGCCAGGGCCACCGCGGTGGTCTCGTCGATGACCCAGTGGGCGGCGAGGGGCCGGACGACCCGGCGCACGGCGAGGAGCTGGGAGAGCCGCAGGCCGTAGAAGGCGTTGCGGGTGCCGAGGAAGAAGGCGCCGGCGGCGGCGGTGAACGGGTTGCCGCCCGCGGCCAGCGCGCCGACCAGGGCGAACTGCGACGCACCGGTGAAGACGAGCAGGCTGAGGGCGCAGATCTGCAGGACGTCGAGCCCGGCGCCCGCGGCGGTCACACCGAACGCGAAGCCGGAGAGGCCGACGGCGACGCCCACCCCGAGGGCGTCCCGTACCACGGCGGAGTCGGCCTTCACCGGTACGCCGGCGGTCGTCCGCGCCCCGGGCTCCCCGGGCGCACCGGCTGCGGCGCGCCGTTCGGCGTCGATGGGTATTGCTGCTGATGCTGTCTGTTCTGGCACGTCGTGGACGGTACGGGACCGGACGCTTTGCGGTCTTGTACGTTCTTGCGCGCGCTGCCTCACCCGTCGCCGCGCACGCCGCGGCCCTTCTGGTCAGAGGCCCCTTCTCGTCCGCGGCCCTTCTCGTCCGCGGCCCCTTCTCGTACGCCGTCCGCCGTCCGTCCGGCAGCCGTGCCCGCCCGCGCCGTGGCCGCCCGCGCCGTGGCCGCAGCCGCAGCCCCAGCCGCCGCTGCCCGTACGCGCGCCCCGGGCCGTACCCGCGCGTGGCCGCAGCCGCCCGGCCGCCGCTCGCCCCGCCGTGCGGTGGACCTCACCCCGGTCCGCCGACGCCCCGTCCCCGCCGGTAGGCACCCGGGGGCACCCCCACGATCCGTGTGAAGTGCCGGTTCAGGTGCGGCTGATCGGTGAACCCGACCGCGGCGGCCGCCTGCGCCGGGGCCTCGCCCACGTCCAGCAGCCGCCGGGCCCGGCGGACCCGGGCGTCGGTGAGCCAGGTGTGCGGTGGCATCCCGTAGCGGTCACGGAAGGCCCGCAGCAGGGCGAACGGGCTGGTCCCCAGCTCCACGGCGAGGGCGTGGAGGGTGGGCGGATCGGCCATCCGCTCCTCCAGCACCGCCCGGGCGCGCTCCGCGTCGCGCGCGCCCGCCGTGAGCGGGTCGCGCGCCGGGAGGCTGCTCCCGTGATTGCGCAGCAGCCGCGCCACCATGATCCGCAGCACGCTGTCGGCGGCGAGCGCGTTGCCCTCCTCGGCCGCCCGGTGGACCTCGCGGATCATCAGGGCCGCCTGCCGGTCGGCCACCTCGGCCTCCGCGAAGCCGGGGGTCCCCCTGATGGCCGTGGTCTCCGCCGCTATCTCGGCCACCACCCGTGACGACGGGTAGAGGGTCGAGTACACCCAGCCCTCCGCGACTCCGGCCCGCGCGCTGTGCGGAACCTCCGGATTGATCATCACGACCGTGCCGGGCCCGGCGTGCACGACACCACCCGGGAGCCCGACGTCCTCGACACCGTGCGTGATGGTCCCGAAGACATAGCCCTCGTGGCTGTGGCGGGGGAACGTGTGCCGCACGTACCGGGCCCGGAGCAGGTCGATGCCCGGGAGCCGCTCGTGCTGCCAGTACCGCGCCCACTCGCCCTCGGTCATGTCGTCATTCTCGCAGGTCCGGGCGCTTGTCAGTGGGGCGGTGCACGATGGGTGTCATGGCCGGCAGTGCACTCGACACCTTCGCCCCCGCGACCCGCGGCTGGTTCACGGGGGCCTTCAGCGCGCCCACCGCGGCCCAGGAGGGCGCCTGGCGGGCCATCGGCCGCGGCTCCGACGTGCTGGTCGTCGCCCCGACCGGATCCGGGAAGACGCTCGCCGCGTTCCTGGCCGCCCTCGACGGCCTGACGTCCGCCCCGCCGCCGGCGGACGTCAGAAAGCGCTGCCGGGTGCTGTACGTGTCGCCGCTGAAGGCCCTCGCGGTCGACGTGGAGCGCAATCTCCGCAGCCCGCTGACCGGTATCCGGCAGGAGGCCGTGCGGCTCGGGCTGCCCGAGCCCGAGGTGCGTGTCGGCATCCGGTCCGGGGACACCCCCGCGGCCGAGCGGCGGGCGCTGGCCACCCGTCCCCCGGACATCCTGATCACCACTCCCGAGTCGCTGTTCCTGATGCTCACCTCCGCCACCCGTGAGTCGCTGAGCGGCGTCGAGACGGTGATCGTGGACGAGGTGCACGCGGTCGCGGGCACCAAGCGCGGCGCGCACCTGGCGCTGTCCCTGGAGCGGCTGGACGAGCTGCTGCCCCGGCCGGCCCGCAGGATCGGCCTCTCGGCGACCGTGCGGCCGGTGGACGAGGTGGCGCGCTATCTGTCGCCGGGGCGCCGGGCGGAGATCGTCCAGCCGCCGTCCGGGAAGGAGTTCGACCTCTCCGTCGTCGTCCCGGTCGAGGACATGGGCGAGCTCGGCGGCTCGCCGGCGTCCGAGCCGGACGGACCCGGTGAGAAGCCGTCGATCTGGCCGCAGGTGGAGGAGCGCATCGCCGATCTGGTGCAGGCCCACCGCTCGACGATCGTCTTCGCGAACTCCCGCCGGCTCGCGGAGCGGCTCTGCAACCGGCTCAACGAGATCGCCTACGAACGGGCCGTGGGGGAGCCCCTTCCCGACGGCGCCCCGCCGGCCGAGGTCATGGCGCAGTCCGGTGCGGCGCAGGGCGCGCCCCCGCTGCTCGCCCGCGCGCACCACGGCTCGGTCTCCAAGGAGCAGCGCGCCCTCGTCGAGGAGGACCTGAAGGCGGGCAGACTGCCCGCCGTCGTCGCGACGTCCAGCCTGGAGCTGGGCATCGACATGGGCGCGGTGGACCTGGTCGTCCAGGTCGAGTCCCCGCCGTCGGTCGCCTCCGGCCTGCAGCGCGTCGGCCGCGCCGGGCACCAGGTGGGCGCGGTCTCCACGGGTGTCGTCTTCCCCAAGTACCGGGGTGATCTGGTCCAGGCGGCCGTCGTCACCGAGCGGATGCGCACGGGTTCGATCGAGTCGCTCCGCATCCCCGCCAATCCGCTGGACGTGCTGGCCCAGCAGCTCGTCGCCATGGTCGCCCTGGACACCTGGCAGTTCGACGACCTGCTGGCCGTCGTGCGGCGCGCCGCGCCCTTCGCCTCGCTCCCCGAGTCGGCGTTCACGGCCGTGCTGGACATGCTGGCGGGCCGGTATCCGTCCGACGCCTTCGCCGAACTGCGCCCGCGCGTGGTGTGGGACCGGGTCGCCGGGACGGTCACGGGGCGCCCCGGCGCCCAGCGGCTCGCGGTCACCTCGGGCGGCACGATCCCGGACCGCGGGTTGTTCGGCGTCTTCCTGGCCGGTGCGGACCCCAAGAAGGGCGGTGGCCGGGTCGGCGAGCTCGACGAGGAGATGGTGTACGAGTCCCGGGTCGGCGACGTCTTCACCCTGGGCACCACCTCCTGGCGGATCGAGGACATCACCCGCGACCGGGTGCTCGTCTCCCCCGCGCCCGGGGTCCCGGGCCGGCTGCCGTTCTGGAAGGGCGACCAGCTGGGCCGCCCGCTCGAGCTGGGCAGGGCGGTGGGCGCCTTCCTCCGCGAGATCGGGTCGCTGCCCGAGGAGGACGCCCGGCTGCGGCTGATGACGGCCGGCCTCGACGGCTGGGCGGCGGGCAACGTCCTGTCGTACCTCGACGAGCAGCGCCGGGCCTGCGGGCAT
This sequence comes from Streptomyces tirandamycinicus, assembly GCF_003097515.1. Lineage (NCBI taxonomy): Bacteria > Bacillati > Actinomycetota > Actinomycetes > Kitasatosporales > Streptomycetaceae > Streptomyces > Streptomyces tirandamycinicus. The sequence goes on along the minus strand of NZ_CP029188.1, from coordinate 5,207,363 downwards.
GTGCCCGACGACCGCACCATCGTCATCGAGCGGTTCCGTGACGAACTGGGCGACTGGCGGGTCGTGGTGCACTCGCCGTTCGGCGCCCAGGTCCATGCGCCCTGGGCGCTCGCGCTGGGTGCGCGCCTCTCCGAGCGGTACGGCATGGACGCCCAGGTCATGCACGCGGACGACGGAATCGTGCTGCGGCTCCCCGACGCCGACCTGATGGGCCTCGATCTGCTGGACCAGGACCCGGTGCACCTGGACACCTCGTACGACGGTGACCAGGCCCCCGTCGGCGCCGGCGACACCCTCTTCGACAAGGGCGAGATCGGTCAGATCGTCACCGACCAGGTGGGCGGATCCGCGCTGTTCGCGTCCCGGTTCCGCGAGTGCGCGGCACGCGCCCTGCTGCTGCCGCGCCGCAACCCCGGCAAGCGCACCCCGCTGTGGCAGCAGCGCCAGCGGGCGGCCCAGCTGCTGCAGGTCGCCGGCGAGTTCGGCTCGTTCCCGATCGTCCTCGAGGCCGTACGGGAATGCCTCCAGGACGTCTTCGACGTCCCCGGGCTCGAGGAGCTGATGGGCGACATCGAGTCCCGCACCGTGCGGCTGGTCGAGGTGACCACCCCCGAGCCCTCCCCCTTCGCACGCTCCCTCCTCTTCGGCTATGTGGCCCAGTTCCTCTACGAAGGGGACTCGCCGCTGGCCGAGCGCCGGGCCGCCGCGCTCTCCCTGGACTCCCGGCTGCTGGCCGAGCTGCTGGGCCAGGCGGAACTGCGGGAGCTGCTCGACGCGGACGTCCTGAGCGAGCTGGAGCGGGAACTCCAGTGGCTCACGGACGACCGCAGGATCAAGGACGTGGAGGGCGTCGCGGACCTGCTGCGGGTCCTCGGACCGCTCACGGCCGAGGAGCTGGCCGAGCGCGGAGCCGACCCCCGCTGGCCCGAGGAGCTCGCCGGCACCCGCCGCGCCATCCGGGTCCGGATCGCCGGTGCGGAGCACTGGGCGGCGGCCGAGGACGCGGGACGCCTCAGGGACGCGCTGGGCACGGCGCTCCCGGTGGGCGTCCCGGAGGCGTTCACGGAGCCGGTGAAGGACCCGCTCGGCGATCTGCTGGCCCGTTTCGCCCGTACGCACGGTCCGTTCACCTCGTCGCAGGCGGCCGCGCGGTTCGGGCTGGGCGCGGCCGTCACGGACGGGGCACTGCAGCGGCTCGCCGCGGCCGGGCGGGTCGTCCAGGGCGAGTTCCATCCGTCGGGCATCGGGCAGGAGTGGTGCGACGCCGCCGTGCTGCGGCGGCTGCGGCGCCGCTCCCTGGCCGCGCTCCGCGAGGAGCTGGAGCCGGTGCCGCCCGCCGCGCTGGCGACCTTCCTGCCGCAGTGGCAGCATCTGGGCGGCAGCAGCCTGCGCGGGATCGACGGGCTGGCCCGTGCCGTCGAGCAGCTCCAGGGCGCTCCCGTGCCCGCATCGGCGCTGGAGAAGCTGATCCTCCCGTCCCGGGTGGCCGGATACGCGCCGGGCATGCTGGACGAGCTCACCACGACGGGCGAGGTGGTGTGGGCCGGAGCCGGCGCGCTGCCCGGCAAGGACGGCTGGGTCTCGCTCTATCACGCGGACGCCGCCCCGCTGCTGCTGCCGCAACCCCACCCGCTGGAGTTGACGGCCCTCCACGAGTCGGTGCTCTCGGCCCTGTCGGGAGGCTACGGCCTGTTTTTCCGCCAGATCGCGGACCAGGTGCGGGCCACGACCCACCCCGAGGCCGGCGACCCCCAGCTCGCCGACGCCCTGTGGGATCTGGCCTGGTCCGGCCGGCTCACCAACGACACCCTGGCGCCGCTGCGCTCCCTCCTGGGATCCGGCCGCACGGCGGGCTCCACCGCGCACCGCGCCCGGCGCACCGTTCCGCGCGGACGGTACGGCTCGCTGACGGCGGCCGCGCGGACCGCCTCCCGCAACGGTCCCCCGACCGTCTCCGGACGCTGGTCCCTGCTGCCCGCGCAGGAGCCCGACCCCACGCACCGCGCCCACGCCCTGGCCCGCACGCTGCTGGACCGGCATGGCGTCGTCACCAGGGGCGCGGTCGCCGCCGAGGGCGTCGAGGGCGGCTTCTCGGCGACGTACCGCGTCCTCTCCGCCTTCGAGGACAGCGGGCAGGCCCGGCGCGGCTATGTCGTCGAGGGTCTCGGAGCCGCCCAGTTCGCGATGGACGGCGCGGTGGACCGGCTGCGGGCCGCGGCCGGCGCCCGCGAGCGCGCCGACGGGCACACCGCACCGCGGGCGGTGGTCCTGGCCGCCGCCGACCCGGCGAACGCGTACGGGGCGGCGCTGTCCTGGCCCGAGCCGCCGGACGGCGCGAGCCACAAACCGGGCCGCAAGGCGGGCTCACTGGTCGTGCTCGTCGACGGGGAGCTCACGCTCTACCTGGAACGGGGCGGCAAGACCCTGCTGTCCTGGCCCACCGAGCCCGACGACCCCGCGCTCCGTGCCGCGGCCGAGGCCCTCGCCGAGGCGGGCGGGGCGGGCATGCTCGGCACGATCACGGTCGAGCGGATCAACGGTTCGGCGGCGCTGACTTCTCCGCTCTCCCGCCCGCTGGAGGAGGCCGGCTTCCATGCCACACCCCGCGGTCTGCGCATCCGGGCCTGACTCCGTGCACACCCGGCCGATGCCCCTGGCCCCGTCGGGTTCGTGCCGAGGCTGGTTCGGGTCCGGCGGGTTCGGGCCCCGGCGGGTTCGTGCCGAGGCCGGGCATCCGGGCACCCGTCCCTTCGGGCGGAAGGCAGCCGGCCGCCCGGGCGCGGACTACGGCCTCCTCGCGGGGTTTCCGATTCGCTCATGAGGCTTCCGGTTCCGGCGGCGCCCACGGGCCGGGCCGCGCCCCCTGCGGCACTCCGCCGGAAGAAGGCTCGACAAGGACGCCCGGACCGCGCCACGCCACGGCTCGCGCGGTCCCCGGGGCGAGGGCAGTGCCCGGCGGCCGGGCCTGGACGCAGGTGGCTGGACTTGGTTGCGGGCGGCTGGGCGTTCGGTGTTCCCGGTCCGGCCGCCCCGGGCCCGGGACGCGCATGATGGAGGCATGCCCGAAGGCGACACCGTCTGGCTGACCGCCCAGAAGCTCCGCACCGCGCTGGCGGGGCGGACGCTCACTCTCTCCGATCTCAGGGTTCCCCGCTTCGCCACCGCCGATCTCACCGGCCGCGAGGTGCTGGACGTCACCGCTCGCGGCAAGCACCTGCTCACCCGCATCGAGGGCGGGCTCACCCTCCACTCCCACCTCCGGATGGACGGCTCCTGGCGGGTCTTCGCGGTCGGCGAGCGCTGGCACGGCGGCCCGAACCACCAGATCCGGGCCGTGCTCGGCAACGCCGAACGTATCGCCGTGGGCTACCGCCTGCCCGTGCTGGAACTGCTGCGCACACAGGACGAGGACGAGGCCGTGGGGCATCTCGGGCCGGATCTGCTGGGGCCGGACTGGGACCCGGACACCGCCGTACGCAACCTGCTCGCCGACCCCCGCCGTCCCATCGGCGAGGCCTTGCTGGACCAGCGCAACCTCGCGGGCATCGGCAATGTCTACAAATCGGAGCTGGCCTTCCTCGCCCGGGTCACCCCCTGGCTCCCGATCGGCGACCTGCCCCCGGGTGTTCCCGAGCGCCTCGTCGCCACGGCCCGTCGCCTGCTGGAGATCAACAAGAACACCTTCGACCGGCGCACGACGCCCGGTGGAAGCATCGGCGGGGGCGACCAGCGCCGAAGCCCCCTGCGTCCGGGCGAGCAGCGCCTCTTCGTGTACGGGCGCCGGGGCCACCCGTGTCTGCGCTGCGGCACCGCGATCCGCAGGGCGGGGCGGGACGACCGGGTCTCCTACTGGTGCCCGGGCTGCCAGTCAGGCCCCACGGTCTGACGCTCCATCACGGTGACGCCCGCTCCCCCACCCCCGTCGCCGGCGCCGCTCCCCCACGGACACGGGCACGACCGGGCCACCGAGCCCCGTCCGGCCGATCTCCCGTCAGAATCTGACAGTTGACGCCTTGTCAGCTGCATCCGTACGGTCTGGGCCCGCCTGTCACCGCGTACGGCCGCAGCGGGCCGCAGCGCAGTCGACGAGGACGGCGAGCGAGCGCACGGGCGGCGCGCCGCACACCCGGCCCTTGGCGGTGAGCGACCGCACCGCACGGGGTGGTGCGGTCGGAGGCGGCCATGGCCAGGATCTCACCGCTCGGCGGGGCCGGCCCGCCCGCGGGCGTCGCCCACGCGGTACCGCACGTCCGGCACGTCGTCGTTCACGACGGGCCGGATCCCCCGGGCCGAACGGGGGCGTCGCGAGGCCCTGGTCGCCGTGGTCGTCCCCCAGGCCCCACCGGCGTCCCCGGCCCGCGACGCAACGTGCACCGGCAGCAGGCTGAGCCCCCACCCGCCTGCCGCCACTGCCCCCTCGACGAGCCCCGCATGCTCCGGCACCAGCGCCAGCCGCAGCACGGCCCACCACCACATAGCGCCCAGTGCGAGCGCCGGCAGCAGGACCCATCGCCTCACCATGGCCGCCTCCTCCGGTCGACGCTAGACCGGACCGATCACACGGCGGGAGGGCGCACCGGTTGCACACCCGGCGCGCCCGCAGCATATGCGCCAAGCGCCCCAGGGGTCCGTGCCCCGGACCGTGCGCCCGCGCACCGGCCCCGGCGTGCCGTGCCGCCCTGCCGCCGCAGCGGCCCCGGAGGAGGCTCCGGATATGGCCACGGCTAGACGCTCTCGGCCTGGAACATCCACGCGTGCTTCTCGAGGTCGGCCGTGAGCGCGATGAGGATGTCCTGGCTCACCGGATCCGGCTCGTCCGTGACCCCGATGCGCTCACGCATCCGCTCGATCACCGCGGACAGCGACTTCACCATGGTGCTGACCACGTCCGAGTCCTGGATCCAGCCGTCCGGGACCTTCCCGATGGCGCTCGCGGAGGCGACGGTCGAGGCACGGCCGTCGGGCGCGACGCCGATGGCGGAGGCCCGCTCGGCGACGACGTCGGAGTGCTTCCGCGCCGTGGTCACGACCTCGTCCAGCTGCAGGTGAACCGAGCGGAAGCGGGGCCCGACCACGTTCCAGTGGACCTGCTTGGCCACGAGCGCCAGATCGATCAGATCGACCAGTGCGCCCTGAAGGGCCTCACCGGTGACCTTGCGCGCGTCCTCGGGCAGCGTGCTCTTCACCGCAGACATAGTGACCTCCGTTCGACGGCACCGTTCTCCACCATGACACAAATGGCATAAAACGGTTATTCGGGGATGAGAGAAGCCCCGGTCGGGTACCCACCCGACCGGGGCTCACACCTGGAGATCAGGCGGCGACGACGTCCACCGCTTCCGCCGGTGCCTTGATCGTCACCCGTTCCGTCGGCACGCCCGCGACCGATGTCACGGACACGGAATTGAGCGGACGCACCGGCGCGGACACCGGCTCGCTCGCCGCCGCCGACTCGGCCAGCTCGGCGAGCGACAGCTCGTCGCTCACTTCCCGCATGAGCTCGGACATCCGTACGTCAAGCGCGTCGCAGATCGCGGAGAGCAGCTCGGAGGAGGCCTCCTTCTGCCCCCGCTCCACCTCGGAGAGATAGCCGAGAGAGACTCGGGCGGACGAGGAGACTTCGCGCAGAGTACGGCCCTGGCGCTGGCGCTGCCGACGCAGCACGTCACCCAGCAGGCGACGGAGCAGAATCATCGGTGGCTCCCTCCTCGGACCGCGTAGCCGCATCCTTCACGCCCCACCGTACCGCCTCGCGCTGCGGCCGTGCGGGGAGCGATGTCGTGTTCACTCAGGGCTGCAAACATCAATTCCCCCCGTTCTGTTCCGTATCCTGTGCCCGCCCATTGCCCGAGAGTTCGCCGGCGAGCAGTTCCAGCACCCCCCGGACACTCTCTCTACGGATTACCGAACGGTCGCCGTTCAACCTCAGCCGGGCCACTTTCCGGCTGCCGCCGGGCCCCGCGACCGCGACGAAGACCGTGCCCACCGGCTGTCCGTCCTGGGGATCGGGCCCGGCGACGCCGGTGGTCGCGATGCCCCAGCCGGCCTCCATCAGGGCCCGCACACCCGCCGCCATCTGGGCGGCGACCTCCGGGTGCACCGCGCCGTGCGCGGCCAGGAGGGCCCCGTCGACGCTCAGAAGGTCCCGCTTCAGGGCGGTCGCGTACGCCGTCACGGAGCCGCGGAAGCTCCTGGAGGCCCCCGGAACGGAGGTCAGCTCCGCGGCCACGAGACCGCCCGTCAGGGACTCCGCCACGGCCAGGCTCTCGCCGCGCTCCGCCAGCAGCGAGAGAACCCCGGCCGCGCCGCTCACCGCGGGGACTCCGCGCGGTCCCGCGCGGCGGACCGTTCGGCCGCGAGCCCCCTGCGCCGCAGGACCACCGCCTGGCGCACATAGTCCAGGCCGGTGGCCACGGTCAGGACGACCGCCACGGCCATCACCCACCAGCGCAGCGTGGCCAGCGGCCCGGTCAGCACCAGCACGTACATGCCGACCGCCGTGCCCTGCGCGAGGGTCTTCAGCTTGCCGCCGCGGCTGGCGGGGATCACTCCGTGGCGGATCACCCAGAAGCGCATCAGGGTGATTCCCAGCTCGCGGAAGAGGATCACCCCGGTCACCCACCAGGGCAGGTCCCCGAGCCCCGACAGGCAGATCAGCCCCGCGGCCATGATCGCCTTGTCGGCGATCGGGTCCGCGATCTTCCCGAAGTCCGTGACCAGGTTGTACGTACGCGCCAGATGCCCGTCGAAGATGTCCGTGATCATGGCGACGGCGAAGGCCGCCCAGGCCCAGGCCCGCCAGACCGGGTCGTGCCCGCCGTCCATGAGCAGCAGCACCACGAAGCCGGGCACGAGCAGCAGCCGCACCATGGTGAGGATGTTGGCGATGTTCCACAGGCTGGCCTGGTTGACGGCCGCAGCGCCCAGCTTCCCACCGGGCGCCGGCCTTCCGGTCCCGCCCGCAGCGGATGCCGGCGCTCCGGTCATCTGCCCGCCTCCTCACGACAGTCCGAAACCACGTCGGCCATGAGATCGACGCCCTCCGTACCGACGACCTTCGCTTCGACCATACGTCCGGGTGCCAGGCCGACGGCACTCGTGAAGACCACCTGTCCGTCGGTCTCGGGAGCCTGGTGCGCGGCACGGCCCACGGCACCGTCCTCGCCGTCGACGGACTCGACGAGGACGTGCAGGGTCTCCCCGAGGCGCTCCTCGGCCCGCTGGGCGGTCAGCTCCTCGGCGAGCCGGGAGAGGTGCGCCAGGCGCGCGTCGACCACGTGCTGGTCGAGCTTGCGCTCGTAGCCGGCGGCCTCGGTGCCCTCCTCGTCGGAGTAGCCGAACACCCCGATGGCGTCCAGCCGCGCCTCGGTGAGGAACCGCTCGAGCTCGGCGAAGTCCGCCTCCTCCTCGCCGGGGAACCCGACGATGAAGTTGGAGCGCACACCGGCCTGCGGAGCCTTGCCGCGGATGGTCTCCAGCAGCTCCAGGAACCGCTCGGTGTCGCCGAAGCGCCGCATGGCGCGCAGCACGCCGGGGGCGCTGTGCTGGAACGAGAGGTCGAAGTAGGGCGCGACCTTCTCGGTGGAGGTGAGGGCGTCGATCAGCCCGGGGCGCATCTCGGCGGGCTGCAGATAGCTGACCCGCACCCGCTCGATGCCGTCGACTGAGGCGAGCTCGGGCAGCAGCGTCTCCAGCAGCCGGATGTCGCCGAGGTCCTTGCCGTACGAGGTGTTGTTCTCGGAGACCAGCATGATCTCCTTCACGCCCTGCTCGGCGAGCCAGCGGGTCTCTCCCAGGACGTCGCTCGGCCGCCGGGAGACGAAGGAGCCGCGGAAGGACGGGATGGCGCAGAAGGAGCAGCGCCGGTCGCAGCCGGAGGCCAGCTTCACCGAGGCCACCGGGCTGGTGTGCAGCCGTCGGCGGAGGGGCGCGCGCGGCCCGGAGGCGGGCGCCAGGCCCTCGGGGAGGTCCGCGGGCACGTCCTGCGGGGCGGGGGCCTGGGCGTGCCCGGGGAGGGCCACGTCCACGCCCTGCCGGTCCGCCGGGCTGATCGGCAGCAGCTTGCGGCGGTCGCGGGGCGTGTGGGAGGCGTGGACGCCCCCGCTCAGGATGGTCCGGAGGCGGTCCGAGATGTCGGCGTAGTCGTCGAAGCCCAGCACGCCGTCGGCCTCGGGCAGGGCCTCGGCGAGCTCCTTGCCGTACCGCTCGGCCATGCAGCCGACCGCGACGACGGCCTGGGTCTTCCCGTGGTCCTTGAGATCGTTGGCCTCGAGCAGGGCGTCGACGGAGTCCTTCTTGGCGGCCTCGACGAAACCGCAGGTGTTCACGACCGCGACGTCCGCGTCGGCGGCTTCCTCGACGAGCTCCCAGCCGTCCGCTGCCAGGCGGCCTGCGAGCTCCTCCGAGTCCACCTCGTTACGGGCGCAGCCAAGAGTGACAAGGGCGACGGTACGGCGTTCGGGCATGGGCTCAAGACTACTTCGTCCCGGCCCACGCCCGATCCGCGAGGGTTGCCGCCCCCGCTACGGGCGGCGGATGACCGGCTTCCGCCGGGTTCCGGCAGGTCCCGGCCGGTTCACAGCAGGTCCCGGCCGGTACCGCCCGTCCGGGTCAGCCGGCCTCGGGGTCGCCCTTGGCGTAGGAGAGCCGTTCCACCTGACCGCTCTCGAACTCGTCCTCGACCTTCTTGCCGTTCACGAAGAGCTCGATCGCGCCGGCGTTCCCGAGGATGAGATCCAGCCGCTCGTCGTCCTGGAACGTCTTGGACTCGCCCGCGAGGAGCAGTCCGTCGAAGAGCAGCTTGCCGTTGGCGGACTTGGCGGAGATCCAGCTCTTGTCGTCGACCGCGGTCAGCTTGACCGTCACCTTGTCCTGCGGGACGGCGGCGATGGCGCTCTCGGAGGCCTCGGGCTTGGGCGCCACCGGCTTGACCGGGGGCGGCTCGGGGCTGGCCTTCTCGGGCGCGGAGCCCTCGGCGACCTGCTTGGTGCCGTCGGCACCGTCGGGGCCGCTGAAGAGGGTGAAGCCGACGAAGCCGATGACGGCGACGATCGCCGCGACCATCGCGGCGGTCCAGTTGGGGCGCCTGCGCTCGGGGCGGATGCGCTCCGCCTCGAAGAGCGGGGCCGCCGGCGTCGGCGACGGACGTCCGCCGTGCTCGGCGTCGTACCGCGCGACGAGGGGGTCCGGATCCAGCCCCACGGCGCGCGCGAGTGTCCTGACGTGCCCGCGCGCGTAGACGTCGCCGCCACAGCGCGAGAAGTCGTCCTGTTCGATCGCCTGCACGATGGGGACGCGCACACGGGTGGAGGTACTGACCTCGTCGACGGTCAGACCTGCGTCGGTGCGCGCCTGGCGTAGCGAGCGGCCGATCGAAGGCCCGTCGTCTTCGAGAGAAGGACGGTCGTCTTCGGGGGAGTTGCCGATGGACACGGGGGCGCCTTTCGAGCGTGTAGCCACCTGCTGGAGGTTCAGTCTATGGGTGGTACGAAAGGGTGGGGCAACCGGGCGGATGCAGTTTGTACGCCATCGGAATGGCCGTACGTCACGTCGGATGGAGCACGGGGAACGTCCCGCCCTCCATCCAACTTGACGTGCGACCAAGGCAAACGGTTGCCTCGCCCTTCCTTACGAATCAGACTCCCCACGGATCACCGCGAGCACTCCATCCAGCTCATCGGGTTTCACCAGGACGTCGCGCGCCTTGGAGCCCTCACTGGGGCCCACGATGTTCCTGGACTCCATGAGGTCCATGAGGCGGCCCGCCTTGGCGAAACCGACCCGGAGCTTGCGCTGCAGCATGGACGTCGAGCCGAACTGTGTGGAGACCACCAGCTCGGCGGCCTGGCAGAGCAGGTCGAGGTCGTCGCCGATGTCCTCGTCGATCTCCTTCTTCTGCTTCGTCCCGACCACCACGTCGTCCCGGAACACGGGGGCCATCTGCTCCTTGCAGTGGCGTACGACGGCCGCGACCTCCTCCTCGGTCACGAAGGCGCCCTGCATACGGGTGGGCTTCCCGGCTCCCATCGGCAGGAACAGGCCGTCGCCCTTGCCGATCAGCTTCTCCGCGCCCGGCTGGTCCAGGATGACCCGGCTGTCGGCCAGGGAGGACGTGGCGAAGGCCAGCCGCGAGGGGACGTTCGCCTTGATCAGACCGGTGACCACGTCGACCGAGGGCCGCTGTGTGGCCAGGACCAGATGGATACCGGCGGCACGGGCCAACTGGGTGATCCGCACGATGGCGTCCTCGACGTCCCGCGGGGCGACCATCATCAGGTCCGCCAGTTCGTCGACGATCACCAGCAGGTACGGGTAGGGCTGGAGCTCCCGCTCGCTGCCCTCGGGCGCCTTCACACGGCCGCCGCGCACGGCCCGGTTGAAGTCGTCGATGTGCCGGAATCCGTACGCGGCGAGGTCGTCGTAGCGCAGGTCCATCTCGCGCACCACCCACTGCAGGGCCTCCGCGGCCCGCTTGGGGTTGGTGATGATCGGCGTGATCAGGTGCGGGATGCCCTCGTAGGCGGTGAGCTCGACCCGCTTGGGGTCGACGAGGACCATCCGGACGTCCTCGGGGGTGGCCCGCATCATCACGGAGGTGATCAGGCAGTTCACGCAGGAGGACTTGCCGGAGCCGGTGGCACCGGCGACCAGGATGTGCGGCATGCTCGCCAGGTTGGCCATGACATAGCCGCCCTCGACGTCCTTGCCGAGCGCGACCAGCATGGGGTGGTCGTCCTCGGCCGCGTCCGCCAGCCGCAGCACGTCGCCGAGGTTGACCATCTCCCGGTCGGTGTTCGGGATCTCGATGCCGACGGCGGACTTGCCGGGGATCGGCGAGATGATCCGCACATCGGGGCTCGCCACGGCGTAGGCGATGTTCTTGGTCAGCGCGGTGATGCGCTCGACCTTCACGGCGGGGCCGAGCTCGACCTCGTACCGGGTGACCGTCGGTCCGCGGGTGAAACCGGTGACGGCGGCGTCGACCTTGAACTCCGAGAAGACGTTCGTCAGCGCGGCGACGATCACGTCGTTGGCCGCGCTGCGGCTCTTGCCCGGTCCGCCGCGCTCCAGCAGATCGAGGGACGGCAGCCCGTAGGTGATGTCCCCGGAGAGCTGGAGCTGCTCGGCCCGCGGCGGCAGGGACTGCGGCTTGTCGGGCGCGGGCTTGGTCAGATCGGGCACCGGGCCCGACGGGGCCCTCGCCTCCTCCGCCGCGGGCGGCGCGGCCGCGGGCTGCCCGGTCCGCGCACCGGGCAGCGGTCCGGCGGCCTGCTCCCGGTCGGCGGTGAGGTCGCGGGTCAGCCCGGCGACGACGGGTGACGGCGGCATCCCGTTGAGGACGGCCCCGTCGAGCGCGGCAGCCGCGGCGGCGGCGACGTCGACGGCGTCCATCGGCCGGCCCGCGTCGGGCTGCGCGGAGGGCCCGCGGCGCCGGCGCCGGGACAGCGCCGCCTCCTCCGCCCGGTCGGCGTCGTACGCCTCCGGGCCCCGGGGCGCGGAGGTGCGGCGGCGCGGAGGACGCGCCTCGCGCCAGTCCGCGTCGTGCTCCCCCGGCTCCCCCGCCTCGTCCTCACCGCGCTGGTACGGGCCCTCCAGCAGCCCGAGGCCGACCCCGAGCCTGCGCAGCCGCTGCGGGATGGCGTTGACCGGCGTGGCGGTGACGACGAGCAGGCCGAAGACGGTGAGCAGCACCAGCAGCGGTACGGCGAGGACCTCGGTCATCATGAAGATCAGCGGCTTGGAGGCGGCCCAGCCGATCAGTCCGCCCGCCGCCTGCATCGCCTCCGCGCCGTCGCCGCGCCCCGGTGAGCCGCAGGCGATGTGGACCTGGCCGAGCACGCCGACGACCAGGGCCGTGAGCCCGATGACGATGCGGCCGTTGGCCTCGGGCCGCTCGGGGTAGAGGATCAGCCGTACGGCGATCGCGACGAGCAGGATCGGCACGAGCAGATCGAGCCGGCCGAAGGCGCCGGTGACGAGCATCCGCACGAGGTCGCCGACCGGGCCGCGCAGATGGGACCAGGTGCCCGCGGCGACGACCAGCGAGAGGGCGAGCAGCAGGAGCGCCAGCCCGTCCTTGCGGTGCACCGGGTCGAGCCCCTTGGCGCCGCGTCCTATGCCGCGCAGCACGGCACCGAGGGCGTGCGCGATGCCGAGCCACATGGCGCGGATCAGCCACAGCACCCCGCCGGTGGGGCTCGGCGCGGGCCTGGGTGCGGCCTTCTTCGCCGCCGCCCTGCGGGCGGGCGCCTTCTTCGCCGGGGCGCGCTTCGGCGCCGGCTTCGCCGCCGCACCCTTCTTGGCGGGCGCCGCCTTCTTCGCGGCGCCGGTCGTACGGCCGGCGCGCGGCTGCGCGGTGCCCGCCGCGCCGTGGGAACCCTTGCCGGACGTACGTGAGGCCATGGTGGTGAGGTTACCGGTGTGGGGGGCGGGGGACACGTGTGCCCACCGGTTCACCCGTTCGTGTCGCCGCTGCCGTGTCGGCAAGCTGACACTCGCTCAGCGGCCAGGCGCAGGCGCCGTTTCCGGCGGGCTTCGCCCGGCCGCGGCGCCGGCCGGGTGACCGCGACGCTCTGCCGGGGAGGGTCACGGCGTCGCACGCCCTGGCGCTCCGCGGGCCCGGGGATCGAGTCTGGAGCCTCCACGGGCCTCCGGCAAGGCATGGAACCTCCCCGGGCCCGGAGCCCGGGGGGAAGGCCGCACCGCCGAGGATCGTCCTCCCACCGGTGCTCCCGGGCGATGGGGCACGGCGCCAGCGTGCGGTGCGGGGTGTCGCGGGCCGGTGACCCGCCCGGTCACTGCGCCTCAACAAGTCTCCGTGACCAGCGCTCTGCCAACAGGCCCTCAGGGCTGTCCCGTGGTCCCCGGCGGGCGCGCGGCGATGACGGGACAGCCCTCAGCTCTGCGACGGAAGCGTGGGCGAACCGGCGCCCGCTCCGGGCTCCAGGGCGTCCAGCGCCCTGCGCAGCCCGGTGAGTTTGCGCTCGAGGTGCGCCGCCGTGGCGACGGCCGCCGCGTCCGCCGACTCGTCGTCGAGTTGCTTGGACAGTGCCTCGGCCTGCTCCTCGACCGCCGCGAGCCGCGCGGACAGTTCGGCGAGGAGCCCCGCGGGCTCCTTGGTCTCGCCCGCGCCGTGCCCGCCGCCCTCCAGCTGGAGCCGGAGCAGGGCCGCCTGCTCGCGCAGTTGGCAGTTCTTCATGTAGAGCTCGACGAAGACGGAGACCTTCGCCCGGAGCACCCACGGGTCGAACGGTTTGGAGATGTAGTCCACCGCGCCCGCGGCGTACCCGCGGAAGGTGTGGTGCGGGCCGTGGTTGATCGCGGTCAGGAAGATGATCGGGATGTCCCTGGTCCGTTCCCGGCGCTTGATGTGCGCCGCGGTCTCGAATCCGTCCATTCCCGGCATCTGGACGTCCAGCAGAATGACCGCGAAGTCGTCCGTCAGCAGCGCTTTGAGCGCTTCCTCCCCTGACGATGCCCGAACCAGCGTCTGATCGAGCGCGGAGAGGATGGCCTCCAGCGCCAGCAGATTCTCCGGCCGGTCATCGACCAGGAGGATCTTGGCCTTCTGCACCATGCCTCGCCCTCCTCGCCCCGGCTTGGGGTCTCCCCAGCTCGATGAGCCGGAGGAGACACCGGGCACCGCCCCGAGGGACGACTCCCTTGCGCCGCCCGTCCTTGTGCCGGTCATGGTAGCCGCACCCCGCCCGTCGCCACACCCTGTCACCGCGATGTCACTGTGCACGTAGCAGAAACGCGGTGGGAGACGAGAAGGTTCCCCGGATCCCACCTCCCCACACGCCTTCGGGCACAGTCAGTCAGCGATCCATGAGAATCCGTACGGTCCGCAATCAGACTGTGATGCGCGGGCGGGCAACCCCCGTCACTTTCCGCGCATCCACTGCTCCATCACAGCGAGAAGATGATCGGGGTCGACCGGCTTGGTGACGTAGTCGGAAGCGCCCGACTCGATCGCCTTCTCCCGGTCCCCCTTCATCGCCTTCGCCGTGAGCGCGATGATCGGCAGACCGGCGAACTGCGGCATCCTGCGGATCGCCGTCGTCGTGGCGTAGCCGTCCATCTCGGGCATCATGATGTCCATCAGTACGACCGTCACATCGTCGTGCTGCTCCAGCACTTCGATCCCCTCCCGCCCGTTCTCCGCGTACAGCACGGACAGGCCGTGCTGCTCCAGCACGCTGGTGAGCGCGAAGACGTTGCGGATGTCGTCGTCGACGATCAGCACCTTCTCGCTGTGGAACTCGTAGCTGCGGCGCGGCTCCGCCCCCTGCTCCTGCGGGGACTGCCCCGTCCAGGACTCCTGCACGGATCCCGAAGCCGCCGTGGGCTGCCCGGGCAGCGCGTGCCGCAGGTCCGCGGCCCCCAGCGCCTTGCGGCGGCGGCGGAACAGCGTACCGGTGGCGCCGTTCGGCTCCCCCGCCGAGGGCTCCTGCGCCCCCTGCGGATGCTCGGCCGACGACGCGTCGCCCAGTGCCGGAGCCTGCGTCCCGGAACCGGGTACGAGCTGCGGGTAGCCCTGCGGCGGCAGTTCGCTCGGGTGCAGCGGCAGGTACAGCGTGAACGTCGAGCCGCGGCCCGGCTCGCTCGCCGCGTGGATCTCGCCGCCGAGCAGCCGGGCGATCTCCCGGCTGATCGACAACCCCAGGCCGGTACCGCCGTACTTGCGGCTGGTCGTGCCGTCGGCCTGCTTGAACGCCTCGAAGATCACCCGCATCTTGCTGGCCGCGATCCCGATGCCGGTGTCGGTGACCGAGAAGGCGATCAGGTCGCCGTCGGCGTCGCGCAGCGAACCGGCCTCCAGCAACTGCTCGCGGATCGACTGCGGCACATCCGCGCTCGCCGGCCGGATCACCAGCTCCACCGCGCCGGTGTCGGTGAACTTCACGGCGTTCGACAGAAGGTTGCGCAGCACCTGCAGCAACCGCTGCTCGTCCGTGTGGAGCGTCGCGGGCAGCTCCGGCGAGACCCGCACCGAGAAGTCGAGCCCCTTCTCCACCGTGAGCGGCCGGAACGTCGCCTCCACGTAGTCGACGAGCTGCACCAGGGCGATACGGGTCGGGCTGACGTCCATCTTGCCCGCCTCGACCTTCGACAGATCGAGGATGTCGTTGATGAGCTGCAGCAGATCCGACCCGGCCCCGTGGATCGTCTCGGCGAACTCCACCTGCTTCGGCGTCAGGTTGGTGTCCGCGTTGTCCGCCAGCAGCTTGGCGAGGATCAGCAGCGAGTTCAGCGGGGTCCTCAGCTCGTGCGACATGTTCGCCAGGAACTCGGACTTGTAGCGCATGGAGACCGCGAGCTGCTCGGCCCGCTCCTCCAGCACCTGCCGTGCCTCCTCGATCTCGGTGTTCTTCACCTCGATGTCCCGGTTCTGCTGGGCCAGCAGCTCGGCCTTCTCCTCCAGTTCGGCGTTGGAGGACTGCAGCGCCTTCTGCCGGTTCTCCAGTTCCTCCGAACGCTCCCGCAGCTGCTCGGTCAGCTCCTGGGACTGCTTGAGCAGCACCTCGGTCTTGGTGTTCACGCTGATGGTGTTGACGCTGGTCGCGATCATCTCGGCGATCTGGTTCAGGAAGTCGCGCTGGATCTGGGTGAACGGCTGGAACGAGGCCAGCTCGATCACCCCGAGCACCTTGCCCTCGAACAGCACCGGCAGCACGATCACATGCGCCGGCGACGCCTCGCCGAGCCCCGACGAGATCTTCAGGTACCCCGGCGGGACATTGACCTGGATCGTCCGCTTCTCCTCGGCCGCCGTGCCGATCAGGGTCTCCCCCGGCCGGAACGAGGTGGGCATCAGCCCGGCGGAGTAGCCGTAACTGGCCCGCATCACCAGCTCGTACGAGCTCTCACCGCCCGAGCCCAGCTCGTCCCCGCCACCGGTCGGCATGGCCAGGAAGAACGCGCCGTGCTGCGCCGAGACCACCGGTGTCAGCTCGCTCATGATCAGCGAGGCGACGTCGTCGAGGTCCCGCCGGCCCTGCATCAGACCGGAGATGCGGGCCAGGTTGCCCTTCAGCCAGTCCTGCTCCTCGTTGGCCAGGGTGGTGTCGCGCAGATTGGCGATCATCGTGTTGATGTTGTCCTGCAGGACCTGGATCTCGCCCGCCGCGTCCACGTCGATCTTCAGGTTGAGGTCGCCGCGGGTCACCGCGGTGGCGACGGCGGCGATCGCGCGCACCTGCCGGGTCAGGTTCCCGGCCATCTCGTTCACGGACTCCGTCAGGTCCCGCCAGGTGCCGTCCACGTCACGCACCCGCGCCTGGCCGCCGAGCATGCCGTCCGTGCCCACCTCCCGGGCCACCCGGGTGACCTCCTCGGCGAACGACGACAGCTGGTCCACCATCGTGTTGATGGTGTCCTTGAGGTCCTGGATCTCGCCGCGCGCGTCGATGTCGATCTTCTTGGTGAGATCGCCCTTGACGATGGCGGTGGTGACCGTCGCGATCTGCCGCACCTGCCCGGTCAGGTTGGACGCCATCGAGTTCACCGACTCGGTGAGGTCCTTCCAGGTACCCGCGACGCCCGGCACCCGGGCCTGGCCGCCGAGGATGCCCTCGGTGCCCACCTCCCGCGCCACCCGCGTGACCTCCGCCGCGAACGACGACAGGGTCTTCACCATGGTGTTGACGGTGTCGGCGAGTTCCGCGACCTCGCCGCGGGCCTCGACCGTCACCTTCTTCGTCAGATCGCCGTTGGCGACCGCCGAGGACACCCTGGAGATGTTCCGCACCTGGCTGGTCAGGTTGTTGGCCATCAGGTTGACGTTGTCGCTGAGGTCCTTCCAGATTCCCGTGACGCCGCGGACCCGGGCCTGGCCGCCGAGGATGCCCTCGGTGCCCACCTCCCGCGCCACCCGCGTGACCTCGTCGGCGAAGTTGGAGAGCTGGTCCACCATCGTGTTGACGGTCGTGACCAGCTCCAGGATCTCGCCCTTGGCGTCGACCGTGATCTTCTTCGACAGGTCGCCCTTGGCGACCGCCGTCGTCACCTCGGCGATGTTGCGCACCTGGCTGGTCAGGTTGTTCGCCATGAAGTTGACGGACTGGGTGAGGTCCTTCCAGGTGCCGGAGACTCCCTGCACCTCGGCCTGGCCGCCCAGGATGCCCTCGGTGCCCACCTCACGGGCCACCCGGGTGACCTGCTCGGCGAAGTTCGAGAGCTGGTCCACCATCGTGTTGAGGGTGTTCTTCAGCTCCAGGATCTCGCCGCGCGCGTCCACATCGATCTTCTGCGACAGATCACCGCGCGCCACCGCCGTGGCGACCTGGGCGATGTTGCGGACCTGGGCCGTGAGGTTCCCGGCCATGCCGTTCACCGAGTCCGTCAGGTCCCGCCACACACCGGCCACGCCCGGCACCTGCGCCTGACCGCCGAGGCGCCCGTCCGTGCCCACCTCACGGGCCACCCGGGTCACCTGCTCGGCGAACGCCGACAGCTGGTCCACCATCGTGTTGATGGTGTTCTTCAGCTCCAGGATCTCGCCGCGCGCGTCCACATCGATCTTCTGCGACAGATCACCGCGCGCCACCGCCGTGGTCACCTGGGCGATCTGACGCACCTGCGACGTCAGATTGCCGGCCATGAAGTTGACGGAGTCGGTGAGCTCCTTCCAGGTCCCGGACACTCCGTCGACCCGCGCCTGGCCGCCGAGCCGGCCCTCCGTCCCCACGTCCCGGGCCATGCGCGTCACCTGGTCGGCGAACGAGGACAGCTGCGCCACCATCGTGTTGACGGTGTTCTTCAGCTCGAGCATCTCGCCCGCGACGTCGACCGTGACCTTCTGCGACAGATCGCCGTTCGCCACCGCCGTCGTCACCTGCGCGATGTCCCGCACCTGGCCGGTGAGATTGCGGAACGCCGTGTTCACCGAGTCGGTCAGGTCCTTCCACGTACCCGCAGCGCCCGGCACCGCTGCCTGACCGCCCAGCCGGCCCTCGACGCCGACCTCCCGGGCCACCCGGGTCACCTCGGAGCCGAACGACTGCAGCTGGTCCACCATGGTGTTGACGGTGTTCTTCAGCTCGAGCATCTCGCCCGCGACGTCGACCGTGACCTTCTGCGACAGATCGCCGTTCGCCACCGCCGTCGTCACCTGCGCGATGTCCCGCACCTGCGTGGTGAGGTTGCGGAAGACGGTGTTGACCGAGTCGGTGAGGTCCTTCCAGGTGCCCGCAGCGCCGGGCACCTGCGCCTGGCCGCCGAGCAGGCCCTCGGCACCGACCTCGCTCGCCACCCTGGTCACTTCGTCCGCGAACGTGCGGAGGGTCTCGGTCATCTGGTTGATGGTCTCGGCCAGCTGGGCGACCTCGCCCCGCGCGCTCACCGTGACCTTCTGCGACAGATCGCCGTTCGCGACCGCCGTCGTGACCTCGGCGATGCCCCGCACCTGAGAGGTCAGATTGCCCGCCATCGTGTTGACGGAGTCGGTGAGGTCCTTCCACACGCCGGCGACGCCCGGCACCACCGCCTGGCCGCCCAGCTCGCCCTCCGTACCCACCTCGCGGGCGACCCGGGTCACCTCGGAGGAGAACGAGGACAGCTGGTCCACCATCGTGTTGACGGTGTTCTTCAGCTGGAGCATCTCACCGGCGACGTGCACGGTGACCTTGCGCGACAGATCGCCCTTGGCGACCGCCGTCGTCACCAGGGCGATGTCCCGCACCTGAGCCGTCAGCCGGTACGCCATGGTGTTCACGGAATCCGTGAGGTCTTTCCAGGAACCGGACATACCGCGCACCTGGGCCTGGCCGCCGAGCTTGCCCTCGGTGCCGACCTCCAGTGCGACCCGGGTCACTTCGTCGGTGAACGCGGACAGCTGGTCCACCAGGTTGTTCACCGTGCGCGCGACCTTCAGGAACTCGCCACGCAGCGGCCGCACCGCCCCGTCCGAGCCGTCCGCCGCGTGCGACCGGAGCTCCATGCGGTGCTCCAGATCACCCTCCGCCACCGCCGACAGCACCCGGCCGACCTCCGACACCGGCCGCGCGAGGTCGTCCACCAGTTCGTTGGACGCCTCGATCGCGGCGGCCCAGGAGCCCTCGCAGGCGCCGGGGTCCAGCCGCTCCGTGAGTTTCCCCTCACGGCCCACGACACGCCGGACACGCGCGAGCTCTCCGGTCAGATGCAGATTGCGGTCCGCGACCTCGTTGAAGACGGCGGCGATCTCGGCCATCACCCCGTCGCCAGAGACAGTCAGCCGCTTGCGGAAGTTCCCGTCCCGCATGGCCGACAGGGCGGCGAGAAGCCGGTTCAGGGCCGCGGTGTCCACGGGGGTCGTTCCCCCACGTGACTGATTCCTCCGGGACTGTCCGCCTTGTGCGCGCGTGCCCGCGCCACGCGACGTTGCACCAGACTCCACCGTGTCCCTCCCGCAGGGGTTGACCGTATTGCTCGGGCTGTCTCAGGAAGCTTGCCCAGTGTTTCACCGCGGCCGAACCAGGCCATAACAGTTCGGCAGCTTCGCATAGCGTCCCCACCCCTGTAAGGCGGAAACGGCGGTGACCGGCATCCGCTCGGACAGCGAAGGTAAGTAACCTGGCATCCGGCTGTCCAACCGCCCCGGTCGCCCGGCGGGGGGCGGCATGGCGCAAGGACTACCAGACCGGGCACCGGGAGGGGCGGACATCGACCATGGCCGAGCCGGGCGTCGAGACGCGTACGAGGAGTTCCGAGATCACCGCACGGGCGGCTGCCAGCTTCGATCCGGTCGGGCGGTCGGTGGCCACGGCGCGCGCGTTCGTCCGCGACACCCTCCAGGGCTGGGGGCACTCCGACGTCGTCGACGACGCCGTCGTCCTCACCAGTGAACTCGTCACCAACGCGGTGATCCACGCCGGTACCGCCGCGGACGTGCTCTGCCTGCGCACCGCGGAAGGCGTACGGGTCGAGGTCGCCGACCGCTATCCGGAACGCGAGATCCCCATGCAGGGCGGCAGCAGGGCCGTCGCCCATCCCGACCGGGAGAACGGACGCGGACTGCTGCTCTGCGCCGCCCTCGCCTCCCGATGGGGCGTCGAGTACACGCCGACCCGCAAGCACGTCTGGTTCCAACTCGACCTTCCGCAGCGCACCGTGGGAACCCGCTCGGCGGGTCCGGTCCTCCCGGTCGACCTCCTCCCGGTCGCCGACGAGCGCGTCCGCGTCGCCGTCGTCCAGATCGACCGCAACGGTGCCGTGGGCTCCTGGAACGACGACGCCGAGCACCTCTTCGGGTACCCGGCGGACCAGGTGATCGGCAAACCGCTCGGCGACCTCGCCGCCTGGCCGCACACGCCCGGCATCGGCACCGGCCTCGCCGAGGCGCTGCAGCTCTCCCGCTGGGAGGGCAGCTACGGCATCCGCGGCACGGACGGCCGGGTGGTCCCCGTCTACGCCTCCCACCTCCGCGTGCGCGACACCCAGGGCGAGGCGTCCACCGTCTGCCTGCTGGTGCGCGACTACGAGCGGGCCGTGCTCCAGACGCCGACGCGTGCCCCCGCGGCCGACGGCGCCGGCCACGACCACCGCAGCGCCGATCCCTTCGAGGTCTTCATCGGCTCCCCGGCGCCGGACGACCTCGACGGCCTCCTCCAGCGCACGGTCGAACGCGCCCGCGACATGCTCGACGGAGACGCGGCGTTCCTTCTCCTGGCCACCGACGACGAGACGGAACTCGAGGTACGGGCCACCACCGGGCTCCCCTCGGCCCGCCAGCGCTTCGCCCGTGTCCCGGTCGAGGCGGGGACGGGCCGGTACGGCTCGGCCCGCATGCCCGCCGTCCACGAGGACCTCACCTCGGTCCCCGGAGCCGTCCCGCTCCTCGGCGGCACCGGCATGCGTTCCGTCGTCACCGTCCCGCTGAAGGTCGAGGGCAGGCTCACCGGCTCCCTCGGCGTCGCCGCCGAGGCCTCCGGCCGCTACTCCAACGAGGAGGCGCTGCGCCTGCAGTTCGCCGCCGACCGCATCGCGCTCGCCGTCGAGTCCGCACGTCTGGGCGAACTGGAGCGTCTGCGCCGGGGCTCCCTCAGCTTCCTCGTCGAGGCCTCGGACCTGCTGGCGGGCACGCTGGACCGCGACCAGACGCTGGCTCTCATGGCGCAGATGACGGTGCCGACGCTCGCCACCTGGTGCGCCGTCTACACGATCTCCGACCAGTCCTCCGAGCCGTACCTCTCGTACGTCCTGCACGAGGACGAGGACCGCATCGACGGCCTCAAGGCACTGCTCTCCAAAATCGACCCGCCGGACCCCGTTCCGACGCCCGGCGCCCGCGTGTGGACCGCCCCGGCCCACGCGGCGCACCAGGCCGCTCTGCGCACGTCCATGCGTGAACTCGGCCTCGGCGCCACCCATCTGTCGTCCGGGATCGGCACGACCCTGGCCACGGCCTCCGCGGTCGGCGGCGAGACCGTGGTCCTTCCCCTCGTCGCCCGGAACCGCGTCATCGGCATGCTGACGCTGGGCAAGCCGTCCGACGACCATTTCCGCCAGGAGATCCTGGAACTGGCCGAGGACCTGTCCCGCCGGGCCGCCCTCGCCCTGGACAACGCCAGGCTCTACTCCGAGCGCACGGCCATCAGCCAGTCGCTGCAGCGCAGCCTGCTGCCGCCGGGCCTGCCGCAGGTACCGGGCGTGGAGGTGGAGGTCATCTACCGCGCGGCCGGCGAGGGCAACGAGGTCGGCGGGGACTTCTACGACCTCTTCCCGATCCGCGACGGGGCGTACGGATTCGCCATCGGCGACGTCTGCGGCACGGGCCCGGAGGCGGCCGCGGTCACCGGCCTCGCCCGCCACGCCCTGCGCCTGCTCGCCCGGGAGGGCTTCGGCGGTCCGGCGGTGCTGGAGCGCCTCAACGCGGCCATCCTCGACGAGGGGTCCCGTAGCCGCTTCCTCACCCTGCTGTACGGCGAGCTCTGGCCCCAGGAGGACGGCTCGGCGCTCCTGAAGGTGGTCTGCGCCGGACACCCGCTACCGCTGCGGCTGCGGCAGGACGGCTCCGTGGAGCCCGCGGCGGAGCCCCAGCCGCTGCTGGGGGTGATGGAGGATCTGGAACTGTACGAGCAGACCGTCACGCTCGATCCGGGCGACGTGCTCCTCTGTGTCACCGACGGCGTGACGGAACGCCGTGAGGGCACCCGCATGCTGGGGGACGACGGTCTGACCGATGTGCTGACGACGTGCACGGGCCTGACGGCCGGGGCGGTCGCGGCACGGGTGCTGCGCGCGGTCGAGCGTTTCGCGGCCGAGCCGGCCTCGGACGACATGGCGATCCTCGCGATGCGCGTCCCGGAGCCGCACGGCACCTGACGGGACGTGAAGGGAACCGCCTTCAACGGACGAGACCACGCACACACGAAACTGGCCCCCCGCCTCCGGGCGGGGGGCCAGTTTCCGTTCGGAGCCCCCAAACGGAATCGAACCGTTGACCTTCTCCTTACCATGGAGACGCTCTACCGACTGAGCTATAGGGGCCTGTTGCCTCATCGCGGGCTTCCGCTCGGCAACGGAATGAAGCATACCCCGAGCTGACGTGTGCTCCTAATCAGGCCGGGGACGTCTCTCTGAGTCCGCGTCAGCGATGAGCTGCTCCTCACATGGCCGGCCGGAAGGGGCTCCCCGTGCCGTACAGAGAAGCGGTTCGGCAACGCAAAAAGGCCTCAACCCCCGAGTTTCCACTCGGGGGTTGAGGCCCAATGATTGTTCGGCGGCGTCCTACTCTCCCACAGGGTCCCCCCTGCAGTACCATCGGCGCTGAAAGGCTTAGCTTCCGGGTTCGGAATGTAACCGGGCGTTTCCCTAACGCTATGACCACCGAAACTCTATACAGCGTCCTCGCTGTGTTATTCAAAGGAACCACGACCAACCGAACCGAAAATGATCCGGATGGACGGGGTTATCAACATATCTGGCGTTGACTTTTGGCACGCTGTTGAGTTCTCAAGGAACGGACGCTTCCTTCGTACTCACCCACAGAACACTCTCTGAGGCTTTCCTCCGGGCGCTTCCCTTCGGTGTTTCCAACCCTACCAGATCCGTTTTCCGTTCCGTTCCCGGTTCGGAATCCATTTCCAGTGGCCGTTGGAGGGCCTTTCGCCTTTCGGCTGCCTTTCGGCGGTTCCGACTTTATCAGAGATTCCGAGTCGGATTTCCGCGCCGTTCTGGAAGCCTTTCGAGCGCACACCGGCGCATCGGGTTTCCCTCGGGCGGAGACGCCAACGTACTGGAGCGGGGCGGCCCGATGCAAATCGAGGGCCGCCCCGCTCCCAGCGCGGCCGACGAACCGTCAGACCTCCACGACCACCGGCAGGATCATCGGTCGGCGACGGTAGGTGTCGGAGATCCACTTGCCGATCGTGCGGCGGATGAGCTGCTGGAGCTGGTGGGGCTCGGCGACTCCGTCGGCGGCGGACTTCTGGACGGCTTCCTCGATCCTGGGGATCACCGCGTCGAAGGCCCCGTCGTCGATTCCGGATCCACGCGAGTGGATGTGCGGCCCGCCCACGATCTTCCCGGTCGTGGAGTCGACCACGACGAAGACCGAGATGATGCCTTCCTCTCCGAGGATGCGGCGGTCCTTCAGCGAGGCCTCGGTGACATCGCCGACGGAGAGACCGTCCACGTAGACGTACCCGGCCTGGACCTTGCCGCTGATCCTGGCCCTGCCGTCGACCAGGTCGACGACCACCCCGTCCTCGGCGATCACGATGTGGTCCTTGGGGATACCCGTCAGCGCTCCGAGCTCGGCGTTGGCGCGGAGGTGGCGCCACTCGCCGTGGACCGGCATCAGGTTCCTCGGCTTGCAGATGTTGTAGAAGTACAGCAGCTCGCCGGCCGAGGCGTGGCCCGAGACGTGGACCTTGGCGTTGCCCTTGTGGACGACGTTCGCGCCCCAGCGGCTGAGCCCGTTGATCACGCGGTAGACCGCGTTCTCGTTGCCCGGGATCAGCGACGACGCGAGGATCACCGTGTCGCCCTGCACGATCCGGATCTGGTGGTCCCGGTTGGCCATCCGGGACAGCGCCGCCATCGGCTCGCCCTGGGATCCGGTGCAGATCAGCACGACCTTGTCGTCGGGCAGGTCGTCGAGCGTCTTGACGTCCACGACGAGCCCGGACGGCACCCTGAGGTACCCGAGGTCGCGGGCGATGCCCATGTTGCGGACCATGGACCGGCCGACGAAGGCGACCTTGCGGCCGTACTCGTGGGCCGCGTCCAGGATCTGCTGCACCCGGTGGATGTGGCTGGCGAAGCTGGCGACGATGATGCGCTTCCGGGCGTTCGCGAAGACCCCGCGCAGTACGTTGGAGATGTCCCGCTCGGCCGGTACGAAGCCGGGTACCTCGGCGTTCGTGGAGTCGGACAGCAGGAGGTCGATGCCCTCCTCGCTCAGACGTGCGAATGCGTGCAGGTCCGTCAGGCGCCCGTCCATCGGGAGCTGGTCCATCTTGAAGTCGCCCGTGTGCACGACCAGCCCCGCGGGGGTGCGGATGGCGACCGCGAGGGCGTCCGGGATGGAGTGGTTGACCGCGACGAACTCGCAGTCGAAGGGACCGACGTCCTCGCGCCGCCCCTCCGCGACTTCCAGGGTGTACGGACGGATGCGGTGCTCCTGGAGCTTGGCCTCGATCAGGGCGAGGGTCAGCTTGGAGCCGATCAGCGGGATGTCCGGCTTGAGGCGGAGGAGGTAGGGCACCCCGCCGATGTGGTCCTCGTGGCCGTGCGTGAGCACGATGGCCTCGACGTCGTCGAGCCGGTCCACCAGGGTGGTGAAGTCCGGCAGGATCAGGTCGACGCCGGGCTGCTCCTCCTCGGGGAAGAGGACGCCGCAGTCGACGATCAGGAGCCGGCCGTCGTACTCGAAGACGGTCATGTTGCGGCCGATCTCACCGAGACCGCCGAGCGGTGTGACGCGCAGGCCACCCTTGGGGAGCTTCGGCGGAGCGCCGAGTTCGGGATGCGGATGACTCAAAAGACTCTCCTCACTACACGCGCCACGTACCGCTTGGGCACGTGGCGCGCATGACATTCGTGCACTTGCTGTTGTCGTCTGGTCGTTCGTATTCAGTTGAACGTATTCAGTTGTGAAGTCTGTGGTTACAGCTGTACCCCGCCGGCCGCGAGATCGATCTTCAGCTGGGCGGTCTCGGCCTCGCTGAGCTCGACGAGCGGAAGCCGGAGCGGGCCCGCGGGCAGTCCCTGGAGGGCGAGCGCGGCCTTGCTGGTGATGACGCCCTGGGTGCGGAACATGCCGGTGAAGACCGGAAGCAGCTTCTGGTGGATCTCGGTCGCCTTCTGCACGTCACCCGCGGTGTAGGCGTCGACCAGGGCACGGAGCTCCGGGGTGACGACATGGCCGACCACGGAGACGAAGCCGATGGCGCCCACGGACAGCAGGGGGAGGTTCAGCATGTCGTCGCCCGAGTACCAGGCGAGCCCGCTGCGGGCGATGGCCCAGCTCGCACGGCCGAGGTCGCCCTTGGCGTCCTTGTTCGCCACGATCCGCGGGTGGGCCGCGAGGCGCACGATCGTCTCGGTGTCGATCGGGACGCCGCTGCGGCCGGGGATGTCGTACAGCATCACCGGGAGCGCGGTGCTGTCGGCGATGGCCGTGAAGTGCCGGTACAGGCCCTCCTGCGGGGGCTTGTTGTAGTACGGCGTGACGGCCAGCAGGCCGTGCGCGCCTGCGCGCTCGGCGGCACGTGCCAGCTCGATGCTGTGGCGGGTGTCGTTGGTACCGATCCCGGCGACCACGTGCGCCCGGTCGCCCACCGCCTCCAGGACGGCACGGACGAGCTGGTCTTTCTCCGCGTTGCCGGTGGTCGGGGACTCACCGGTGGTGCCGTTGATGATCAGGCCGTCGTTGCCTGCGTCCACCAGGTGGGTGGCGAGCCGCTGCGCGCCGTCGAGGTCGAGCGCGCCGTCCGCCGTGAACGGCGTGACCATGGCGGTGAGGACCCGCCCGAAGGGGGTCTGCGGAGTCGAGATCGGTGCCATGGGTAACACGCTACTCGCTGCCCTGCGCGGAAGGTCCCCTCGGGGGACGTGACGTATCCCTGCCCAGTGGAGCCCGGCACTGCCTGCTCGGGGGTTCAAGCAGTGCCGGGTCCGTTTGATCAGCCTAGATGAACTTCTCGAAACGCCGCAATACGGACACCGAGGAAGGCTGACCGTACATCTGTGCTCTACGGGGCCACCCGGCCGTTGGCGTTGAAGGCCGCGTGGGTCAGCGGCATGAGCCCGGCCCAGTGCTGCTCCATCTTCTCGCCGACCATCTCGATCTCCCGCTGCGGGAAGGACGGGACCTTGGCCATCTCGTGCTGGGTGCGCAGCCCCAGGAAGTGCATCAGCGAGCGGGCGTTGCAGGTCGCGTACATCGACGAGTAGAGGCCGACCGGCAGCACCGAGCGGGCGACCTCGCGGGCCACGCCCGCGTCGAGCATCTCCAGGTAGGCCTCGTAGGCCTGGCGGTACGAGTCCTCCATCACCCGTCCGGTCAGCTCCTGCTGGGCCCGGGTGCCCTCCACGAACACGTACTTGCCGGGGCGGCCCTCCTGCACGAGCCTGCGCGACTCGTCCGGGACGTAGAAGACCGGCTGGAGCTCCCGGTACCGGCCGGATTCCTCGTTGTAGGACCAGCCGACGCGGTGCCGCATGAACTCGCGGAAGACGAAGATCGGGGCGCTGATGAAGAAGGTCATCGAGTTGTGCTCGAAGGGGCTGCCGTGGCGGTCCCGCATCAGGTAGTTGATCAGCCCCTTCGACCGCTCCGGGTCCTTGGCGAGCTCGTCCAGCGACTGCTCGCCCGCGGTGGAGACCCGGGCCGCCCACAGCACGTCGGAGTCGCCGGCGGTGTGCTTCACCAGCTCGACGGTGACATCGCTGCGGAGGCTGGGCTTGATGTCGTCGGGGTTCCGGGTCACCGGCGGGGGTCCTTCCAGTCGCGTCGCTCGTGCGGCGCCCATTCTCTAACGGTCCCTCGCTTCAACGATCGGCGGGGCGGACCGTCCCGGTCTCCCTCTCCCGATTCGCTGGATTCGGGCACCGAATCCCGGTTACACGCGTCTGTACGGGTAGCCGCACTTCGTCTCACCGACCCCGAGGGGGCTCGCACCATGTTCCGCCGGCGAGAAGCCGTTCCGTTCGCGTTCGTCGCCGAGGCCGACCGCTTCCGCAGCAATGTCGCACCCCCGCCCCGGCAGCTGCCGAGCGCGTCCCAGGTCGCGGGCCGTACGCTGATCGGTCTGACCGTGACGGCCGGGCTGGTGGGGTCCCTGCTCTTCGGGCTGCCGGCGCTGGAGGCCCCGGTCTCGCCGAAGGCCCCGAGTCAGGCGCAGGAGTCCGAGGAGCGCTGACGCTCCCGCCTCCGGCCGGAAGGGTACGCGGGGCGCCGACGCTCCTGCCCCGACCGGTGGACACGGAGGCACCCCCATGGCCCCCTGGGGTGGCCGGTCGCCGGTCGCCTCGGTAGCCTCACCGGTCACAACCCCCCGACGTGGTGACGAGTGAGGACCAGCCGTGCCCCTGCCCTTTCTGACGGCGGACCGTGCCTTTGACTCCGCGGCTGCGGACGACGACGTCGCACTGCCGTTCGACGACCACGATCTGTGGCGGCGCCCCTACCGTCCGGGCCCCTGGCGCGTCGGAGGGGCGGCGCTGCTCCTGCTGCTGGCCTCGTTCGTCCTGCTCGCCGCCATGGTCATCGCCTTCGCCGGGGCGACGGCCGGAGCGGCCGGCTGCATCGGCATCGCCGCGGTGCTCATCTGCGGGGCGCTGCGGATCCTGCGCATGGGCACCTGGGTGAGCGGGCACGGGCTGCGGCATGTCGCGCTGCTCTCGACCACCACCCTGCCGTGGGCCCAGGTGAAGGCCCTGCGGACCGCGCAGCAGCCGGTGCGGTGGCTCGGGCTGCCGCGCACCGTCCAGGGGCAGGCCCTGGTCCTCGTACGCGACGGAGACGAGCCGGTCACCCTGCTCACCGATCACAACGGGGACTTCCTGTCGCGCGTCGAGGCGTTCGACCGCGCGGCCGACACCATCGAGGCGTGGGGCGCGGAGTACGGCACGCAGCGCTGAGCGGGTCCCGACCCGGCCTCGTGTGGCGGCGCCCCGCCACACGAGGTGTGACGGCGCCGGGAAGGCGCGTCAGGCCGCGGGCGGCCTTCCCGCGTGGAGCGCGATCGCGCGCTGCATCGCCTTGCGGGCCCGCGGGGTGTCCCGGGCGTCGTGGTAGGCGACGGCCAGCCGGAACCAGCAGCGCCAGTCGTCCGGCGAGTCCTCGGTCTCCGCACGGCGTTCGGCGAAGACGGCGTCCGCGGAGTCGCGGTCGATGCGCCCGCCGGGCGTACGGACCAGTTCGTCGACGGGCAGTCCCCCCTCGGCGTCGAGCTCCGCCGCCAGGGCGTTGGCCTTCCTGACGAACCGGGTGTTCTGCCACAGGAACCAGAGACCGATCACCGGCAGGATCAGCACCGCCACGCCGAAGGTCACGGTGAGCAGGGTGCCCTGCTCGATGAGCAGCACCCCGCGGCTGCCGACCAGGACGAGGTACACGACCAGGACGGCGGCGGTGACGAAGTAGGAGATCTTGGCGCGCACCGGGGATCCTCAGCCGAGGTCGAGGTAGTTCTCGAGGCCGAAGGTCAGCCCTGGCGTGCGCACCACGCGGCGGACTCCCAGCAGGATGCCCGGCATGAAGCTGCTGTGGTGCAGGGAGTCGTGGCGGAGGGTGAGGGTCTCGCCCTCGCCGCCGAGCAGCACCTCCTGGTGGGCGAGCAGGCCGCGCAGCCTTACCGCGTGCACCGGCACCCCGTCGACGTCCGCGCCGCGCGCTCCGTCGAGGGCGGTCACCGTGGCGTCCGGCTGCGGGGCGCATCCGGCCTCGGCGCGAGCCGCGGCGATCAGCTGCGCCGTGCGCGTCGCCGTGCCGGAGGGAGCGTCCGCCTTGTTCGGGTGGTGCAGTTCCACGACCTCGACGGACTCGAACCAGCGGGCGGCCTGGGCGGCGAACTTCATGGTGAGGACGGCGCCGATGGAGAAGTTGGGCGCGATCAGCACTCCGGTCTCCGGCGAGGCCGCCAGCGAGGTCCGCAGATGCGTGAGGCGCTCGTCGGTCCAGCCGGTGGTGCCGACGACCGCGTGGACGCCGTGGCGCACGCAGAAGTCGAGGTTGCCCATGACCGAGGTGGGGGTGGTCAGCTCGACGGCCACCTGGGCACCGGTCTCGACGAGGGTCTCCAGCTTGTCGCCCCGTCCCAGCGCCGCGACCAGCTCCATGTCGTCGGCGGCTTCGACGGCTCGCACGGCCTCGGAGCCGATGCGGCCCTTGGCGCCGAGGACGGCCACACGCAGCTTGCTCATTGCTCTGCTCTCTCTAGGGGACGACGGGGACGGTGAGGATCCAGCGGGTCGGCGGGTCGGCGGGTCAGCGGGTCAGCGGGTCAGCGGGAGACTGGGAGACTGGGAGACGGCGGACTACGAGACTGCCTCGTGCAGCCGGCTTGCCTGCTTGTCCTTGAGCGGTCCGATCACCGACAGCGAGGGCCGCTGCCCCAGGACCTCCCGGGCGACGGCGCGCACGTCGTCGGGCGTGACCGCGGCTATGTTCGCCAGCATGTCGTCGACGGACATCTGCGCGCCCCAGCACAGCTCGCTCTTGCCGATGCGGTTCATGAGCGCGCCGGTGTCCTCCAGACCGAGGACGGTCGAGCCCGAGAGCTGGCCGATGGCACGGTCGATCTCGTCGTCGGCCAGCCCCTCACGGGCGACCCGGTCGAGCTCGTCGCGGCAGATCTTCAGCACGTCGTGGACCTGGCTGGGGCGGCAGCCGGCGTAGACGCCGAACAGTCCGCAGTCGGCGAAGCCCGAGGTGTACGAGTACACGCTGTAGGCGAGGCCGCGCTTCTCACGGACCTCCTGGAACAGCCGCGAGGACATTCCGCCGCCGAGGGCGGTGTTCAGCACGCCGAGCGCCCAGCGCCGGTCGTCCGTCCGGGCGAGGCCGGGCATGCCGAGGACGACGTGCGCCTGCTCGGTCCGGCGGTCGAGGACGTCCACCCGCCCCGCGGTACGCAGCCTGCGGTGTCCGTCGCGCGGGGCCACCGGGCGGGCGTCCGTCCTGCTCAGGGCGCCGGCCCGGTCGAACGCCCTGCGGACCTGCCGCACCACCGTCGCGTGGTCGACGTTGCCGGCGGCGGCGACGACCAGATGCGTCGGGTCGTAGTGCTTGCGGTAGAAGCGGGCGATCTGGGAGCGGTTCAGCGCGTTGATCGTGTCGACGGTGCCGAGCACCGGGCGGCCCAGCGGGGTGTCGCCGAACATGGTGCGCGCGAACAGGTCGTGCACGACGTCACCGGGGTCGTCCTCGGTCATCGCGATCTCCTCGAGGATGACGCCGCGCTCGGCGTCCACGTCCTCGTCGAGGATCAGCGAGCCGGTGAGCATGTCGCAGACGACGTCGATCGCCAGCGGCAGGTCGGTGTCGAGCACCCGCGCGTAGTAGCAGGTGTACTCCTTCGCC
Source organism: Streptomyces tirandamycinicus (assembly GCF_003097515.1). NCBI lineage: Bacteria > Bacillati > Actinomycetota > Actinomycetes > Kitasatosporales > Streptomycetaceae > Streptomyces > Streptomyces tirandamycinicus. The sequence continues at coordinate 5,176,849 of NZ_CP029188.1, read as the reverse complement.
GTGAAGGCGTTCATCTCCCCGCCGACCGCGTCGACGGCGGCAGAGATGTCGAGGGCGGAGCGCCGATGGGTGCCCTTGAAAAGCAGGTGCTCCAGATAGTGGGTGGCGCCGTTCAGCGAGGGGGTCTCGTCGCGGGAGCCGACCAGTGCCCAGATGCCGAAGGTGGCGGAGCGCACGGACGGCAGGGTCTCGGTGACGATGCGCAGCCCGCCCGGGAGGGTGGTCTTGCGGACCGTGCCGATGCCGTGCTCGCCCTTGAGGAGTGTTTGGGTACGGGCGACGGCCCGCGCCTCCGGGGAGGTGCGGGCCGTCGTCCTGGCACTACGGGACGTCACTTGTCGGTGTCGTCCTTCTTCTCGCCGTCGGCGGCACCGTCCTCGTCCGCGACCACGGGGATGAGGGAGAGCTTGCCGCGCTGGTCGATCTCGGCGATCTCGACCTGGACCTTGGCGCCCACCGCGAGCACGTCCTCGACGTTCTCCACGCGCTTGCCGCCGGCCAGCTTGCGGATCTGCGAGATGTGCAGCAGGCCGTCCTTGCCCGGGAGCAGCGAGACGAACGCGCCGAAGGTGGTGGTCTTGACGACCGTGCCCAGGTAGCGCTCGCCGACCTCCGGCATGGTCGGGTTGGCGATGCCGTTGATCGTGGCGCGGGCGGCCTCGGCGGCCGGGCCGTCGGCGGCACCGATGTAGATCGTGCCGTCGTCCTCGATCGTGATCTCGGCGCCGGTGTCCTCCTGGATCTGGTTGATCATCTTGCCCTTGGGGCCGATGACCTCGCCGATCTTGTCCACGGGGATCTTCACGGTGATGATCCGCGGGGCGTTCGGGGACATCTCGTCCGGGGTGTCGATCGCTTCCATCATCACGTCGAGGATGTGGAGGCGGGCGTCACGGGCCTGCTTGAGGGCCGCGGCCAGGACGGAGGCCGGGATGCCGTCCAGCTTGGTGTCGAGCTGGAGGGCGGTGACGAACTCCTTGGTGCCGGCGACCTTGAAGTCCATGTCACCGAAGGCGTCCTCCGCACCGAGGATGTCGGTGAGGGCGACGTAGTGCGTCTGGCCGTCGATCTCCTGGGAGATCAGTCCCATGGCGATACCGGCGACCGGGGCCTTGAGCGGCACACCGGCGTTCAGCAGCGACATGGTGGAGGCGCAGACGGAGCCCATGGACGTCGAGCCGTTGGAGCCGAGGGCCTCGGACACCTGGCGGATCGCGTACGGGAACTCCTCGCGGCTCGGGAGCACCGGCACGATGGCGCGCTCGGCGAGGGCGCCGTGGCCGATCTCGCGGCGCTTCGGCGAGCCCACGCGGCCGGTCTCACCGACGGAGTACGGCGGGAAGTTGTAGTTGTGCATGTAGCGCTTGCGGGTCACCGGCGAAAGGGTGTCCAGCTGCTGCTCCATACGGAGCATGTTGAGGGTGGTGACGCCCAGGATCTGGGTCTCGCCGCGCTCGAACAGCGCCGAGCCGTGCACCCGCGGGATGGCCTCGACCTCGGCGGCGAGCGTACGGATGTCCGTGACGCCACGGCCGTCGATGCGCTTCTTCTCCTTGATGACGCGCTCGCGGACCAGGGACTTGGTCAGCGAGCGGTACGCGGCGGAGATCTCCTTCTCGCGGCCCTCGAACTCCGGCAGGAGCTTCTCGGCGGCCAGCGCCTTCACCCGGTCGAGCTCGGCCTCGCGCTCCTGCTTGCCGGCGATGGTGAGCGCCTCGGTGAGTTCGCTCTTGACCGCGGCGGTGAGGGCCTCCAGGACGTCGTCCTGGTACTCCAGGAAGACGGGGAACTCGCCGGTCGGCTTGGCGGCCTTGGCGGCGAGGTCGGCCTGGGCCTTGCACAGGACCTTGATGAAGGGCTTCGCGGCCTCGAGGCCGGCGGCGACGACCTCCTCGGTCGGCGCCTCGGCGCCGCCCTTGACGAGCTCGACAGTCTTCTCGGTGGCCTCGGCCTCGACCATCATGATCGCGACATCGCCGTCGTCCAGGACGCGGCCCGCGACCACCATGTCGAACACGGCGTTCTCGAGCTCGGTGTGGGTGGGGAAGGCGACCCACTGGCCGTCGATCAGTGCGACGCGGGTGCCGCCGATCGGGCCGGAGAAGGGCAGGCCGGCCAGCTGCGTGGAGCAGGAGGCGGCGTTGATCGCGACCACGTCGTACAGGTGGTCGGGGTTGAGCGCCATGATCGTCTCGACGATCTGGATCTCGTTGCGCAGGCCCTTCTTGAAGGACGGGCGCAGCGGACGGTCGATCAGGCGGCAGGTCAGGATCGCGTCCTCGGACGGCCGGCCCTCACGGCGGAAGAAGGAGCCGGGGATCTTGCCCGCGGCGTACATCCGCTCCTCGACGTCGACCGTCAGGGGGAAGAAGTCCAGCTGGTCCTTGGGGTTCTTGGACGCGGTGGTGGCCGACAGCACCATGGTGTCGTCGTCCAGGTACGCCACGGCGGAGCCGGCGGCCTGCTTGGCCAGGCGGCCCGTCTCGAAGCGGATCGTACGGGTGCCGAAGGAGCCGTTGTCGATGACGGCTTCGGCGTAGTGGGTCTCGTTCTCCACCAGCGATATCTCCTCGTCTGCGTCCTCCGGCCCGCGTGGCGGGAGGACGGTGGCGGAGAAGCGCGCCTTGCGTGCGGGCCGGTCTTCGATCGAAGCACCCGGTCGTCAGGCTTCCGGGGGCCACTACCGAGGACCGGCGGCGGAGGGGCGCTCCTCCTCGTTCGTTGTTTCGTTTTCGATACTGCGTTGTGCGACCAGACTACAAAGCGTCCGTGGCACTCCGCACGTACAGCAAAGGGAGCGGCCCCCTGGAAGTGGGAACCGCTCCCTTCACGGCGTCTTACTTGGCGCCCGCCGCACCGCGGCGGATGCCGAGGCGCTCGACCAGCACACGGAAGCGCTGGATGTCCTTCTTGGCCAGGTACTGCAGCAGCCGGCGGCGCTGGCCGACCAGGATCAGCAGACCACGGCGGGAGTGGTGGTCGTGCTTGTGGGTCTTGAGGTGCTCGGTCAGGTCCGAGATGCGGCGGGAGAGCATCGCGACCTGGACCTCGGGGGAGCCGGTGTCGCCCTCCTTGGTGCCGAACTCGGACATGATCTGCTTCTTCGTGGCGGCGTCGAGAGACACTCGGTACTCCTCGTGGTGTTCGGTGCGCCTGCGAGTGCCCCTGGTCTTGGTCTCAGGGGAGCTTCCGTGACTCGGAGGCGAAGGCGCGATGGGCGCTGCTCCCAGAGTCTGTGGGGCTCCGGGGGCGCGTACACAAACGGCCGTCACACAGAGTACCAGCTCCCCGCACCCCGTCCGGCCGCGGACGCCGGGCGGGGTGCGATCGCGGGTTCCGGTCGTGCTTCCGCTCCGGCTTCCCGCTTCCCGCTCGCCGTCCGGGTTCCCGCTTCCCGCTTCCCGTCCGGCTGCTACCGGGTTCCGGTCCGGAGCGGGGGCCGGATGGGCGAACCGGCGTTCCGGCCGGATGTACGAGCCGGGCGGGGCGCCGGCGCCGGGCGCCCCGGGCACGGCCCCGGCCCGGCGCCAGCGGTGAGGGGCCCGGTGTACGGCCCGCAGGCCCTGGTCGGAGGCCTGGTCGGAGGCCCCGGCCGGTCAGGACGTCAGCGCCCGGATGGAGTGGTAGACGCCGAAGACCGCCAGGCACAGCGGTACGAGCGTGAGCAGCACGAACGTCTCCGCGACCTCCAGGAAGCGGCCCCAGAAGGGGGTCACGCCCTTGCGCGGGACGATCAGCCCGATGGCGATGATCACCGCGGCGACGCCGGCGACCGCCGCGGACAGCCACACCGTCCGGACGTCGAGGCCCGTGCCGTCGCCCTTCAGGGCCGCGGCGACGAGCTCGGCGGGCGGATTCAGGCACAGTCCGAGCCCCAGCAGGACGAGCGAGCCCAGGCCGGCCGCGAGGGCGCAGCCGACCTGGGACGTGTAGCGGAAGAGGTGGGCGCGCATCAGCATGGCGATGCCCGTGGCCAGCGCGAGCAGCCGGCCCCAGACGTCGCCGGAGAACCCGAGCACGGCGGCCGAGCCGACGGCCAGCAGGGCGCAGCCGCCGACGAGGCCGACCAGCAGTTCGTGGCCCCGGCGGGCCTGGGCGGCGATGCGCTCGGCGTCGACCGGGCCCTGGGGCGCCTGGTCGACGCCGTAGCCGCCGACCGCGGTGCGCGGGGGCTCGAAGCCCACGGGGAGACGGGCGAAGCGGGTGGACAGGCCCGGGAGGAAGGCGAGGGCCCCGACGGCGAGCGGGGAGCACACCGCGGCGGTCTCGGACGGCTCCATCCCGGTCGTGATCGCGACGAAGGTGACGAGCGTGCCGACGGCCGCGGCGAAGGCGAACGCCACGAAGGGCCCGTCCCCGCCGGGCGCGACCATCATCAGGATCACCGAGACCACCAGCACGGCTGCGCAGGCGAGCAGGAACTGCAGCCGGCCGACGCCCTGGCCCGATGCCACGGGCAGCAGCCCGGCGCCCGCGACGGCGGCGTTCGCCATCGCCCCGATCCCGAGGGCGACGGCCGACCCGCGGTCGGTGTACACCCGGGCGCGCACACACCCGAGCGCGAGCAGCAGCACGGCGGCGACGCCGGCCAGGACACCCGGCAGGCCGTGGGTGTCGTGGCGCGGGTCGGCGGACCACAGCACGAAGGCGAGCAGTACGAGCAGCACCGAACCGCCGAGCAGTCCGGCGCCGCGCATCAGGCCGTCGGTCCACAGCGTGCGGTCGCGGGCGACGGCGGAGGCCACGGCGTCGGACACGTCGTCGAAGACCGCCGGGGGCAGCGACTCGGCGAACGGGCGCAGCGACAGCAGCTCACCGTCGAGGATGCGCTGGGAGAGAAGGGAGCGCGCGCCGTCGAGCACGGTGCCGTCACGGCGGACCAGGTGGTATCCGACCGGGGCGCCCTCCGCCGGGCGCTGCCCCGACAGCCGCAGGACCTCGGGGTAGAGATCGGCGAGGGGGACGTCCTCGGGCAGCGCCACGTCCACGCGGCCGTCGGGCGCGACGACCGTGATCCGGCAGAACCCGGTTCCGCCGCCGGACGGAGTCGTGGTGGCCGGCCGGCCCGCTCCGGTGGCCGCCGCTGGGGCCGTCATACTCACCTGCTGCATCCCCTCGTGTCCGCGCGTGTCCGCGCGTGTCCGCTCGGATCCGCTCGTGTCCGCTCGTATCTGCTCGTGTCCGCTCGTATCCGCCCGGGCCATCGGGCCGGAACCATGTTCCGAATGACCCTCTTTTTGCGGTAGTTCATGCGTGCGCAAACACGTCGGGCCACCCTACCGCCCGCCTCGCCGCCCCCGCGCAAGTAGGATCCCTCCCCGCGGATGGAACCCGTCGCCACGGGGGCGCCGATAGGAACATTTCCGTCCGGCAAGGGAATTGGTGAGCTGTGAGCCAGATCGTCGTCAAGCGCCCACCACGGGTCCTGCCGTCCGAAGTGCCCGGCGAGCCGGTGCAGCTGCAACCACCGCCCGAGCTGCCGAGAGGGCAGCAGGAGGGCGCGCTCATGCAGTTGCTGCCGATGCTCGGCATGGGGGGTTCCGTCGTCTTCTTCTTCATGACGCCGAACCCCATCATGCGGATCATGGGCATGGTGATGATCGCGTCCACCGTCGCCATGGCGATCGCCATGCTGGTGCGCTACCGGCGGGGCACCCAGGGAGAGCTCGCCGGACTGCGCCGCGACTACCTCAAGTACCTGACGCAGACCAGGCGTGCGGTCCTCAGGACGGCGCGGGTGCAGCGGGACGCCCAGTTCTATCTGCACCCGTCGCCCGAGCAGCTGTGGGCGCTGGTGGCCGAGGGAAGCCGGGTGTGGGAGCGCCGGGTCGCCGACGACGACTTCGGGCAGGTGCGCATCGGGCTGGGGAGCCAGCAGCTGGCGACGCCCCTGGTGGCACCCGACACGGCGCCGGTGGACGAGCTGGAGCCGCTGACCGCGGGCGCGATGCAGAAGTTCATCACCGCCCACAGCACACTCGACGGCCTGCCGATGGCGCTGTCCCTGCGGGCCTTCTACCACCTGACCGTGAGCGGCGAGCCGGAGTCGGTCCGGTCCGCCGCGCGGGCCGTCGTCGGCTCGCTCGCCTCGCTGCACTCCCCCGAGGACCTGGTCGTCGCGATCGCGGCCGGCCCCGACGCCGCGGGGCACTGGGAGTGGGCGAAGTGGCTGCCGCACGTGCAGGCGCAGGGCCCGGGCGACGGGGCGGGAAGCCGGCGTCTGATCGCCACCGACGCCCGCGACCTGCAGGACATGCTCGCGAGCCACCTCGAGGGACGCCCGCGTTTCCAGGGCCCCCAGAACCCGCTGCTCGACCGGCCGCACCTCGTCGTCGTCCTCGACGGCCGTACGGTGCCGCCGATGTCGCCGCTGGCCGCCGCCGAGGGACTGCAGGGCGTGACGCTGATCGAGATCGTCCCCGGCGAGATGGGCGCCCCGCGCGGCGGACTGTCCGTCGTGGTGCACCCGGACTCCCTGCGACTGGAGTCGGGGCAGGGCCTGGTGTACGACGGCACCCCGGACCGGCTGAGCGTCGAGGCCGCCGAGGCGCTCGCCCGGCAGCTGGCGCCGCTGCGTGTCGCCGTGGGCGGGGACGACGACGAACCGCTGCTGGCCAATCTCGAGTTCACCGATCTGCTCGGCCTCGGCGACGCCGCCTCCGTGGACGTCAGCCGCACCTGGCGGCCCCGCTCTCAGGCCGAGCGGCTGCGGGTGCCGATCGGTGTGGGCGAGGACGGCTCGCCGGTCATGCTCGACCTGAAGGAGGCCGCACAGGAGGGCATGGGCCCGCACGGTCTGTGCGTCGGCGCAACCGGTTCCGGCAAGTCCGAGCTGCTGCGCACCCTGGTGCTCGGACTCGCCGTGACGCATTCCTCGGAGACGCTGAACTTCGTCCTCGCGGACTTCAAGGGCGGCGCGACCTTCGCCGGAATGTCGCAGATGCCGCACGTCGCCGCCGTCATCACCAACCTGGCGGACGACCTCACCCTGGTCGACCGGATGGGCGACTCCATACGCGGCGAGCTGAACCGCCGCCAGGAGCTGCTCCGGGACGCCGGCAACTACGCCAACATCCACGACTACGAGAAGGCGCGGGCGGCGGGCGCCCCGCTGCAGCCCATTCCGTCGCTGGTGCTCGTCATCGACGAGTTCAGCGAACTGCTCACCGCCAAGCCCGACTTCATCGAGATGTTCGTGCAGATCGGCCGCATCGGCCGGTCCCTCGGCGTCCATCTGCTACTGGCCTCCCAGCGCCTGGAGGAGGGACGGCTGCGCGGTCTGGAGACGTATCTGTCGTACCGGGTCGGTCTGCGGACGTTCTCCGCGGCCGAGTCGCGTGCGGCGATCGGCGTACCGGACGCGTACCACCTGCCCAACGTCCCCGGCTCCGGCTATCTGAAGTTCGGCACCGACGAGATGGTGCGCTTCAAGGCGGCGTACGTCTCCGGTGTGTACCGGGCGAACGGGCAGCACACGGGCGCGCCGGGCGGGCCGCTGCCGGTGGACCGCAGGCCGGTGCCGTTCACGGCCGCACCGGTACCGGTCCGGTACGTCGAGTCGGCGGTACCGGCCCCGGTGCCCGAAGCACGCGGGCCCGAGGACGACGCGCTCGCCGACTCGGTGCTCGACGTGATCGTGCGGCGCCTGGAGGGCCGGGGCGCGGCGGCCCACCAGGTGTGGCTGCCGCCGCTGGACAATCCCCCGCCGCTGGACGAGTTGCTGCCCGGTCTGTCGCCGGTGGAGGGCCGGGGGCTGACGCAGCCGGGATTCGAGGGCGCGGGGCGGCTCGTCGTTCCGCTCGGCGTCGTCGACAAGCCGTACGAGCAGCGCCGGGACACCCTCTACCGGGACTTCTCCGGAGCGGCCGGCCATATGCAGATCGTCGGCGGCCCCCAGTCCGGCAAGTCGACACTGCTGCGGACGATCATCTCGGGCTTCGCGCTCACCCACACCCCGCACGAGGTGCAGTTCTACGGCCTCGACTTCGGCGGCGGCGGCCTGGCATCGGTCGCGGGCCTGCCGCACGTGGGCGGTGTCGCCTCGCGGCTCGACCCCGAGAAGGTCCGCCGTACCGTGGCCGAGGTCTACGGCATCATGACGCGCCGGGAGGAGTACTTCCGCAGCACGGGCGTCGACTCCATCGCCACCTACCGCAGGCTCCGGGCGCGCGGGGAGATCTCCGTGACGGAGCAGCCGTGGGGCGACGTGTTCCTGGTCATCGACGGCTGGGGGAACTTCCGCACCGACTACGAGGGGCTGGAGTCGGCGGTCGTCGACATGGCGGTGCGCGGACTGGGCTACGGGATCCACGTCATCCTCACGGCGTCCCGGTCGATGGATGTGCGCTCCAACATCAAGGACCAGTTGATGAACCGGCTGGAGTTGCGGCTCGGCGACACCATGGACTCTGAACTGGACCGCAAGGCGGCGGTGAACGTGCCGACCGGCGTGCCTGGCCGCGGTCTGACCCCGGAGAAGCTGCACTTCATGGCCGCGGTGCCGCGCATCGACGGCATCAACTCCGACAGCGACCTGTCGGAGGCGACCACCGCGATGGTGCAGGAGGTCGGCCGCCACTGGGCAGGCGCTTCCGCCCCGAAGGTGCGTCTGCTCCCTCGCGTGCTCCCCGGCAACCGGCTCCCCGCGGGATCCGCCGAACCACGGCGCGGTGTGTCGTTCGGGATCGACGAGAACAACCTGGAGCCCGTGTTCGCCGACTTCGGCCGCGACCCGTTCTTCCTGGTGTTCGGCGAGAGCGAGTCCGGCAAGTCGAACCTGCTGCGACTGCTCATCACACAGCTGACGCAACGGTACGACGGCGACGCCGCCAAGTTCTTCGTGATCGACAACCGGCGCGCCCTGCTCGACGTCACCCCCGCCACCCACCTGGCAGAGTACGTACCGATGTCCAACACCATGGACCACCACGTCGACGCCCTGGCGGACCTCATGCAGCGCCGAGCGCCGTCCGCCGAGGTCACCGCACAGCAACTGCGCGACCGGAGCTGGTGGCAGGGCCCTGACGTCTTCGTGGTCGTCGACGACTACGACCTGGTGTCCACATCGAGCGGCAACCCGCTGGCCAAGCTCACCGAGCAATTGCCCTTCGCGCGGGACGTCGGGGTCCGCTTCATCATCGCGCGCAACTCGGCGGGAGCGAGCCGCGCGGCGTACGAGCCCTTCCTGCAACGGATGATGGAGCTCGGCGCACAGGGGCTTCTACTCTCCGGCGACCCGGCGGAGGGCGAGGTGCTCGGCGTCCGCATGCGGCCCATGCCCGCGGGGCGGGGCATCTTCGTGTCCCGCCAGCGTGGGAAGCCGCTGGTGCAGACGGGGTGGTTGGGGGATCCCGAGTGACGGCAGGCACGTGCCGCGCCGTACCGTCCACCGCGCTGCCCTGAGGCCCGGGTACGGCCGTGGAGCGCTGGCGGGCAGCGCGAGCGCGGCCGGGCGGCTGCTGTTGGTGCGCGTCCATGAGGGACACGGCACCGCGCCGCGCGAAGGCCGAACTTCCACGAGCGCGGGCCTACGCCCGCAATGGCAGCGGAACGCCACCGGCCTCGGTCATGGCGGGGGCCCGGAGAAAGGGATCAGAAGCATGACAGGGTTCGCGGTCTTCATGGTGCTCTTCGGCATGGCGTTCGTCACGCTCGGGTTCGCCGACCACAGGGCGATCTGGTGGCGGTTCCAGGCCCGCCGTCACACCGACCCGGCGTCTGCCGAGCCGTCCGACGCCGGGTTCCTCGTCCAGCGGCTGCTCTGTTTCGCGGCCGCCGGCCTGGCGTTCTGGGGCTCCTGGTCAAGCTTTCAGCTCGACGGGCTGGGCCAACCCGACCGGGCCGGTCAGGCCGAGGTGTTCGAGCGAACCGTCGCCGTGGCCGACTGGCTGGACGGATCGACGATGTTCCCGGTGCTGGCCTCGGACGACGGCTCCTGGGTCGAGCGGGTGGACCCGGAGCTCCGAGGACCGGAGAGGGACGATCCGACGGCCGTTCTGGTGTGGCGTTCGGGCTCTCTGGATCCAGAGGGCAACGTGGAGCACTACGAAGTGAGCAGCGAGGACGGCACCACGTGCCTGAAGGTGACGGCCGAGCCGTCACCCGAGCAGCCAGGTCCGGAGGGCATGTCGCCGAGCTACTTCGACGTGCGCGCCGACGCCTCGGAGGGCTCCTGCACGAAGTGAGCACAGGAACCGCAGACGCTTCCTCTTGATGTGCCAGGTAGACAGCCGGAAAGGTGTGCCAGATGGCGTGGGACGAGTGGGAACAGCTCAAGACGCAGGCGGCCGGGCGTCAGTCGGACCAGATGCAGCTGAACCGGGTGCCCGATGAGGGCGGGGGCGGAGGCGGAGGGAGCTACGGCGACCTCAGGGCTTCCGAGAGCGATCTCGCGAAGATCGGCAGCAACGCGTTCACGCTGTTCAACCGCCTGTGGGACGAGGCGCGCGTGGCTGGCCCCAGCAGTTCCAAGGCCGCTGACGACCTCAAGCGCCAGGGCTTCGAGCTCGGGGCCGGGCTCGCCCACGTGGCCAAACGCTGGGACGAACAACTCGGCTCCCTCCGGGACGCCTGCTCCCATATCTCGAACCACATGCGGGTGACGAAGAAGATCCACAAGGACGACGAGCACTACATCACCGGGCAGCTGAGCAGCATCGCCACCCTGGACAGCGGATTCGACGAACGGGTCGGGGAGCCGGGCGCGAAGAACAAGATCTACGGCGACAACGAGAAGGACGAGAAGGACAAGGACTAGTCATGGATCTTGAGACCCTTCGTTTCGCCAAGTTCGGCCTGCTCGACGAAGCCGTCACCGACTGGACGACTCTGATCGGCAAGCTCGCCGGCCTGAAGGAGGACGCCGACGACGGCCTCCGCGTGCAGGCGAACAAGTCGAACTGGACAGGCGAGAACGAGAAGATCTCCAAGCAGTTCATCGGCAGAACAGCCGGCGAGTTCGCCGACGCCCACACCCAGGCCACGTCGATCCGCAACATCCTGAGGGACACCTGCAGCGAGCTGAAGGGCTACCAGGCCAAGCTGAACGAGGCGATCGAGCGCGGGCTCAGGAAGAACCTCACCGTCGTCTCCACGGCCGGCGGCGGCTTCACGGTGAGCATGAACATCCATCCCGATAGAGCCGGCAAGGGGACGAGCGTCCCCAGCCATACCGAGGCGGACGTGACGGCCCTGCGGGACGAGGTGCAGCAAATCCTCGACGGCGCGACCCGGAGCGACAGCTCCGCGACCAGGGTCCTCACGGCACTCGTCGACCAGAGCAAGCTCGGCTTCTCCGATAACGGCTACGCCGATCGGGACACCGCGACCGACGCGCTCCGGGAAGCCGATTCCCTGGCGAAGCTGGCGAAGAAGAACCCCGAGGATCTCACGGTCGAGGAGTTCGACCGGTTGAACGCCGGCCTCAAGAGATTCGCGGGCGACGGCCTCTTCGCCGAGCACTTCGCAAAGACGCTCGGCGGCAAGGGCACCCTGGAGTTCTGGGCCGATCTGAACAGGCCCATGGTCAATCCGGAGCTCATGCACGAGCGGCGCGAGCAGATGGCCGACCTCCAGAAGAACCTCGGCCTCACACTGGCCACGGCCAGCCGGAGTGACACGGCCGCCATGGAGACATGGAAGCGCGATGTCGTAGCCTTCGCCGACAGGCCGCTGGAGAAGAACGGCGGAATGCCCTTCGGCGGTCAGGTCATGAGCAACCTGATGCGATGGGGCGACTACGACGACACGTTCCTGAACGAGTACGGCAACAAGCTCGTCGCCGCGGAGAAGAAGCTCACGCACAACGGCGCCCATGTCGCCTGGCAGCCCCTCGGCATTGATCCACAGCTCAACCACACGGGTACCGACACCGGGTGGGACCCGATGACCGGCTACTTCAAGGCCCTCGCCAACAACCCGCACGCGGCAACCGAGTTCTTCGGTGACACCTTCCTCACCAAGGACGAGGACCACGACTTCAAGGTGGAGGGCAAGGACGACCGGCGCTCGCTGAGCAACTTCGAGTACTTCTTCGAGGAGCGCGACTGGCCCCACGACTACGACAAGGACCGCGAAGAGAGCATCGCGGGGCGGAACAACCTGGCGATGGCGCTGGAGGCCGCGACGACCGGCCATCCGGCAGGTGAGATGCCGACCGCCGACCTCCCGCCGCACTCGGCTGCTCAGGCTCAACTGATGGAGTCCCTCGTCGCCTCGATCGCGGAGGACGACACGCGACTGACGAAGCACGGCCACATGTCCGACAGCATGGGGCAGATCGCTTCGGAATACCTGCCGGACATCAATCGTGCCACGACGGACACGAACGCGGACCCGCAAGCAACCCAGGGCGAAAAGACGGCGAGAGACAACGTGGCGAGGCTCTTCCCTCTCGCCGGTTCGGCAGCGATTCTCGACCACCGGGATGTGTCGCGCTTCCTGCTCACCATCGGACAGGATCCGGACGGCTACGCCGCCGTTCAAGTGGGCCAAAAGGCATATATGACCAACCTCATGGACTACCACCTGAATCCGGATCTCCCGGAGGCCCAGCGCTACAGCGGCGACCAGAAACTCCTTGTCCATGAGATTGCGCACTCCAGCGGCGAGGTGTCAGCCGCCTTGAACGTAGGCCGACAGGAAGCACTGGCCGGCGCGGCGGAAGATGCCGACAAGAAGTACGAGCAATCCGTTGCCAAGTGGAAGAGCGGCATCTCCGGGGGCATTGGCACCGGAATCGGCGTGGGCGTTTCATTCATCGCCACGCCGGTGGTAGGCGCCGTGGTGGGCGGCGGAGCAACCACTGTCAGCGGCGTCGTCCTCGAACATGTATTTCAGGATGCCGAGGGAAAGGCCAAGGACGAAGCCGGCCCCAAGATGGGCGAGAAGTGGGAAAACGGGCTGGAGGACAGCATCAAGTACGCGGTGACCGCCGCCGACACTGCGGCAAGTGCTCATGGGCTTCCACATGGCTCAGATCTTGTGGAGAGCGCCCGCACCGGTTCACGGAACGGCTACGACCTGGGGGGCGGCTTCACGGAGAGCGTGGCCAAGGATCTGCAGACCGACATCTAGACCCCATTCGCTGCGGCGGCAGCACAATCGTCGCCGGCACCGGATCCCTTCAAGGACATACAACGAGGTTCGCGTTGAAGAAGTACCCCGCCCCACGCATGGCTGGCTCCGGGCGCGCCTGTGCCGCCTTGGCCATTGCGGCGCTTGCCGCGCTGACCGGATGCTCCGAGGAGCCTCAGCAGGCGCGGAAGTACTCAGTCCCTGCTTCGCTGTGCGGCATCGCAGTGCAGCCCACCTCCTTGGCCCCGTTCCTTCCAGGCGGCTCCTCACTTTCCACAGCCGAGGCATCCCCAGTGAAGGGGACCAAGCGGTGTGAGGTCCGCGTCGACGGGAAGCCCGCTCTGACGGCCAGTCAGGATTGGCGGGAGAAGAACGCGCGGATCACCGCAGTGGCACTCGACACCAAACACATCGACATGGCCGAGTACGAGACGACCGGCAGCTATCTCTACGAAGCCGGAGGCGCGGTGGCAAGGGTCGACCCGTGCCGTAACCCCTCGTTCACAGGAGACATGTTCGCAATCATCGAAGTGCGTTCGCCCGGCCTTGGCAGCACAGCCGCCATGAAACAGCTGATCACGGAGTACACCGACTCGGTAAGAGAATCCGAGGCATGCTCAAGCGGGTGAACCCGCAGACCCGCTTCCCACCATCACCCATCGCCGACCCTGCACGCCGCCCTCGCGGCCGCCGGCTTGGAGCTCTACCTGCCGCCCCTTGGCGGTAAGTTCGGTCGCTACCCGGGTGCTGACCTGCCGCGACTGTTGACCGACCGGGCCTCGAACAAAGGCCCTGGCCGTGGCCTGCTCTCTCGGATTGCCCTCATGGGCGTGCGATAGGTTGCCGCCATGACCGAGCTCGGAACCGTCGTCTGGCCACCCGCCCCGATACGGACCGAACGGCTTGTACTCCGTCAGTCCGAGGCCCGGGACCGCGCTGCGTTCATCGAACTGTTCGCCCTGCCGGAGGTACGCACCTACCTCGGCGGCCCTCGACCCCGTGACGAGCTCGAACACGCGGTGCCCGAACTGCCAGGCCGACGCCCCGGCCTTTTCGTGGTCGATCTCGACGGAGCGATGATCGGCACGATCACGCTCGATCGGCGCGACGCGGAGCGCCCGGGGCACGTCCGTCCCGAGGCCGGGGAGACCGAGCTCGGCTATATGTTCCTGCCGGAGGCGTGGGGACGCGGGTATGCCGCCGAGGCGTGTGCGGCGGCGCTCGACTGGTTCGCAGACGGGCTTCCCGGCGAGCCGGTGGTGCTTTGCACCCAGACCGCCAACGACCGCTCGATGCGCCTCGCGGCGAAGCTGGGGTTCACCGAGGTGCAACGGTTCGAGGAATGGGGCGCCGAGCAGTGGTTCGGCGTATGGTCCCCGGTCACGGCTTCCGGTTGAGCTTGGACCGGGGCAGCCTCGTCTTCGGGACGGGCACCCCGGCCCTGCCGATGCTTGAGGCGGTACCGGATGGACGTACAGGAGGCCGGCAGTCGTGGTCGTCCATGAGCTGAGTCAGGATGCCCCGGACGTCAAAGGTTCGACAATGATCACGCTCTCGGTCTGACCGGTGATCGCGCTTCGAGCGGGTCCCTTTCCCCGAAACACCGGATCAGGGGTGGGCACCCCTCGCGCGTGCCCACCCCTGATCGGCGTTCCGAGTCACCGGCCGCAGCCGGGACACGTCAGGCGAAGTAGCTGGCGGCCTTCTTGTCGCCACCCATGTAGTCGCCGCCCGCGTTCGCCACGACCTGGCCGATCTGCATGAGCGCGCGGTGGATGTCCGCGGCCTCCTTGTCCCACTTCACCTGCTCCTGGACGTAGGCGTTGTGGGCCTCACCTTCCCAGCCGGCGGCAACGGTGGCCATGGCCGTCTTGATCTCCCGCAGGTCTTCCTCGAGCTTCTTGGCCTGGTTGCCGAGCGTGGTCGCCGCCAGGTCAAGGCCGCCGTACTTGACGACGAGCTCGTCTCCCGAGTTCATGCCCATGATTCCCTCATCTCACGTGTGGTGGTGCTTCGGCCGTGACAGCCGAAGTCAAGCGAGCTCGGCGGTTCTAGAGACCCGCGAGGCCCGACCTGGGGGCGGCGCTCGCACCGGCACCGAGGTCGACGTTGATCGCCTGCACGGCGGCGCGGACGTCGTCTTCCGTGCCGTCCTTGATCCTCCTCGAAGCGCTCATGGCCTCGATGAACTTCGCGAGGATGTTGCCGAGACGCACCATCGAGGTGTTGATCTCCTGCTGCTTCGCGTTGAAGGCGCCGGCGCCGATGCCCTTCCACTGGCCCTCAAGGCTGTCGATCGTGCCCTGGATCTGCTGGAGCTGGCCCTTGATCGAGTTGAACTTCTCGAAGAGCTGCTTCTCGAGCTGAATGACTTGCTGGTCTGAAAGCCGCTGGCCCTGTGACACAGTCGCGTTCCCTTCTGAACTATTGGTGTAAGTGGTTGGATCGCGCCTCACCGGGCAGCAACCAGGCGAAGCTCGACGAAAGGCCGGGCTCTGGACGACCCACGGCCCGGCCGTTCGGTCAGCCGGTGCGCCGTCGTCGGACTACGGCGAATGCGGCGCCCGCAATCGCCACGGCTCCACCGATTCCGAGGATGAGGCCCAACTGACCGCTGTCGTCCGCGGCCTTGCCGGAACCCGTCGTCACGGTGCCCGGCTCCTCACCGTTCTTGGGTGTCCGGGTGGCAGCGGGCGCGGACGAGGCAGCTGAGCCTGCGGAGGCGCCATCGCCATTCCCCTCGTCGGTCAGCGGGCTCACATCCGGAGCACCGGGCTTGCCGATACCGCGGGTGATGTGGGCGTTGGGGCGCACGACTCCGTGACCGAGGTAATGGCTTTTCGAGTCGCCCTTCCACGCATCGCCGCGGCCCGCGCTCTCGAACATGACGCGGAGGACCTGATTGGCGGTCCAGTCCGGGTGAGCGGACCAGATCAACGCGGCGGAGGCGGAAGCGATCGCCGCAGCCTGACTGGTGCCCTCACCGCCGTCGCAGTATCGAGTAAAGGTGGAATCGCACCAGTAGGGAATGTCAGTACCGGGCGCCGCAAGGTCGACAATCTCGCTGTGGTGCGAGTAGTCACCGACTCGACCATCACGATCAATGGCACCAACCGCGACCACTTCTTCGTACTTGGCAGGGTAGCTGGGCTTGTTGCCCTTCTTGGCCGAATTGCCTGCAGCAGCGAATACCAGTTTGCCCTTGCTCTGCGCGTACCTGATCGCCTCACGTTCCCGCTCGGACATGAACTCATTGCCGATCGAAACGCTGATGATCTGTGCATCACTGTCGGCGGCAGCTCTCATGGCCACCACCTCATCCCATTCGTTCACCTTGACGCCCTTCGGGAACGCCTTGGTGGCAACTCGCATGGGAATGATCTTTGCCCCCGGTGCCAGGCCGCGTATACCGCCGCCCTTTCCCGTGCCGGCGATCAACTCAGCCATGGTCGTGCCATGACCCTCGTAGTCATCTGTGGCCTCGCCGGGCGCCTCCGTGGCATCAAGTCCCTTGAGCACTTGGCCTTGCAAGGAAGGTGTTTTCGAGTTTACGCCCGAGTCGATGACAGCAACCTTGATTCCTTCGCCGGTGGATTTCTTCCACATCTCATCGGCGTGCATCGCCTTCAGGTACCACTGCTGAGACTCCATATCTGCCGCAGTGGCGCTGGGCGCCATGCCGACGGAGCATGCTCCGGCCAAAGCCAGTATGCACGCGACACGCCGCCAGGTGGGCATCGCCCATGCTTGATTTGTTCCTGCCGCCATCCCGACTTCCGAACCTTCCCTTTGCCTAGTCAATCACCGGCGGTACAGCACCGCGTCGTTGTGACGACCACGTCTGCTCATCCTCAGACAAGTTGTCAGGTCGAGCGGACACGTTGCGGTCTCGGCCCTGATCACGGGGTTGTCTCTCGCCGCTACCGCCGACAGGACGTGCGTTGCGAGGTGTGCCTACGACTCCGTTCGCACTGGGTGTGCCTTTGCCCGTCGGGCGCTGCGTGACATTTCCGGTGCTCGCGCCGATGACTCCGAACTGGCCGGGGCGAGGCGCCGAGGTACGGCCCGCAGCTACCCCCTCGGCACCGACGACCGTGCCCAGAGGGATCCGAGGCGCGGGCGAGCCGGCTGGAGAACGCTGCGGCGTGCCCCCAACGATGCCGTCCGCACGGCCTGTGCGAGCGCCGCTCGATGGCGTCTGGCCGGTGCGTGCCGCTGACTGCTGGCCGATGGCACCTTGTCGACCGGCGGGAGTCTGGCCCGGCGTACCCATGACACCGGCGCGCCCAGTCGCGGTGCTCGCGCCCATGGGGCCTGAAGGCCGACCGACCGGCCCTTGGTTCCCAGTGGCCGGGTGTGTACCCCCGAGAGCAGCACCATGTCGACCGGTCGCACCGGCGCGACCGGCGGCGGGTGCACTGCCGCCCGACGCGCCCGGACGTCCGACTGCTTGCGCAGCCGGGCCGGTTCCGGTTTTGGCTACGCCGGAAGTACCGGTTGCTCGCGGCACGGTGTTCTTCGCGGCGCCGAAACTCGGGGCCAACGGCGCAACCGGGCTTGGAGGTGTGCCGGGATTGCTGACGGAAGGGGGAGGCGAGGCACTGGGCGCTGCAGCCGAAGGGGCAGGCGGGGCGACGACACTGTCGATCTCCATCGAGGTGTTCCGACCAGGCACCGAAGGAGATGCGCCGAGGGCTTCCTTCCCTGAGCTGTCAGAGACTCCTGCCGTCTCGGTCCTCTCACGACTTGCAGGCTGACCTGCGGCACCCGAGGCTTCGGCCCCTGCGCCACCGGCGGGCTCGTTCCAGAGTCCGCCTTCTCGCGGCCGCGGTACGTCCGCCTGCAGCATCTTCGGCATCGGCGGCGGTTCCTGCGCCGCCAGGGACTCCTCCGATACCGCATAGAACGACGCCAGGCGGTTCATCTGGTTGATGGCCTCCTGGCGGTCCTCCTCCACCTTCACCGCTTCGGCGTACTCAGGGTTGTCCGCCCGGCGCTCGGGCAGAGCGAAGTCCTCCGCCTTCTTCCGGACGAGTCGTCCGTCCCTCGGTGGCTTCGAGTTGCGCACGGACGTCAGGCCCGTGCTGGCTACCTCCATCTGCGTGCTGACCTTGTTGGCGAACGTCCCCAGCCCCCAGGCGTACTTGGCGAGCTCCGTGCCGTACCTGCGGAACTCCCTGCCGGACTCGCCCTCCCAGTGGACGCTCTTGACGTAGTCGTCGAGTTCCTGCGCCGCGGCATTGAGAGCGTCCCGGGCCTTGCCGAGTTCCCGTCCGGCGTTCTCCAGGTCCGACGGATTGGCTTGGTCCAACAGGTCGAGCATCGCGTTGAGGTCGGCGCCCTCGAAACTGGTCTTGCCGAACAGGCTTCCCCGGCTGCCGATGCCGATGTCGTCCATCAGCGCCGTCATGCGCTGATAAGCGTCGGTGGCGCCGAAGACCGTCTCGATCTGGGCCGAGTCGTCGGTCTGCTGCTCGGTTACCTCGGCCGCCTGCTGCTCAGGGGTAAGTTCCGGTTGCTTGTCGTCACTCATCGGGTGTCACCCCATGTCCTCGGTGTCGACGTCCTTGACGTCTGCGTTCTGGCCCGGCGCGTCACCCTGCGGCTTGTCGCGCTTCTCGTGCGCCTCACGCTCCTGGTCCAGGCGTGTCCGGATCCGGTGGAAGCGAGACCGCAGATCCTCCTCGACGTTGTCGAAACCGACATCCGCCCCGTGAACCCCGATCCTCAGCAGCTCGATCTGATCGCCCAGCGACTTGGACAGTGAAGTGAGCGCCTTGTGGACGCGGTTGTACTGGGTGTAAAAGCCGTCCGCCTCCGCGAAAGGCATGTTGGCGCCGCTGAACGACCCCCGGGAGACGGCCTGCGCGGCGACCTTCTTCGTACCGCCGGCCCCGTTCTCCAGTTCCGCGAGCAAGTTGTTCACCCGCTCCTGGAAGCGCTTCAGCGCACCCACACCACGCTCGAGATCCCGCGCGGCGGCGCCCCCGCCACCGTCCCCTGGCGCCATTACGACCGATCCTCCCCGTTTACAGTCGTCACAAGAAATTCACACAGTGCGGCCGTGGATCGTGGTGACTCGTCATTCGACTCGCCATCCGACTCTTCATCCAACTCGCCATTCACCCATACACACAGGCCACTCTAGTCACTGCCTCTGACAGGCCCAAGTGTCTTATCCGTCACCCGACTTCCCCGGCTCGGCCGCGTCGCCGGACGCTCAAGGACACTATGCGGTTGCAACGAGTGCCGCATCCGTAGAGGTACTCAGATGCGACCGGCGCTTGGCTCCTCCGCCCGTCGGTTCCCCGTCTCCGGTTCCGGTCCCCTCGCCCGCCGCCGCGCGTCCCGCACCGTCACCGCGCCGCCGACGATCACGGCGACCAGGATCGCGCCGCCTACGACGACGTACGTCGCGAGGCGGGCGTTGCGTTCATCGGCGGTCTCGCCGAGGTGGAGTTCGGCGGGGGTCGGCGCCTCGGCGCCGGAGAGGCCCTCGCGGGCGACGGGCTTCTCGATCGGCTCGCCGTCCTCGGTGAGAGCGCGGACCGGGTCGACGACACCCCAGCCGACCAGGCGGTCGTGGCCCGCGACGGAGCGTTCCGCGGTCTGCTGGATCTGGGCGACGATCTGCTCCTGCGTCCAGTCCTCGTGCTTGCTCTTGAGGAGCGCCGCGACGCCCGCCACGTAGGGCGCGGAGAAGCTGGTGCCGTTGTCGGCGCAGTGGCCGCCCCCTGGGACCGTGGAGACGATGTCCACGCCGGGGGCCGCGATGCCGACGAAGTCCCCGGACTGGGAGAACGCCGCCCGCTCGTTGTTGCGGTCCGACGAGGCGACGGCGAGGACGCCCTGGTAGGAGGCCGGGTAGGTCTTCTTGACGTTGCCGCCCATGCCGTCGTTGCCGGCCGACGCGACGATCACGACCTCCCGTTCCAGGGCCCTGTCGATGGCCTGCTTCAGCACGGGTGTCGGTTCCACGGCGTTGGCGGTGTCCTGGGAGATGTTGATGACCCCGGCGCCCTCGGCCACCGCGTGGTCGACGGCCCGCGCGAGCGTCTCGGCGGTTCCGTGCCCCTCGGCGTCGTTCTGCTGGATCGGGATGATCGTGGCCTCGGGGGCGAGACCGACGAATCCGGTGCCCTTGGCGGGGCGCGCGGCGATGATGCCGGCGACCTTGGTGCCGTGGCCGACGGTGTCGGTGGTGCCGTTCTCGCTGCCGCGTTCGAGCTTGTCGCCGTTGGCGTCCTTGAGGTCCCGGTCGAGGAGGTTCCGGCCGCTTCCGGCGTCGACCGCCGGGGCGAGCTGCGGGTGCTTGACGTCGACGCCGGTGTCGATGACGGCGACCCGCACGCCCTTGCCGGTGGACTGCTTCCACAGCTCGTCCAGCAGGACGCGCTGCAGCGCCCAGGGGCGGCCCTCGTAGGTCTTGCCCGGGTAGGTGCACTGGTCGGTACCGTTCGCGGCAGCGGGGCCGGCCGGGACGACGACGGCGAGCGCGGCGGCCGCCGGGGCGGCGAGAAGGCGCCGGTACAGGTGCGTCATGTCAGGTCGGGTCCCTGCCTCAGGAGCCCTGCGGCTGGCGCGCGGCGCCGGTGGACAGACGAGGCCCGGTCGGCAGGAAGGCGGACCAGGCGGCCGGTACCGGCACGGGCTCGACGTCCTTGTAGCCGAGGCGGTTCTGGGCCTGCTGGGCCTCCTGCCGGCGGGCCTCCCGTTCCTTGGCGGAGCCGGACGCCCCGATCCCGGAGTCGTCCGTCGCGCTGTCGCCGTTGGACTGCATGGCGTAGCGCAGTCCGGTGTCGGTGACGAGGAAGAGGAAGCCGGTGTCCGTACGGGAGCCCTTGAACTGGCGGAAGAGCTGACCGGAGCCGGGGGTGACGTAGGCGCTGCTGGAACCGGTGGGCAGCGTGGCGGGGAACTCGGTGCCCGCCCAGGTGCTGAGGGTGGTCGAGCCGTCGTCGTGCACCTCGCGGAGGACGTTGCACACGGTGTTGCGGCTTCCCTCGTCCGTGCCGGCCGAGTTGACGGGCTCGGGGGCGTGTTCGGGCCATTTCTTGTCCCGGCCGAAGGCCCGGCCCGGCCGGATGGCGGCGGGGCTGACGGACTCGGCGCGGCCGTCCGGGGCGAGGTCGATCAGATCGCGGCTGCTGAGCAGCAGTTTGGCCGTGAAGTCGGTCACGGGGGCCACGCGGCCGCTGAGCACCACGTACTGCTGGACCCGGGTGCCGTCGGTGGCCTTGAGGACCATGCCGACCTTGTTCACCTCGTCCGGGAGGCCGCCGGGGACACCGGCGTCCGCGCCGGCGCCCGGAACCACCGGGAACCCGATCCTGTCGCCCTTGTGCAGGGTGTCCAGCCAGGCGGCGGACACCCGCTGGGGTGCCCGTCCGAGGCCGACGAGTTGCCGAAGCAGCAGTTCGTCCTCGTCCACGGGGTAGGCCGTGCCTTTGGCGTCGACGATGTAGCGGGTCGCGTCGGGGCCCTCGACGTAGAGCAGTTCTCCGCCGCGCAGCCGGCCGGCGCCCTCGGTCTTCCGCTGTTCGCGCTCGGCGAGGACGAACGCGGCCTTCTGGATGGCGCGGCCGCCCTCGCCCGGCCGTTCGCAGACCGCCCAGCGTTTGGCGACTCCGGCCTCCTTCGCGTCGGGCAGCCGGTCCGGGGCGTAGGGGATGCCGAGGGTGGCGCCATGCGGGATCTTGCCGTTGTCCAGCACGGATTCGTCGACGTTGACGACCTTGCCCTTGTCGGGGTCGAGGAGCAGTTTCGCGGACGACATGTTGAGCACCGGGTGGAGCTGCTTCTTCCCGTTCGTCCTCAGCACCACGTAGCGGGTGGTCGACTTGCTGGCGATGATGACGTTCTCGTTGGGGGTGTCCCAGTTCTGCGGGGCCACCGGCTTGAACATGCCCCACGCGCCGAAGACGGCCAGGACCACCACGGCCACGATGGCTCCGGGGACCACCGCGCGCAGGGGGCGGGGGGCGCCTTCCTCCGACCCCGTCGTGTTCGGCTGCACGAACTGCGCGACCAGTCTCCGCTTCGCGAAGGTGTATGCGTTGAGTTCGTCCCGACGTGATGCCATCTGTCCGCTGTCCCTCTCCCCGCTGGGCGACCAGGTTGCCACACCCCCGCGCTGGGGCACGCCGCCGCACAGCTCCCTACTATGCCTGCCGGCGCTTGCGCCCCACCGCTCAGGTAGGGTGATCGCCCGGTCAACGCCCATGGCAGATCGGTACATACGGACACGAGGGGGCAACGCGGCGATGAGTACGGCGACTCGCTCGCGACGGGGGCGGACTTCCGGGCAGGCCCCGGAGACTTCCCGGCGGCAACGCAGCAACGCCCCGGCGAACGACGCTGCCCCGGCCGTTCCTTCGGCGACCACTCTGCGGCCCCTCGCCGGTGCCGGCCGTGTCGGCCCCTTCCGGCTGCGGCAGCTGGTGCTGGTGGAGCTGGCGCTCGCGCTGGTCCTGGTGGGTGCCGCCCTGGGCGGCCTCTGGCTGCTCCCCGCCTGCGCGGCCGCCGCGGCCCTGCTGCTGCTCGCGGTGCTGCGCAGGCGTGGTCACGCGCTGCCGGACTGGCTTTCCACGGCCGTCGGGCTGCGGGCACGCCGCCGGGCCGCCGGGCCCGCGGGCGCGGAGGTGGACCCGTCTCTGGCGCCTCTCGCGGAAGCCGCGCCCGGCGTACGCCCGTTCACCTACGTGGACCGTGATCGCCGCACGGTCGGGATGCTCGGGGACGGCTCGTTCCTCACGGCCGTGGTACGGGTCGAGGCGAGTGGCTCCGGGCTGCGGCCCGCCTTCGGGGCGCGGGCTCTGCCGATGTCGCTGCTGGGCGGCGCGCTGCGGGTCGACGACATCACCGTGGAGTCGGTGCAGTTGGTCCAGCAGGTGCGTTCCGCGCCCGCGCCGCATCTGCCGCAGCAGTCGGTGGCGCGGCTGTCCTACGGCCCGTTGCAGGAGCGCACGGGGGCTCCCGCGCTGAGGATGACGTGGGTGGCCGTGAGGCTGGACCCGGAGCTCTGCCGGGAGGCCGTAGCGGCCCGCGGCGGTGGCGTCGAGGGCGCGCAGCGCTGTCTGGTGCGGGTCGCCGACCATGTGGCGAGCCGGCTCACCGGGGCCGGGTTCGAGTCGCTGGTCCTGGACCAGGAGGAGCTCAACTCCACGATCGCCACCGCGGTCTGCGCCAGTCCACGGGCCGCGGCGCTCGCGGGCCGGCCCGGTGCGGCGGCCCAGCGCCGTACCGCCGAGACCTCTCGGGTCTGGCGCTGCGACGACCGCTGGCACACGACGTACGCCGTCGGCCGCTGGCCCGAGTTGGGACGCGGTGCGCAGCCGCTGCCCACGCTGGTGTCGACGCTGACCTCGGCCCCGGCCTACGCGACGACCTTCAGCCTCGCGCTGCGGCGCGGTGCACGGCAGGGAGCGCTGGCGGTGAGCGGGCACGTGCGGATCACGGGGGGCTCGGACACCGAACTGGTGGGGGTGCGACGGGAGCTGGAGCAGGCCGCGCGGTCGGCCAAGGTCGGTCTGCTGCGGCTGGATCGCGAGCAGCTGCCCGGGGCACTGGCGACGATGCCGCTGGGAGGTACGCGGTGATGGGGACGGCGACGGGTTCCGCACGTGTGCTGAGGGGGCTGTTCGGTCCCCGGCACCCGGGGCACACCATGGCGGCGGAGGACCTCGGTGCCCTGTCCCTGCCGGTGGGCGACGACGGGGTGGTGATCGGCGACGACGCCGAGGGCCGGCCCCAGATGGTGGGCTTCCACCGTTCGGTTCCGTACGAGGTGCTGCTGATCGGCGGCCTCTGGACGGCGCAGGTGCTGGCGCTGCGGGCTGCCGGCACGGGCGCCCGGGTGGCGGTGGAGACCGGCCGGGCGCATGCGTGGACGGCACTGGCGCAGGCGGCGGGGGCGGGGCTGGAGTGCATCACGCTCCACGAGGTGGGGCGCGTGCCGCCGATGGGTGCCACGGTCGGGAGTCCGGTGGTGGTGGTCCGCGACTGCGGCATGCGGCCTCCGCGGGGGCGCGTGGTGTCGTCGCCGTGGCAGTCGGTGCTCACGCTGCTCCCCTATCTGAGCCCCGTAGCACCGCGCCTGCTGCGGGACGCGACGCTGGTGGGCGTGCAGCGGGTGTCGCCGCAGGAGGCCGAGCAGATCGGCCGGATCCTCGGGCTCGGCCGGGCGGAGAGCGACGCGCTGCCGACCCTCGCCGACGGCGTGACGCTGTGGGTCTCGGGGCGTGAGCGCCACTGGGTGATGACGAGCGGGACGGACGCCGAGACCGGGCTGCTGGGTGTGGCCCGGCGGATCGACTGACATGCAGGCGGCCATCGACCGACATGCCGGCGACCGGG
The DNA here is from genome assembly GCF_003097515.1 of Streptomyces tirandamycinicus. Classification (NCBI taxonomy): domain Bacteria; kingdom Bacillati; phylum Actinomycetota; class Actinomycetes; order Kitasatosporales; family Streptomycetaceae; genus Streptomyces; species Streptomyces tirandamycinicus. The sequence continues at coordinate 5,152,420 of NZ_CP029188.1, read as the reverse complement.
CACCGGCCGTTCCCCGGGGTGGTCGTGCGGCGGTCCTCGGGCGGCTGCCGACCGGAACGGCGCTGGATAGGATGCCCGTGTGACCCGGGCAACATCCGGATGTGCGGCCTCTCTCGGGGATCCATGGGAATCCACGGGGATCCACAAGGGTCTACGGGGATCTCGCGGGGGAGAGCACGGCCCGGCCGGTTCGGGGCACTTCGACTCGGCACCACCGAAAGGAAGCGTGACGCATGGGGAGCGCACAGGAGAAGGACGAGCTGTACGCCCTCGACATCTCCGGCGTCGAGTGGCAGGGTGCGCCCGGCACCAGCCCGGACGAGGAGCGGGTCGAGATCGCGTATCTGCCCGGCGGCGCGGTCGCGATGAGGTCGTCGCTGGACCCGGAGACCGTGCTGCGCTACACGGAGGCCGAGTGGCGGGCCTTCGTACTGGGCGCCCGGGACGGGGAGTTCGACCTGCGCTGACCGGCGCTGACCGGCCCGGACCGGGGCGATGCGCGCTCGGGTGTCCGGGGCGGCGCCTCGGGCCCGCGCTGAACGGCCCGGACCGTGGTGGCGCGTCGGGCCCGGGCTGAGCGTTTCGGGCCGGGGCTCCGGGGGCGCCCGCCACCGCCCTGGACGGTGGGGCTCCCGGCACGGCGATCGGCGGGTGGTCCCCGTCCGTACGGGGCGGAGCGGCGGCCGGGAGGTACCTGAGTGACCGTACGGCGGCGGTACGGCGGCCGGTAGGTGCACCGCATGTGCCGATCCTGTGGCGCCTCGACCGCCCTGTTGCCCGCGGCTCCGCCGGTTTCGCCCGTCACGCCCGGGCTCCCGCCCGTCGCCTGCGAAGGCGCCCGTGGGGAGTGACGCAGGGGACAGTCGCCGGGCGCGCTCCGGCCTGCCGTACCGTCGGTGTTGGCGATTAGGGTGGGTCGGGGCGCGGCGGGGAACCTGCGGGCAGGTGCGCGGCGCCGTACCGGGGAAGAGCCGGGCGGGCCGACGACGGACAGGGTCGCCCCCACCCACCACGGCACGAGGGTGCTCGACCACAGGAGGCACAGTGAACGGCGATCGGGACGAGATCCGCGAGGGCTGGCACACGCCCGTCGACGATCAGTCCGACGCGGAGCCCGCAGAGATGACGGGTGAGTTCACCATCGACTACACCCCGCCCGCCTGGTACACGCAGAACGCGGCGGGGGACGCATCGGGGGGCTCCGCCGCGCAGGGGGCGACGCCCGCGCCGCCGTCCGGGGCACCGGTCGCCATGCCGGGCCCTTCTCGGGACGGCGGATTCGAGCCGAACCACGCTCCGCCGGTGCCCGCCCCGGCGCACCGTGAGACGAACCCGGGGCCCGCCCCGGCGCAGCACCGGGCGAACGCGCCGTCCGCCGAGCCGGCGTCGGCCCCCGCACCCGCACCCGCACCCGCACCCGCGGCGAACTCGGCCCAGGGGCCGGTTCACGATCCCGCTCACCCGGCCGGGGACGGTCCGGCAGCCCCGGCTTCCGCCGTTCCGGGCGGTGCGGCGGCGCAGCCGTTCGGTGGCGGTGACGTCGAGAGCGGCGCGACGATGCGGTTCTCCCCCGCCGCTCTCCAGCGTGAGTTCGCGGAGCGCGAGGCGGCGGCAGCCGCCGCGGCCGCGCGGCAGGGGGCCGGTACGGCCGACGGGGCCCCGGCCCCGACCACCGGTGCCGACGACGCGGACGAGCGGGCGGACGAGGGGGCATCCGTTCAGGAACCCGAGACGCCCGGCGAGCCCTCAGGCGCGGACGAGGCCACCGGCGAGGGCGCCGCGGACGGGACCGCGGACGGCGCCGCCGGGGAGGGTCCGGCGGCCGGGGACGGGATGGGCGAAGTCGGCGAGCACGGTGGGCGCGGCGGGCACGGCGGGAAGTCGGAGGCCGACCACGGCGACCACGGCGACCACGGCGACCACGGCGACCACGGCACGAACGAGCCGTCCGGCAGCACCGCGCCCGTCGCCGAACGGGCCGGCACCGCGCCCGTCGCCGAGCCGTCCGGCGCGGCTCCCGCCGACCTCACGCCCCCCGGCTCCGTACCCACCGGCACCGTCCCGCAGGGCGCCGTCCCCGAGCCCGAGGTACCCCGGGACGACGCGCCCCCGGCCCTGCCGCACGGCGCTCACCCGCTTCCGGCCGGCGCGCAGCCCTGGGCTCCGGCGCCCGGCGCCCCGCAGGACGGCAAGCAGTTCAGCGTCGAGAACTACACCACCGTCCTGCCCGCCACCGTCCAGGGCATCCGGCGCTTCACGATGTGGCGGGGGACGGCCCCGTGGTGGTGCTCCTGCACTCGTCGGTCTGCGACCGCCGGATGTGGGACGAGCAGAGGGACGCACTGGCCGGGGCCGGGTACCGGGTCGTGCGCCCCGACTTCCGGGGCTTCGGCGACACCCCGGCCGAGGCCGTGCGCCCGTACCGCGACGCGGACGACGTCGTCGCTCTTCTGGACACCCTCGGGATGAGGTGCGTGGCCCTCGTCGGGGCGCAGCCACGGCGCAGCCTCTCAAACCGGGACCACCAACTAAGTGGCCCGTACAGCCACAGTCGGCGGACCGGCACACAACCCCGGCTCCCCGGCAGCCGTCCTCGCCCTCGGGGGCGCCCGGTGAGCCCGCCGGTCACGGCTCTCCCCCGCCGGGCGTCCCGCACCAGCGGCCCGCGAGCCCGCAGGGCGGTCACGGTTTCCCCGGGCCCCCGACCGCCCCGCCCCGGCAAGGCGCTGAGGAGCCCGGTCCGGCCGCACCGCAGGCCGGTTACGGATTCCCCCCGCCCGCGTACGGCCCGGACCCGTCCCTGGCGCAGCAGTCGGGCGCACCGCTGCCACCGGCCGCGCCGGCCCCCGAGGCCCGGCCTCCGCACGGCGGCCACGGATTCCCGCAGGGCGGCTACGGCTTCCCCCAGACGACGCGGCAACCCGGCGACACCGCCGCGCTGCCGCCCCAGGCACCCCGGGGCGGGCAGCCACCGCACATGCCCGGCCCGGCCGCTCCGCAGCCGGGGCGGCAGACCGAGGCGCCCGCCCAGCAGCATCCCCATGGGCAGGTGCAGCAGCCCCCGGTCGGCCCGGTCGATCCCCGCACGGGTGCGGCCTGGCCCCAGCCGGTCGCACACGACCAGCGCGAGCGCTCCGTACCGGGTGCGCCGCTCGGATACACGGCGGCGGTGGAGCTGTCCTCCGACCGTCTGCTGCGGAACACCAAGCCCAAGGCCAAGTCGACCCGCAACCCCTCGGCCCGGTTCCGGATCGGCGGCAAGAAGGAGGAGGCCGAGCGGCAGCGCAAGCTCGACCTGATCCGCACCCCGGTGCTGTCCTGCTACCGGATCGCGGTGATCAGTCTCAAGGGCGGCGTCGGCAAGACGACGACCACCACCGCGCTCGGCGCCACCCTGGCCACCGAGCGCCAGGACAAGATCCTGGCGATCGACGCCAACCCGGACGCGGGCACGCTCGGGCGGCGGGTGCGGCGCGAGACCGGTGCGACCATCCGCGACCTGGTCCAGGCGATCCCGTACCTCAACTCGTACATGGACATCCGCCGGTTCACCTCGCAGGCGCCCTCCGGTCTGGAGATCATCGCCAATGACGTGGACCCCGCCGTGTCGACGGCGTTCAGCGACGAGGACTACCGCCGGGCCATCGACGTACTGGGCAGGCAGTACCCGGTCATCCTCACCGATTCCGGTACGGGCCTGCTCTACAGCGCGATGCGTGGCGTGCTGGACCTCGCCGACCAGCTGATCATCATTTCCACGCCGTCCGTGGACGGTGCCAGCAGCGCGAGCACCACACTCGACTGGCTTTCGGCGCACGGCTACGCGGATCTGGTGCAGCGGTCGATCACCGTGATCTCCGGGGTCCGGGAGACCGGCAAGATGATCAAGGTCGAGGACATCGTCCAGCACTTCGAGACCCGCTGCCGCGGTGTGGTGGTCGTGCCGTTCGACGAGCACCTGTCCGCGGGCGCGGAGGTCGACCTGGACATGATGCGCCCGAAGACGCGCGAGGCGTACTTCAACCTGTCGGCCATGGTCGCCGAGGACTTCGCCCGGGCCCAGCAGGCACAGGGCCTGTGGACGTCCGCCGGTCAGGGCCACCAGCCGCCGCACATGGCGCCGCCGATGCCCAACCAGCCGTACGGGGGTCAGCCGCAGCCGGGACCGCCGTACGCGCCGCACCCCGGGCAGCCGCCGCACCCCGGTCAGCAGCAGCACCCCGGCCACCCTCCGTACCACCCCGGCCAGCCGGGCGGCCTGCCGCAGCAGGGAGTTCAGCCTCCGCAGCACTCCGGTCAGCCTCATCAGCCGGGTGGACAGCCGCCGTTCGGGGGACCGGGCGCCCCCGGCGGTCAGCCGCAGTACGGCGGACCGGTGCCGGGCGCGCAGCAGCAGTGGCAGCAGGCGCCCCCGCCGCAGGCGCCGCCGGTGCCGCATCCGGCCGGGCCGCCGCAGCCTGGCGCCTTCCCGGAGCAGCCGATCCCGCCGGGCGCCTCCCCGCAGCAGCCCGCGCGACCGGGCGCCCTCCCGGACCAGCCGGCGCACCCGGGACAGCCGCCGGCCCAGGGCGGGATACCCGGTCAGCCGGAACAGGGTGAACCGCAGGGTCACGTGCCCCCCGCCGGGCACGGATACGGCTACCCCGGGCAGCAGCCGCCGCAGGCACCGCCGGCCTCTCAGCAGTAGGGCGTCAGGGGTTCAGACCAATGAGGGCTCGCACCGTGCTCCACGGTGCGAGCCCTTCGGCGTTCGCGCAGCCCAGCAGCACTTTGACGCGGCGTCACGGCGTTGTTGACTCGTCTGGACCACGCTGATAGACCTTCGCATCACCAGTTGGCGCCCAGAAGATCCACGTGCCTCCTCCACGCGAGTTACGACGCGAGGTCAACGTCCTATGATCACAACGGCTCCGCACCGCTCCCCCGGCCCGAACCCCTTCCTCCGCTCGCGGGCGGGATGCCGCCCCCGCCGCCTGCTGCGGCTGCTGCTCGCCTCCGGCATCGCGGCCTCCGCCCTCTCCGCCGTCCCGCCGCAGGCACAGGCGCAGTCGCAGGCCCAGGCACAGGCACAGACACCGGGTGCCGTGCGCGGCACCGGGCAGCTCATGGACGCCCCGGCGAGCGCGAACGGCGCCGGCGCGAGCGCCGACGACGGCAAGAGCGACGGCAAGAGTGACGGCAAGGACGGGGCGGACAACGTCCTGACCGTGGCGGTCTCGCAGAGCGTCGACTCCCTCAGCCCGTTCCTCGCCCAGCGATTGGTCTCCACCAGCGTCCACCGGCTGGTCTACGAGTACCTGACGAACTACGACCCCAAGGACGCGCGCCCGGTCCCGGGACTCGCGACCGCCTGGAGTCCCTCACCGGACAAGCTGACGTGGACGTACACCATCCGCAAGGACTCCACCTGGTCCGACGGCAGACCGGCCACCGCCGAGGACGCCGCCTGGACCTTCAACAAGATGATGAAGGACCCGAACGCCGCGACCGCCAACGGCAGTTTCACGGCCAACTTCGCCGAGGTCACCGCCCCGGACCCCGGGACACTCGTCATCCGGCTCAAGAAGCCGCAGGCCACCATGACGGCGCTGGACGTCCCGATCGTGCCGAAGCACATCTGGGAGAAGGTCGGCGACTTCTCCACGTTCAACAACGACACCCGGTTCCCGATCGTGGGCAACGGGCCCTTCGTGCTGACCGACTACAAGGTCGACCGGTACATCCGGCTCAGGCCCAACAAGGACTTCTGGCGCGGCGCGCCGAAGTTCGACGAGCTCGTGTTCCGGTACTACAAGGACGGTGACGCGGCGGTCGCCGCGCTGCGCAAGGGCGAGGTCTCCTTCGTCCCCAACCTCACCCCGGCGCAGGCGGCTTCCCTGAAGAACGCCGAGAACATCAAGGTCAACGATGCTCCGGGCCGCCGCTTCTTCGCGCTCGCCACGAACCCGGGCGCACGGGCGAAGAACGGCGGCAGGTTCGGCAGCGGCCACCCCGCGCTGCTCGACCCGGTCGTGCGCAAGGCGCTGTTCCACGCGGTCGACCGGCGGACCATCGTCGACAAGGTGTTCCAGGGGCATGCGGTGGAGGGCGAGGGGTACATCCCGCCTCGCTTCGCCCAATACTTCTGGAAGCCGGATGCCGCCCAGCGGATCGCCCACGATCCGGCGAAGGCGGCCGCACTGCTCGACGAGGCCGGGTACCGGCGGAACGGCAGCGGCAAGCGGCTGGGCAAGGACGGCCGGCCGCTGGACTTCCGCATCCTGTGCCACGCCACCGATCCCCACGACAAGGCGGTCGGCAAGTACCTCCAGGAGTGGTGGGGAGACCTCGGCATCGGGCTGAAGGTCGACTGCCTGGACAATGTGTCCGACCCCTGGCTCAAGGGTGACTACGACCTGGCTTTCGACGGGTGGTCGGTCAATCCCGACCCGGACTTCGTCCTGTCCATCCACACCTGCTCCGCCCTGCCCGCCACCCCCGCGGACACCGGGGCGACCGACAACTTCATCTGCGACGAGCGCTTCGACCGGCTCTACGCGCAGCAGGCGGTGGAGTACGACGCGGCCAAACGCGGCGACCTGGTCAGGCAGATGCAGTCCCGGCTGTACGACACCGGCTTCATGAACGTCATGGTGTACCCGAACGCTCTCGAGGCCTACCGCACCGACCAGATCAAGTCCATCACGACGATGCCCGAGGCCGCGGGCAATCTGTACGGCCAGGACGGTTACTGGAGTTGGTGGTCCGCGGAGCCGGCCGCCGCGGGCCGGGCGTCCTCGGGCGGCGGCGGCTCCTCCGCCACGGTGGCCATCGGCATCGGGATCTCGGTCGTCCTGGTCATAGCGGTCGGCGTCCTCACCAGTCGGCGCCGCCGTGCCACCGCCGACGACCGCGAGTAGCCGATGAGCAGCACCACGGGCTCCTCCGGCCCCTCGCCCGACGTACCGGACGCCCCGGCGGGCACCGCCCCGCCGGGGGCCTCCGGGATCGAGATGAAGGTCGCGGCGGCGTCGCCCGGCTCCCCCGGCGCACGCCCGGGCCGGACGGCCGGCGGGAAGGCGGCGAACCCTGCCTACCCGTCCTACCCGTCCTATCTGGCCTATCTGTCCTATCTGGCCGGCAAGCTCGGCGGAGCCGTGGTGTCGCTGTTCGCCGTCCTCGTGACCAGCTTCTTCCTCTTCCGGATCATCCCCGGTGACCCGGTCAAGGCGATGACGCACGGCATGCCGACCAGCGCGGAGCAACTGGCGACGCTGCGGCGTCAGTTCGGCCTCGACCAGCCGTTGTGGAGGCAGTTCGCCGACTACTGCGCCGGTGCACTGACCGGCGATCTCGGCATGTCGTACCAGTTCCGGGCACCGGTCGGGGAACTCATCGCCCAGAAGTTGCCGGCGACACTGCTGCTCACCGGTGTGGCCGTGGTGGTCTACTCGGCGCTCGGGCTCTGGCTCGGTACGCGCTCGGCATGGCGGCACGGCGGGATCGGCGACCGGCTGAACACGGGCGTGGCGCTGACGCTGTGGTCGGTGCCGTCGTTCTGGCTCGGGCTGCTGCTGATCATCACCTTCTCGGTGGGGATCGGGCCGGTGCCCGGCATGTTCCCGACCGGCGGGATGGAGTCGGGCGGCACCTCCGGCGCCGGGTACGTCCTCGACGTCGCGCACCATATGGTGCTGCCGGTGCTGACCCTGGTGGCCGTCGGCTACGCGCAGACGCTGCTGGTGATGCGCTCCTCGCTGCTCGACGAGATGGGCGGCGACTATCTGACGACGGCCCGGGCGAAGGGGCTGCGGGACGACGACGTACGACGCCGGCACGCGGTCCCCAACGCCCTGCTTCCGACGGTGACGATGGTCTTCATCAACCTCGGCCATGTGGCGGCCGGATCGATCCTCGTCGAGACGGTGTTCTCCTGGCCCGGGCTCGGCGGGCTGTTCTACCAGGCGCTGAGCGTTCCCGACCTGCCGCTGGTGCAGGGGCTGTTCGTGGTGTTCGCGGGGGCGATGATCCTGATGAACCTGCTGGCCGACCTGCTCTATCCGCTGCTCGACCCGAGGGTGGGCCGATGACGAGGTTCACCAGGTCCACCAGGTCCACCAGGTCCACTGGGTCCAAGAGGCCCACGGGGGCGACGGGGTCCACGGGGCCGGCAGGGCCGGCGAGGTCGGCGAGGTCGCTGCACTGGGCACGCCGGCGCGCCTCGGTCGCGCGCTTCTGGCGGCGGTACCGCACCCACCGAGCCGGGGTCGCGGGTCTGGCCGGTCTGGCGCTGCTCGCCCTGATCGCCCTGGCCGCGCCGTGGCTGGTCGGCGGCGACGTCCAGAGTGTCACCCACGCGCCCGGCAGGGCACTGGAGCCGCCGAGCGGCGCCTTCCCCCTCGGCACGGACCAGTTCGGCCGCTCCCTGCTCGGGCTGCTGGTCTGGGGCTCCAGGATCTCGCTCACGGTGGGGCTGCTGGCGGCCGCGCTGTCGGTGGCGATCGGCACGCTGGTGGGCATCGTCGCGGGGCACTACCGCGGCTGGATCTCCACGGCCGTCATGAGGATCACCGACTGGTTCCTCGTGATGCCCACCCTGGTCCTGGCGATCGTGCTGGCCACGGTGCTGTCGCGCAGCGTGTGGACGGTGATCCTGGCCATCGGCGTCACGACCTGGCCGACGACGGCGCGGCTGGTGCGCGCGCAGACGATCGCGGTCGAGTCGCGACCGTACATCGAGCGCGCGAGAGCCCTCGGCGGCGGCCACCGGCACATCATGACCCGTCATGTGCTGCCCCAGGTGATGCCGCTGGTGCTGGCCCAGACGACACTCGGCATCTCCGCCGCCATCCTCACCGAGGCGACGCTGGCCTTCCTCGGGCTCGGCGACCCGTCGGTGGTGTCGTGGGGCGGGATGCTCCAGGACGCCCGGGAGGCGGGCGCGGTGTCGTCGGGCCATTGGTGGTACCTCGCGCCGCCCGGGATCGCCGTCGCACTGGTGGCGCTGGCGTTCACCCTGTGCGGACGGGCCGTGGAGTCCGTCCTCAACCCCCGGCTGGGGGTGTCCCGTTGAGTCTGCTGGAGATCCGGGGACTGCGGGTGACGTACGGATCAGGGGCGTCCGCCGTCCCGGCCGTGCGCGGGGTCGACCTGACGCTCGGCGCCGGACGGAAGCTGGGGGTGGCGGGCGAGTCGGGCTGCGGGAAGTCGACGCTGGCCCTGGCGCTGCTGCGGCTGCTGCCCGCGTCGGCCAGGCTGTCGGGCGAGATCCTGCTGGACGGCGAGGACGTGCTCGCCATGAACTGGGGCCGGCTGCGGGCGGTGCGCTGGGCGGGGGCGTCCATCGTCTTCCAGGGGGCCATGCACTCGCTGAACGCGGTGCACCGCATCGGCGACCAGATCGCGGAGCCGGTGCTCGTGCACGGCCGGGCGACGCCCGCGGCCGCGCAACGGCGAACCGCCGAACTGCTGGAGCAGGTGGGGCTGCCGGCGTCGCGCGCCGCGGCGTACCCGCACGAGCTGTCCGGCGGGCAGCGGCAGCGGGTGATGATCGCGATGGCGCTGGCCTGCGGACCGCGGCTGCTCGTCGCCGACGAGCCGACGACGGCGCTGGACGTGATGATCCAGGCGCAGATCCTGCGGCTGATCGAGCAGCTGGTGTCCGGGGAGGACATCGCACTGCTGATGATCAGCCATGATCTGGCGGTGCTCGCCGACACCTGCGACCGCCTCGCCGTGATGTACGCGGGCCGGGTGGTGGAGGAGGGCCCCGCCCGGGCCGTGTACGACGCGGCGCAGCACCCGTACGGGCAGGCACTGTCGGCGGCGTTCCCGCGGGTCGGGGACCCCGCCTCGCGCCGGGCCCCGCGCGGGCTGCCCGGCGATCCTCCGGACCCCTCTGCGCTGCCGGGCGGGTGCACGTTCCGTCCGCGCTGCCCCGTGGCGCTGGAGGTGTGCGGCCGGGAAGACCAGGAGCTGCGGGAGGCCGGGCCGGACAGGCTCGCGGCCTGTGTGCGCGTGGGTGTGCGGGAGGATTCGTGAGCGCTGTCGACGAGACCGGCACGGACCGGAGCCGGGTCTCCCCGGATACCGCCGCCGTCCCCCTGCTGTCGGCCTCCGGCGTGCGGGTGTCCTTCCCGGGCCGGCGCGGAGCCGCCCCGGCGCGCGCCGTCGACGGCGTGGATCTGGACATCGGCACCGGGGAGATCGTCGCGCTGGTCGGCGAGTCCGGCTGCGGCAAGACGTCCCTGGCCCGGGCACTGCTCGGTCTGGTACGGCCCGAGGCGGGGCGGGTGTCGTTCGGGGGCGTGCCGCTCGGCTACGACTCGCGGGCGCTGAGGGCGTACCGCAGACGGGTGCAGCTGGTGCTGCAGGACCCGAGCGGTTCGCTCAACCCCCGGCACACCGTGTACGACGCGGTGTCCGAGGGGCTGCGCATCCACGGCTACGACGGCGACGAGGGGGCGGCGGTCGCGGAGGCGCTCTCGCGCGCGGGTCTGCGCCCGCCCGAGCGGTTCTTCCTGCGCTACCCGCACGAGCTGTCCGGCGGCCAGCGCCAGCGGGTGGTCATCGCGGGGGCGCTGGTGCTGCGGCCCGAACTCATCGTGGCCGACGAGCCGGTGGCCTCCCTGGACGCCTCGGTGCGGGGCGAGATCCTGGCCCTGCTGCTGCGGCTGCGCGACGAACTGGGCCTCTCCGCGCTGGTGGTGACCCACGACCTGGGTCTGGCGTGGAACATCGCGGACCGGGTGGCCGTGATGTACCTGGGGCGCGTCGTGGAGACGGGAACGGTGGAGGAGGTGCTGACACGACCCCGGCACCCCTACACACAGGCGATGCTGTCGGTGCTGCCGGAGTCGCCGGTCCCGCCGGTGGTCCTCGCGGGCGAGCCGCCGGACCCGTCGCGCGTACCGCCCGGCTGCCGCTTCCACCCCCGCTGCCAGGTCCTCGCCTCGGGCGCCGCCGACGATGTCGCCGCCCGATGCCGTACGGAGGACCCGCCGGTGCTCGCCGGGGGCTCGGCGGGGGCGGTGGCCTGCCATTGGGCGGCGCGGACCGGCACGGCTCCCGCGGACGGCCGCGGCAGGGGCACGAAGGGCACGAAGGGCACGGAACGCACGGCTCCCGCGGACGGCCGCGGCGAGGACGCGGAGAGCACGGAGGGCACGGACGGCCGGGGCGAGGGCACGGACGGCGGCGGGGGCACGGAGGTCGCGGCGGGACCGTCGGGGGCGTGAGGCGTCCAGAGGGGCGCCCCGCGCGCGGTCCTCTCCGGTGCCCGGGCGGTGCCGCCGCGGCCTACGCGTCGTACTCCGCCGTCAGTTCACGCGCGCGCTTCACATCGGTGGCCATGGCGTCGAGAAGGGCCTCGACCGACTCGAACTTCGCCATGCCGCGCACATAGGCGAGGAAGTCGACCGCCACGTGGAGGCCGTACAGGTCGAGGCCGACGCGGTCGATGGCGTACGCCTCGACGGTCCGCTCGGTGCCGTCGAACTGCGGGTTGGTGCCCACGGAGATCGCGGCGGGCATCCGCTCCCCGCCGGCGGTGAGCCAGCCCGCGTAGACTCCGTCCGCGGGGATGGCGGTGTGCGGCAGGGTCTCCACGTTGGCCGTCGGGTAGCCCAGCTCGCGGCCGCGCTGGGCACCGCGGACGACCACGCCTTCGACCCGGTGCGGCCGGCCGAGGATCTCCGCCGCCCCCTCCACGTCGCCCTCGGCGATCAGCCGCCGGGTCAGCGTGGACGAGAAGGGCTCGCCGCCGCCCGCCGCGCCGCGCACGAAGAGGTCGACGACCTCGACCTCGTAGTCGTAGGTGCGGCCGAGCTCGGTCAGGAAGTCGACGTTGCCGGCCGCCCGGTGGCCGAAGCGGAAGTTGGGGCCCTCGATCACCGCGCGGGCGTGGAGCTTGTCCACCAGCACCTTCACGATGAAGTCTGCCGGCGACAGCTTCGAGAACTCGGCGGTGAACGGCAGGATCAGCACCGCGTCCACACCGAGCTCCGCCATCAGCTCCGCGCGCCGGTGGTGCGGCGCGAGCAGCGGCGGGTGGCTCCCGGGGCGGACGACCTCGCTCGGGTGCGGGTCGAAGGTGACCACGACCGACGGCACGCCGAGCTCCCGCGCCCGCTCCACGGCCCGCCCGATGATCAGCTGGTGGCCGCGGTGCACGCCGTCGTAGGAACCGATGGTGACGACGCTGCGCCCCCAGTCCTGGGGGATGTCCTCCAAGCCACGCCAGCGCTGCACTGTGACCGCTCCTCGCCCGAACCCGAAACATCGAACCTGCGTGCGCAATGATGACTTCTTACGCAGGTCTAAGACTGCCATGCCCGCGGAGCGCCGTGGGCATCGGCACCTGGCTGCCCAGCGCCTCCAACGTCCGGTGGGTGCTGGGTCCGATCACCACCGCCCACTCCCGCGGCGCCCCGGCCTGCCACGACACCGCCTCGGCCGCGAATCCGGGCACCTGGCGGGCCAGCTCGACCAGGCGGCGGTCGAAGACGTTCGCGCCCCTCGGGGTGCGCACGAGGAGAAGGCCGACGCGATGGACCAGCTCGCGGACCCGGGGATCCGACGGCCGCACCCCCGGGGCGCGCACGGCGGCCTGGAGCACCGTGTCCAGGACCTCGGGGTCGCCGCCCTCGTACCGCTCGTGCTCCAGGAGGACGTCCAGCAGCTCGGTGCGCAGCGGCTCGCAGGCCGGGCTGCCCGGTGTCCCGAGCACGGCGGCCAGCGCGCACCGCACCGGTGCGGGCCGGCCGCTCAGCAGGTCCACCACGAGCGGCAGGAGCACGGCCCGGGCCGGCACGCCGTGCCGCAGCCGGAGCGCGACGAAGGCCGCCGCGTGCGGGGCGCCGGAGGGCCGCAGGTCCACGTACTCGCTCACCAGCCCGGCCGCGCGGCGGGCCAGCGCGGGGGTGCGGAGCCCCGCGAGCGCCCGCAGCACCTCGCCCGCCGCGCCGCCTGCCCCGTCGCCCGCCGCGCCGCACGCCCCGTCGCCCGATCGACGCAGCGCGGCGCGGAAGGCCGCGAACACCGGCTCGGGGTGGGTCGGGGCCGCGTCGGCGAGGACGTCGGCGGGCACGCCCGGATCGTGGTCGCGGTACGCGTCCACGGCCCGCGCGAGGTAGCTCGGCCGGGTGCGCGGATCGCGGACGAGGACGGCGAGCGCGGCGCCGTGCAGGGCGATGTCGGCGGGCCGGGCGAGCAGCGCCAGCGCCGCGTACCTGAGCAGGTCGCGGTCGGCCCGGGTGGTGACCCGGGCCGCCACGGCAGGCGCGAACTCGGCCGCGGCGAGCCGGCGCGCCGGGCGGGTGTCGTCGTGGGCCCAGCGGTCGACGGCCCGGCAGACGGCGGACGGCTCGTCCTCGGTGAGCGCGGTCAGCAGTTCCCGGGCCCGAGGGTGGGCGGTGCTGACGAGTGCCTCGCAGAGATCGTCGACGGCCCGTCCGCGGTGGGTGTGGAGGAGGGCCTGGGCCGCCGCGGCGACGGTGGGCCGGATGACCGCGCCGGGCGCGGCCGGCAGCGGCCTGTCGTCGGTGAACCACCGGCAGAGCAGCGGCTGGACGGCCCGCGGCGACCGGGCCAGGCGTTCGGCGACCGCGTCCAGATAGCGGGGCGGCGGGCATCCGCCGGGATCCTCCTGACGCCGGCCGGCCGCCGACGGGCCGGGGGCGCCCCGCGCGCCGACGCGGCCGGTCCCGGTGCGCTGCGGCGGCCCGTCCGCCGGGACGAGGCGCCGCAGCAGGTCCATGCGGTCGGCTTCGCCGATGTGCAGCGCGAGCCAGAAGGAGGGGCCGAACTCCCCGAGAGCGGGCGCCCGGCGCGGCCCGCCCGGCCGCAGGGCGCGCAGGGTGATGCGGTCGGCGAGGGTGCGCAGCACACCGAGGTATCTGCGGGTGCGCGGCACGCGCAGCAGCGTCTCCCGGAGCAGTCCGGCGGCCCACCAGCGGATGTCAGCGCCCGATACCCCGGCCTCGCCGGGTGCGCCCGCCTCGCCGGGTGCGCCGGGACCGCCGAAGCCATGTGAGCCACCGGAGCCGCAGGGACCGAAGGGACTACCGGGGCCGCCGGAGCCGCGGGAACCGTTGACGCCGTGGAGGCCGTCGGAACCGGGGCCGCCGGGTTTGTCGAAACCATTCGAGCCACCGGAACCGCCGAAGCCTTGTGAACCGCCGAAGCCGCGGGAACCGTTGACGCCGCGGAGGCCGTCGGACTCGTCGATGCCGTCGCGTCCGCCGAAGCCGGGCGGCACACCCAGGCCGGCCGGCACACCGAAGCCGTCGAAGCCGTGCGGCACACCGAGGCCGCCGGGCACGTCGAAGCCGTCCGGCACGTCAAGGCCGTCAAGACCGCCCGGCACGTCGAAGCCCTCCGGCACCTCAAGGCCGTCGAGCACGTCGACCAGCGCCGTGAGCCTCGGTGCCAGCGCGGACTCCCCTGAGCGGCGGTCCAGCAGGAGCAGCGCCTGGACCGCCGTGCCCAGCCGGTGCCGGGGCAGCGCCGGCGCGCCCGCGTCCGCCCCCGAGGGGTCCGCGCGGTGCAGCAGCGGATGCAGGACCGTGTCCACGTCGAGGTGGGCCGCCTGCAGCCACTCGGCGACCTCCTCGTGGGCGAAGCGGTAGCCGCCGCCCGCGGGCACCAGCAGGCCCGTGGCGAGCACCGCGGACGCCCATCCGGTCCGCCAGGGGAAGACGTCCGCGAAGTCCTCCCGGTCGAGGCCGCCCTCCCCCGGGCCGAGGCAGCGCCGCGCCGCCTCGTGGACCCGTCCGGCCACCCGGGCCGCCAGCAGGCGCACCGAGGTCCCGTCCTGCCCGTGCCCCGCGGCCTCGGCGATCCGCTTCGCCGCCCGCAGGCACATCAGGTCCGTGTGGGCCGCGAGGATCTCCTCGCGCGACGGCTGCCCGGGCACCTCGCCGGGCAGCGCGGCCCGCACCTCCGCGAGCAGCCCGAGGGCCAGCGGATGGCAGGCGTCCGCCGCGGCCGTCGCGCCGGCCGGGAGTCCGAGGCGCGCCCTGGCCTGCTCGGCCTCCCGCGCGGTCAGCGGACCGAGGTGCACGGCCGGCCGGTGCACATGGGCCTCGGGGTACAGGGCCACGGCCCGCTCCCAGTACGCGGGCCGGCAGGCGACCACGAGCCGTACGCCGTGGTCACGCAGCCAGCGCGCCGTCTCCGCCGTCCAGTCGGGGAGCCGGGCGGCCAGGGCGGCGGGCATCTCCTCGGGGCCGTCGAGGAGGACGAACAGCGGCCGCCCGGCCTCGCGGGCGACGCGCGCCACGTGCTCCGGTGTGGCTTCCGCACCGGCCGCGGGGACGGCCCAGGGGCCGCTGCGGTGGGCCGTGATCCCGGCGACGACCCGGCCGGAGCGCACCAGAGCGCGGGCGACGGCGTCCGCCAGGCCGCGGTCGTCCGCCGCGAGGTCGGCGCCGCGCAGCCGGATCGAGACACCCGCGTCGGCCTCGCGGGCCCGCCGGGCGGCGAGCGCGGCGAGTTCGGTGGTACGGCCGCTCCCGAGGGCTCCGGTGAGGGCGAGGACGAGCGCCGGGGACGTCTCGAACTCCGCGAACTCCCGGACCACGTGCGATCGTTCGACGGGTTCGGCACCGGCGTCGCCGGCGCGGACCGGCCGGGCGGGGCCGAGGGACACCGCGGCGAGCCGGCGGGCTCCGGCGAGGTTGAGGTCGGCGCCGAAGCCGGGGACGGTGCGGGCGTTGCGCCGCAGCAGTGCCTCGAGCGGCCCGCCGGGGTCGCGTGCGGCCGCCGTGCGCAGGGGTACGGCGAGTCCCGCCGCGGGGTGCGCCGTGTCCGGGGCGGTGCCCGCGAGGACCGCCACCACGGATCCGGTTGCGGTGTCCACCACCGGCCCGCCGGTGGCCGTGCCGCCGGGCCCCAGCGCGTCGCTCCCCCCGGTGCCGACGGCCAGCTCGAAGGCGCCGTGGAGGGGGTGTGCGCGGCCGGCGGCGGTGTAGCTGGCCGGGATCTCGCCGAGGACGCGGGCCTCGCGCCAGCCACCGGCCGGGATGCGCACGTACGCGCCGTCCCCGGGCCGGTCCCGGAGGGCGACCGGCAGCGGGGTCAGGCCGAGCCCGGTGGTGTGGAGGAGCGCGAGGTCGGCCTCCGGGAGGAGGGTGACGCGGTCGGCGACACCGGTTCCGCCACCGGGCACGCTGAGCACGATCCGGTCGAGCCCGTCGACCGCTTCATGGCTGGTCACGACCGTGCCCCGGTCGTCCACGGCGAAGCCGGTCCCGCGCGGCCGGCCCGCCGGATCACAGATGCGCACCAGCGTCGCCAGGTCCTCGCGTCCCATGGCTCCGACGGTAGGCGGGTGTTGATCACGGAGAGAAGGTCGCCGGACGAACGCGCCCCCGAGTGCACCCCCGGTGCACTCCGAGCGCCTGCCCGTTGGGGTGAATCCTCGGTGCCGGGCGGATAGACACCCTCCGAGGGGGATCGTGGAGCGGGCAGCGGCCCTGCCCGCTCCACGCTGGAACGGCCCGGTGGAACGTCCCGGTGGAAACGTACCGATGGAACGCCCCTTGGAACATCCCGTGAGACCCGGCGGCCCTGCCGCGGGCGTCAGCCGAAGACCGCGAGGCTCTTCGCCTTGCCCCGGTGCTCCTCGACCAGTGCCAGGAACCGCTCCCCGGGCCCGAAGACGGCCACCGGGCTCCGCCCGCCGTAGTCCGGCATGTCCAGGCGCACGCCGTTGAGCAGCAGCCGGGCGCGCCTTTCGTCGACGTCCCAGCGGGGGAACGCCGCGGCGGCGGCCTCGCCGATCGGCATGACCGTCAGCTCCTCCTGGAGCTGGTCGATGGTCCTGGCCGCGTCGAGCCGGTACGGCCCGACGCGGGTGCGGCGCAGTGCGGTCAGGTGTCCGCCGACGCCGAGCCCGGCGCCGAGGTCGCGGGCGAGGGCGCGGACGTAGGTGCCGGAGGAGCAGACCACCGAGACCACGAGGTCGGTGACGGGTGTGCCGTCGTCGGCGACGGCCTCGCGCACGTCGTGGACGGTGAACTGCGAGACGGTCACCGGGCGGGCGGGGATGTCGAACTCTTCGCCGCCGCGGACCCGGGCGTAGGAACGCCTGCCGTCGATCTTGATGGCGCTGACCTTCGACGGCACCTGCATGATGGCGCCGGTGAGTTCGGCGACCCCGGCGTCGATGGCGTCCCGGGGGATGCCGGAGGCGTCGGCGGACGAGGTGACCTCGCCCTCCGCGTCGTCGGTGACCGTGGTCTGGCCGAGCCGGACCGTACCGAGGTACTCCTTCTCGGTGAGCGCCAGATGGCCGAGGAGCTTGGTGGCCTTCTGGACGCCGAGGACGAGCACTCCGGTCGCCATCGGGTCCAGCGTGCCCGCGTGACCGACGCGGCGGGTCCGCGCGATGCCGCGCATCTTGGCGACGACGTCGTGCGAGGTGAAGCCGGCCGGCTTGTCGACGATGATCAGGCCGTCCGGGGTGCCGCCCCCGCCGGCGGCCGGGGCGGCGTTGCTGTGCTGGCTCATTCGGAGGCCGTGTCCTCGTCCCTGCCCCCGGCGTCCACGTCGTTCTCGTCCTCCGGCTTGCGGTAGGGGTCGGCCCCACCCGCGTACGTCTTGCCCGTGGACGCCTGGCGCACCTCGGCGTCCTTGGCCCGCGCCTTGTCGAGCAGGTCGTCGATGGTCCGGGCGTTGTCCGGGAGGGCGTCCGGGACGAACGTCAGGCTCGGCGTGAAGCGGACTCCCGTCTGCCGGCCCACCTCGGACCGCAGGATGCCCTTGGCGGACTCCAGCGCGGCGGCGGACGCCGCGCGCTCCTCGTCGTCCCCGTACACCGTGTAGAAGACCGTGGCCTCCCGCAGGTCGCCGGTGACCCGGGCGTCCGTGATGGTGACGAAGCCCAGCCGTGGATCCTTGATTCGCCGGTCCAGGGTCTCCGCGACCACGACCTGGATGCGATCGGCCAGCTTGCGGGCCCGCGCGTTGTCGGCCACCGGTCCTTCTCCTCTTTCGTGCGATGGTCCGGGGGCACCCCCCGGACGGTGCAGTCTCAATCATCGTCCCCGTGCAGCCGCCGTCGCACCGACAGCAGCTCCACTTCGGGCCGGGCGGCGACGAGGCGCTCGCACCGGTCCAGTACGTCTGTGAGGTGTGCCGGATCCCCGGACACCGCCGCGAGGCCGATCTCGGCCCTGCGGTGCAGGTTCTGACCGCCCACCTCGGCCACCGCCACCGCGTACTTGCGCTGGAGTTCGGCCACGATCGGGCGGACGACGGAGCGTTTCTCCTTCAGCGAGTGGACGTCGCCGAGGAGCAGGTCGAAGGACAGCGTCCCCACAAACATGTATGTCCGGATGTCCCGCCGGTACGGGTTCGGTATGCGCCCTGCCCGCTCTTGGCAGGTACATCAAGGAACCGTACACGCACGGCCGGGGCCGATCGACGGGATTACCTCCCGCCGACCGGCCCCGAGCACGGTGTGCGTGGTCAGCAGCGCCGCGTCAGCCGCGGGGCTTCTCGCGCATCTCGTACGTCGCGATGACGTCGTCGACCTTGATGTCGTTGAAGTTTCCGAGGTTGATACCGCCCTCGAAGCCTTCGCGGATCTCGGTGACGTCGTCCTTGAAGCGACGCAGACCCTCGATCGTGAGGTTCTCCGCGACGACCTTGCCGTCGCGGATGAGGCGCGCCTTGGTGTTGCGCCGGACCTCGCCGGAGCGGATGAGCACACCCGCGATGTTGCCCAGCTTGGACGAGCGGAAGACCTCGCGGATCTCCGCCGTGCCGAGCTCGACCTCTTCGTACTCCGGCTTGAGCATGCCCTTGAGGGCCGCCTCGATCTCCTCGATCGCCTGGTAGATGACCGAGTAGTAGCGGACGTCCACACCCTCGCGCTCGGCCATCTGCGTGGCGCGCCCGGCGGCGCGCACGTTGAAGCCGATCACGATGGCGTCGGAGCCGGTCGCCAGGTCGATGTCCGACTCGGTGACCGCACCGACACCGCGGTGCAGCACCCGGATGTCGACCTCTTCGCCGACGTCCAGCTGGAGCAGCGAGGACTCCAGGGCCTCGACCGAACCGGACGCGTCGCCCTTGATGATGAGGTTGAGCTGCTGGATCTCGCCCGCCTTGAGCACCTTGTCGAGGTCCTCGAGGGACACCCGGCGGGTGCGCTTGGCGAACGCGGCGTTGCGCTCACGGGCGGCGCGCTTCTCGGCGATCTGGCGGGCCGTGCGGTCCTCGTCGACGACCAGGAAGTTGTCGCCGGCGCCCGGGACGTTGGTGAGACCCAGGACCAGGACGGGAGTCGACGGGGTCGCCTCCTCGACGTTGTTGCCCTTGTCGTCGAGCATCGCGCGGACCCGGCCGTACGCGTCGCCGACGACCATGGTGTCACCGATGCGCAGGGTGCCTCGCTGGACCAGGACGGTCGAGACGGCACCGCGGCCGCGGTCGAGGTGGGACTCGATCGCGATGCCCTGCGCGTCCTGCTCCGGGTTGGCCCGCAGGTCCAGGGCGGCGTCCGCGGTCAGGACCACGGCCTCCAGCAGGTTCTCGATGTTGAGTCCCTGCTTGGCGGAGATGTCGACGAACATGGTGTCGCCGCCGTACTCCTCGGCCACCAGGCCGTACTCGGTCAGCTGACCGCGCACCTTCGTCGGGTCGGCGCCCTCGACGTCGATCTTGTTGACCGCGACCACGATCGGCACGTCGGCCGCCTTGGCGTGGTTCAGCGCCTCGATCGTCTGGGGCATCACACCGTCGTTGGCCGCCACCACGAGGATCGCGATGTCGGTCGACTTGGCACCGCGGGCACGCATGGCGGTGAACGCCTCGTGACCCGGGGTGTCGATGAAGGTGATGCGGCGCTCTTCGTCGTTGACCTCGGTCGAGACCTGGTACGCACCGATGTGCTGGGTGATACCGCCGGCCTCGCCCGCGACGACGTTCGTCTTGCGGATCGCGTCCAGCAGCCGGGTCTTGCCGTGGTCGACGTGACCCATGACGGTCACCACCGGCGGACGCGCGACCAGGAACTCCTCGCCGCCCTCGTCCTCGCCGAACTCGATGTCGAAGGACTCGAGCAGCTCGCGGTCCTCCTCCTCCGGGCTGACGATCTGAACCGTGTAGTTCATCTCGCCGGCGAGGATCTGGAGCGTCTCGTCGGAGACCGACTGCGTGGCCGTGACCATCTCGCCGAGGTTCATCATCACGGCGACGAGCGACGCCGGGTTGGCGTTGATCTTCTCCGCGAAGTCGGTGAGGGAGGCACCACGCGACAGACGGACGGTCTCGCCGTTGCCGCGAGGCAGCATCACACCGCCGACCGACGGGGCCTGCATGGCCTCGTACTCCTGGCGCCTCTGCCGCTTCGACTTGCGGCCACGGCGCGCCGGACCGCCGGGACGGCCGAACGCACCCTGCGTGCCACCGCGGCCGCCGGGGCCGCCGGGACGGCCGCCGAAGCCGGGACGGCCACCGCCGCCACCGCCGAAGCCGCCGCCACCACCGGGACGCGGACCGCCGAAGCCGCCACCGCCGCCGCCACCGGGACGACCGCCGCCACCGCCGCCACCGGGACGACCGGCGAAGCCGGGACGACCGGCACCGCCACCGCCACCGGGACGGCCGCCGGGGCCACCGGGACCGCGACCGCCGCCGGGACCGGGACGCGGGCCGGCAGCGGGACGCTGCGGCATCATGCCCGGGTTCGGACGGTTACCGCCGGGGCCGCCGGGACCACCGGCTCCACGCGGAGCCTGGGGACGCGGCATGCCGCCGGGGGTGGGACGGGAACCACCGGGGGCCTGCGGACGGGGACCGCCCTGGCCGGCGCCCTGCGGACGGGGGCCACCGGGGGCACCCGGACCGCCGGGACGCGGGGCACCGCCCGGACGGGGCGCCTGCGGGCGCGCCATTCCGGTCGAGCCACCGGAGGTGAAGGGGTTGTTGCCCGGACGCGGGCCCGCGGGACGGGCACCGGGACGCGGGGCCTGCCGCTCGCCACCGGGGCGCGGGGCACCGGGACGGGCACCGCCGCCCTGGCCCTGACCGGGACGGCCGGCCGGACGCGGGCCGGGAGTGGCACCGGGCCGGGGACCGGCAGCCGGGGCGGCCGGGGGCGCGGTGAACTCCGGGGCGGCCGGAGCGGCCGGAGCCGGCTTCGGGGCCGCCGCGGGCTTGGGGCCCGGGGTCGGCCGCGGGCCGGGGGTCGGTGCCCCGGGAACACTCCGGGGAGCCTCGGCCGCCGCCGGCCTGGGGGCCGGTGCGCCGGGCTTCGGGGCGGCGGGACGCGCCGCCTGCGCCGGGGAGGGCGCGGGGGCAGCGCCCGCACGGCCTTCCGCCGCCGGGGCGGGCTTCGCGGGTGCGGACTTGCGCGGCGCCGCGGGCTTCCCGGCAGAGCGCTTCGCGGGGGAGCCCCCGGAACCCTGCTGGAAAGCATCAGTCAGTTTGCGTACAACCGGCGCCTCGATCGTCGAGGACGCCGAACGGACGAATTCACCGAGTTCCTGGAGCTTGGCCATGACGACCTTGCTCTCCACACCGAACTCCTTGGCGAGTTCGTATACCCGGACCTTAGCCACTTCGCTCCTTTTAGGTCCGGGTTACCGCCGGACCGTCGCTACTTCATGGGCGTACTCATCGCGTACTCATCGAGTGCTCATCGCAATCTCGACCTACTTCCGACTCGCGAGGTACCTGACCGCACGGGGATCCGCGCGGTGCTGCTTACTTCTTCTTACGGTGCGGCCTGCGCCGCCGTCGCCTCGACGACACGGCGTACGTCCGCGGTGTCGAGCGGCCCCTGGGCCCTGAGGGCCCTCGGGAACGCCCGACGGCGAACCGCCAGGTCGAGACAGACCGAGGCGGGGTGCACATAAGCACCCCGGCCGGGCAGCGTACCGCGATGATCGGGGACACACACACCCTCGACCGCCACGATGCGCAGTAGATCGTGCTTGGCCGCTCGCTCCCGACACCCCACGCAGGTTCGCTCAGGGCATGCGCGGGCATGCGTCCGACCAGACACGTCCAAGTCTACCTCCCCGTACCGACCTCACCCCTTTGGGGCAAGAATCGAACAGTTGATGGCTCAAAACTCTCGGCGATCCCCCGGCTACGGAACGAGTCCGGCCGCGGATCCGTTCCCCGGGAGGCGCGCCCGGACGGAGCACCCGACGCTCCCTACCGGGCCGCGCGGGTCAGGCCTGCCCGGCGGGCTGCTCGGTGTCCGGCCTGATGTCGATCCGCCAGCCGGTGAGCCGGGCGGCGAGCCGGGCGTTCTGCCCCTCCTTGCCGATGGCCAGTGACAGCTGGTAGTCGGGGACCGTCACCCGGGCGGACCTGGCGCCGAGATCGACCACCTCGACCTTGGACACCCGGGCAGGGGACAGCGCGTTGGCGACCATCTCCGCCGGGTCGTCCGACCAGTCCACGATGTCGATCTTCTCGCCGTGCAGCTCGGCCATGACGTTGCGCACCCGGCCGCCCATCGGGCCGATGCACGCGCCCTTGGCGTTCAGGCCGCTGCGGGTGGACCGCACGGCGATCTTGGTCCGGTGCCCGGCCTCGCGGGCGATGGCCGCGATCTCGACCGAACCGTCGGCGATCTCCGGCACCTCGAGCGCGAAGAGCTTCTTCACCAGATTGGGGTGGGTCCTCGACAGGGTGACGGAAGGACCGCGCACCCCCTTGGCCACCCGGACGACGTACGTGCGCAGCCGCAGGCCGTGCGAGTACTCCTCGCCCGGCACCTGCTCCTGCACCGGCAGGATGGCCTCCAGCTTGTCGTCCAGCTTGACCAGCACGTTCTTGGGGTCCTTGCCCTGCTGGACCTGGCCCGCCACGATGTCGCCCTCGCGGCGGGCGTACTCACCGAAGGTGACGTCGTTCTCGGCGTCACGCAGCCGCTGCTGGATGACCTGGCGGGCGGTGGAGGCGGCGATCCGCCCGAAGTCGTGCGGGGTGTCGTCGAACTCGCGGGGCTCCTGGCCCTCCTCGAGCTCCGACGGGTCCTCCTTCGCCCACACCGTCACGTGCCCGGTCTGGCGGTTCAGCTCGACCCGGGCGTGCCGGCGGCTGCCCTCGGTGCGGTGGTACGCGATGAGGAGGGCCGACTCGATGGCGTCGACCAGCAGGTCGAAGGCAATCTCCTTCTCCTGCGCCAAGCCCCTCAGGAGCTTCACGTCGATGTCCACGGCTACGCCTCCTCTTCTTTCCGAACGTCTTCCTGGACGTCTTCCTGAACGTCTTGCCGGACGTCCTTCTGAACGCCTTCGGTGTCCTTGCGGTTGAACTCCAGCTCCACACGCGCCCTGGCGATCTCGCCGAAGGCGAGTCTGCGGGAGGTGGGCTTGCGCCCCTTCACGCCCGGCACCTCCAGGTCGAGGCCCTCGTCGTCGACGCCGAGGATCCGGGCGACCAGTTCCCCGCCCGGGCCGCCCTCGGGAGTGGCCAGGTGGAACCGGGCGAGCCGGCCCGTGGCGCGCACGTAGTGGCGGCGTTCCCTGAGCGGGCGCTCGGCCCCGGGGGAGGTCACTTCGAGCTGGTACTCGCCCTCGCCCATGGCGTCGCTCTCGTCGAGCCGGTCGGAGATGACACGGCTGAGCTCGGCGCAGGCGTCGAGATCGACGCCCTCCTCGGAATCCACGACGACGCGGAGCACACGGCGGCGGCCGGCCCGGGACAGCTCGATCTCTTCCAGATCCAGGTCCGCGGCGCTGACGAGCGGTTCGAGCAGTCCGCGCAGCCTCTCGCTCTGGGTGGTGCTCATCCGGGTGACTCCTCGGCCGCGTGTGCTGTTGTGGGTTTCGTCGTGTGTCAGCACAAAGGGTAACCGGTCGCGGGGGGTGTTGCCGTCCACCCGCCGATGACCCGCAGGTACGCTCGCCTGCGGTGATCACATCAAGGCGCCGTCCACCCGATCGGGTGACCGCGCCCCAGGGCCCGAGGAGACCAGGTGGACCGCACGGGAACGACAGGCAGACGTGCGCTCCTGGCCGCCGGGGCGGCCGCCACCGCCGCGGCGCTGACCGGGTGTTCGACGGACGAGCCCGGCCCGCGGCCCGCGACGCTCCGGAGCGAGTCGGCGGAGACCGCGCTGCGCGAGCGCAGTGCCGGGCTGAGCGGCGCCCTGCTGCTGCGGTACGACGCGGTGCTCGCGGCGCATCCGGCGCTGGCGGCCCGACTGTCCCCGCTGCGCGCCGACGTCGTGCGGCATGTCGAGGCACTCGCGCCGACCGGGTCGCGGCTGCTGCCCCGCACCCCGCCGAGCCCCTCGGCGTCCCGTCCGCCGTCACCGGCGCAGGTCTCCCCCGTCGCGGTGCCCCCCGGCCGGGTCTCCCCCCTCCCGGTCTCCCCGGCGCCGGCCGCGTCCGGGCCGGCGCGTCCCGCCGCGTCGTCCCCGGCGGCCCCCGCGCTGCCCCCGGTGCCGGCCGACGCCGGGGCGGCCGTGCGCGAACTCGCCGCGGCCGAGCGGAGCACCGCCGACGCCCACGCCGCCGCGCTGAGCGCCGCCCCACCGGAGTACGCCCGGCTGCTGGCCTCGGTCGCAGCGGCCGGCGCGGTCCACGCCTACCTGCTGACGGAAGGGTCCCGCTGATGAGCGACGCGCTGGTCGCGGCGCAGGCCGCCCTGGCGGCGGAGCACGCCGCCGTGTACGGCTACGGCGTGGTCGGAGGACGGGCCGGTGAGGCCCGCCGCCCCGATGCCCTGGCGGCCTACGCGGCGCACCGGGCCCGCCGGGACGCCCTGGAGCGCGCGGTCCGGGATCTGGGCGGACGGCCCGCCGCCGCGCAGCCCGCCTACACTGTGCCGTTCGCGGTACCCGACCCGGCGGCCGCGGCACGGCTGGCCGCGGTCCTGGAGGACCGGGTGGCGGCCGTCTACTCCGATCTGGTGCGGGCCGCGCGGGGCCCGCTGCGCCAGGACGCCGCGGCCGCGCTGCGCGAGGCGGCGGTGCGGGCGGCGCGGTGGCGCGGCACCGGCGTGGCCTTCCCCGGCCTGGCCGAGCGAGCCGCGACTCAGTGAAAGGGAACGACGCACGCATGGCTTTCGAACCGCCCCAGCGCCTGGTGCGGGCACTGGGCGACAACGAGTGGACCGGGCGGCTGCCGGAGCTCGTCGAGGAGACGGCCGCCCGCGCCGGCCTGGAGGTCGAGCGGGTGATGGTGCCCGGCGGCCGAAGCAGCCTGGTCGTCCTCGTGAGGCGGCAGGACGGCACCCCGGCGGCGCTCAAGCTGGTGCCGCCCCTCGCGGCGCCGGAGCTGGAGCGGGCCGCCCTCGCGCACTGGGACGGCTTCGGGGCGGTGCGGTTGCTGGGCGGCTCGGGGGGCGCGCTGCTGCTGGAACGGCTGCACCCCGAGCGGTCCGTGCGCTCGCTCCCGGAGGCCAAGGCGCTGCTGGAGGCGGCGGGGACGGTGCGGCGGCTGTGGGTGGAGCCGCCCCCCGGCCATGCCTTCGAGACGGTGGCCGAGCGCACGGCACGCCAGGCGTCCGCACTGTCGGACCACGCGGGGACCGCGCCCCGGGCGCTGGTGGACGAGGCGCTGGCCGCGCGCGGGGAACTGCTCGCGGACGCCCCCGAGTCGCTGCTGCTGCACGGCAACTTCCGCCAGAGCAAGGTGCTCTCGGGCGACCGCGCGCCGTGGCTGGCGGTCGGGCCGGAGCCGCTGGTGGGTGAGCGGGCGTACGACCTGGCGCGGCTGGCCCGGGACCGGGTGGAGGATCTGGTCGCCGCGACCTCGGGCGCCTCGGCGGCCCGCCGCCGGGTGAACCGGCTCGCGGACTCGCTGGACGTCGACCGCGACCGGCTGCGTGGCTGGACGCTGTTCCGGGCGGTGGAGTCGGGCACCCGGGCGATCGCCGCAGGCCGGCACGCCGAGGGCGAGCTGTCGCTGGAGTTCGCCGGCTGGCTGTGACCGGCCGGCATCGCGCCGGTGGCCGTACGCCGGGGCCGGCCCGTCACCCGGTGTGCACGACGCCTCCCGCGGGGGCGGAAGGGCCCGGAGGGCACGAGGACGAGAAGCGGGACGGGACCGGTGGCACCGGTTCCGTCCCGCTTCCCCACGTCCCGCCGGGACCCTCCGGGGCCGGGGGGTCCGCCGCGCTCAGGCGGTGAGGCGTGCGATGGCCTCCTCGGCCGTCAGCTCCTCGCGCTCGCCCGTGCGGCGGTCCTTCAGCTCCAGGACGCCCTCGCTCGAGCGGCGGCCCGCCACCAGGATCTTCGGGACACCGATCAGCTCGGCATCGGTGAACTTCACCCCCGGGGAGACACCGGCCCGGTCGTCCACCAGCACC
The DNA here is from genome assembly GCF_003097515.1 of Streptomyces tirandamycinicus. NCBI lineage: Bacteria > Bacillati > Actinomycetota > Actinomycetes > Kitasatosporales > Streptomycetaceae > Streptomyces > Streptomyces tirandamycinicus. The sequence continues at coordinate 5,126,158 of NZ_CP029188.1, read as the reverse complement.
CGCACACCCGCCGCGCCGAGCTTCTCCGCCACGTCGAGCGCGAGCTCGGTCTGCAGCGCCTTGCCCGCGGCGACGACGTGGACGTCCGCCGGGGCGATCTCGGCGGGCCAGCACAGGCCCTGCTCGTCGGCGTGCTGCTCGGCGAGGGCGGCCACCGCGCGGGAGACGCCGATGCCGTACGAGCCCATGGTCACGCGGACCGGCTTGCCGTTCTGGCCCAGGACGTCGAGCTGGAAGGCGTCGGTGTACTTGCGGCCCAGCTGGAAGATGTGGCCGATCTCGATGGCGCGGTCCAGCTTCAGCCCGGCCCCGCAGGCGGGGCACGGGTCCCCGTCCTGGACGACGACCACGTCCAGGTACTCGTCGACCTCGAAGTCGCGGCCGGCGACGACGTTCCGGGCGTGCTTGTCCTGCTTGTTGGCGCCGGTGATCCAGGCGGTGCCCGGGGCGACCCGGGGGTCGGCGAGGTAGCGGACCTTCTCCAGGCCCTGCGGGCCCACGTACCCGCGCACCAGGTCGGGGCGGCCGACGAAGTCCTCGGCGGTGACCAGTTCGACGGCCGCCGGGGCGAGGTGGTCCGTGAGCTTGCCGAGGTCGACCTCCCGGTCACCGGGCACGCCGACGGCGACGATCTCCCCGTCGACCTTCACGAGCAGGTTCTTCAGCGTGGCGGACGCCGGCACCCCCAGGTGGTCGGCGAGCGTCTCGATGGTCGGGGTGTCGGGGGTGTCCAGCTCCTCGACGGGACCGTGCTCGCCGGAGGCCGGCGCGACCGCGAAGGTGACGGCCTCGGTGTTGGCCGCGTAGTGGCAGGAGGGGCAGTGGACGAAGGTGTCCTCGCCCGCGGGGGCCGGGGCCAGGAACTCCTCGGAGGCCGAGCCGCCCATCGCGCCGGAGACGGCGGAGACGATGCGGTGCTCCAGGCCGAGGCGCCGGAAGATCTTGATGTAGGCCTCGCGGTGCAGCCGGTACGACTCCGCCAGCCCCTCGTCGGTGGTGTCGAAGGAGTAGGAGTCCTTCATCTGGAACTCGCGGCCGCGCAGGATGCCGGAGCGCGGACGGGCCTCGTCGCGGTACTTCGTCTGGATCTGGTAGAGGATGACCGGGAGGTCCTTGTACGAGGTGCACTGGTCCTTCACCAGCAGGGTGAAGATCTCCTCGTGCGTCGGCCCGAGCAGGTAGTCCGCGCCCTTGCGGTCCTTCAGGCGGAACAGCTCGGCGCCGTACTCGTCCCAGCGCCCGGTCGCCTCGTACGGCTCCTTGGGCAGCAGCGCGGGCAGCAGCACCTCCTGGGCGCCGATCGCGTCCATCTCCTCGCGGACGACCCGGGCCACGTTCTCCAGGACCCGCATGCCGAGGGGCAGCCAGCTCCAGATGCCCGCCGCGTTCCGCCGGACGTAGCCGGCGCGGACCAGCAGTTTGTGGCTGAGCGTCTCGGCGTCCGCCGGGTCGTCGCGCAGTGTCTTGACCATCAGACGGGACATGCGCTGGACCTGGGCTGCCATGGATTGTCTCCTGCGTACACGTGCGTACAAGAAAGGGTGATGTCCAGGAGGTTAGCCGGGTGGCACCGGCGGGCGGAAATCAGTTCCGCCGCGAACACCCCCCGGTCCGTGCGGCGGGGCCCCTTACGTGCCGCGCAGCAGCGGCAGCGGGGCGCCCATCACCGCGTAGGGCTTCGGGGCGCTGGGGAAGAGGACCCGGCGGGCGAGGTCCCGGTAGCCGAGGGCGCGGTACAGCCCTCGGGCAGGGCTGTCGGTGTCGATCGCGGACAGGATGGAGCGGGACTGGGCGGCGCCGTCGGTGATGGTGGTGATCAGCCGGCGGCCGATCCCGCGCCCCTGGTAGGCGGGGTGGACATGGAGCTCGGTGATCACGAAGGAGTCGTCGAGCCAGTCGTCGGAGCCGTTGCTGCGCAGGTACGGCTCCACGACCGTGGACCACCAGTGGGTGCGGTCGTTCGGCATCCCGTACACGAAGCCCACCAGACGGCCCTCGGGGGTGGTCGCGCCGAGGGCGTGGGCGCCCGGGCAGAGCAGGTGCCGGAGCACGATGTGGCGGCGGATGCCGACCTCCTCCTCGGTCAGGCCGAAGGCGAGGGCCTGCACGGAGAGGGCGTCGTCCACGCGCGCGGCGAGGTTGACCGGCGCCACCTCGACATCGTGTTCCATGCGGGAACCCTACTTCTCCGCCGACCGCTCAGAACAGCACGCTCATGAACGCACCGACCTCGCGGAATCCCACCCGGCGGTACGCCGCGCGGGCCGCGGTGTTGTAGTCGTTCACGTACAGGCTCACCACCGGTGCGACATCGGCGAGGGCGTAGCGGACCACGGCCGCCATCCCGGTCTCGGACAGCCCCCGTCCGCGGTACTCGGGGGCGACCCAGACGCCCTGGACCTGGCAGGCCAGCGGGGTCGCGGCGCCGATCTCGGCCTTGAAGACGACCTTGCCGTCGTCGATGCGGGCGAAGGAGCGGCCCGTGCCGACGAGTTCGGCGATCCGGGCCTGGTAGAGCAGTCCGCCGTCGCCGGCCATCGGGGAGACGCCGACCTCCTCGGTGAACATGGCCACGCAGGCGGGCATGATCACCTCCATCTCGTCCTTGCGGATGCGCCGCACGTACGGGTCCGGCTCGATGTCCGGGGGCACCGACTCGGTGACCATGAGCGGCTGGTGGGCGCGGACTTCACGGGCCGGGCCCCAGCTCGGCTCCAGCAGCTTCCACAGCAGGGCGGTGGCCTCCGCCGGGCCGACGACGGACGAGCAGCGGCGGCCGGCCCTGCGGGCGCGGTCGGCGAAGGCGCGGACGGCCTCGGGGGTGGCGCAGATGGGGACCAGGTTGGCGCCCGAGTAGCAGAGCGAGCGCAGCCGGCCGTCCGCGTACCAGCCCCACATCTCGCCGCCGAGGCGCCAGGGGTCGAGTCCGGCGACCTGGACGCGGGCGGTGACGAACGCGTTGGCGACGGGGTCGCTCTCCAGGACCGCGAGGGCGGCCCCGAGATCGTCGGGGCCGAGGACCCGGCTGGTCGTCTGCGTCAACACGAGAGGGCCCTCCATCACTCCTTGCGGGCAACGACAGGTGCCGCTCGGTCGGCCCGGCCGTGCGCGTACCCGTGGTGGTGTACGGCCCGCCGGTCTGTGCACTTTACCTGCATACCCGGGTCCGGGCCCCTCACGCGAAAGGGCCGGGCCGCCCGCGCGGACCCGGCCCTCAGGAGGGTCGTCAGCTGACGGAGACCTCGGGCTCCCCGGAGGCCACGCCGTCCTTCTCCATCTGCTCGGCGATCTTCAGCGCCTCCTCGATCAGGGTCTCGACGATCTTGGACTCGGGCACCGTCTTGATGACCTCGCCCTTGACGAAGATCTGGCCCTTCCCGTTGCCGGAGGCGACACCGAGGTCGGCCTCGCGGGCCTCGCCGGGGCCGTTGACCACGCAGCCCATGACGGCGACGCGCAGGGGCACCTCCATGCCCTCGAGGCCGGCGGTGACCTGGTCGGCCAGCTTGTAGACGTCGACCTGGGCGCGGCCGCAGGACGGGCAGGAGACGATCTCCAGCCGGCGCTGGCGCAGGTTGAGCGACTCCAGGATCTGGATGCCGACCTTGACCTCCTCGGCCGGGGGCGCGGACAGCGACACCCGGATGGTGTCGCCGATGCCCTCGCTGAGCAGCGCGCCGAAGGCGACGGCGGACTTGATGGTGCCCTGGAAGGCCGGGCCGGCCTCGGTCACGCCCAGGTGGAGCGGGTAGTCGCACTGGGCGGCCAGCTGGCGGTAGGCGTTGACCATGACGACCGGGTCGTTGTGCTTGACCGAGATCTTGATGTCCTGGAAGCCGTGCTCCTCGAAGAGCGAGGCCTCCCACAGCGCCGACTCGACGAGCGCCTCGGGGGTGGCCTTGCCGTACTTCTGGAGCAGCCGCTGGTCGAGCGAGCCCGCGTTCACGCCGATCCGGATGGGGGTGCCGGCGTCCCCGGCCGCCTTGGCGATCTCCTTGACCTTGTCGTCGAACTGCTTGATGTTGCCGGGGTTGACGCGGACCGCGGCGCAGCCGGCGTCGATCGCCGCGAAGACGTACTTCGGCTGGAAGTGGATGTCCGCGATCACCGGGATCTGCGACTTCCGCGCGATGGTGGCGAGCGCGTCGGCGTCGTCCTGCGTGGGGCAGGCGACGCGGACGATCTGGCAGCCGGACGCGGTCAGCTCGGCGATCTGCTGCAGCGTGGCACCGATGTCGGAGGTCCGCGTCGTCGTCATCGACTGCACGGAGACGGGTGCGTCGCCGCCGACGGCGACCGAGCCGACCTGGATCTTGCGGCTGGCCCTCCGGTCGGCGAGCTTGGTCGGAACGGACGGCATACCGAGAGAAATCGCGGTCATCTGCTGTGCAACCCCAAGGTGTGGATCGAGGCCCTGGCAGGGCGGGCTCCAGCCTTCGAGATTACGCCACGGGCGTGCGGCCCGGCACACCGCGGCGGCGAACCACCCGAAGGGACGCGGCCGGACGCCACACGGTGTCCGGCCGCGGTGTCCGGCCGCCTTGTCCGCCGGGGGCCCGGGCCGTGTCACCCGGGGGAACGGCTCCCACTGCTCCCTACCGGTCAGCCCCTAGGAGATCTTCACCGGGTTCACTATGTCCGCCACCAGCACGAGCAGCGTGAAGCAGATGAAGATCCCCGCGACCACGTAGGCCACCGGCATCAGCTTGGCCACGTCGAAGGGGCCCGGGTCGGGCCGGCGGAAGAGCCGAGCGAGGTTGCGCCGCAACGACTCCCAGAGCGCTCCCGCGATGTGCCCGCCGTCCAGGGGCAGCAGCGGCAGCATGTTGAACAGGAAGAGCGACAGGTTGAAGCCGGCGAGCAGCATCATGAACGTCGCGACGATGTTCTGGGTGGGGGCGTCGAGGTTGAGCACCTCGCCGCTGATCCGGGCCGCCCCGACCACCCCGACCGGGGAGTCGTCCTTGCGCTCGCCGTCGCTGAAGGCCGCCGACCACAGGTCGGGCACCTTGGCGGGGAGCGAGACGATCGCCTGGACGCCGTTCTCGAACATGTCGCCCATGCGGTCCATGGACTGCCCGAAGGTCTGGGGCACGATCTCCGTCCGCGCCGCGAAGCCGAGGTAGCCGGCCGGCACGAACTCGCCGGGGACGACCTGGCCGTCCGCGTCCTTCTTGGCCACCATGTTCTTCAGCAGGGTGGCCTGGAGGACCTTCTCCTCACCTCCGCGGTCGACCGTGATGGTGGCGGGGCCGATGGTCTCGCGGATGCGGTTGGACAGGTCGCCCCAGTCGCTGACCGGCACCCCGTCGAAGGCGACGATCCGGTCGTCCTTGAGCAGTCCCGCGGCCGCCGCCGGGGACTCGGGGTCGGTGGACGTGCAGGTGCTGCGTTCCTCGCTCTGCGGGATGACGCACTGCTGCACGCCGGCGACCTGGGTGGTCTGGGTGGCGAAGCCGAACGACATCGAGACGCCGAGGAAGATCGCGACGGCGAGCACCAGGTTCATGAAGGGGCCCGCGAACATCACGATGACGCGCTTCCACGGCTTGCGCGTGTAGAAGAGCCGGGTCTCGTCGCCCGGCCGGAGCTCCTCGAAGGCCGCCGTGCGGGCGTCCTCGATCATGCCGCGCCAGGGGGAGGTGGAGCGGGCCTCGACCCGCCCGTCCGGGCCGGGCGGGAACATCCCGATCATGCGGATGTAGCCGCCGGCCGGGATGGCCTTGATCCCGTACTCGGTCTCGCCCTTGTGGCGCGACCAGATCGTCGGGCCGAAGCCGACCATGTACTGGGGCACGCGGATGCCGAAGAGCTTGGCGGTGGAGAGGTGTCCGAGCTCGTGCCAGGCGATGGAGAAGAGCAGTCCGACGGCGAAGAGCGCTATGCCGAGGACCGTCAACAGAATCGTCATGCGCGAGCCTCCGCTGTCGCCTTCTCCGCCGGTGCGGCCAGTTCCCGGGCGCGGGCGCGCGCCCAGGTCTCCGCCTCCAGGACGTCCTGGACCGTCAGCGAGGTTCCCCCGCGGGGGGTGCCGTGTTCGCCGACGACTGCAGTGACCGTATCCATGATTCCGTTGAACGGCAGCCGTCCCGCGAGGAACGCGTCGACGCATTCCTCGTTCGCGGCGTTGAACACCGCCGGGGCGGTGCCGCCCAGCTCCCCCACGTGCCGGGCCAGTGCCACGGACGGGAAGGCCTCGTCGTCGAGGGGGAAGAACTCCCAGGTGGAGGCGGTCGACCAGTCGAAGGCGGGGGCGGCGTCCGGCACCCGCGCGGGCCAGCCGATACCGACGGCGATGGGGCCGCGCATGTCCGGCGGGGTGGCCTGGGCGAGCGTGGAGCCGTCGGTGAACTCCACCATCGAGTGAACGTAGGACTGTGGGTGGACCACGACCTCGATGCGGTCGAACGGGATGTCGTAGAGGAGGTGTGCCTCGATGACCTCCAGGCCCTTGTTGACCAGGGTGGCGCTGTTGACCGTGATCACCGGGCCCATCGCCCACGTGGGGTGGGCGAGGGCGTCCTCGGGGGTGACCCGGGCCAGCTCGGCCCGGGAGCGGCCGCGGAACGGGCCGCCGGACGCGGTGACGACCAGCTTGCGCACGTCGGCGCGGGTGCCGGCGGCGAGGGCCTGGAACAGCGCGGCGTGCTCGGAGTCGACGGGGATGATCTGGCCGGGCTTCGCGAGGGCCTTGACCAGCGGGCCGCCGACGATGAGCGACTCCTTGTTGGCGAGCGCGAGGGTGCGGCCCGCCTCGAGCGCGGCGAGGGTGGGAGCGAGGCCGATGGATCCGGTGATGCCGTTGAGGACGGTGTGGCACTCGGAGGCGGCGAGCCGGCTCGCCGCGTCGGGCCCGGCCAGGATCTCGGGGAGCGGCTCGCCCGTTCCGTACCGTGCGCCCAGGGCCTCGCGGAGCGCGGGGACGGCGTCCTCGCGGGCGACGGCGACCGAGCGGACCCGCAGCCGGTGGGCCTGCTCGGCGAGCAGGGCGGCCCGCCCTCCGGCGGCGGAGAGCGCGGTGACGCGGAAGCGGTCGGGATTGCGCAGGACCAGGTCGACGGTCTGCGTGCCGATGGACCCGGTGGAGCCGAGGACGACGATGTCCCGGCGGCCTTCGGACGGATCGAAGGCGATGTGCGGATCGGCGAGGGGGGATGGGCTGTCGCTCATGCACCCATTGTGGCCGCAGTCCCCGCGGGTCCCGACAGCGCGTCCCCGGGGGCCGCGGGTGCGGGCCGCCGCGTGGAGGCGGCGGCCCGCACCGGCGGACGGTCAGCGGAACGGGCGGTGGACGTTCTCCCGCGTCGACGGGCCGGGGGTCGCGTCCGCGATCCAGGGGCCGTCGCCGCTCGGGTCGAGGATGCCCTCCTCGAGCCAGGTGTAGGAGCCGGCGAGGACGTCCTTCACCACCGACCGGTCGAGGTCGTCGGTGTTGGTCCACAGCCGTCCGAAGAGCTCCTCGACGCGGATACGGGACTGCCGGCAGAAGGCGTCCGCCAGCCGGTAGGCCTCCCGGCCGTGCTCCCCGGTCCGGCGCAGGAGTTCGGCCCGCACACAGGCGGCGCTCATCGCGAACAGCTCGGCTCCGATGTCGACGACGCGGCCGAGGAAGCCCTGCTTGGTCTCCATCCGGCCCTGCCAGCGGGACATGGCGTAGAAGGTGGAGCGGGCCAGCCGGCGCGAGGTGCGCTCCACGTACCGCAGGTGCGTGGAGAGGTCCGTGTGCCCGCGCGGGTGGAACTCGGCGTAGGAGCGGGGCAGCTGGCCGGGGCCCGCGACCAGCTTGGGCAGCCAGCGGGCGTAGAACGCGGTGGCTGCCGCCCCCGCCCTGGCCTTGTCGCCGAAGGACTTGTCGGGGTCGATGATGTCGCCGGCCACGGAGAGGTGGGCGTCCACCGCCTCGCGCGCGATCAGCAGGTGCATGATCTCGGTGGAGCCCTCGAAGATGCGGTTGATGCGCAGGTCGCGCAGCAACTGCTCGGCGGGGACGGCCCGTTCGCCGCGGGCGGCCAGGGAGTCCGCGGTCTCGAAGCCGCGTCCGCCGCGGATCTGGACCAGTTCGTCGGCGATGAGACAGGACATCTCGGAGCCGTAGAGCTTGGCCAGGGCCGCCTCGATGCGGATGTCGTTGCGGTCCTCGTCGGCCATCTGGGACGCCAGGTCGACGACGGCCTCCATGGCGAAGGTGGTGGCCGCGATGAAGGAGATCTTCGCGCCGACGGCCTCGTGGCCGGCGACCGGCTTGCCCCACTGCTCGCGGACGGCGGACCATTCGCGGGCGATCTTCAAGCACCACTTGCCGGCGCCGACGCACATCGCGGGCAGCGACAGACGGCCGGTGTTCAGCGTGGTCAGGGCGATCTTCAGCCCGGCGCCCTCGGGGCCGATGCGGTTCGCCGCGGGCACCCGGACCCGGTGGAAGCGGGTCACGCCGTTCTCGATGCCGCGCAGGCCCATGAAGGCGTTGCGGTTCTCGACCGTGATGCCCTCGGCGCCCGCCTCGACGACGAACGCGGTGATGCCTCCCCGGTGGCCCTCGGACCTGGGGACTCGGGCCATGACGACGAGGAGGTCGGCGACGACGCCGTTGGTCGTCCACAGCTTCACGCCGTCGAGCACGTAGTCGTCGCCGTCGGGCACCGCCGTGGTGGCCAGGCGCGCCGGATCGGAGCCCACGTCGGGCTCGGTGAGCAGGAACGCCGAGATGTCGGTACGGGCCAGGCGCGGCAGGAACGTCTCCTTCTGCTCCTGGGTGCCGAAGATCTTCAGCGGCTGCGGTACGCCGATCGACTGATGTGCGGACAGCAGCGCACCGATGGCGGGGCTCATCGAGCCGACCAGGGCCAGCGCCTTGTTGTAGTACACCTGGGTGAGGCCGAGGCCGCCGTACTTGGTGTCGATCTTCATACCGAGGGCGCCGAGTTCCTTGAGGCCCTCGATCACCTCGTCCGGTATCCGGGCCTCGCGCTCGATGCGCGCGCCGTCGATCTTCGTCTCGCAGAAGTCGCGCAGTTTGGCGAGGAACTCCTCGCCGCGCTGCACGTCCTCGGAGGCGGGCAGCGGATGGGGATGGATCAGGTCGAGCCGGAAACGGCCGAGGAAGAGCTCCTTGGCGAAGCTGGGCTTGCGCCAGCTCTGCTCGCGCGCGGCCTCGGCGACCTGTCGCGCCTCACGCTCGGTGACCTTCGGGGCCCCTGTGGCCTCTGGGGACACACTGGCCTTCGGGGCGTCCTGAGGGGTGGATGGTGCGGACATGAGGGACTCACCTCGCCGCTGTCGGAGGGCGGCCGGACCGGGAACTACCGACCGGTGCTACTCGTCCGTATCTACCCGAATACCGGCTGCCTCACCAGTCCTGCGGGGCAGCCGGGTGGATCCCGGCCGCCCTACCGCGAAAGGACGGCCGGAGCCCGTGCACGGTGGGTTCCGGCCGGGCCGTCGGTCCGGGCGGCACGGGCCCGCGCCCCTGCCGCGACGGCCGGGAAGCGCGTCGGGGGCGGCCCTCACCCGACACGGTCCGATGGGCCCGCGGACGGGCGCGCGGACGGGCCGGGGCGGCCCCCACCCGGCGCGCCCGTCCGCTCCCCCTCGATGCCCAGCAGCTCCAGGAAGGCCGCGGCCGCCGGGGTGAGGCCCTCCCGGCCCCAGATCACGTACTCGGCGCGCCCCGGGGCGTCCGTGACCTCGATGGTGGCCACCCCGGCCAGGCCCGCGACGTACGCGGGCGGGAGCAGGGCCACGCCGAGGCCCGCCCCCACCAGGCGGGCCAGGTAGTCCGCGTTGGTCACCTCGAAGGCGACCTCGCGGGTCAGGCCGGCGGCGGTGAACGCCAGATCGGACTGGGCCCGGCCGGCGGTCTTCGCCGGGAGGTCCACGAACACCTCCGAGGACAGCCGGCGGAGGTCGACCGACGTCTCGCCGGCGAGCGGGTGGTCCGGGGAGACCACGGCGACCAGCCGCTCCCGGGCGATCTCGCGGGCCATCACACCCCTGGGGCGGGCCGTGATCGGGATGCCGAGGAAGGCCACCTCGATCTCACCCTGCCTGACCCGCTCGACGAGCTCGTCGCTCGCTCCCACACTCACACTGATCCGGGCCTTCGGATGGCGCCGGTGGAAGTCCTTGAGGACGTTGGGGACATCCACGGCGGCGACGGTGGGGATCAGCCCCACCTCGAGGCGTCCGCGCACCTCCCCCACGGTCGCCGCGACTTCGGCGGCGGCCCGCTCCGCCGCGTCCAGGCACCGGCGGGCAGCGGGCAGGAAGGCGGCGCCCGCCGGCGTCAACCGGACCCGGCGACTGGTGCGTTCGAAGAGCCTCGCGCCCAGTTCCCTCTCCAGTCGCGCGATCTGGTGGCTCAGCGCGGACTGGACCACCAGGCAGCGCTGGGCGGCCCTCGTGAAGCTGTTCGTCTCGGCCACGGCGATCACGTACCGCATCTGCTGGAGCTCCATCGATCCATCGTGATACGCGATTCATCGCGTGACAAACATGCGTTGGACTCATCGATGCCCCCGGCTCGACACTGGTGACCACACACACGGCAGCAGGTCCCTCGGGCCGACTCCGCCGGGAGCCCTCGATCGGGGCCGCTTCGGCAAGCCCGAGAGCCTCGATTCCGCTGCCCTCCCCCTGACCCCGCACCTGGGCGCACACCGCCGAGGCTCGCTTCGTCGCGCCCTCGTGCCCGTAGCACCGAAAGGACGAGCGACTGCCATGCGCACCACGCCACCGCGACCCGATCCCGGACGGCGCCGGGCCGCGCCGGACCGAGCCGGACCGAGCCGGACCGATCGTGGTGATCCTCGCCGCCCTCTCCCACGGTGACGGGATCCGAGCCGTCCACGCCCCGGCCTCCCCGCTGGACCCCAGGACCACGAGGCACGCTCACAACCGCGCCAGACCATGCCAGACCGCGCCAGAACACGCCAGACCACGTCCGACTGCGTCCGGAGAGATGACATGACCATTGACGAAGAGACAACGCCCGTCGCACCACGGAAGCAGCTGTCCCCGACCCGGGGATGGCTGGGTGTGGCAGCCATCACCGCAAGTCTGTTCGTCTTCCTCACCACCGAACTCATGCCGATCGGCCTGCTCACCCCGCTCAGCGAGAGCCTCCACGTCTCCGTGGGCACGGCCGGCCTCATGGTCACGGCGCAGGGAGTCGCGGCCGGTCTCGGCGTGCCCTTCCTCGTGGCATGGACGCGGCGCATCAACCGCCGCCGGCTGCTGACCGCGCTGCTGGCCGTCCTGGCCGTCGGCAACCTGATCACCTCGATGGCCCCGACCTACCCGCTGATCCTGGGCACCCGACTGATCATGGGCTTCGCCAGCGGCGTCTTCTGGGCCATCGGCGTCAGCATGGCCATGCGCATCGTCCCCGAGAGGCACGCCAACCGGGCCGCCGCCGTCGTGATGTCCGGCATCTCGGTCGCCACCGTCGTCGGCATCCCGCTCGGCACCGTGCTGGAGAGCGCCGGCGGCTGGCGTGCCACCTTCCTCATCTGGGCGGGCCTCAGCTCCCTGGTGCTCCTCGCGGTCGCCTGCACCGTCCCGTCGCTGCCGTCGGCCAACGCGGTCTCGGTACGCGAGGTCTTCGGACTGCCCGTCAGGAACGTGCCGCTGCGCGTGGTCCTGGTCATGGTCGTCCTCTTCGTCCTCGGCCACTTCGGTGCCTACACCTTCGTCCGTCCCTACCTGGAGGAAAGCGCGTCCGCCACCGCCGGCTTCATCACCGTCGTCCTCATCGTCTTCGGTATCGGCGGTGCGATCGGCAACTTCGTCGGCGGCCTGACCGTCGGCAGGAGCCTGCGGGGCAGCTTCGTCGTGGGCGGCCTCGTCCTGATCGGCGCACTCGGCATGCTGCTGACCACCGGCACGAACGCCGTCGGCGTGATCGCCGCCATGATCCTGTGGGGCCTCGCCTTCGGTGTCGTCCAGCTCAGCCAGATCAACATGACGCTCGCGGCGGCGCCCGAGACCTTCGAGGCCGCCATGTCGCTCAACACCATGGCCTACAACACCTGCATCGCCCTGGGTGCCCTCTTCGGCGGCCTGCTCGCCGACCATGTGGGCGTCCCGGGCGTCATATGGTTCGGCATCGTCCTGGTGGCTCTCGCCGTGATCCTCCGCGCCTCCACCGGCCGCCGGACCACGGCTGCGAGCTGATCCCTGAGAAGAGAGACGGCCGGAGCCCCCGCACAGTGGGCTCCGGCCGTCGGTCGGGGGCGTACTAGAGGGCGAGTCCGGTGAGGACCAGCACCCGCTCGTAGGTGTAGTCGTCCATCGCGAACCGAACGCCCTCGCGTCCCACGCCGGACTGCTTGGCGCCGCCGTAGGGCATCTGGTCGGCGCGGTAGGACGGCACGTCGCCGACGATCACGCCGCCGACCTCCAGCTCCCGGTGGGCGCGGAAGGCGGTCTGCAGGTCGTGCGTGAACACACCCGCCTGCAGGCCGTACTTGGAGTCGTTCACCGCGGCGAAGGCCTCGGTCTCGCCGTCGACGCTCTGCACGGTGAGGACCGGCCCGAAGACCTCCTCGCAGGCGAGCGTCGTGTGCGCCGGCACTCCGCTGAGCACGGTCGGCGCGTAGGAGGCGCCGTCGCGCTTGCCGCCGGTGTGGAGCCGGGCACCCGCCTCGACGGCCTCCTCGACCCAGGACTCGACACGCTTGGCCGCGTCCTCGCTGACCAGCGGGCCGACGTCGGTGGACGGGTCGGAGGGGTCGCCGGTGTTCTGCGCCTCGACCGCCGCGACGATCTTCGGCAGCAGCCGGTCGTACACCGAGGTGTCGGCGATCACGCGCTGCACGGAGATGCAGGACTGGCCGCCCTGGTAGTTGGAGAAGGTGGCGATCCGGGTCGCCGCCCAGTCCAGGTCCTCCTCCGAGGCGAAGTCGGCGAGGACGACGGCCGCGCCGTTGCCGCCCAGCTCCAGGGTGCAGTGCTTGCGCGGCACGGAGTCCATGATCGCGTAGCCGACCTTGTCGGAGCCCGTGAAGGAGATGACCGGGAGGCGCTCGTCCTGGACCAGGGCGGGCATCCTGTCGTTCGGGACCGGGAGCACCGACCAGGAGCCGGCGGGCAGTTCGGTCTCGGCGAGCAGCTCGCCGAGGACCAGGCCGGACAGCGGAGTGGCGGGAGCGGGCTTGAGGATGATCGGCGCCCCGACGGCGATGGCCGGCGCGATCTTGTGGGCGCACAGGTTCAGCGGGAAGTTGAACGGCGCGATGCCGAGGACGACGCCCTTGGGGAAGCGGCGGGTGAGGGCGAGGCGCCCCTGGCCGCCGAGATCCGTGTCGAGGCGCTGGGCGTCGCCGCCGTTGAAGCGGCGGGCCTCCTCGGCGGCGAAGCGGAAGACGGAGACCGCGCGGCCGACCTCGCCGCGGGCCCACTTGACGGGCTTGCCGTTCTCGGCGGAGATCAGCTGGGCGATCTCCTCGGTGCGCTCGACGAGGCGCTTCGACACGTGGTCGAGGGCGGCGGCGCGCACATGGGCCGGGGTCGCGGCGAACTCGTCCACGACGGCGTGGGCCGCGGCAACGGCCTCCTCGACCTGGGCGTCGGTCGGGACGGCGACCGTGCCGACGAGACGGCCGTCCCAGGGCGAGGTCACGTCGAAGGTCGCCTCGCCGGTGGCCTGGCGGCCGGCGAGCCAGAAGGCGTGGGTGGAAGTCATCTTGGGGGTCCCGGCCCTTCCGAAGTAGTGGGTTGCCTCTTCTCACACGGTAGGGCGGCGGGGCCGGATCGTGGGTTGTCCGGCATGGAGTGGTCGGGCGGGCCGCCCTGCCGCTTTGGCGGGTCCGGGAGCCGGAGCCCCGGGGGTCGGGAGTACCGGGGTTCCGGGGTTCCCGGGCTCCGGGGCCGCCACGCCGTCTTCGGCGGTGTGGGGCCGGAGGTCTGGGGCCGCCTTGGCGGGTCCGGGAGCCGGGGGGCGCCGTGCCGCTCACGGGTGCGCCCGGCCGCGGTCGCCCACCCGCCACGACGGGTACGTGGCACCCGGCCGCCTCACGCTCGCCGGCGCCCGGTCTCCGCCGGTCGTCAGCGGCGGCGTTCGGTGCTGACGATCAGGCAGACACCGGCCACGACGACCGCGCCGCCGACCGCAATGGGCCAGGTCAGCCGCTCCCCGAGGACCAGCGAGCCGAGGAGCACGGCGACGACGGGGTTGACGTAGGCGTAGGTGGCCACCAGCGAGAGCGGGGCGGAGTGCAGCAGCCAGGCGTACGCCGTGAACGCGATCAGCGAGCCGAAGACGACGAGATAGGCGAGGGCGGTCCAGGAGCGGCCGGACACCTCGGCGAGGAGGAAGCCCCGCTGCTCACCGCGGCCCAGGCCGACGAGGAGACAGCCCAGGCCGCCCGCGACCATCTCGTAGGCGCTCGTCGCGAACGGGTTGGCCGGCATGGGGATACGGGAGGAGGAGAACGAGCCCACCGACCACAGGACGGTCGCGGCGACCACGGTCAGCACGCCCCAGAGACGGACGTCGCCGCTCAGGCCGGGCAGGGTCAGCACGGCGAGACCCGCGAGCCCGAGCAGGACGCCGCCGTACGCGCCGGGACCCGGGCGCTCGCCGGACGCGCACCGCAGGACGACGACCCAGGCCGGGACGACGGCGACCAGGAGTGCGGCGAGTCCCGACGGGACGGCGGTCTCGGCGAGGACGACCAGCCCGTTGCCGCCCAGGAGCAGCAGCAGCCCGACCACGGCCGCCGAGCCCAGCTGGGCGCGGGTGGCGCGGAGCGCGGACGGCCCCTGGAGCCAGGCGACGATCGCGGCGAGGATCAGGCCGGCGGTGACGAAGCGCGCGCCGGCCGACAGGAACGGCGGCATGGTCTCGACGACCACGCGGATGCCGAGGTACGTGGAACCCCACACGACGTAGACGATGGCGAGCGCGGCCCAGACCGGCCCGGATATCCGGCGGCCGGGCACACGGACGTCCGCGGGCCGAACGGCGGGCGCGGCACCGGGTCCGGAGTCGAGGGGGGCACCTGGTCTGGAGCCGGGTCCGGTACCGGAGGGGGCGCCGGTGCCGGGTCCGTTACCGGTCAGGGCGCCGCGTCCGGCGGGAGGTCTGTTCCCGCCGGATCCGCCGGGGACGGGTACGCCGGGAACGGGTGCGCCGGTGCCTGCGCCGGATTGCGTCATCGGTCCTTCTCGTCTCGTGGAGGCCGGACGGGTGCCACCCCCGCCCAAGCCGGTGATCACGGAGCAGGACCCTAGGCAGTTCGGCAGCCGAATGCCATGTTTTCTGCCCGATTTCGGGCAGCGGAAGGGGAATTGCCTTCACGTTCGCGTTGAAGGGCCGGCATCGCGAGAGTGTCCGGGACCAGGACCGGAGATCGGGACCGGGGCCAGGACCGGCCGCGGAACCCCCGGGACGTCCCTGTCGCGGCCACGGCCCGGGCCAGGCCCTGTCGGGCTACCGGCCAGGAACAGCCGCTGCCGCTGCCGCAGCCATGGGACCGAGACCTGGACCGGGGACGGGCCGTGCCCGGCTGCTACGGCACCGGGCCCTGCTCCGGGGCCGGGGCGGCGGCCGGCAGCGGGGTCTCGGTCGCCTTGAGGGCCAGCCAGAGTTCCATCCGCACGTCCGGGTCGTCCAGGGAGCGACCGAGGATCTCCTCGACGCGCCGCATGCGGTAGCGCAGGGTGTGGCGGTGGACGCCCAGATCGGCCGCGGCCGCGTCCCACTGGCCGTGACGGGAGAGCCAGGCACGCAGGGAGGCCACGAGGTCGCCGCGGCCCGTCGCGTCGTGCTCCCGCAGCGCTCGCAGCATCCCGTCGGCGAAGGCGCGCACCGCGTCGTCGGCGAGCAGCGGCAGCACCGAGCCCGCCGCGAGTTCCTCGTGCTCGACGAGCGCCCGGCCCCGCCTGCGGGCGACGGAGAGCGCCTGCTCGGCCTGCTTGTACGCGGTGGCCGCAGCCACCGGCCCCGCCGGGGCCGACATGCCGACGACGACCCCCGCCTCCTCCGTCTCGCGTTCGGTGTAGGGCTCGCAGGCGAGCGCGACCGCTCCCCCGTCGGCGGCGAGGACGACGAGCCGGTCGTCGCTCTCCCACACGGTCAGCACCGATTCACCCGCCCGGGAGGCGGCGGACTCCAGCGCCTCGGCGAGGGTGTGCGCGGGGTGTTCGGCCGCCGGGTCGGGCTCGCCGTCCGGTTCGGCGATGAGCAGCCGGAACGGGGCGTCCAGGAGTCCTCCGTACAGGTCCCCGGCGACCGTTCTGGCGGGGTCGGGCTGGCCGGCGAGCATCATCCTCAGCACCGCCGCGCCCAGCCGCTGCTCCGCGGCCTGCAGCGAGCGCGACCGTTCCGTGGTCAGGGTCAGCAGCGCCACCGCGGAGTGCACGGCGTAGCGCTCGGCGGTGCCGAGCGGCGCGCCCGTGCCGACCGCGAGGGCACCCCTGACCCGCCGCCCGGTGCCGAGGGACTGGAGTTCCACACGGTCCTCCGTCCCGCCGACGACCGCACTTGCGGGCGCGGGGCGCTCGCGCAGGCGCTCCACGTCTCCCGTGAGCCGGGCCGCGCGCCGGGCGGCCCAGTCGGGAGCGGCGGCGACGACGGCGCCGGAGGCGTCGTAGAGCGCGGCCCAGCCGTCGACATGCGCGGCGAGCTTGGCGAGCAGGGCCGCGGGACCCTCGGCGAGCGCGGCGCGGGTCAGCTCCCGCTGGGCCTCGAAGCCCGCGGTGACGGCCCGGTACTGATCGGCCGCGATCGCCGCGGAGACCGCCTTGCTGATGGCCAGGAAGGGCGTGCGCCGGGGCACCTCCAGGAGGGGGAAGTCCTCGGCGTCGGCCGCCTCCAGCAGAGCGTCGGGGATGTCGTCGTAGTTCACCCCGACGGCGAAGCCCAGCCCCGCGACGCCCGCGCCCGAGAGCCGCCGCACATAGCGCCGCATCGCCTCCCGGTCGGCGGCGTCGAGCGTCATCGCGGTGACGAGCAGCAGCTCGCCCCCCTCCATGTAGGGCACCGGGTCCGCCAGCTCGCTGGCGTGCACCCAGCGCACGGGGGTGCCGAGACGGTCCTCCCCCGCGCGGACGGTCAGCTTGAGCGCGGAGTGCTGGACGAGGGACGCGAGGGTGACCGGCATGGGACCGCGGACTTTCGGCAGAGGGCGAGTGCTTCTCGGTCTGTTGTGCCGTCCCGTATGAACGGCGCACCTCGATTCTGCCACCGCGTACGGGTGCCCGGCTCAGTTCCGCAGATCCACCAGGAGCGGAGGGGTGTGCTCGCCGCGCACCGACGCCAGGGAGAGCACCGCGTGCCCGGCCGGCACGGAATGCGCCAGCTCGGAGGCCGACCAGCGCTCCCGCTCGACCTCACGGACCGTCACCGCCTCGGCGGTCGCCGCCCTGCCCGTCACGACCCGGCGCATGAAGTGCAGCGCCTTGGTCAGCGGCTCGTCGGAGATGATCTGCCGGTTGGTCACGTCCTTGGTCTGCACCCACTCCTTGCCCCAGGACTCGGCGAACCGGCCGCCGTCCCACGGCCCGAGCCCGGCGAACGCCATCCGGCAGCCGACCGCGCCCAGCAGCGGCCCGCGCAGCGGCTCCGGCACGTCCTCCAGGGTGCGCAGCGCCAGCACCACCCCCGCGTGTGCGGAGCGCAGCCGCTGAACGGCCCGGATCGACTCGGGCGTGACCGTGTGTGTGGCGTCGTCCAGCACCAGACAGGCGAACAGCGATCGGTCCGAGCGGCTGAGCACGGCCTCCGTGAACTGGGCGAGGACCAGCCGGGCGATGATCCGCGACGCCTCGGCATGGCCGCGTTCCGGGAGGTCGATCCGGACCCGCAGCGGGTGCTCGAGGGCCCGCAGCGAGAACTGGCGGCCGGGCTCGGCGGTGCGGAAGAACCCGGCGAACGCGGGCCGGTCGAGGAAGGCGATCCGGTCCGCGAGCAGCGTCCCGATGTCGTCGGCGCGCTGGGACTGCCGTACCCGCGCGTCGAGTTCCCGCAGCTGGGACGTCCCGCCCGCGGCCTGCAGTGCGGTACGCAGCCCGTCCAGCGCACCGGGCGCGCCACCGAGGAGGTCGCGCAGTTCGGGCACGGCCGGGAAGTGGCCGTGGACGCCGCGGTACGGCCCGATGAGCTGCGCAAGGGCGGTGGCGGCCCGCCGACCGTCGGCCGTAAGGTCCCCGACGAGCGCCTCGGCGAGGACGCGCGCGGCCTCGTCGGGGTCGTCGCTGCCGCCGTACAGGTCCAGGTCGTGTGTGGACTCCGGCCGGCCCGGGGCGATGACCAGGTCGAAGGCGTCGTCGGGGGCGAGCGCCGTACCGTGCGCGGTGACGGCCACGACCGCGGCGCGGTTCGCGAGGGCCTGCAGGCACATGGACTCCACGACGGGCCGCACCAGCCGCACCGTCTTGCCCGACCCGGACGGCCCGACGGCGAGCAGCGAGGTGCTGAGCAGGGCGGGTTCGAGGGCGACCCCGGTGGTGCGGCGGGCGTAGGGGTTGCGGGGGTGGTCGGCGGCGGTGCCGATCCTGACCTGGCCGGTTGCGAGGTCGTGCACGGCGGTGCGCACCGGCAGATCCCGGACTCCGGAGGGATGGGCGCAGGCCGCGGCGCCCTCGGCACGGACCACGTCCGTGAAGGCCGCCAGTCGCTCGGGCCTGGTCCGCACCCCCTGCCAGGCCCGGCGGATCCGCGCGTAGTCGACGTCGCCGAGCGATCCCGTGCGCGTCGCGTCGGCCAGGGTGCGCGCTGTGTCGTCCAGCCCTGCGGTGCGCAGGTCGGGCCAGTCGGCGGGGTCGTCCTTCGGCGGGGGCGGGGGGACGGGGACGTCCTTCCTCCGGGAGTACCGGCGCCAGATCTCGGGCACGTGGCCGATCCGGGCGAACAGGACGAGCAGTCCGCCGCCGACGAGGGCGTAGTACGCGTAACTCACCGTGGCCCACAGCGGCGGGTCGGCCCGCCAGGAGTCAGGGGTGAGTACCAGCAGCGGCCAGAGCCAGTAGCGGCCGAGGTAGCCGTTCCAGAGCAGGGACCACAGCAGCCACCCCGCGAGCAGGGCGATCAGCGCCCCCGCGAAGAGCCGCCTCGCCGGGACGGGCTCCGGCTCCTCCGCCGGGCGCGGCCGGTGTCCCAGCCGCCAGACGCCCGGTTCGGCCTCGGGCCGCGGGGTGCGCAGCCAGTCGGCGACCGAGGTACCGGCCGCCGCCGGGGCGTGGGCCGGGACCGGCGGGACGGCGGGCGGCATCGGCGGCGGGCCCGCGGGGCGCGGGACGGGCCGCGCGCTGCCGGTGCCGCCGGATCGGGCTCCGCGTGCGTCGTACGTGCCTTCCATCTCCATGAACCCCTGCCCCCTGACCAGCCAGGCCCGCGCGTCTGTGCCACCGTCAATCTAGTGCCCGGCGACGGGGAGTTCAGCGATCCCGCACCGCGAGTACGGCGGGTGGCGGGAGATGTCCGGTGGCCGCACCGCCGCCCTGCCGGGGCTCGCGGGAGGAGGGCGCGGCCCGCCGGGGCGCGAACGGCGGCCGAGCACGGCGGCCGCGGCCCTGCGGCGCGGGACCTGATCTCGGGTACCGGTTCGCCGAGTTCGAGGAAGTAGACGAGTTCGGCCGCGGTAGCCAGGCTGTCGCGGGCCGCGGAGATTCTGGCCGACCGGGAGCAGGTGCGGCAGATGGAGGAGGCCGAGCGGGCACGCCGAGACGAACCGGAAGTACGCCGAGCCCCGGCCGTCGAGATCAGCGGCCGCGAAGTCGAGATGTAGCCCTGCCCCACTTGAGGTACGGAGCGGACTGCCGCATCGGTCGGGTACCCCTGGCAGGCTGTCAGTGCCTGCCGTTACCGTCGTGGGATGGCCAGCAGCAGCGATCCGTGGAGCGAGCGTCCCCAAGCGCCGCACAGGCCCGCCGAGCCACCCCAGCGGTCGATCAGCGAGATCCTGGGCACCCCGGAGCGGCCCAAGATCCTGCCCGGAGTGACGCCGTCGTGGCCGGGCCACGAGTACGGCACGAACTCAGCCCCGCCCCGGCACGAACCGATCCCTAGTGTTCCGGGAGCCGTTCGCCGGCAGCGCGCCGAGCTGGAAGCGCTCCGGGACGACGCCGCCCGGCAGTACCGCGCCGGCGACGCGGCCCGCGTCGAGGTCTACGCCAACCACCGCAAGGACGCAGCCGTGGCCCATGGAGTGTGGGCAGCGGCCGCGTGGCTGCTGGGCGAACTGGAGGCCAGCCCCATCAGCCAGGAGACGCACGCGTACCCGTACACCGCCCGAGAGGTGGGGCGCGAAGAGACCCGGGCGCTGGACTGCGTGGAGCGCAACGCCTGGCGTGACGTGGACGAGGACTACGGAGCCGGGGTGCTGAGCGCGTTGGAGTGGGCGACGAGCACGAGCAGGCCGAGGCCCGTGGCCCAGTGACGCCGAATGCCGAGAGGCCCGAACCGCAGGTTCGGGCCTCTCAACATTCGGCGAAGTTCAGCCGACCGCCTCGCCAGCCTTGAGCATGTGAATGCGGCGCCGCACCGCATCGGTGTCCTGCTCCACCGCCTTGCTCTCCCACGGGTTGGCCTTGTGGGCGTCGGGGCCGAAGCCCGTGCAGTCCTGCAGGATGAACTGCCCCTGCCGGACCGCACCGGGCAGCCAACGGTCCAGCCACTCAGCTACTCGCAACGGGCCCGACTCCGGATCGCTGTACGCCCAGTGGTAGCTGGCCATCAGGCCCGATAGGGCCTCCACCATGTCGGGATGCTGGTACCAGCACGAGGTGGGCTTGTCCGTGTAGCCGAGCATTTCCCGGTACGCCCGGGGCCAGCGAGGCCGGAAGGTCCCTTCCATCCACTCCAGCAGGATCTCCCACGCCTGTGCCTGCTGCTGCGGATTGAACGCCCCCCAGTTCCAGACGGAAGGCTTCGCCTCTTTGGGCTCCTCCGCCAGCCGCTGGACGACCTCGGAGAGCTCCACCAGAGCCTCGGCCAGGCCCTGGCCTTCCAGCGCCTTCAGCCGCGTGTCCAGCGTCTCGATCGCATGCCCCAGCGCCCGAGTACGCTCCCAGACGGCCCTGATCTCCTTCGGCTGGTCGGTCATCCCGCCTGCCTCCCCGCCTCAGCCGCCGACTCGGCCCCCGCGGTCTGCGGCGGGATTACCGGAGCCGTGTCGGGCATCCGAGGAGCCAGCACCGGCCCCTGAACCTGCGTGCCCTGCTTCTTCAGCCTCGCCTCCAGCTTCTCCTGGGCCTTCCCCTGCTTCGCCAGGGCCCTGACGTCAGCGCGCTCCCAGACCGGAGTGAACCGGTACCGGATCGGGGGCAGCCGCCGGTAGAAGATCAGGCCCGTACCCTCCTCCATCTGCCGGACGGCATCCTGCGGCATGACGCGGACCCGTCGCACCGAGACGTTCCGGGACCTCTTGTCCTCGTCCGTCGAGGACGACGAGGCCACTTCCTCGTCCCGCTCGCCGCACAGCACCGACACTTCCTCCAGATCCTGCGGAATGGACAGGCCACCGAGGACGACGCGCACGGAATTGCTCATGATCGTCTGGGCGCCGTTCTGGCCCCACCGCTCCCGTAGCTGTGACGGGGACTGGACGCTGATCAGGAGCTGAATGTTCCTGCCGCCTGCGTCCGCCGACCACTTGTGGAGCGGGAGCGGGCAGATCACGGCCGCCTCGTCCAGCACGAACCGCACGTACGGGTCCAGACGCCCCCCGGGGCTGTTGTCCGCATGGAGATACGCCGCCTCGTAGATCTCGCCGACCAGCGCCGTGAACAGCGGGGCCACGCTTCCGTACTGCTGGTCCCGACCCATCAGGTACAGGGTGCCGCTCGAGCGGAGGAAGTCCTGAACGTCGAACTTCTGCTGACCGGGCCGGGGGGACACGATGTCCATGACCTGGGGCAGCGACATGAACTCGAAGCTTCGGATGAGCGTCAGGTACACGCTGTCCCGGGTCTTCTCCGGGGCCTGCCGCATCTGGTTCAGTCCGTGAGCCCAGCCCGCCGGCACCTCGTCGGGATGGGCCATGAGGATGTCCAGCGGCTCACGGTCCACCGAGTTGGTGACCCAGCTCCGAACCGTCGCCAGGTCCCCGCCCTTGAGCCCGGCCGCGAGGAGGTAGCAGGAGAGGACCATGAAGCTGTGCCCCTCCCAGAAGCTGGCGTTTTCCATGCTTTCGCCGCTGGCCGAGGCAGAGAGGATGTAGCCCGCGCGCCGCAGGGCCACCACGGGGTCCTGGCACCCGTCCACCAGGTTCCAGTGCAGGGAGTTTTCCACGCCCGACACACCGGCGTTGAAGACCCAGATTGGCCGGTGGCGGTCGCGCCTCAGCTGGTGGGTGTGCTCGTAGAGGTCCCCGCGGGTCGACGTCACCACGCACGCGCCTGCCGCGTCGATGATCGCGTTGCCGAGCTGGGCGGACTTGCCCGTACGCGGCGGGGCGTACATCAGCAGGATGTCTTCGCAGGCCATGAACAACTGGCGCTTGTAGAGCAGGTCAGTACCGAGGTGCAGCCCGAGTTCGTGCGGACTGATCGAACGCGCCTTACCACTGGCCAGGGAGGGGCGAAGGGTTCCTGCACGGGCCTGCAGACCTCGCTCGGACAGCCACTTGCGCAGGTCTTTGGGGCCGGCGAAGCCGATGCGCGCCGAGTTTTTGGACGTCGAGGTGGGCCCCGACTTGCCCAGGTCGAGGCGCCGCTTGAGCTGAAAAAGTCCAAGTCCGCCCGCCGCCGCGAGCGTGGCGCCGAAGACGGGCCAGCCACCGAGGGGCCAGTTCGAGCCCACGGTGTTGAGGACGTCGAGCACTGCCCCCACGGAAGGCTCAGGCAGGCCGTCGCTCTCTCCTGCTGCCAGCGCTACGACGGGAAGGCCTGCGGCGCCGAGCGACGCGCGAGGCTTCCCCGCCACCGGGGCGCTCGGCTGGTGGGCAGCGAGGACGCGTCGCATCCAGCGCGGCTCCAGGCCATCACCCAGGCCGCAGCGGCCGGGGCACGTACTCTCTTCCCTGCGTGACATGAGGGTTCCTCTCCTGTCGCGAAGCCCCCGGGGTGGCGGTACCAGCGCTGTCCCGGGGGCGCCCTGTATGGATGGAAACCGGTGACCTGTGGCCACCGTACGGGCCAGAGCTGACACCCCGACCCGGAATTTCAGCTGCCGTGCTTCGCGATGATCGGCCGCAGATACTTGCGCGCCGTGCCCTCTGTGAACCCGGTCCCGGGGTGCAGAGCCCGAGCCAGAGCACTGGCGGACTGAGCCCGTTCCTCCGGAGACAGCTGCAGGTAGCGGTACTCCAGCAGATCCACCCCGGTCAGCTCAGGCGCACTGTCTGGCGGCTCGTCCGCCGACTCGGACGGCACCGCGACGTCCACCGACTCGGCGGTGTCGCCAATTGGCGACAGTGAGGCGGCTGCCTCCTCGGCAGGCCCCGGATCCTTCCGGAACCACTCGCCGCCGATCCGGGCCTGCACCATCTGCGGGCGCCCGTCGCGGCGGGCAGCCACGGCACCGGCGCCGGCCAGCTGCTGGTCGTCGCGCTCGAACTGCTCGAACGAATACCCGTCCACCAGCGGCGCGGGAGTCGGCTCCGGATGACCCGCGATCTCCTCCAGCTCCGCCTCGTACTGCTCATGCTCAGCAGAGCCGCCGTCGAGCGGCTCAGCGTCCGTCTGCTGCGGCACAGCGGGAAGCTCCGGACGTGCGTCGAGACGCTCCAGGCTCGCAGGGAGGGTGATTCCGGCGGCCGCGAGCCCTGTCGGCGCCGTCTCGGCTAGTGGCACCCCGTACCGGGCCAGGCGTAGTGGCATTAGCGCCTCTACCGGAGCCTTTCGGCGCCACCCGCGCCCGAACCGGTTCTGCAGCCGGGCCTGATAGATCAGGCGGTCCTGCTCCATCTTGATGACCTGTTCGTAGCTGCGCAGCTCCCACAGCTTCATCCGCCGCCAGAGCCGGAACGTGGGGACCGGGGCGAGGAGCCAGCGCGTGAAGCGGACGCCTTCCATGTGCTTGTCGGCGGTGATGTCCGCGAGCCGGCCGACAGCGTGCCGGGCCGCCTCCACCGCGACTACGAACAGAATCGGGATGACCGCGTGCATGCCGACGCCCAGCGGGTCCGGCCACGCAGACGCGGCGTTGAACGCGATGGTGGCGGCCGTCAGGAGCCACGCCGTCTGCCGCAGCAGGGGGAACGGAATGCGCAGCCAAGTCAGCAGCAGATCGAGGGCCAGCAGCACGACAATGCCCGCGTCCACTCCGATGGGGAACCAGTAGGCGAAGTCCCCGAAGCCCTCCTCCTGCGCGAGCTTGCGCACCGCGGTGTACGACCCGGCGAAGCCGATGCCCGAGATGATCACGGCGCCAACGATCACCACGCCGATCAGCAGGTGGTGGACGCGCGTCAGCTGCGGGACGCGCCTCGAATCTTCGGAGGCTGGCGCAGCCCGCGGGGGATCTGCGGCCTTACCCTGGTAGTGACGCATGCAGGTCTCCAAGTCTTCAGCGTCGCGGCCCTGGTGGTGTTGCCTCACCACCGGGGTCTGTTGGTTACTCAGGCACCTCTCGTCGGCCGTCGTTGCTGTAGTTCCTCGATGTACGCGAGCAAGTTGGTTCGCAGTTCCGCTTCCGTATCGCCCACGAGGCGGTCACGGTGGGCAAGGATCGCGTCAACGGCAACGCGGATCACGGTATTTGCCGTGATGCGCTCACCCTTATGTGAGCGCGCCGCCTGCAGCTCCCGCGCCACGACGTCCAGTTCGATCAACTGGTCGCCGCGCAGCTGCACGTACTTCGGTGACAGCTGCTCGCGGGCCGCCGCCGCAGCCTCACTGAGGCTGGACGAGCGCCGCGCCGGCGGTTCCTTCGCCATTTCGCCCCCTCGGGGTCTCGGAGTCAGTGACCCCAAGAGGCTATGACCTTGGAACTCTGGCGCCGCGATATGGGCCAGTGCATTTCCCACGCTCCCCTCCTCTCGTCGTCCACGCAAAGAATCATACCTCAAGACTCTTGAAGTTCAAGACTCTGAAAGTTACTGTTCCTGGCATGCGAGAGGGCCAGGGGTTCCCGCCCCGGCCCTCCCCGCCCGGACGAGCGCGCCAACGCTCTCCGGGCTTGGGAAACCCCTGAATCCAGAGACGAGGGATCTCCATGAGCAAGTCTCGCAGCCGCACCAGCGGCTTCTCCATCCCGCCCCCCGCATCGGCCCCCCGACTGCTGCTGGTCGGCAAGAAGGGACCTGCCTTCACCAGCCCCTGCCCCGACTGCGCGGGGTTCGACACGGTCGTGATCCGCCGAAACGGCCGCTCCACCACCGTCCGCTGCACCTGCCAGCTGGAGGCGGCCGCATGACCGAGGAAGAGCGCAAGGAACTCAGCCGCAAGAACTCCGAGGTCAACAGGCGCAGCAGCAAGGGGTCTGGCCGATGAGTGACCGCCCCACCCTGCCGATGCGTCCCACGCCGCACCAGCGCGACGGACGCCAGCCGCAGCCCCAGGACGCGCGGCCCCACCCCGCCCGATAGGGCCCCGCGGGCCGTCCTCGTCCGAGGGCGGCCCGCCTCTTCCTGCTCGCCTTGATGGAGAGGCCACCCCATGAACCACTGCACCAACGCCACCGTGCTGGAACGGATCCTCGACAGCGACCCGCGGGCCCACGGCCACGCGGAGGCGCTGGCGGCCGGACACCGCGCTGGCGAACACCCCGCCGCTCACGTCCACTACGACCTCCCCGGCGCCGCCTTCATCGTCGTCGCCCCGCAGGGTGGTGCGTCCGCATGACCATTGCCCGCGAACGCTTCATCGCCTTTGCCGCCATCGTGCTGTCTGTGCTGGCCATCGCTACCTCTGTCGAGCTAGGCCGGACATTGGTGCAGGCCCTGCTGTCCGGACTGGCCATGTACGGCACCGTGGTGGTGCTGGCCGCCCTCGCCCTGTCCGTGAGGCTCCGCAAGATCAGCAAGGTCAGCCGAGGACTCGTCGCGCTCGCCGTCATCGTCGCCCTTCTCCTGTACGGCGTGGGCAAGGCCCTCGCGGAGGTGATCTCCTGATGCGAGGACTCACCATCCGCCAGCCGTGGGCGGCCGCCATCACCTACGCCGACAAGCGCGTGGAGAACCGCACATGGCCCACCAGCTATCAGGGCCCCGTCCTCATCCATGCGAGTCGGACCATGGACCGCCGACACGGACCCATGGTGGCGGCCGTGGTCCGCGGGCTGCAGCTGGATGTGGGCGCCGTGCTGGCCGTCGCCCGGATCATCGCCTGTCACGAGGATGATGGAGAGTGCACCCCGTGGTCCCTCCCGGGTCACTTCCACCATGTGCTGGACGAGGTGACAGCCCTCCCTCTTCCGATTCCGTGGGTGGGCGCACAGGGCCTTTGGGCGCCGCCGGCCGCGCTCATGGAGAGAGTGCGCCAGCAGCTTTCGCCTGAGACTGCCTCCCACGTTCTGCGAGAGGGGCAGTGATGCTTCAGGACCTCCGCACGACCGAGGGCTATCGCCTGGAGGGTGGCTACCAGCTGCCCATACTGCTGCTCACCGGCCCCGTGCCCGCGACCCGCGAGGGTACGGACGAGGCGGGGCTGCTGTCGCCAATTGGCGACAGTGACGACGCGCGCCCGCCAGCCGATCCGGAGGTGGGGCGGTGAGCGAGCAGACCCCCGGGCCGTTCAGTCCGGCGCTCTACCTGATCGAGCATGCCCGGCCCGTACCGGCGACGTTCCGCCCCGTCCCGCAGCTGCCGCCCCGGCAGTCCGGAGCCAGCTGGCTCTGGGAGCACTTCGGCCGGATCGCCCCGGGCTTGGCCACCAGCAGCCTGTCCGTGCTCGGTTGGAGTTGGAACGGCGCCTTGCCGGACGGCTCCACTGCCCCTTTGTGGATCAACGGCACTCTGTCGGCGCTCGCAGGGTGCGTCGGCTGCGTGGCGGCGGCCAAGCCGCACGGCGACAACGCCACCGTCCGCCTTGCGTTCGCCATCGCGGCCGCGCTCGCGGCCGCAGGCGTCACCGCGTGGACCCCGGACTGGCAGCTGGCCGCCCTGCTGTGGGTCGTGGTCACCGCGGCGGTGTACGCGGTGTGCGCGCCCCTGTGGCGGGGTGACCTGCGCGAGACTCGCGCTCAGGAGCACGAGCTGGCTTTGGAGCAGGCCAAGGGCGCCAACGCGGCCCGCGTCGCCGCCATCGAGGCAGCCGCCACGGTGGCGACCGCACAGTGGGAGTGCCGGCAGGAGGAGGCCCGCGTGCAGGCCATCGTTGCGGCCTCGCAGGCGCGGCAGCAGCGGACGGTGGAGCCCGGCCAGGAGCTGGACGTGCAGGCCCTCGTGAAGGCCGCCCGGGTGGCCGAACTCAACTGACGTACGGCCAACGAAGAGGGCCTCCGCCGTGGCGGGGGCCCTGCTTCATGCTCTTGCTCAGGCCGTGGCCGGGTGGGCGCGGTTGCCCAGCTTCACCGCCGCCGAGCGGATGCGGCTCAGGTCCTGGTTGGCCTCCCCAGCGTCGAAGGGAGCCACGTTCCTGGCCAGGGCCTCATCCAGCAGACGCACGGCCTTTTCCGCAGCGGCTGCGGCCGCGCGGATGTCGGCGTTGACCAGCTCCGCCGCAGCGTCGTCGTCCACCAGCTCCGCGTCCACCACGTCGTCTTCGCCGGCAGAATCCGACAGGGACTGCGCAGAGGCGGTGAACTGTTCAGCCCGCCGGCTGATGACGGCGGCCGTCAACTTCCTCCCGCTCTCCGTGGCATCTTGCCTGGCTTCCTTGAACAGCTGCTGCGCTGCCAGGTCTCCCTGCTGGCGGACCACGGGAGCTATCGTCCGCGCCTGAGACTCCGGGAGCGTGTCGACTACGGCCGCTCCGAGCGGGGCGAGAGCCCGCCGGACCAGTGCCAGGTCCATCAGCCGGTACGCGTACGAGCGGTCCCAGCCCCATCGGCCCTTGATGTAGTGCCCGAACTTCTCGTACCCGGCGAGGATGAACAGCTCCCCGTCCCGGATTTCCTCCAGCAGCAGGCCGAGTTCCTGGCGGTGGCGGAGCTGCAGCTGGCGAACGCTCTGCTGGTACTGGCCAATGGACGCTTCAATGCGGCCCTCCAGCTCGGTCAGACGGGCCTCAGGGGTGAGGTCCACTGCCGTCTGCGCTGAGGTCTGAGCGGGCAGCTGCGCGCCTTGGCCCCGTGTCTGCAGACCAGCGACCAGTGCCGCTCCGAACCCCGCCTTGGCCTTTGCGGATTGCTTGCTCACCGGGCCACCACGTCCAGAATCTCCCGCGCCATGTCGTCCATTTCCGACCCTTCCCTGACCCTGACCGGCTCGCCGAAGGACTGGGCCAGCCCGTCCCGACCGTTGGACAGGTGATAGCGCGACCGCAGCACGGTGTAGCCCGCCTCCGAAAGGATCTCGTCCATGTCGTCGGCCGAGGCCGCGCTGCGGTCGACCATGGACAACAGGATGACCAGCCTCGGCGCCCTGGCCCCGGTCGCCTCCAGCTGCTGAATCGCGCCGAGGACCGAGGCCGCCCTGTTCAGTTCGTTCTTGGTGGGCTGCATGCAGAGCACCGCGAGATCCACGGAACTGAGGACCGCCAGGTGCGGGCCGTCCTTCTTCCGCTCCCACGCGCCCGTGTCGAGGGCACCCACACCCTTCTCCGGGGTGAGCCGCAGCGCCTCGTTGCGGATCTGGTGTATAGCCGGCGCTGGATAGACCGGTGCGCCCAGGTCCACGGCTTGCGCGTGCTCGTACAGGGTGCCGTGCTCGTTGTCGCCGGGCACGTCTGTGTCTATCCCGATGCACGGCACGCCGTACGACGTCCAGTAGGCCAGGAACTGGGCGAGCATCGTGGACTTGCCCGCGCCGCCCTTCCCCACG
The DNA here is from genome assembly GCF_003097515.1 of Streptomyces tirandamycinicus. Classification (NCBI taxonomy): domain Bacteria; kingdom Bacillati; phylum Actinomycetota; class Actinomycetes; order Kitasatosporales; family Streptomycetaceae; genus Streptomyces; species Streptomyces tirandamycinicus. The sequence goes on along the minus strand of NZ_CP029188.1, from coordinate 5,097,353 downwards.
AAGGCCACCCGGCGGCCCTCAGAGGGCAGCACCGGGACGGGGCGAGATGTAGTCATGGCACCGGACGGTACCGCTCCACTCCCCGCAGGTTGGAGTCGACGTCGTGGCTGAGCCGGAAAGCGCCGGGATTGCCCTCGTTTGCGCTTGGGCTGTCGCCAATTGGCGACAGCAGCCGACCCGGCCGGGGCGCGACCGGCGCCGACGGGGGCTCTGCTCCCGTAGCCGGAGTGTCGGAGGGCAGAGGAAGAGGCTCGACTCGGCTTCTGTCTGGGCGAGCCTCCGTCTCTGTCAGTTGAGAGTGGGCGGTTTCCGCGGCGGTGGAACGGCCTGCAGTAACTCCCACAGGGGCTGTGAGCCCGAGGCCCAAACGGCCAGGGTCTTGCGGTCCACCACGTGCAGCCGCTGCTCTTTTGCGAAGACCCGGGCCGGCGCGGTCACTCTGCCATTCGTCACGATCACGGCGACATCTGCTCCGTGCACCTGCCGGGCTGTGCCGTTCAGCACCTGCAGATCAGGAGTACCCACCGGTGCGCCACGGTCACCGTGGCGACGGTGCTTGCACTGGACGACCCATCGCCGTCCGTAGGGATCCGTGGCCTTCACATCCGCCCCCAGGTCGCCACCACCACCCACGCGCTGAGCGTTCTGGCACCCATCGCGATGCAACAGGTCACGTATGGCGTGCTCGAACTCCCGATGATGGAGCCCGTCCAGCTGCCCCAACGCGTACCGCAGTCCCCTGGCTCGCACCTCCTCCCATTGAGCTTGCTGGGCCCGCTGATGGAGCCAGGCGCCGGCACCCGCCGCCCCGACGACACCCGCGATGAGCAGCACCCACCAGTGCGCCAGAAGCCAGTTCACCACCGCCACGACCAGAGTGACGGCAGCGACCGCGGCCACCAGCATGAGCAACAGATCGGCGTCGGAACCACGCCGCACGGGGCGTCTGCGGGGCGGGCGCTTCCTTGCGGGGCGCCGCCGGGCTGGCGGCCGTCGACGTGTCACCGGTGCCTCTTGGGTGACGGGAACCGGATGGGATACGACACCGTCGGCTCGGGCTTCTTGATCCGCAGAGTGGGAGCGTTGTCGAAGCGGATCGGATAGGACGTCCTCGGCTGGGGCCGCGGAGTCTTCGCATCGGCTGCACCGGACGCCTTGCCGTTGCCCAGCCCCAGCACGGCTAAGCCGATCACGGCTAAGACAGCCATTTCCCGTCGGGCCCCCGGCGCCCATCGCGAGTGCCCCCGAACCGCTGTCCCATCTGAGCGCACGTACGGCCGTACCCAAGGCATGGAAGCCTCCCCCTCGAAGCGAATCCCCGCGCAGCTGCCCATGGTGGCATCGGGCACTGACAACCGGTCAGGACAGCACTACATCTGGTGATCAAGGAAGGTGGAAACAGGCCAGGTCACCACGGCCGCCCGGGACACTGGCGAGCTTTCCGCGAGTAGTGGGTGCAGGTCGGGGCGGTCCGTCGTCGCGAGGGCCTCCGAAGGGCACCACAGCCTCCGCCGGACCGCCAGACCAAGTCGCCTACGGCGGCCGCACGGGCGTGCGCCTGGCCCCCCGCAGCGGCCGCGGTAGGGCTCTACGCCTGCCCGGTCGACGTGGGGCCACCCGCGACGGGCCCCGGTGTGGCCGGGCCGGCCTGGTGCCAGCGTTTGTTGGTGTCGTTCACCGCCAGCTCCGAGGGTGTGAGGTCCACGTGCATGGCGATGCCGGGCCTGCCGCCCACCTTGATGAGGAAGTTCCCTCGCCCCGGGGGGTCCACGGTCGCGTCCGAGGTGTCCCATCCGGGCGGGGTGGACCACTCCGTGATCCGCTGCTGCTCGATCTGCGACAGGTCGACCACCTGCGCCAGGCGGGGCATTTCACTGCGGGGCTGGCCGGCGGTGATGACCATTCCGGCCCGCTCCACGAAGCCGGACGCCTTCTGCCGGTCCTCCTCCGTGGGCAGTGCGAGCAGGTCCCGCATGGTGTGCGTGACCATCGCCATCCCCACGCCCCTGGTGCGGTTCACCCGGGTGAGGACGTCGACCCGCTCCACCAGGCCGCTGGACGCTCTGAGTACGCGCCACAGCTCATCGAGGACGAGGAAGTATCTGCGCTCAGGTTCCAGGCCCGCGTCGGACAGGGCGTGCGCGGCCGCCACGGCGCCGAACCCGTAGGACCAGCAGCTGAGGAGTGCGGCCGCCTGCAGCATCACCTCGGAGTCGTCGATGGAGGAGACGTCGAAGCAGACCGGTGCGTCCAGCCTCATGGGCTCGGTGGTCGGGTGGGCGAAGGTGTCACCGAGTCGCCCGCGCCCGAGGAGCCCGGCCAGGGACGACTCCAGGCGCTCCGTGATGTCCCGGTAGCGGTCGATGCTGCCGCGGTCGAGCGCTGCCGTGCGCATCGGCTCCGGAGCGTCCTTGACCACCCGTAGCAGGTCGCCGAGTACCGGCACGCCGTCGTGCCGCTCGTCCAGGACGTCGAGGGCGGCCGCCAGAAGCGTCTCCTCCCGGTCTGTGGGAGGTTCCCTCCGCAGAATCGTGATGAGCCCGCTCACCGCGTTCAGGCGCCGCCCGTGCGCGTCCGCGAGCAGCGCCCGCCGGGCCTCACCGGTCAGCCGGTCAGCGGCCGACAGCGCCTCCCCGGGGTCCAGGATGTTGAGGTTGCCGCGCCCGCGGCCCAGGGTGATGACCTGCCCGCCCAAGGCTCGGATCAGGTCCACGTAGTCCGGTTTCAAGTCCCCGAAGATCAGCGGGTGGACGCCGTACCCGGCCAGGCCGAGCGCCATACGCCGGATCACCGTGGACTTGCCCAGGCCCGGCTGGCCGAGGACGAACGCCGAGGGGTTGGAGATCAGTCCGGCCCGCTGGAACCACGAGATGGGGTCGCAGCAGACCGTGGCTCCGGAGTGGAGGTCACGGCCGAGCGGCACGCCCTTGGTCGGTGTGCCGCTCCCCGCGCCGAAGGGCCACAGACCGCAGACCTGAACCGTGGTGCCGCGCCATTCCGGTGCAGGGTCGAGGTACGTCTGGGCGCCACCCCCGGCCCCTGGCCAGCCTCGAAGGCCCGGCCGCCGGCGGGGCGTTGTACCGCGTGATGGAGCTGCCATGGGAACCCCCTTCACATGTTGTCGCGGACGGACGCGGGCACGGTCAGGTGCAGTGGCAGAACCAGGCCGATCGGCAGGCAGGCCGCGAACGCGGCCGCTTGGGATCCGGTCACCGGCCGCAGGTGGATGCGCGCCGGCGCCGCGAGGTTGTCCATGGCCGCTAGGGCCCGCGGCAGGGCATCCGGCGAGGACACCGTGGCCGTGGCCAGCAGCGCGAAGCGGACCACGCCCGCGCCGGACGCTTCCTCCTGCGCCGACTGCTCGGCCGCCTGCAGCGCCAGGTCATCCCGAGCCCGGCCCGCCGCCGACTGCATCGCGCGGAATCGCGCGTCCTTGCGGTCCCGCTCCACGATCCGAGCCGCCGACGCCGGATCGTGCGGCCGGTACAGCAGCGTCACGCGCTTGCGAGCGATATCGGGGTGCGGCGCCAGAAGCCCGGTGAGCACGGACGACAGCACCTCACCGCGAGGCGCCTCGCTCATGGCCCAGGTCACCGACGAGGCACTGTCGTGCCGGTAGGACTCCCAGCGCTCCTCAGCGCCGTGAGGCCCCGCGTCCTGCCACGTCAGCCCGCTGCCGCCCGCGGCCCGCGCCTGCTCCACCAGGGTGGCCACCGCAGGGTCGTAGGCGATGCGCACCGCTTCCGCGAGCTCCACCGCGGTCATCGGCCGCGCGGCCCCCGCCCCGGTCATCGACAGACCGGACGTCAGGCCAGGCAGACGGTTGCCGATGTCCACGGCCATGTCGTCCACCGTGCGCCGAGGATGGCCCGGGCGAGCGGCACCGGAGTACGTGAGGGCAACGCGCGTGGAGATCTGCGCCGAACCGGCCGGGTACTCCTCCAGAACCTGCTGCAGCATCGTGCGCGCCAGCTCCGGGGCATCCGCCGCGAGGTTGCTCCTGACCTCGTTCTGCAGCCGCAGCCCGCTGTCCGGGGCCGTCTCCACCGTCACGCTCACCCCGACCAAGCCCGGCTCCGTGGCCAGGCCGGCGAGCCACTGCCCCCAGTACGCCACCCACACGTCGATCTGCTGTTGGTCGACCAGCGAGGCGCCGTCCGCATCGCAGGTCAGCACGACCACGTGATGGTTGGAGTTGGGGTAGGTCAGCAGCGCGAACGGGCGGCCGTAGCTGTCCTGTGCCTCGCTCAGCACGGACGAGGCCGCGACCCCCGGCAGCGTGCAGGTGCCGTGACCGGTGCGGCCCAGCGGACCCGACCGGTACAGGTTCGAGCCCCGGGCGACGCTGCCCCGCCAGGCCAGCCGGGTGGACATCCTCGTCAGCAGCGTGCGGCCGTGCCGGTCCCGAATCGTCAACGGCGCCAGCACCAGCGCCACCAGCACGGCGAGCACGAGCGCGAGGACGATGGACACGAGCATGGACAGCACGACCACGCACAGCCCGCCGAGGAGCAGCAGCGTGGGCGCGAGTCCCAGTTGCCCGATGCCCGCGGTCCGCGGCCGCCGCCAGTTGCCATAGGTACGCTGCGCCGCCGGACCGGCGCCTTTGAGGTCACTTGCTGCCACGAGGGCCCCCACCGTTCTTGGGAGTACGTGCGGACGGGTGCGGCGGGGCGGAGCCCGCAGGCGACGGCCGCCCGGAGCCCCCCGGCCCGCGCGACGCCGCCGACGCCGGCGGCGATCCGCCGCCACGGGGCCCAGGCTTCGCCCCCGAGGGCGCCCCTGCGGACCGTGAACTGCCGCCGGACGTCGAGGGAGCGGACGTCTGCCGCGGCACCGCCCCGGCAGCGCCCTGCCCCGAAGAAGTGGGCGCGGGCGCCGAGGCCGGGGCGGCCCCGCCGCCGGACCCGCTGCCACCGCCGGAGCCGCCGCCAGAAGGAGCGCCGCCCGGCCGGCCACCGCCAGGGCGCCCGCCACCACCCGCGCCCGCGGCACCCGATCCTGAAGCCCCGCCCGCGCCGCCGCCGGCGCGGGCTGCGCCGCTGGCGGCCGCTCCACGCCCGGCCATCGCCGCGCCGCCCGTCTTGAGGGCAATGGCCCCCGTCGCCACGCGGGCCGCCATGCTGGACGTGCTCTTTCCTTCTCCGCCGAGGCCGCCCTGGTCCACCACCGGGGCGATGAACCGCATCAGCGCGGGCAGCGTGAGGCCGGTGAGGATGAGCAGCGTGACGCCGTACAGCTGGGAGAGCAGGTCCTTCTTGTCACCGGTCGAGAACTGGGAGAACGCCGCGGCGTAGGCGATGGCGGCCGTCGGTTTGAAGGCGAGGAACGCCAGGATCCAGCCCACGCTCTTCTTCCACCAGGCCCGGCCCTGCTCGGTGCCGGACGCGGCGGCCGCGAGCGGCAGCGTGCCGACGAGGATGAACAGCATCGCCTGTCGGACGATCACCGAGATGAGCTGCACCAGGCCGCTCAGGAGAAGCAGGATCGCCACCACGAGGCTGACCGCGAGTTGGTCAACGTCGTTGAGCGCGGTCATGTCGAGCAGCTTGCTGCTGAACGCCTTCACGCAGGCGTCCGTCGCTTCCGCCCCGGGGCAGCCGAGGGACCGGTTGACGATCCAGACGGAGAACGCGTCGCCCGCCTTGGCGAGCAGGTTGACCACGGCGACCGCCGCCGAGGTGGCGACGATGAGACGCAGGATCGCGGCCGCCGCCTCGCGGGCCGGCTCCGCGCGTCTCGTCCAGGCCATGTGGCCCGCCGCGACGAGCAGGGAGAGTACCGCCAGCCATTGCGTGATGGCCAGGGTGGAGCTGAACAGGAACGCGACCGTGCCCGAGTCCTGCGCGAGCGTCGGGCTGTCCGCCCGGAGCCAGCCCAGGGCCAGCTCCTTGACCATCCAGACCGCGCCCTCCTGGAAGGAGTGCACGATCTCCTCCCAGGCGGACGCCGCTGCCTCGGCGATCTCCTCTTTGGCGGCGTCCTTGGCCTGGCAGGCTATCGGGGTGCCGAACCCCGGCAATTCCTCCAGGTTCTCTTCCCAGAAGTCGCACCAGCCCACGACTACACACCGCCCCACGGGACGTAGCCGGACAGGTCGTCCACTGTGCGCTGCGGAGGACTGACCGCCGGAATCTCCAGCTGCCAGTCCCCGCCCTGCCAGCGCAGGGTCAGCGTGGACGCCTGCAGCACCCCGCTCCCGAACCGCGTCACCACCTGCAGGACCGCGGTATCCGGGGTGTAGGTCACGTACTGGAAGCCCGCGATCTGGCCCAGCTCGCCCGGCACGGGCGCCACGGAGGGCTGGCTCTTCTCGAACTCCGCCCGCTTCTCTAGCAGCAGCTGCTGGCCGTCGCCGTACGTCTGCTCCTTGACCACCGTCTGCCAGTCGTCGGCGACCAGGTACCGGGTGCCGATCTGCGCGGCCGCGAAGAGCGCACCCGTGGGGGAGTGCGCGTAGCACCGCGCCACGTCACCCTCCACCACGGCGGGGCCCGCTTCCTTGGAGACCGGCACGGCCGCGCTGCGGACGAGCTGCCACTCCGCCGCCGGCGCCGTACGCGGCACCGAACCGGAGGCAGCCAGCTCCGGGCAGCCGCCGTCCGCCCCGGCACCGGGCGAGGACGGAGACGAGGATGCGGCACCCGACCCGGGCGCCGCATCGTTGCTCGAGGATCGGTCGCCGGTCGTGAGGACGACGACCACGCCCATCACGACCAACACCGCGAGGAAGAGGCCGCTCGCCTGCCACATGCGCGAGGAGAACGGGCTGGACTGGCCGCCGTCGGTCCGTGCGGAGGAACGCTCGCTCATCACCCGGGCCCCGCTCTCAGGTCAGGGCCGTGACGAGCGCCGACGCGCTGCCGACCAGCACGCACGCGAACATCACGGCCGCGAGACCGCCCATGTGCTCTCCGCCGTCACCGCGGCGGTAGGTGACCGCCATACGTCCGCCGACGATGAGCACGCCGGCGACGCACAGCACCGTGACCACCTGAAACACCCAGTGCAACACGGTCGTGAGCTTGTCCCAACCGGGCGGGTTCCCCGCGCCCTTGGACGGGTCGGGCGCCGCGAGGAGGGCCTGCTGGCCCGCGTCCGCGAGGACGTGCAGGGTGTCGATCATTGGGGGACCCCCGATTCGGTGAGTGTCTGCAGATCGCGAGCCAGCCGGGCCAGCTCGCGGGGTGCGGCGTCGACGGGCGGCCGGCCCAGCCGCCACGACTCGGCCCAGGGAACCGTCCACGTGCGGGGGAAGCCGCCCGAGACGAGCTTTTGAAGATCACGCAGGGGGGCGGGCAGCTTGCCGGGAGCGTCGGCGACGACGACCAGGCCCAGCACCTCCACCCCCGGCACGGACCCGGACGCCCACTGCCGTCCGGCGAGTTGAGCCGCCAGCAGGCCCGAGGCGTGCGAGCGAGCCACCAGGACCACGCGCTGCAGCGGGCCCATCGGCGGCACGGGCCAGCAGCGGGCCGCATCACTGCCCCCGGGCACCACGGCACTGAGAGAGGTCACCCCGGCCCCGCCGTGGCAGCCCAGCCACCACCAGCGCGCCCCGCGGGCCGACTGCAGCGGCAGCCCCTGCGGCGGCGCCGTGACGCCACCCGGCTGAGGCCCCACAGGACGGGCAGGCTCCCGAGCCGTCTCCGCCGTCTCAGGAGGCACGCTCTGTGCAGTGCCCGCGTCTCTCTCGCGCGTCACCCAGGGATTGGTCACCACAGGCCCCCCTTGCCTTTACAAAAGGTCACAGTCTCCCAGACCCGATAAGTTGGTCAACTTCCTTTGTGCAAAGCGAACATGACGCCTGTTCGGGCATGATGAGACGTCATATCAGGGGGGAACGACAATGGGCCAGATTCGCAGTGACGAACCTGAAGCAAAGTCCGGGGGGACGCAGTGAGCATCAAAGGCGCCCCGGCCGCCCTACTCGCCGCCGGCGGCACCGCCCTCGCACTGATCGCCACCGCAATCACCGGCGGCAGCATCGACGAACAGGACAACGCCCCCGGCGGCCAGGGAGGACTCGGCCTCAACGTCGAAGCAGTGCCCGCCGCCTACCGGGACTGGATCCTGCAGGCCGGGAAAACGTGCGCGGACGTGTCCCCGGCACTCATCGCCGCACAGATTGAAGCCGAGTCCGGCTGGAACCCCACAGCGCGATCACCCGTAGGCGCCCAGGGGCTGAGCCAGTTCATGCCCGGCACCTGGGACACCTGGGGAGTGGACGCCGACAACAACGGCACGGCCGACCCGTTCAGCCCGGCCGACGCCATCATGACCCAGGCCCGCTACGACTGCTGGCTCGCCGAGAAGGTCCGAAGCTACAAGATCAAGAACACCGACGTACGGCGCCTCATGCTCGCCGCCTACAACGCAGGACCCGGCGCCGTCGAGCAATACCGCGGCATCCCCCCGTACGCCGAGACACAGGCATACGTCGCCCGCATCCTCCGCCGCGTCGCCAAATACTCCGTCACCATCGAGGAGCCCGCCGGACCGTTCGGCGCCCGCGTCGTCGCCCACGCCCAGCGCTGGACCGGCACCCCCTACTCATGGGGCGGAGGCACCATCAACGGCCCCAGCTTCGGCGTCGCCCACGGCGCCGGCACCCGCGGATTCGACTGCTCATCGCTGGTCCAGTACGCCGTCTACCACGCATCCGGCGGAAAGCTCACGATCGGCCGGACCTCCCAGGCACAGGTCACCCAGGGCAAGCCCGTCACCCGCGACGACCTCCGCCCCGGCGACATCATCGGCTTCCGGCTCAACGGCGCGAGCTGGGACCACGTGGCCATCTACATAGGAGACGGGCAGATCCTCCACGCCCCCCGCACCGGCCAGACCGTATCCACTGCCCGACTCGGTGATGGCTACTACGCCAGCAAGCCCCAGACGATCCGGAGATTCGGATGACGCCCCGCCGTATCGCCCGCGCCCTGCCCCTGGTCCTGGCCGCCGTGCTCGCCGCCGGATGCACCAGCTCCAGCAGCAGCGAACCCGCGGCCGGAGCACCACCGGCCGAGCCGAAGAGCCCCGCCCCGACCGGAGTCGGACCGTACCCCGAACCGGCCAGACCCACCCCCGCCCCGGCCCGCTCCCACGCCCGGATCCAGCAGCCGCACGGCGGCATCCCCTCCCCCGCCGGCATCGACCAGACCGACGCCGGCGCCGTCTCCCGAGGCGCCCTCACAGCCCTCATGACCTACGACACCATCACCGACGACTCCCGCACCGAGGCCTCCATCAGGACCGCCGACGCCGGATGGTGCACCCCCGCCTTCGCCGCCCAGCTCCGCTCAGCCACCACCCACGCCGGCCCCGGCGCCACCTGGACCAGCTGGACCCAGCACCGCGCGTACACCACGGTGGCACTCACCGCGGCCGACGAGGCAGGCCGCCCAGCCGACACCCCCACCACCGCCTACCGGCAGTGGATCGTCGCCATCACCCCCCACGGCCGCGACGGATGGAAAGGCCCGGCCGAGGAATACACGGCATTCGTAGAGCTCACCCGGGCCCAGGCCGGCGCACTGTGGCGCCTCAGCTCACTGTCGCTGCAGTAGGAGGAGACCGCTGTGACCATCACCGACGTACCGGCATGGCCGCTCTACAAGCTCACCGCCGACCAGGACGGCACCGTCACCATCACCGGCCCCGCCGCCCCCAAGGACACATTCCCCGACCGCGCCAGCGCCGTGAACGCGGTCGCCCAACTCGCCGCCGTCCTCCGCCCACCCCGCCCCGTACGCGCTGAAGCAGTCGACGCAGACGGCACCGCCTGGCCCGTCACCATCGCCCCGGACAGCACCGTCACCGAAGCAGGCCGCCCGACCAAACCCCGCAAGAAGGACCGCCAGGCCCGCACCGAGGAGGCAGCCTCCGTTCCTGCCGACAAAGTTCCGGTAGAGGAGCGACCTGTTCTCTCCGGAGTCCAGCAGCTGCTCGCCCAGGCCCAAGCTCGCCAACAGCAGCACCTCGTCCCCGCACCGAGAGCAGAGGCCCCGCCAGCGGCTTCCATCGAGGACGACCCCCACCGGGCCATCACCGAGGCTAGCCAGGCCGGCCGCCACCGCGAGGCCGCAGCCATCGCAGCCGCCTGCGAGCAGGCGGCCCTCCGCAGCCATGGGCCAGCTTCCGCCGAAGTGGCCCACTGGATCGAGGTCCGCGCGTTCCTCGCCCTGCAGGAAGGCGCCGCCTACCGGGCCTGCCAGCTGTGGCTGCAGGGCGCAGTAGTCCGCCTCACCGCAACCCAGCCCCCAGACCACCCTGAAGTCGTCGAGGCTGTCGATCGCGCCCACCACGCCTGGCACCTCGTCATCGAGCCAGACAAAGCACGCGAGTTGGGCACCGAGCTACTGAGTCTCCGTACTCGTGTCACCCGAAAGAGTGGCGCACTTGCGGACGTACAACGACGACTTGCGAAACTCTCCGAGGGCCCTACAGCCCCGCAATCTCGGGGTTTTTGAGACTGAACCGGCTACGGGGAAGTCGACAAGTGCCCTGTTCTGCCACAAGGAAGTCGCAAGACACGCGCGAAAGTGTGGACCACACCTGTCCCGACGCCGCTAGGATCTTGGCCATGGCAGTACGAGGACGACAGCAACCAGGCCGGACGGGAGTCTTCCCTGCGGACAAGGCGTTGCGCGCCACCGTGATGCTTAAGCCCGGCGACTACGTACGCGGCTTGTACGAGGAGCTGGTGAACGACATGGGCATCTCAGGCGCCGAAGTGCTCAGGGAAGCCCTCACCGAGCTGCACAAGAGGGAAGCCCGCCGCAAGGCAAGGCACTCGCACAAGACAGCTCTGCACGACAGCGAGGAGTTGCCACAGACCGGATGACGACAACGTCCGGACGCGCAAAAGCCCTGACCCGAAACGTCAGATCAGGGCACCGCTTCGTCCGGCGGGACCACCTCATTCAGAGCTTGGCGGCAGACGTCTGAGAAGTCCCTATTCCCATATGTAAGGCCCTTTCAGGCGCCGGACGTGGTCCGGGGCCAGGCCTTCGTGTCTCCCAGAACTAGCTCCAGGAGCATCAACATCGTAGCCCATCGCTGCGATGGCAGCCCAGTGCGCCCTGAATCCGGTGTGTCCGCACAGTCGGGGTCGGCGCAGGTCACGCGGCCGTCGCTGGACCGGGAACCCGTCGCTGTCCTCCGCATGCCCGAGATCACTCTGACCATGTGGTACCGGGTGGCGGAGCTGTCCTACGGGCGAGGCTTGCTGCCCGCGACGAAATTCCGCCTGGCTCGGTTCCTCTCGCAGCAGGAGCTGGACCCCGCCACCGGCCGCGTGGTCGGTCAGTGGGGCACGGGCCGCACAGACGGCGGCATGACGCTGGCCGCCCGCTACGCCTGGCAGTTCGGCGTAGGAGAAGACCGCTTCTGGGACGACCTGAAGGGCCTGTACCGGCACGGCTTCGCCGCCAGAGTGGTGGCCCCGGCCCCCGGCCGGCGGGCCGTCTATGCCCTCGTCCTGCGGACCGACGCCATCCCCTGTGACCTCCCGGACGACCTGGCCCAGCGGCTAAAAGTCTGGGACCTCCCGGAAGTCGAGGACCCGCACGAGGACACCCAGTACGGGCGCCTCACCGACGCCGCCGCGGTGCTGTCCGATGAACCAGCCGTCATCCCCGTGGACGAGGGCACCGCTTCCGAGCTGGCCGCCGCCCCTCGCTGGGAGCACCCGGCCAACTCACCGGCCGCGCTCGCCGCCGAAGCCATCCGCCGCTCTGCCATGGCCATGGGGAAGCAGTCAGGACCACAAGATCTGCGGTGCTGGGCCGTGGTGGACCGAGACCGGGCCGAGTCCCTGACTCAACGACTGATGACCAATGGCAAAGCGTCCCCTCTTAACGCGAAGGAGGTTTCACCACTATCTGGTCTTTTCTCTACAGGTAGTAGGGGGCTGAGCTGGCCAAACAAGATGGGACAAACAAAAACGACGCCTTCGGCGGCACCTAGAACAGCATCCGCCTTCCTGTCTGGGGACGACCCGCACGCCGTCGCAGACAGGGTCATCCGGCGAGCCTGGCACGCCTGGAGGGCCCAACTGGGGCACGGGAAAGTTCTTTTGCCCTCCGGGCACTGGGACGAACTTGGGCACTGGCACAGCGGTTCCGCGTGGTCCGACCTGCAGCGCACGGTCCGGATTGCACTACGCCGCTCCACCGAGGGCGAACTGGTCGACCTGCTGTCCAGCAGCGTGGCTGGAGTGGACGACGTGGGCCGCCTGGCTGCATGGAGGCTGTGGCGCCTGATCAACGCCCGCCGGGACACTCACGGCCACGGCGGCCGCCGGCCCACCGTCGCCCAGGCAGACCACGTCACCAGGTGGGACAACGTCGCCACCGCCGTGGCCGAGCGAGCCCGCACCATGGCGGCCTCCCCCGCCCCAGTGGACCTGGACGATCGGGAGGCCGCGCTGCACGAACAGGAACGACGCCGCGAAGCCGCGCGCCTCGCGGCGGAGGCCGAGCTGGCTCGGGAAGCCAGGCGGGCCGACCTCACCAGCAGGTGGGGGCTGGATCGCTACGCACCAGGCCCGCAGCAGGACCTGCCACGCCGTTGGACATCACGCGAGCCCGAGTTCGTTCACCAGGAACAGACCGCGGAACGCCGGCGCATCGATATGCCCCAGGTTCGCTCCACGACTGAGGAGACTCACCGGGCGGCCGTGGAGCGCGCCCGCGCCGAGAAGCGCCACCGTCGAAGCTGAACCGGCCCCGGTAACAGTCGCCGCACCCTAGGCAGCGGCCCCAGGCTCCCGTGCGGATACGCCGCACAGGAGCCTGCTCTTCAGGCTTCCGGAACCAAACATTGAAGCAGGCAGCGTCACAGTTATGCCGACTACGGCGACGCGGACGGGCCGGCGCCTTGGTGATCAGAAGTGGAAGAGGGGCCCGTCGACGTCGAGGGGGCTCCGCTCCGGCCCGATTCGGGACGCTGCACATCGGCCCCGGAGTCCTAGCTCGGACACCAGGGAACAAGTATCCTGCGGTAGCTTTCAGGGTGCCTCGAGGTCCGCAGGGCCAGCGGGGGTCGCCATGATGCTGGACCCTGTACGCGGGCTGGTCATGCGTGAGCAGAACCTCGGCTACATCGTGGAGGCCGTCACCGCCTGGTACAAGAAGCGCTCACCCTCTCACGCTGAACAACGAACGCGCCCTGCCGGTCGATGGACGACTGGCAGGGCGCGTTCGTGTTGGTCAACTACGGTCGGAGAGTCGGGGTGCCGTTAGCAAGCCTCTCGGCGGCTGGTAATTCAGCAAGCGATGCTCAGGTTCCCGGGTGGCTCGTCCCGCCTTTGGATGAAGACTTCCGGAGCGAGCACGGTCATGATGCCGAGCCAGGTTCCGAGGTTATCGACGTAGGCAGGGTCGATGCCCCGCAGGACGACGAGGCCGACGACAACCAGGAGCACCCTGACCCACCTCCGGCGCGGGGAGAGGGGGTGCGCCGGGGCGCCACTGGGTATAGAGGTCATACTGTTGTTCCCATCTGCCGGCCTTGCCGGCGCTTGGACCGCGTTCGCCCCAGGTTTGGTAGCCAGGGAGGGGCGGCGCGGTTCTCTACTTCCCGGCCTCCGTTTGGGCAGGGAATGCTTCGAGCCCCGTGGGGGGCAGTCCGCGCTGGTGGAAGGGCCTCACCAGCCGGTAGAGGGGGCGTGAACCTCTTCCCGAGCGGGCGGCGAGAGTGTCGAAGTACTCAAACCCAGCCGGCGCCAGGATTCCGTTCTCCACTAGGTCGTCGATGCCGCTCGCCACAGTCTTCTGGGCCAGGCCGTACCACTCGCTGATCCTGGCGTGGACGAGCGGGAACTTGTGTTTCCTCTGGGCGAGGGCGATCAGGAACATCGCCTTGCCCGCGAGGGTGAGCTTGGTGTGCAAGCCCTCCTCCCAGTACTCGAACGGGAGCTGGAGGTACTTCTCGCCGACGTTCGCGGGCGGCTCGTACGGCCCGCTGCCGTCCTCCATGCACTTGGTGACGGTGGTCCTGCGCTGAGACCCACGGGCCGTGGTGATGAGGTCGAGGTCCTTCAGGGCTTTCCATGCCCGGGAGACCGCCGACGCTCCGGACTTCTGGTCGAAGATGCCGATCGTCCTGGCCCACGTGGTCGACCACTCCGTCACCGAGTGACCTGGGCCGCCTGTGATGGCCGCGACGAGGAGGTAGAGGTCGAGCGCCCGCTCCTGGCGGCTTGAGACGAGCGACTTCAGGGCTCCGGGCTCCGTGTCCCGCCCCTCTCCGAGCTGGAGGAAGACCCTTCTGATCGGGACGGTTCGGTTGGTCCTTGCCGAGCGCTCCAGGATCATCTCGATGGTCCTGGCCTGGCTCAGGAATCCCTCGGTGTCGGAGGTGCCGGCCGACTCGTCCCGACCTATCTCGTTCCCCGACTCCGGTTTGGTTGCGGTGTTCTGAATCGGCGTCATACCGATAGAGTCGCACATCTATGGCAGCTCAGTCCAACCTGAAACTGCTGGTCAGCTACGCTGACTTGACGCTAAGTAGTGCAAGATAGGATGACTAGGTAGATGGCTATGTGAGAACACCGTGTAGGACGAACAGTCAAGATACCTAGTACGCGGTTTGAAGGGCCCGGAGGTTCCGAGGGAGCGACTCGGTCTGCGAATCGGTGACGGGCAAAAAATCTTGACTCTATCCGTCACCCGGGCTGGCACTTGGACGACCGGAACGAAACGCTCGAGGGACGCCCCGGTCGCCGAGGCGGAGGAACAGACACATGGCGCACGGACAACCCCCGCGCGAGGGGTGGGGGAACGGCCAAGAGGTAGCGACCGCCGCTGACAGGGCGAGAGGAAACCGCGATTGGCCCCATGGGCAGCGCCACAGGGCCGCTCCTGCGAGCCCCGGTTACGCGTGAACGTCGGCTCAGCCTCGGCGGCGCCGGGCTTACTGGGCGCGGCGGATCGCCTGGGTGTATCCGGGGGACGTTGCTGAAGGGGATGCGGTTGAGCTTGAGCCGTTCGGGGTGGGCACCGCCCAGGGGGCTCGTTCCGGCAGTCGTCGCCGGATCCGGCCCGGCCCTTCAGGCAGCGGCCCGTACGGCGAGGGCCGTACTTTCGGCGGGCGGGGGTGTGGGCAGCATGAGGTTCCTCCGGACATGAGATTGGTTGCGCCTGTCTGCTGGCGAGCGCACAGACCTTGGGGAACTGGGTTAGACGCGCAACCCTGGTGGCTTTTCGGCGCGTGAGGCCAAATCGCACGCCGTCTGGCGAACCGTGATCCTGGAGGGCTGAGCGCCCATCTATACCCTGATGAGTCGAACGCGTACGCTCCCGCCCAGGCGGGGAGAAATCTCCCATCCGCGTTGCTCGCGCCCCTTTGCGGCGGGCGCTCGACCACCGGGGAAGGCGCATGACGACGAGTGCCCGCGTCCTTCGGGAACAGTTGGCAGCCATCAAGCACCTCCGGGACACCTACGCAGGTGACGATCCCAACCATCCGCTGCTGGCCAGACTCGACCAGCAGATAGCTGACCTGGAGTCGCAGCCAGGTGTCGGCAAAAACGTCGCGGCCACAGACGAACCCTTCCGCCGCACGCTTGCTGAGCAGGAACGTGCTGCGAGGCGGAAGGAGTTCTCCCTCTCTCGCGCCGAACGGGCAGCCTTTCGCGACGCACTGAGGATCCGGTACGCCTTCGGTGGCGTGCGCGAGTAGCTATCGCGATCAGGCGTGCCTGGCTCGGTTCTCTTCAGATCGGCCTGTTGCGCTCTGGCTCCCGGTAAGTTGCCTTACCAGGAGCCAGAACCGCGCCAAGGGAGCCGCCCGTGGACACGTCACCCGCGACCGCCGACACCGAGCCGAAAGCCCTCGTCCCGGCAAGCCGGACCGGCGGACTCTCGCCCGAGGCCCGCGCCGCGGTCGAGGAAGGCATCCCGCCCGAGACCCGCCGCGGCTACGCCGGCGACTGGCACCGCTTCACCACCTGGTGCACGCACACCGGCCGCAGGGCCCTGCCCGCGAGCGCGGACACTGTTACCGAGTACATGACCCACCTCAAAAGGGAGGACAAGAGCCCCGGCACCATGGACCGGGCCCTGGCCTCCATCGCCGTCGCCCACCAAGCCGCCGAGCAGCCCAAGCCCGCCACCATCGGCGCCCGACGCGTACTGAAAGGCCACGAGGCCGAACGCAAGCGCTCCAAGGACCCGCGCCGCCGGACCCGCCGCGCGGCCGCCGCCACCCCTGCCGTGCTCCGCACCATGGTCGCGGCCGTCGACACCACCAAGGCGAGCGGACGACGCGACGTCGCTGCCCTGCTGCTCGGGTTTTCCATCGCCGCTCGCCGCTCCGAACTGCGCCTGCTGGACTGGGCCGACGTCGCCGACGTCGAGGAAGGCCTGGCCGTCGAGGTCTGGCGACCGAAGGTCAACCACGAAGGCCCCCTCGGAGTCCCCTACGGCTCCAACCCGGCCACCTGCCCCGTCCGTGCCCTCCGCGCCTGGCGCCAGTGCCTCATCGACCGCGGCCGCCAGCCGACCGGACCGCTGTTCCTCCGCATCGACCGGCACGACCGTATCGCCCACCCCATGCGCCGCCACGGCAAGCCGATCGGCGACCCCACCGGCCGGATCACCGGCGAAGGCATCGGCGACCTCATCACCCGCGCCGCAGCTCGAGCCCACCTCACCGCACCGACCGACCTCCTGCCCGATCTCCCGCCGCGGTGGAGCGGGCACAGCCTCCGCCGCGGCTTCGCCACCGCCGCCAAACAGGCCGGCGCCGACCTCATCGAGACCGGCCGCCACGGCGGCTGGGCCGACGGCTCCGCATCCCTCGCAGCCTACTTCGAGGAAGCCGGCATCTGGGACGAAACGAACCCGCTGTACGGCATCGGCCTGTAAGACACGCCAGGGTCACAGTGATGCCCATTTCTGTGACAGTGCAGGTCAACGCGTTGGAGACGATCAGATGAGGCTCGCGGGGTACGTCCTGGTGTCGATCGGCAGTCAACTGGACGGGTTCGGGCTGGAGGACCAGGAGCGCATCCGGCCGTGGGGAACATCGGTACAGCCATTCACGGTAGCGAGCATTCCGCTTGCGATCGGACGGCCGGTTGTGCCAGCCCGTCTTGGATTGCACGGCGCGACGACAGGTCGACCTGCCTGCCGCTCCGGAACCAAGCGCGCCCGCCGCCACACCGACCGGGCAAATGAAGTCTATAAATTAAGTCATGGTGCTATGTTGATGTCGGTTCGGTAAGTGACTAGCTCCCTGGGGGGATCATGGCTGGTGAAATCACGCCGTCGCAGTGGGCCGTTGAGCAGTTCGGTGATCACGCCGCGGAGGTGATACGGCATGTGGTTAAGGGGCTGGCACGTGGTCAGCAAACCGCCTACGAGGTACAGGTGGCGGCCCAGAAGGCGGGGGCCGAGGACAAGCGCGCCTACGGCAGCATGTGGGCCACGCGCTACGGACAGGTCGTCAAGCAGTTCGAGCTGGCCGAACTCCCCGGCTATGAGGCCCGTAAGCCCAAAGGGGCGTCGTACAGCCTGGCGGTCGTCAAGGGGCGAGTGCTGATCCCCTTTCGGCATGCCGACTCGCTGAAGGAACCGATCTCCCGCGCAAAGCTGAGCACGAAGATTCCCCACCAGGTCTCCCGCGACAACGGCGTAGGCGCTGCGCAACCTCCACCGACGCTGTTCGACAGCGATTCCGAGACCACCGAGCCGGCGGCGCACCCCTCGGTGGCGGAGGCCGCAGCGGCGGCCGAGGCGGAGCAGCTGACGGTGATCTACGTCGCGTACGCTGCCAACGCCGACAGCGACAAGGTCCTGGCCGCCTGGTGGGGTACGCCGACGTCGCTGGAGGACGACGGCGCCATGGTGTGGACCCCGGAGTCGCTCGACATGAGCATCGCCGCCGCCGAGCAGGACTCCAGCGACTCCCGCGATGACCTGCGCGATGCAGGTATTAGTGTCCCCCGCGAAAAGGGCTTCACCGGGGGAGACCTGCCTGTTCTGGGCGTCACGCATCGCTTCGAGGTCGTCAAGCGTCCGTCCGCCGAACAGGAACCAACCATTTCCGACATAGAAAACGGCGATGAGTAAGAACACCCAACCACCGCTGTTCACCCCCCCCGGCAGCCGCGGCGGCTCCGGTAAGGCCCGCGCCGACCGGGGCCAACCGTCCCCGGCTGCCGTGCACGAGCTCTTCGACCCCGCCCGGCTGGCCCAAGCCCGCAGCCTCATCGGGATGACGAAGAGGCGGCTGGCCGACGAGCTGGGGGTGACCCCTGCTGCGGTGAGCCAGTACGAGATGGGCACCAACCGGCCGCGCCCCGACCTGCTGCCGCGCCTGGCCGAGATTTTGGATGTGCCGCTGACGTACTTCCTGGCGGGGCGGCCCCACGCGCGGCTGGATCCCTCGGCCGCGCACTTCCGCAGTCTGCGCAGCACCCGGGCCTACCAGCGCGCCAAAGCCGTCGCGTTCACCGAACAGGTCTGGGAGCTGACCTACGCACTGGAGAAGCGTGTCCAGCTCCCCGTGGTCGATCTCCCCGGCTTCGCCGGCGGCGAGGTGCACCCGGGCACCGATTTGCCCAGCGAACCTGCCTCCGCCGCCCGAGCCCTGCGAGTCGCGTGGGGGCTGGGCACCGGGCCCATCGCTCACCTGGTCCGGCGCCTGGAAGCGCATGGCATCGTTGTGGTCACCCCGCAGCGCGACGAGGACCTGCGCTCCGTCGACGCCTTCTCCACCTCGCGCCTCCCGCGCCCGTTGATCGTACTGACGCCCAACCGGACGGACGACGTCTACCGGCATCGCTTCAGCGCCGCCCACGAGCTGGGCCACCTGATCCTGCACGGCGACACCAATCCCGGTGACATCACCCAGGAACGCGAGGCCGACACCTTCGCAGCCGAGTTCCTCACCCCTCGCGAATCGATCCTGCCCGAGCTGCCCGCACGGGCGGACCTGCACAAGCTCTCGCAGCTCCGCGACGGTTGGGGGGTCTCGGTGCACTCCTTGTTGTACCGCTGCAGAGAACTCGGCCTCCTGTCGGACTCCTCGGCCAGCCGCGCCTACCAGCGGCTGCACGGCCTGCAGGGGCAACCCGGTTTCGCTCCGGAACCCCTGGCTGGCTATCCCGGCGAACAGTCCGCGCTGCTGTCCCAGGCCTTCGCCCTCGCCTGCGACCACGGGCTGACAATTGCCGAACTGGCTCACGAGCTGGCCTGGAGTGCAGCCCAGGTGCGGCGCATGCTCGGTTGCGAGGAAGACCGCCCAGCCCTCCGGCTGGTCAGCAGCTCATCCTGATGGCCTGTTGGCGGGGTCCGGCTGCCGGGCCCCGCCGCAGATCAGCCCGCGGGCCGGCAGGCCTGCGGTTCTCCTCAGCGCCGGCCTGCTCCCGCAGGGAAGATCGTGTCGCTCGATGAAGCCGCTCTTGGCTCCGCCCCCTCGTTGGCCCGCCGGGCCAACCCTGCGCCATGGATACCGGATGAGCTCCCCGTTTCCGGCGTCCAGAGCCAGCGTGACGGATACTCAGGAGCGACAGCGGGGCAGCGGGTGTGCTCTTGGCGTCACAGCTCCCGGTTACAGACTGATCTGCCGCACGACAGCGAGAGACCGCACCACCCCTGACTCCTCGTCTAGTCGAGCGTCACCCGCAAAGGGGTGAGTTAACCAGCTCTCGCGTGGCAGGTGCCGCTTGGCTGGGTTCTGGTGATCAACATGGGATCAAAGTTGTCGCAGATGTCGCCGCTCGCGAGATGGGCCTGCGTAGCCATCGCTGTAGCCGGTGTATTGGTCTTGTTCACAGTGGTGCTGTGGCGACTGCCATGGTGGCTAGATCACAAGTACCTCAACAAGAATCTCTCGGCCGCGCAGGGCACCGTGGTGTCAGGGCTGCGTACCGTTCTGACTGCGTTGGGCGGGGGGGCGTTGGTAGCTGCCGGATTGGTCTACACCCACCGGACCGTGGAACTGAGCCGAGAAGGACATGTCACCGACCGGTTCAGCACGGCAATCAGCCAGGTCGCCTCCGACAAACCGCTTGAGCAACTCGGCGGCATTTACGCGCTAGAACGGATCATGCGGGATTCAGCGAAGGACCATGTCACGATCGTTGAGGTGCTCGCCTCCTTTGTTCGGGAGCACGCCCCATTGAGTGATCCACCCACCAAGAAGGAGCGCCCGCAGCACACCGAGTCGGTTCAGGCTGCGTTGACTGTGCTGAGCCGTCGACCACGGGATCGGGCAGAACCCTTCATCGTCAACCTGCAACGGACTGATCTAAGGGGCGCCGACCTAAGCGATGCGCATCTGCCTGATGCCTGGCTGCGAGGGACGAATTTGGAAGGGGCCTGGCTGGAGGGCGCGAACTTCCGAGGAGCACAGTTGCTCGGTGCAAACCTTGATAGCGCACAGCTGCGCGGTGCTCACCTGGAGGGCTCGTTGTTGGGTGGCGCTGACTTGTCGAAGGCGAAGGGGCTGACGGTCGAGCAACTGGTCACGGCTTTCCCTACCAGCTTCACCGACCTGCCGTGGGACCTCGCACGCGATCCCAGAGTCAGGGCCCGGATTGATGTAGCGGAAGAGGAACTGCATGAGCTGGCCGGCAGCCCGCCGCCTCCACACAGGAAACTGAAGGAGTGACCTTGCAGCGTTGAAGTAGCTGGTCAGTGAAGAGGCCTGTCCGACGTCAGGGCGTTCCGGCCAGCAACCAGTTCCGGCACGTACTTGTACAGCGTCGTACGGGAGACGCCGAGCAGCTTTGCGATCGAGGTGATGGTGTTCTCCGGCTGCGCGAGCAGGGCACGGGCGTGCCGGATCTGTTTCTCTGTCATCGCGGGCGGTCGCCCGATGCGCTCACCGCGGGCCCGAGCTGCCGCCAGGCCCTCATGGGTGCCCTGCACGATGAGTTCGCGGATGAACTCTGCGAGCGCGGCGAAGACGTGGAACACCAGGCGGCCGCCGGGCGTGGTGGTGTCTAGCGATTCGTGGAGCGACTGGAAGCCGATGCCGCGCTTTCGTAGGCCGGAGACGATCGGTTGTTGAACAACGCTGGATAGGAGCAGTAAGCAGGGGTCGAGTACGGCCGCGGGCCGCTCACGACATCACGCAGGCCCTAGGCCCGGCGGGGGTGGCGGCAGCGGGTCACAGGTCGGGCGGGGACGCCCTGGCGGGCCTGGCGGCCCTCCAGGGTGGTCTGGCGGGCGCCTTCGGCGCGTTCACCGCCAGACCATCCCGCGCAAGCGCGGGACGCCAGGCCGGGCGCCTTCGGCGCGTTCACCGGCCTGGTGGCTGGTCCTGCGCAGCAAGCTGCGCGCACCGGACCAGCCATCCCCTTCCTCTGCTGTGACCCGCTGCCGCCATCCCCGCCGGGCCTGCCGATAAACACGCTCTGAGCTGGGCTTTTGCGTAGACAGGTGAGCTGAAATGCTGTAAGGTTGTGCATGTCGGAAGGGGCGGCACACCCCGACCGACAACCAGCCACGAGGGAAGGAAATCCAATGGCCCGTCAGTTGCTTCCGGTAGCTCTGGAGAATCAGCGCAGAGACGTTCCCGTGGTGGACTCGCTCCCGGCGAAGGGGTTCCCCGGGTACGTGAACGGCGTTCAGCGCATGGGCACTGTCCACGACGTCTACGGGTGGACCAACGTCCACGCCCACATCAACATGTCGCCCGATGAGGCATACGCCCTCACCGACAAGCGGTCGCCGCACGCCCTGTACGAGCTCATGCTCATGTCCGCCGGGGCCACCCCCCGGCCGGGGCTCCACGACCACTCGCCCGAGTTCGGCAAGGCACTGGGGGTCGTCGCAGCCCGCTTTGCAGAGCACTGCCGCGCCTACGAGCTGAGCCCGGTCGTTTCGTGGAGCTACGACCCGCACACCGTTGACCGCGAGTCCATCCAGGGAGAGAAGCGGTTCCATGCCCACCTCGTCGGGCGCACGCAGGCAGAGCGCGCAGCCGTCGCGGCGCGGTCCATGCGGGCAGGCCAGCTCTCCACTGTCCGATCGCGCCGCATAGTCGAGGAGTCATCCGTACTGGGTGCGCTGATCAGCGCGGACATCGTGGACGGCGACGCCCTGCGGGTGCTTGAGCCCGTACCGGCGCTCTCCACCCCCACCGCCACGGCTACGGCTCAGTTCCTGCTGCCGCAGGGATGGGAGAGCCTGACCAGCCCCGAGCTGCCCGCAGATCTGACGTACATCCACCGCAAGCTGCGGAAGATGTATGACGAGATCCTGCGTGTCTGCACCACCGGCACGGCGGGAATGTGGCGGCGGCCCGCAGTCCGGGAGTTCGACCCGCAGCACATCGACGTTCCGCTACGGGCCGCGACCCGGGCGACGCTCGCCCACTACCTCCGGGGTCTGCGCCCGGAACTGCTCTCTGAGCCCGCCAAGCGCTCGCGGGTCGCGTACGTCTACCCGCTCGCCGATCTTGCCTACGCGGTGACGATCGCCGAGCAGGACGGGCAGGTGTTCCTGCACCTGCGCGTCAACGTGTTCTCCGACCTGGGAGGCGCGGGGATCAGCATCATGGACGGAGTGATCGTGAAGACGAAGAAGGGGGTGGGCGACATGCGCTCCGACGAGACCGCAGCGCGGGCAGCGTTCCAAGCTGAGTTCCTGCGGATGCTGCACCGCCACCCGATGGCGGCGCGGGCCCTGTTCCCCCGCCTGTAGAACCCCAGGCCGGACCCGGGCACCGGGTCCGGCGCCCCACTGCCCCGGCCCGCCACCAGGCGGGCCGGGGCGCCGGCGTAAAGGACAGCCGCAAGCGGCTGGCGTCCGCCCCTTGAAGCGCCCTTCGGGCGCGGGGCGGACCAGCGGAAACGCCGCCCCCTGAGTGGCCTTCGGCCACGGGCGGCTTTCTCTGCCCTACGGGCAGGCGCTTCGCGCCGGGCCCCTTCAAGCGCCCTTCGGGCGCGGGCCCGCCCCTGCGGGGCCACGGAGCCGCCTCCGGCGGCCGGCCCAAGCCCCGAACGACTCCCAGCTACGAGTCTGGTTGCTGTAATGTTTAAAATGGCAAGTCCGGGGTGTGGACGCTGCCACCGCCGGCCGAAGGCTGGCACAGCCCGGGCGCCGCACCGCGAAGGCAAGGAATCCATGCGGAAAATCGCACTCTTCGGACCACCCGCCACAGGGAAAACCACCCTGGCCAAGTGGCTCTCAGCAGAGCTCGGCTACCCACACACAGACCTCGATGACCTTCTCTTCACCCCTGATGGCCCCCTGCCGCTGCCGGAGTTCCGCCGACAGGCAGGAGAGATCACCCGGCACGACGCATGGATCGTCGAAGGGAACTTCTCCAAGCTGGCCGATGTGGTCTGGCACCGAGCCGACGTACTTGTGTGGCTCGACTTCCCACTGCCTCTGATCGTGTACCGCATCGTGCGCCGCAGCCTCTACCAGCTCACCGGACACGACGACAGCCCACAAGCAAGGCGACTGACCTGGAGCAAGGCCTTCTTCCACCGCCGGTCGCTGCTACGCACCGCCATCCGCAAATACCGGCACAACCGGCCCCGCTACGCCCTGCAGGTAGCGGAGACAGCCGATCGGGGCGTCCAGGTCGTCAGGCTTCGTAACCCGCGTGAAGTCCGCAGATGGATGACGGAAATGAGGAAAGGGCCGACGGAGAGCCACTCACACGGAGCGACCCGGCACACCGCCGGCCCTTGACCAACCATCCGTGCCAGCGGAACGCCAGCGTAGGAAGTACCACCAGCCTACAAGGTTCCGCCCGCGACCCTAGCAGTCCAAGGAACCCCACAGTGATCCCCCGCAACCGGCCAGTGATCAACGAGGCCGACATCGCCCAGCAAGCCGGCGTCCCCATCGCCACCTGGCGGCGCCGCGATGCCCCCGCCTTCCGCCAGCGCGTAGCAAGCCTCTTCCCCCGCAGCCGCATCCTGATCTACGACCTCGCCCAAGCCCGCGCCTACCTCATGGGCAAACCCCTCCCCACGCTGCCCACCGGAGAACATCCCGACGACCTCCTCAACGACGAAGAGGCAGCCGCCCTCCTCGGCGTCACGGCAAGCACCGTCCGCGCCTACGCGACCCAGGGCTACATCTCAGCAGGCAAGACCCTCTACAGCCTCCGCGTGTGGCCCCGCGGCGACCTCGAAGAACGCCGAAACAACCCACCCGGACAAGGAAAGGGCGGAGGCCGCCCACCAGGCACAGGAAAAGGCCCACGCAAAGCACACGCCTACGAAGGCGATCCACGCCTGCACACCGCGACCGAAGCCCTCAGCACCGCCGGCGACACCCCCCGCCACCACATCGCAGCAGCCCTCGCCCAACAGCACGGTGGATCAACACGCACCTGGGAACGCGTCCTCGCCCAGGCCAGCCAGACCTCCCCACCCGACTGACCCGTAGGTGGCGGGCCAGACCGCTCGCGCCAGCAAGCAGTGCGGGCCTGCCGTCCCCCGGACCGCTACCGCACCCGGCCCGTCCCCATGACCTGATTCCGGACCAGGTGGCCGGTATACGTGACGGGCGCGTTGCCGACTGCGGCGGGCGCCGTGGCGACGCAGAAGACGCTGGCTACGGGAGGGGGTGGGCTCGCCGGGGCCCCGTCGGCCGTCAGCCCGCCGGACACGGGCCGACCGCCGTACTCCCGCCGTCACGACAACAGACGCGCAAGGAGACCGCACCGCCCGGCCCGGGCTGAGGGGGAGCAGCTGCTGCCGCGATGTGGCCGAGCCCGTCATGGGCGCTCCGCTCAGCCCCCGCAGTAGCGAGTCGCCCGTCCGTCGAACGGTCGGAAACTGTCGCCAATTGGCGACAGCCGGCAGCCCCGGCCCCCGACGCAGCTCGAGGCTCAGGAGCCCCCGTGGGGTACGCGCTGCGACTCGACTCACCACCAGCGCACTAGGCGAGGAGGCGACGTCGGATCCAATCGTCACGTGACGGTTGAGCCTCGCGGTGGTACCCTCCCTGCAAGCGTCACGTGACGATTGTAGGGGAGACTCGCCATGGCGATCTGTCAGGTATGCGATGCAGATCTGCCCCCACAGCGCGGACCGCGCGCCCGCCGCTACTGCTCACGCGCCTGCCAAGCCAAGGCGTATCGCACCCGCCAAAGGCTCGACGCGCGCCCCCTCACTTCTGGCGACGCACAGAGCCTGCTCGCCCAGTACGAGGGTGTGCCCGCGCTGGAGCTCGCCGATCAACTCGCACTCGCTGCTCGACAACTGGCCGATGCCCTGACCGCCGGGCGGTCCGTCGACGAGGGCGATCTCGACGTGCTGACGCGAATCCCGGCTGTTCTCACGACCCGAGCCCAACAGGCCGTCCCGTCCGACATGGCCGCGCGCAGGCAGAGTCACGCCCCCAGAGCGGCCGCGACAAGTGCGGCCGCCACCCCCACCACGAGGCAACCGCACGCCGACACCGAGCAGAGCGCCCCCCTCACGCGACCTGAGACACGCACCACTAGCGTCACGTGACGATTCGGCGGTGGCGCCCACCGCCAACAGCATCCAGCCTCGGCCGCAGAAACTCGCGCAGAACAAGGCCCGCGCCGTTGTCAACGCCGCAGAACTCGTACGACACCCAGATCACCGGGAGAACCACCAGTGGATCCTGCGCAGCGGCGACACGGTTCTCGGATACGTGGAGCCGACATACGGCGGTACCTCTCGCTCCGGCCGCAACGGCTGGACCGGCCGCCTCGGCGGGATCGCCGGCCGGCGCTGCACGACTCGCGACGCCGCGGCGCTCGACCTGGCGGAGCGCTGGATCCGGGTTGTCACCGCTGTACCGAAACGCACCATCACCGGCGACTCCTGACCAACGTGACCACCAATGGAGGCGGTCCCCGCTCAGCGCACGGAACCTGCCCCACCGCCCGGCGGTGACGGCCCACTGTGCCCTCGTCTTCTCGCTCACATCGTGTCCAGGTCGACGGCGGCCGGTGGCTGAGGGGCCCGGTCGCCCGGTCCGCGGTCGTCCGGCCCTCAAACTCGCCGCGGCCTTCAGGATCTTGTCCGCCCGCTTCAGCTCGGCGTTCTCCTTCTTCAACGCCTTGAGCTGGGCTTGATTCCTCCGTCGTGGCTTTGTTCACGAGTTGTGACGTCGATTGTTCACGTGTTTGGGAGGCGCCCCGCAGTCGGCGTGTTCGATGTTCACGAGAGTCGACAGCATCTTGGCCTGGCCCATAGTGAGGGCGAATGGCCAGCCACGGGGCGGGTGACGGCCCGAGCATTCCGATCATTGAGGGGGGCGCGGTGGGCGGCAGGCCTGTCGCCGTCGCCTCAGCCACCAGCCGACGGTCCCGGTGGTGAGCAGCACCGCGGTGACGACGGCCCACCAGCTGCCGAGCCAGGCCGCGAGCGCGCCTGAGGCCACCGCGACGATCAGGGCGGGTCCCGCACAGCACACGAGGGCCGCGGCGGCCACTGCCACGAGCAGTCCGAACGTACCGACCGGACTGCTCGGGTCGCGGCGTCGGCCGGGGCGAGACGGCCCTACCCGGCCCGGCCGGCGGCCCGGTCCGCGCCGCCGGTGCCGGTGCCGGGGATACCGAGCACGCGCCGCAGCTCCTCCATGGAGGGTGCCCCGCCGATCCGGCCGTCGGCGCTGCGGTAGAGCCGGCAGGACACGGTGGCCGGGGCGTCCGGCTCGGCGAACGGGTCACGGCCGTCGACCAGCAGCGTCGGGGAGCCGTGCATGCCCCTGCGCTCGGCCTCCGCCTGGCCCTCGACCACGTGCTCGGCGAGCTCTACGTCGGTGCGGCCCGCCAGGACGAGCTCCAGCCGTTCCTTGAGCACCGGGCCGTTCGGGCAGTCCGGGACGATCAGCATCTCCACACGCATCAGCGCCACCTCCAGGTCACGCGCTCACGGTAGTCCTTCCACCGCACTGGAAGGTCAAGGGCTACGGTGAAGGTATGCGCATCGGAGACCTCGCCGCCGCCACCGGCACCACCACCAAGACCCTGCGCTTCTACGAGCAGGCCGGACTGCTGGCGGACCCGCCCCGCACCTCGGGCGGCTACCGCGACTACCCGGCCCACACCACAACCCGGGTCGCCTTCATCCGCTCCGCCCAAGCGGCCGGTTTCAGCCTCGCCGAGATCCGCGACGTCCTCGCGATCCGCGACGGCGGCCAGCCGCCCTGCACACACGTCACCGCCCTGCTCGCCCGGCACCTCGCCGATGTCGAGCGCCGCATCGCCGAACTGGAAACGACCCGAGCCATGCTGCGCGAGCTGACCCACACCGCCTCCGCAACCGACCCCGCGACCTGCACCGAAGGCGACATCTGCCGCATCCTCGCTGCCGACTGAGCTGAACGCTGCCCGCCGGCGCTGTCCGAACCCATGAACATTTCGAATCCGGCACGCCGCCAGCCGCCTCCCAAACTGCTGGACATGCGCTGCCCGTTCTCGTGAACAGGGCCATCCGTCGTCCCCCTGGACGCGTTCCCGTGTCGATCTCTTGCTGCTTCACTCAGTTCCGCAGCGTCTCGCGGGAGATGCCGAGCTTGTCGGTGACCGCCTGCAGGGCCGCCGTCTCGTTCGGGTGGTCGTCGCGCACCTCGGCGACCATGCGCACCGTACGACGGCGCAACCACCATTCGACACGGGGCGCTACATCTGCAGTCGGTCCAGTTCGTCGGGACACGCCGGGCTTGAAGTTGTCAGCCGGGTCTGTCACTCCAGACGCCCTTGCCGGCCAACCCCTTCCGGTCCGTGGGTCCTCAGGTCAAGATGGGCGCCTTCTGACTCGTGCCTCCAGCTGACACAACCTCTCCATCATGTGTGGGGTCGTCGGTTACTGGAGTCATCCCTGAGCGTGCCGACCGGTCATGGATTACCAAGATCCCTGTGCTTGTGCAGTGCTTTTCCGAATCTGCGTGCACGTTGACCGCCCGGACTCTACGAAAGTGTCCGATAAGGGGCGAATGATCACAAGAAGGGGAGCATTTGTCCGAATGGCCTTTGGGCAGACCGTGTTACTACAGTCACGGAGCGCGAACCCACTCACTTCTCACAGATCCCGGGTTCGCGCTCCATCGCTACTACGGACAGAGGAAGCTCGATGTCTGCATCCCCCGGCCGTTTCTCGGTCAAACGCCTGATGCGCCGTTCCGATGGTCCTGACAGTAACAAAGCAGTCTCGGGCCCGGATATGCCTGTCAACACCCAGGCAACACCTGACAACTTGCTGCAGCCTACGCACCAAGCGGCTGGCGTAGCGTTTCCGCCTCTGATCGTTGTTCCCGAGGCGTCGTTTTCCGTCGCGCTCATCGCCGCTCTCGCACCTGCTGCCCTCTGGGCGCTTGCGAAGTGGGCGACGGCACGCAGGGTGAAGGCTCCCCGCTGACGGATGCCGGGGGGCAGCTGCGTCGGCCCCCGGTGCCGCCCCGCCGAGTCCGTTCCCTACGAAACGGACTCGGCAGCACCTTCTTTCGTCACGTTTCCCGAATGCGTTGACCTTTCGTCGCGCCGGGTCCCGATCCGTCAGGAAGTTTTCGGCATGGGGAACACATTTTCGCCCAGCAACTGTAAGCGGTGCGGCGAAGAACTGGCGCAGCAGCACACCGGGCGTCCAGGGGAGTACTGCGGCACAAAGTGCCGACAGGCTGCGCACCGTGACCGGCGTAAGGCGGCGTCGCCGGACACAGAGCAGTTCGACGCCTATCTGCGAGCGGAACTCGTCGCTTCCGGCAACGCGATCCAGCAGCTGCTCGACACACTCGACATCCCCGGGGCAGCCGGAAACATCCCGTTACGACAGTTTCTCGAAGTTCAGCGCAGCATCGATCAGCTGACGGTCGCGATGGTGGGCCGCGCACGGCAGTGTGGGGAGCCCTGGGAGACCATCAGCACGCTGCTGGGAATGACCCGGGAGACTGCACGCCGTAAGTACGCGCCGCCGGTGGTCCACCGTGCCCTCAACCGGACGCAAACGCACAAGCACACCCCGCGAACGGACGCCCCTGCGCCCAACCAGTCGGGAACACGTCGCACGTCAGCGGATGATCGCTCCGGTACCCCGTCAGCCGGCGCAGAGCGGCCTGGGCTGCCGCAGCAGACTCCGCCATGCGCCAACCCGCAGGACCTGGCCAGCGTCCTGAGTAGTCTGCAGCGAGCCTCCGGGCAGAGCCTGCGCGCCCTGGGAGCGCGTACGGGGCTGTCCCCCAGCTTCCTGTCGAGACTGATGAACGGCGAGAGGTTCCCGACATGGAGAGACGCGGCAGCCATCGCCCGCGCATGCGGAGCAGACCCCGTGATCCTCAGGAAGGTCTGGGAGGATGCAGAGGCACGCCGGGGCCGGGAGAAGCGCCCCCACACCCTGGCGTCCGCGCTGCGATACCTGCACATGCGGGCCGGCCGCCCGACTCCCTGGGCCATCGCCACCACCAGCGGCACCCTGAGCCAGGACCATGTCACCGGACTACTCGAAGGAACAGCCGTCTACGACTGGGAGCACGTCGAACGCCTCGTCCAGGTCCTCGACGGGGAGCCGAGCTTCTTCCGCCCTCTGTGGGAACAGACCGCTCCCACTCCGCAGGCGTGGTCCCCGGCGCCGGCCCGCAAGAAGACCCCACGGCCGCAGAACCAGCCGAAACCTACGACACGGGCGGAAGAACTCCTGTGCGCCTTCAGCGAAGCACTGGGCAAATCAACACCTTCCTCAACACCGCGACGCGCCCTCGCCGCCCCCATCCAAGCCGCCACACACTGGCCAGGTAGATAGGACGCCTGTCCTATCCCGCTGGTGCCGCCAGGGGCGGGCCTCGGATACGTCGTGAGCAGGGCCAGGCGTTAGTCCAGGGTGAGCTGGAAGTAGGCCGTTTCGCGGAACGAGGCGGTCGGCGGGGTCACTTCCACCGTGACCGTGATCCCTTCGCCGTTCGGCCTGATGCGGACCGGGACGGTGCGCTTGCGGTCCGGGCTGAGGGGTGACACGAGGCCTGCGGCAGCCTCCCTCGAGTTCAGCCAGTTCAGGGTGGTTTCAGAGGAGTAGTCGTCGAGTGCCCAGCCCGCGCGGACGACCAGGGGTGCGGAGCTGTATGCGGAGACGCCCGCGTCGGGCGACTCTCCGATGGGGTGGATCGTTTCGTCGGTGCCGTTGTCGTAGGTCACAGTGAGGCCGTAGGTGCCGTCGGGCTCCGGGCGCGGGCGGCTGACGGTCACTTTCAGGCCGTCCTCGTACCGCGCGGTCGCGCCGGGGCCGAGGGGGTCCGCGACCGATCCGGCGGGGCCGCTCTGATCCAGTTGGCCGTAGCCGTCGAGGCCCTTCTCGAACTCGGCCAGCCCCCAAGCTCCGAGGCCGGTCAGTCCAAGGAGGACGAGGACGGCGATCGCGCAGCCCTTGAACCACCGGGGCGTGTCCGGAGATGGGGTGTCGGTGAGGGCCCAATCCGTGTCCATGCGGGTCACGCTAGGCAGCCATGACCCCGCGGATCATGAGCGGGAGTACTCAGGGACCGTGTGAGTAGCCAGCGGGGTTAAGGGCGCCGCGTCCCCTGTCCCGGAGGTGCGGGGTGTTTGGCGTGCGGTCGGGTGAGGGTCGAACTCTCCCGCGGGGGCCGTGTAGAGCTCACCAAGATCTCCTTCATAAGCGTCGGTTGAGCGTTCTTGGGAGCCAGCTACCACCGTTCTCA
Source organism: Streptomyces tirandamycinicus (assembly GCF_003097515.1). NCBI lineage: Bacteria > Bacillati > Actinomycetota > Actinomycetes > Kitasatosporales > Streptomycetaceae > Streptomyces > Streptomyces tirandamycinicus. The sequence continues at coordinate 5,066,748 of NZ_CP029188.1, read as the reverse complement.
GTTCTCACTGACGTAGCCGGCAGGGAACCGGTCCCCGGAGGGCGAGGCCGCGGCGCTCCGTTCTCGCGTGTGAGAGCGCCTGTAACCAGATGTGCGCCAGCTTCCCCAGCCCCGGTACTGGGAGGCAGACGCACGAAGGTGCCCCGCCCGGATCGAGCGGGGCAGCTTTGTCACTGGGCGAGTTCGCCGATGTGCTTGGCGACTGCCTCCATGTGCTTGATGCCGATGTCCATCTCGGACGCCATCAGGTCGAACGACGCCTGGTCCCCGCTGACTGCACCGTCGGAGCACGCTTTGGCGGATGCGGTGAGGTGCTCAAGGGCGAGGTTCCATCGTTGGGCGGTGGCCGGGTGCGGCATGGGGGTGCCGCCGCGGGCGGTTTCGAGATTGGCCGTGAGCGTGGAGCAGCTGTCGCGGAGGCCATCGAGGTCGATGGGGTCTGAGTCTTCCTGGACGGCAGAGAGGTCTGCCATGAGGGTCTGGAGGGTGTCCATGCCGCCGTTGTCGCGCCATTCGACCATCTGCTGGGCGGCGTCCATGGTGGGTGACGGCGATGCTGTAGGGGTTGGAGTTGGCGGTTCGGCGGTTGGGGTTGTGCGGTTGCCGCAGCCGGTGAGGCTGACGGCGAGGACTGCGGCGAGGATGATGGTGCGGGTGTTCATGTACCCCCCTGGCTGGTGCGAGGGTTTGCATCATGGCCGTGGAGTGCGCCGGGTGACGGCGCAGTGACGGGTTCGTGACGTTCGGCCTAGTTCAACGGCACCATCATCGAGACCGGCACCGACTCCTACCGCCTCGCCGGCACCCGAGCCCGAGCCGAGGAGCCGGTCAAGGCCGGCTGAACCATCCGGGTCCGCCCCGCCTCCGGCGGGGCGGACTCACAGCCAGGACACCTGGGCCAGCCGTGAGATCCTCTCCCTCATGTTCGAGAGCGAGCGCAGCCAGCGGGCGATAGCAGGCGTCGAGGCCCACGTTCGCGACTTCTTTACCGGCCATGCGATCACGGCCAGCGATTACGACCTGGGACCTGGGCGAAGGGAAGCGGTTCTCAGTCTGCGGATCGTCACCGTCAGCCCAGGGCCGCGCGCCGAAAGCTGGGCCTACATCACCGCCGGCTGTTGGTCCACGGTCGAGACCGACGGCGACGGCCTCGAATTCGTCCTCACCGCGCCCGTCCGCGACGAACGCTTCGTTGATCTTCTGGCCATGACCGCCTACTACCACGCCGATCACCACCTCGATCTCGGGCACAGCCTGCCCATCGGGGAGCCGTGGCTGCCCGGGTCCCACTGCGACCACCTGCTGATCAGCCCCCCCTACCTGCACGGCCCTGACCTGGAGCACTGCCCGCTGCCGGACGGCCATGCCCGCATCCTCTGGGCCCTTCCTGCCACCGCAGCCGAGATGGCATACCGCCGTGAGCACGGCCACGAGGCCCTTGAACAGCTCTTCGATGAGCACGCGATCGTCCCGACCGATCCAAGGCGTCCGTCCGTCGCCTGAACCTCGCGGCAGTCCGGGCACAAGCGGCAGCGCTGCTCGCGCGAGAGGCCGAGTGGCCCCAGCGCACCATCAGTGCTACCCGACGCTCTCCCGCTCTCGCGAGCGCGCGCCCGTAGTGTGCGCCTTCCGGCTGCAGGGGCTACCCCGCTCTGGAACGCGGGGCCATGGTGTGCTGGAAGCGCGGGGCGCCGTTCCAGCGCCCGCGAGGGAGGAGGACGCCGTGCCGGAAGAGCAGATGCCCTTGGTGCCGTGGGAGCGTTTGGCCGCCGACGCCGAGACCGTCGCGCGGTACGAGGCGAAGGTGCACCGCGGAGGCGGACCGGACGCCCACCATTGGTGGTTGGGCGCCATCAGCGACTCCGGCCACGGGAAGCTCCGCGCGGGCAGTCGAGCGGCAGGCACCTCCCGGGTGGTGTCGGCCCACGTACTGGGGTGGGCCATCCATCACGGGGCGGCCGCTCTGAGGAACGGTGCCGTGATTCGGCACACGTGCGATGAGTCGAGCTGCCAGAACCCCCGGCACTGGCTGATCGGGGAGCGGCTGCAGAACGTCGTGGATTACGCGGCCCGGTCGCGCCTGGCCGGCCACGCGCTCGCGGACGTGCGGGGTGCGGCTGGACGAGCAGTCGCCGTCCGGGACGCCATCCTGGCCGCCGAGACGGGACACGAGGCAGCCGCCATTACGGCAGCCATCGCCGCCGGGCACCCTTCCGGCGCCCACCAAGACGCTCTTTGGTGAAGAACCCAAACCACCACGCTTGGTAACAGTCGAAGAGGCCCAGCCCCTCCCAGGGGGCGGGCCTCTCGCCGTCTGCGGCCACCGTAGCTGCCCCGCTTCCACTCGCGCCAGCACGCATGCCCAGGGAGCATCAGCAGACAGGAAGCAAAGACGCACTACCACCGAGCCAGAGACCCCAGCAGCACCACGAACCACCCACTGAAAGACACCCTCTGAATGTCCGTCACGCACTACCCAAAGGCACTCACACCCTTGCATTAATATCCGATGGCCCGTAGCGTGATCAGCATGACCGCCACTGTCTCGCCCGGATCTGACCCGGGTTACCTGATCAATCAGGTGGGCAAAGGCGGCGAACACTACTACTTGAAGGCGATCGAGCAGGCCGGTGAACCGGCCGGTATCTGGCTCGGAGACGGCGCTAATGATCTTGGTCTGACGGGTGAAGTCGACCATGCACTGATGAGCGACATGTACTCGAAGTTCACCGACCCGCGCCTGCACGAGGACGTTCGAGCGTCACTCTCCGCTATCGCGGTCGAGCCCGGATCGGACGAGTACAAAGCCCAGGTGGCCGCCATCTACGACGCCGCTCGGCTGGGCCGGCGGCCGATGGACTACACGAAGTCCACGGAAGAGCGCGTGGCGGCCGCGCTCGAGGAACTGGGGCCGGACGCGACACCCGAGCAGTGCCGCGCGGCGGAGCTGAAGGTGCGGCAGAACGCCCCGGCCGCCCGCTCGTACTACGACGTCACGTTCTCGGTTCCGAAGTCGTACAGCCTGCTGCACGCCGGATTCCAGGTCGAGGCCGCGCGGCTGCGAGACGCCGGCGACCTGGAAGGCGCAGCCGCCGCCGCGGCGAAGGCGGACGCGGTGTGGGAATCCGTGATGGAAGGCGTGCAGGCCGGACTGGAATTCCTGCAGGAAGAGGCCGGGTACGCGCGCGACGGCCGTCACGGCGCGAAGGATGCCGAGGGCACGCCGACCGGCCGCCAGGTCGACGCGCACCGCTGGACTGTCGCCAGCTTCCGCCAGCACACCAGCCGGGACAACGACCCGCAGCTTCACATCCACAACGCCATCTGGAACCGCGTGGAGGTCACGTCCACGGACGAGGTGACCGGCGAGACGCGGTCGAAGTGGCTGGCCATCGACGGGCAGGAGATCTACCGGCACACCAAGGCGGCCGGGCACCTCTTCGAGAAGACGGCTGACGAGGCCCTGTACCGGCGGCTGCAGCTGCGCACCGCGATGCGGCCGGATGGTATGGCCCGCGAGGTACTCGGCGTTCCCGAGGACTTGCGGGACAAGTTCAGCGGACGGCGCCGGACAATCACGAAGAGGACCGCCGAGCTCGCGGCCGCGTGGGAGGACCGGAACGGACGCCCGCCGTCCCCACACGAGCTGGCGAAGATGGCGCAGTGGGCGAACCTGAACGAGCGGAAGAACAAGACCCAGGCGATTCCACGTGAGCAGCTGCTGGCCCGCTGGGAGGCCGACATGGTGGCCGAGACCCGCGAATCCCTGGCGGGCGTTCCAGCTCTGGCAGAGCGCGCGAGCGCCGAGCTGGAACAGTTGGAACGCCGCCGCGCAGAGTTGGAATCGGGGTTGGAATTCGACCCGGAGGCCGTAGTGCGGCACGCGGTCGAGACCGTCCAGGAGCAGAAGAGCGCATGGCGCCGGGCCGACCTCGTGGTGGAGATCACCAAGCAGCTGCCCGACTGTCTCGGCGGGTTGGAACGGCACCAGGTCAAGGCTCTGGTGAACGAGCTGGCCGATACCGCGCTGCAGTCCGGTGGAGACGCCGGCGTGGTTCGGCTGACCGCCGCCAACCTCGTCCCGCTCCCGCAGGAGCTGACACGCGAGGACGGACTGTCCGTCTACGGCCGCCACGGCGCCCGCCGCTACGCCACCGAGGCCCATCTGGAGCGCGAGGGGCGGCTGATCGCCAAGGCCACCGAGCTGGGCGCCCCGGCCGTCGCGCGCGCCGCGATCGACGAGGTCGTGGCCGTCGCCGGACTCAACGAGGGCCAGGAGAAGGCCCTGCGCGGCATCCTCGGCTCCGGGCGCCGGATGGAGGTGGTCGCCGCCCCCGCTGGAACTGGAAAGAGCCGCCTTGCGGGCGCCGTCCACGACGTCTGGACCCGGGAAGTCGGGCCCGTGCTCGGGTTGACCGTCAGCCAGCGGGCCGCCCGAGTGCTGGCCGAGGAAGGCGTGCGGAACTCCGCGAACATCGCGAAGTTCCTGACCACGAACCGTCGGCTGGAATCCGGTCTGCCGGTTTTGGAATCGGACCGCGAGGCCCACCAGCTGCGGCCCGGGCAGCTGGTCATGGTTGACGAGGCGTCCATGGCCGAGCAGGGCCAGCTGGACGAGATCCGCCGCTACGCGGACCGCGTGGGGGCCAAGGTGATGTACGTGGGCGACAGCGCCCAGCTGGGCGCCGTGGGCGCCGGCGGCATGTTCGCGCACCTCAGCGACGAGCTGCCCAACGTGCATCGACTCGACGCCGTGATGCGCTTCTCCCACGAGTGGGAGAAGGAGGCGTCACTGCAGCTGCGCGACGGGAAGCGCGAGGCTCTGGCCGCGTACGAGGACCGCGGCCGGCTGCGCGGCGGCACCTGCGAGGAGATGGTGGCGGCCGCCTACCAGTCCTGGCTGTCCGACCACGTGAGCGGCAAGAACGCGCTCCTGATCGCCGAGACCAACGCGCAGGCGGACGAGTTGGCCGCGCGTGCCCGCGCCGACCTCGTACGGCTCGGCCTGGTCGCCGAGGACGGCATTGAACTGCAGAAGCGCGGCCTGACCGTGGGTGTCGGCGACATGATCCAGCTGCGCGACAACAACCGGAGCCTGACCAGCGCGAGCGGTGAGCGGTTCGCCACGAACAGGGACGTGGTGAAGGTTCTCGGCGTCACGGAGCGGGGGGTGACCGTCGCCTACGACGACGGGGACACTCTCCAGCTGCCGCTGGATTACGTCCGTAGCCACGTGGATCTGGCGTACGCCGGCACCGTGCACTCCGCCCAGGGCCGCACCGTCGACACCTGCCACACGCTCGTGGAAGGGGCTGGAACACGCGAGGCGTTCTATGTGGCGATGACGCGCGGCCGCGATTCCAACACGGCGTACGTGGCCACCGACACCCCCGGTCTGCCCGTCGAGGAACGGCCCGACAAGCTCGCCGTCCTGACGCAGACGCTCGACAATTCCAGCATCGAGAAGTCGGCCACCCAGGCACAGCGGGAAGAGCTGGAATGGTCCCGCTCGCTCGCGAAGCACGCGTTCGAACTGGAAGACCTGTCGACCGAGGCCGCAGAGCTGCGCTTCGGCCGCGTGCTCCACGAGCAGCTGGGCCCGGAGCGCTACCGCGAGCTGCGCGACAGCGAGGCATATAGCTCCCTCGTCAGGCTCGGACGCAGCGCCGAGGCCGAAGGCCACGACGCCATCGACCTGATGCGCGATGTCATCGGCCAGGGCCGGCTGGAGGACGCCAAGGATCTGGGCAAGGTGCTCCACTGGCGACTGGAGCAGCGCATCGACGCGGCCGAGCGCCACCAGGTGCGGACCGACGAGCGCCGCGTGCGTGAAGCGGTCGAGGTCCAGGAGCGGACCGTCACCGACCTTATGGGCGAGCTGTCCACGCTGCCCGTCGCCGACGCCGACCGCGAGCAGGCCGAGGCGGAGGCCGTTTCGCACACTCGGGCCGGCGACCCGGCGGACGCACAGCGAGCCGCCGAAGCCACAGCCGACCAGGCGCGGCAGCAGGCCGCGCTGGACCAGGCGATGGCCATGCAGCTGGGCGCCGAAGTGCTGCACGGGGCACAGGAGTCGCAGGAGCGGGCCCGCATCGCGGAGGAGCGGCACGCGGCCGCCGAGGAGCGCGCCGACTGGCGAACCCGGACCGCTGGAATCGAGGGCCCCAAGGGCGAGTACGCCCGCGCCCTCGCTGAGATCGCCGAGGAGAAGCGGCTGGAACTGGGCCGGGAGCTGGCGGCCGCCGAGGAACTGCCGCAGTGGGCCCGCGACACGCTCGGGCCCGTCCCGGACGACCCGGCATGGCAGCAGCGCTGGATCGAGCGGGCCGGGACGGTCATGGCGTACCGCGAGGCCCACGAGTACGACAGCGAGCGCGACCCGATCGGCCCGAGGCCGGGCCGCGGAGCTGTCGACGTCCGCCAGGACTGGGACCGCGCCTACCGGGCACTGGGCGAGCCGGACGACCGCATGGAACTGGTCGGAGCGTCCGACGCCACGCTGCGGCAGGCCATCGAGCGGTACGAGCGCGAGACCGCGTGGGCACCGCCGCACGTGGCCGGCCAGCTGCGCGAGGCGAGCGAGTCCCTGGCCGACGCCGAGCGCGAGTCCCTGCAGAAATACATCGCCGCGATGGAGGCCGAGACCGACGACCGGCGCCGGGAGATGGCCGAGGCCGCCCAGGCGTACGAGGCCCTGGCCACCACGCTGGCCGAGGACGTCGAGAAGCTGGAACAGGTCCATACGGCCCGCACCGCGTGGCACGAGCACACCGAGGACGTACGCCAGCGAGCCCAGGAGGCCCAGCGCCAGCTGGAACTGCGCTCGCCGGAACCGGAATACTTGGAACGCCGCGAAGACACGCAGGAGGCCACGCTGGAATCCGGTGCGCCCGTGTTCCAGTCCGAAGCCGAGCGGCTGCGCGAGGCACACGAGCGGGCCCATGAAGCGGGACACCTCCTCACGGGCGAGGAGCTGACAGAGGCCGTCCGTACTGCCGGGCGGGCCGCGGAGATTCTGGCCGACCGGGAGCAGGTGCGGCAGATGGAGGAGGCCGAGCGGGCACGCCGAGACGAACCGGAAGTACGCCGAGCCCCGGCCGTCGAGATCAGCGGCCGCGAAGTCGAGATGTAGCCCTGCCCCACTTGAGGTACGGAGCGGACTGCCGCATCGGTCGGGTACCCCTGGCAGGCTGTCAGTGCCTGCCGTTACCGTCGTGGGATGGCCAGCAGCAGCGATCCGTGGAGCGAGCGTCCCCAAGCGCCGCACAGGCCCGCCCACGATCTGGATGTTGCGGCGGACGGCCTTCAGCGCCCGCGCCGACAGCCGGGTGACGTCCTCCCCCTTGTACCGGATGACCCCGCTCGTCGGCCGCTCCAGGTTGACCAGCAGCTTCGCGAGGGTGGACTTCCCGCAGCCGGACTCGCCCACCACGCCGAGCGTCTCGCCGGCGAACAGGTCGAGGTCGACACCGTCGACCGCCCTGACCGCCCCCACCTGCTTCCGGAACACGATGCCCCGGGTGAGCGGATAGTGCTTGTGCAGGCCCCGCACCGGCCCTGCGGCGCGCCCCGGCCGCGAGGCCCGGCCGCCACTCGTCCGCCACTCGCCGCCACTCGCCGCCACTCGTCCGCCGCCCGTCCGCCGCCCGTCCGCCGCCCGTCCGCTGCCCGTCCGCGGGAGCCCTTCGCGGCCGGGGCGCCCCCGGTCGGCAGGCCCGCCCCGCCGCACCCTCCGCGCTCTATGTCCGCCACGGACAAGGACACGCCCCCACCACTACCGAACGGAGCATGCCGGACCCCCCGGACCGGACCTAGCCTGCGAAGAAAGAAGAAGTGCGTCCGGAAACACCCCCAGGAGCCCTCATGAGCGCAATTCCGCAGGAGCGCCGCGTCGTCACCGCCATCCCCGGCCCCAAGTCGCAGGAGCTGCAGGCCCGCCGCCTCTCCGCGGTCGCGGGCGGCGTGGGCTCCGTGCTGCCGGTGTTCACCGCGCGTGCCGACGGCGGCATCATCGAGGACGTCGACGGCAACCGTCTGATCGACTTCGGGTCCGGTATCGCCGTGACCACCGTGGGTGCCTCGGCCGAGGCCGTGGTACGCCGCGCCTCCGCACAGCTCGCGGACTTCACCCACACCTGCTTCATGGTCACGCCGTACGAGGGCTACGTCGAGGTCTGTGAGGCCCTGGCCGAGCTCACCCCGGGCGACCACGCCAAGAAGTCGGCGCTGTTCAACTCGGGCGCCGAGGCCGTCGAGAACGCCGTCAAGATCGCGCGTGCGTACACCAAGCGCCAGGCCGTCGTCGTCTTCGACCACGGCTACCACGGCCGCACCAACCTCACCATGGCGCTGACCGCGAAGAACATGCCGTACAAGCACGGCTTCGGCCCGTTCGCCCCCGAGGTGTACCGCGTACCGGTCGCCTACGGCTACCGCTGGCCCAGCGGCCCGGACAACTGCGGTCCCGAAGCCGCCGCCCAGGCCATCGACCAGATCACCAAGCAGATCGGCCCGGACAACGTCGCAGCGATCATCATCGAGCCGGTCCTCGGCGAGGGCGGCTTCATCGAGCCGGCGAAGGGCTTCCTCCCGGCGGTCGCGCGGTTCGCCAAGGACCACGGCATCGTGTTCGTCGCGGACGAGATCCAGTCCGGCTTCTGCCGCACCGGCCAGTGGTTCGCCTGCGAGGACGAGGGCATCGTCCCGGACCTGATCACCACCGCCAAGGGCATCGCCGGCGGCCTGCCGCTGTCCGCCGTCACCGGGCGCGCCGAGATCATGGACGCCGCCCACGCGGGTGGCCTCGGCGGCACCTACGGCGGCAACCCGGTCGCCTGCGCCGGTGCGCTCGGCGCCATCGAGACCATGCGCGAGCAGGACCTCAACGGCAAGGCCAAGCGCATCGAGGAGGTCATGAAGGGCCGCCTCTCCGCGATGGCGGAGAAGTTCGACGTCATCGGCGACATCCGCGGCCGAGGCGGCATGATCGCGATCGAGCTGGTCAAGGACCGCGCCACCAAGGAGCCCAACGCCGAGGCCGCCGGCGCGCTCGCCAAGGCCTGCCACGCCGAGGGCGTCCTCGTGCTCACCTGCGGCACCTACGGCAACGTGCTCCGCTTCCTGCCCCCGCTGGTGATCGGCGAGGACCTGCTCAACGAGGGACTGGACGTCATCGAGACGGCGCTCGCGGGCGTCTGAGCGGGACGCGCGGGGTGTGACCGCCCGTAATCGCGCGCTCTCTGTGAAGAAGGTGTGGGGGGGCAATGGCGGGATGGCATTCCCGCTGTCGGTCCCCCCTCCTGCTGCCGTACGGTTTCCGCAGATGAGAGAAACACCCCGCTCGCAGGAGACTGCGGGCGAATCCAGGGCGTGGCCTCCCCAGCCCCGCTCTGGGCGTGCCCTGGCGCACACCACCGGAGCCTCGTGCTCCGGATCTCCTCTCCGATCGGACGGCCGCCCGCCCCAAACCCCCCGGGGCGCGCGGCGCACCGATCCTCACGGCCGTCCCGGAACCACCCCCCCTGTTCCGGGGCGGCCGTCCTCCTTCCTCCGATCCGGGTTCCTCCGATCCGGGTTCCTCCGATCCGGCTTCCTCCGACCCGGCGGATCCCCCCGGACCGCGTTCCCCGGACTCCCCGGATTCCCGGCATTGCGCGGACCGCGCGGACCGCTGGGCGCCCCCGCCGTCGTCGCGGCCGCGTGCGCCGTCCTCCTCGCCCTGATCACCTGGCAGGTCGTGGCCCACGGTCCGCTGCGCGCGCTGGACGAGCGCGTCGACCGGGCGGTCGTGGGCAGCGGCCCCGCGTACCTCACCGAGTTCCTCGCCGACCTCGGCAACATGCAGGTCGCCCTGCCGGTCCTGGCCGCGGCCGCCGGTCTGGCGCTGCGCCGCCGCCAGTGGGTACCCGCGGCGGCGGTCGCCGTCGCCATGGCCCTGATACCGGCCCTGGTGGCTCCGCTGAAGGCACTGACGGACCGGCCGGGTCCGCTGACCCCGGAGACGGGGTACTTCCCGTCGGGCCACGCCGCGACCGCGCTGGTGGCGTACGCCGGAGCCGCCCTCCTCGTCGGCAGACGGCTGATGCCCGTCGCCGCGCTGCTCACCGTGGCGACGGGCATCGGGCTGGTGCTGCGCGGCCACCACTGGCCGCTGGACGTCCTCGCGAGCTGGTCCCTGTGCGGGGTGCTGCTGGCCGGTGCGGTGGCGGCCTGCTCCAGGGTCGGGAGCCGCCGTACCACCGAAGCGCCCGGCTGCCGAACCGGTCCGGGTTGATCGACCGGGTCTTGGGGCCGCCCCGCACGGCCGGGAGCCGCCGGTCCGGTCCGGCGGGAACCCCGGCGGGAACCCCGGTGGGCCTTCCCGGTCAGCCGCCTTCCCCTGTCGCCGTCATCCCTCCCCCTCGCAGGCGACCAGAGCCGCCGCCTCGTGCATGGCCAGCTCCAGCAGTGCGGGGTCGGTGAGGGTGCCCGACCCGTCCGGGAGAACCAGCCAGCGCACGCCCCCGGCGGTCCGGCCGGGGTACGGGAGCACCACCCAGGCACCGCGCCCCGCGGTGTGCGTACCCGTGGCGACCCACCACTCCGACACTCCCGGCGGCACGAAGAAGCCCATGCGCGGCGCCGTGGCAGGGCCACGGCGGACGGCGCCGAAGTCGGCCAGGACCGGCCCCGGCCGGCCGGTGAGCCGCTTCAGCACGTCCAGCGTCGGCCCGGCGATCCTGCCGGGCAGGACGAGCACGTCCCAGTGCCGGCCCGCCGGGAGCAGCACCAGCCCCCTGGGGTCACTCTCCCACCGCCTGCGCCTGCCCTCGGGGTCGGATGCGGCCGACACCAGCCACTCCACCGCCGCACCGGTCCGCCGGCCCCCGGTTCCCGTCATCTCCCCAGCCTCCGTTTCCGTGCGCCTCGCCGCGTGCGCGGTCCGTGCGTTCACCCGTGGAGAGCGGGAACCGCCCGTGCTATGACGCGGGTTCGGGCAGCCGGTGAAACATGTCCGTCAGGGAGCCGCTACAGCCGGGAGCACCGGGACAGCCGGAAGGACCGGGACGGACGAGGACCGGGACGGACGAGGACCGTAAGGGCGGGGAGTACCCGGAGAGCCGGGACGGCCGGGACGGCCGGGACGGCCGGGACGGCCGGGACAGCCGGAAGCACCGGGAGATCCGGACGTGCTGCGAGGCGGCACGGCAAGGCCGGCGGCCGGGCGCCGGGTGGGCGCGCGGCCGCCGTCCGTACGCGGAGGTGTCAGCTGTCGAATCCGAGGCCGAGCCGGTCCATCGTCCTCAGCCACAGATTGCGCCGGCCGCCGCGGGCGTCCGCCCGGGCCAGCGACCACTTGGTGAGGCCGATTCCGGCCCAGGCCACCGGCTCCGGCGGGAACGGCAGCGGCTTCTTGCGGACCATCGCCAGCTCGGTGCGCTCGGTGCGCTCGCCGTCGAGCAGGTCGAGCATCACATCGCCGCCGAAGCGGGTGGCGCCGACGCCGAGCCCGGTGTACCCGGCCGCGTAGGCGACCTTTCCCCCGTGCGCCGTGCCGAAGAACGCCGAGAAGCGCGAGCAGGTGTCGATGGCACCGCCCCACGCATGGGTGAAGCGCAGGCCTTCCAGTTGCGGGAAGCACGCGAAGAACTGGCCAGCCAGTTTCAGGTACGTCTCCGGCCGGTGGTCCATCTCGGCGGTGACCTTCCCACCGTACGGGTAGACGGCGTCGTAGCCGCCCCAGAGGATCCGGTCGTCGGCGGTGATCCGGAAGTAGTGGAACTGGTTGGCGCTGTCGCCGAGGCCCTGCCGGTTGCGCCAGCCGATCGCCTCGCGCTGGGCGGGCGAGAGCGGCTCGGTCATCAGCGCGTAGTCGTACACCGGCACGGTGTACGGGCGGATCCGCTTGACGAGCGAGGGGAAGACGTTCGTGCCGAGCGCGATCCGCCGGGCGAAGACCCGGCCGTAGGAGGTGCGCACGGCCATGCCGGCGCCCGCGGGGGACAGGTCGAGCGCCCGGGTGTTCTCGTAGATCCGTACACCGAGGTCGAGGCAGGCCCGCTTGAGGCCCCAGGCCAGCCTGGCCGGGTGGAGCATCGCCACCCCCTGACGGTCCCAGAGGCCGCCGAGGAAGGTCGGGGAATCGACCTCGGCGCGCACGGCGTCCCGGTCCAGCAGTTCCAGACCGCCGAAGCCGAGCCGGCCGGCCTCCTCGTGCAGCGCCCGGAGCTCGTCGAGCTGGTACGGCTCGGTGGCCACGTCGATCTCGCCGGTGCGCTCGAAGTCGCAGTCGATGCCGTAGCGGGCGACGGCGGCCTCGATGGCGTCGAGGTTCCGCGCGCCGAGCTCCTCCAGCCTGGCCAGGTCGTCCGGCCAGCGGGCCAGGCCGTTTGCGAGACCGTGGGTCAGGGAAGCGGCGCAGAAGCCGCCGTTTCGGCCCGAGGCGGCCCAGCCCACCTCGCGGCCCTCGACCAGGACGACGTCCCGCCGCGGGTCCCGCTCCTTGGCGAGGAGCGCGGTCCACAGTCCGCTGTAGCCGCCGCCGACGACGAGCAGATCGGTCCTCTCGTCGCCGGTGAGGGCGGGCAGGGCGGCGGGCTTGCCGGGGTCTTCCAGCCAGAAGGGGACGGGCTGGGCGTCGGAGAGTGATGAGGCAAAGGTCATGGCTGCTGGGGCCATGGTTTCCACTCCTTCGTGGCGCTACTCGGTGCTACTCGGTGCTGCATGCTGCTGCCTACCGCTTGCTGTTCGCTGCTTGCCTGCTACCGCTGCTTGCTGCCGCTTGCTGCTGCTCGCCGCTTGCCGCTTGCCGCTACGCGGACTGCGCGGTCTTCCGCCGCCGGCCGCTGATGATCTGACCCGCGACGACGACGATGACGGCGAGGGCGAACATGGCCGTACCGATGACGTTGATCTGGACGGGCGTGCCGCGCTGGGCCGAGCCCCAGACGAACATCGGGAAGGTGACCGTGTTGCCCGAGTTGAAGTTGGTGATGATGAAGTCGTCGAACGAGAGCGCGAAGGCGAGCATCGCGCCCGCGGCGATGCCCGGCGCCGCGATCGGCAGCGTGACCCGCAGGAAGGTCTGCACGGGTCCCGCGTAGAGGTCCTTGGCGGCCTCCTCCAGCCTGGGGTCCATCGACATCACCCGCGCCTTGACCGCCACCACGACGAAACTGAGGCAGAACATGGTGTGCGCGATCAGAATGGTCGTCGGGCCGAGCTCCGCCCCCAGGTTGAGGAAGAGCGTCAGCAGCGAGGCCGCCATGACGACCTCGGGCATCGCCATCGGCAGGAAGATCAGTGAGTTGATCGCCCCGCGGGCCCGGAACCGGTAGCGGACGAGCGCGAAGGCGATCATCGAGCCGAGGACCGTGGCACCGATCGTCGCCCAGAGCGCGATCCACAGCGAGAGGCTGAGCGAGTCGCAGATGCCGGAGACGCCGCACGGGTCCTGCCACGCGTGGGTGGAGAACTCCCGCCAGGAGTAGTTGAAGCGCCCGGCCGGCTTGTTGAAGGAGAACACCATCACGATGATGTTCGGCAGGATCAGGTACGCGAGCGTGAGCAGGCCCGCGATCACCACCAGGTTGCGGCGTATCCACGCCGTCGAGAGTCGCAGCATCAGACGAGATCCTCCGTACCGGCCCGGCGGATGTAGACCGTCACCATGATCAGCACGACGGCCATGAGAATGAACGACAACGCGGCCGCGGTCGGGTAGTCGAGCACCCGCAGGAACTGCGACTGGATGACGTTGCCGACCATCCGGGTGTCGGTGGAGCCGAGCAGTTCGGCGTTGACGTAGTCGCCGCTGGCCGGGATGAAGGTCAGCAGCGTCCCGGAGACGACACCCGGCATCGACAGCGGGAACGTCACCTTGCGGAAGACGGTCGACGGCTTGGCGTACAGGTCTCCGGCCGCCTCGTGGAGCCGCGGGTCGATCCGCTCCAGCGAGGTGTAGAGCGGAAGGATCATGAACGGCAGGAAGTTGTACGTCAGACCGGTGACCACGGCGAGCGGGGTGGCCAGCACCCGGTTCCCCTCGGTCATCCCGAGCCAGCCGGTGACGTCGAGGAAGCCGATGGTGTTGAGCACGTCCACCACCGGTCCGCCGTCCGCGAGGATCGTCTTCCACGCGAGCGTCCGGATCAGGAAGCTGGTGAAGAACGGCGCGATGACCAGCACCAGCAGCAGATTGCGCCAGCGTCCCGCCTTGAACGCGATGAGGTACGCCAGCGGGTAGCCGAGCAGCAGGCACAGGATCGTGGCCGTGCCGGCGTACAGCACCGACCGCAGGAACTGCGGGTAGTACTCGCTGAGCGCGTCCCAGTAGGTCTGGAAGTGCCAGGTGACCTCGAAGCCCTCTTCCAGTGAGCCGGTCTGCACGGAGGTCGACGCCTGGTAGACGAGCGGCAGGGCGAAGAAGACCAGCAGCCACAGGATGCCCGGCAGCAGCAGCCAGTACGGCACCAGCTTGCGGCGCACCGGCTGCTTGCGCGGTACCGGTCCGGTGCCGGCGGGGGCGGGCGAGGCGGGGGGTGCCTCGGTGACGGTCATGCTGTCTCCTCCACCGTCTCCACGCCCGCGTCGATGTCCATGGCGGCGTCGAGGCCGAACGTGTGCTCGGGGTTCCAGTGCAGGACGACCTCGGCGCCGGGGACGAGGCGCGGGTCCCGCTCGATGTTCTGCACGTACACCTCCAGCTCCGGGCAGACCGGGCTGTCGATGACGAACTGGGTGGAGACGCCGATGAAGCTGGAGTCCGCGATCCTGCCGGTGAACCGGTTGCGCCCCTCGGCTATGTCACCGGCGTCGTCGGCGTGCGCCAGGGAGATCTTCTCGGGCCGTACACCGACGAGAAGCTTGCCGCCGGTGCGGGTCGGCGTGGCGCAGCGTGCGGTGGGAAGCCGCAGTTTGGCGTCGGCCGCGGTCACCACGACCTCGCCGCCGGTTGCCTCGGCGACCTCGGCCTCGATGAGGTTGGAGGTGCCGAGGAAGTTGGCGACGAAGGTCGTCTGCGGGTTCTCGTAGAGCTCGGAGGGTGCGCCCAGCTGCTCGACCCGGCCGCCGTTCATGACCGCGACCGTGTCGGCCATGGTCATGGCCTCCTCCTGGTCGTGGGTGACGTGGACGAAGGTGATGCCGACCTCGGTCTGGATGCGCTTGAGCTCCAGCTGCATCTGGCGGCGCAGTTTGAGGTCGAGGGCGCCGAGCGGCTCGTCCAGCAGCAGCACCTGGGGGTGGTTGATGAGCGCGCGGGCGACGGCGACGCGCTGCTGCTGGCCGCCGGAGAGCTGGTGGGGCTTGTGCCTGGCCTTGTCGCCGAGCTGGACGAGCTCCAGCATCTCGTCGACCTGCTTCTTCACGGACTTGATGCCGCGGCGGCGGAGCCCGAAGGCGACGTTCTCGTGGATGGTCAGGTGGGGGAAGAGGGCGTAGCTCTGGAAGACGGTGTTGACCGGGCGCTTGTACGGCGGGAGGTCGGTGACGTCCCGGTCGCCGAGGAAGACGGAGCCGGTGGTCGGGTCCTCCAGTCCGGCGATCATCCGCAGCGTGGTGGTCTTGCCGCAGCCGGAGGCGCCGAGCAGGGCGAAGAACGAGCCCTCGGGGACGGTCAGGTCCAGCGGGTGCACGGCGGTGAACGAGCCGTAGGTCTTGCTGATCCCGGTGAGGCGGACGTCTCCGCCCGCTGTCTTGTCAGTCATGGATCGCGGTCCCAGGTGTCGAGAGGGGAGCAGGGAAGCAGGCAGGGTCAGGCGCCGATGAGCTTGGCGAACTTCTCTTCGTACGCCGTCTCTTCCTCGCTGCTGAGCGAGCGGAAGGCATGGGACTTCGCGGCCATGGCCTTGTCCGGGAGGATCAGCGTGTTCCTGGCGAGTGCCGGGTCGATCTTGGCGAGTTCGGGGCCGACGCCCTCGACCGGGCAGACGTAGTTGATGTAGGCGGCGAGCTGGGCCGCGACCGGGAGCTCGTAGTAGTAGTCGATGAGCTTCTCGGCGTTGGTCTTGTGCCGGGCCTTGGCCGGGACCAGCAGGTTGTCGCTGGAGGTCATATAGCCGGCGTCGGGGACGACGAACTGGATGTCGGGGTTGTCCACCCGGAGCTGGACGAGGTCCCCGGCCCAGGCCAGACAGGCGGCGATGTCGCCCTTGTCCAGGTCCGAGGTGTAGTCGTTGCCGGTGAAGCGGCGGATCTGCCGGGTGTCCACGGCCCGCTGGAGCTTGGCGATCGCCGCGTCGTAGTCGTCGCCGGTGACCTTCCCGGGGTCCTTGCCCATGTCGAGCAGGGTCATCCCGACGGTGTCGCGCATCTCGGAGAGGCAGGCGACCCGGCCGCGCAGCGCCTTGTCCTCGAGGAGCTGGGAGACGCTCTCGACCTTCCGGCCCCCGGTCGCCTTGGCGTTGTACGCGATGACGGTGGAGATGCCGGTCCAGGGGTAGGAGTAGGCCCGTCCGGGGTCCCAGTCCGGGCTGCGGAACTGCGGCGACAGATGGGCGTAGGCGTTCGGCAGGTTGGCGGGGTCGAGCTTCTGCGCCCAGCCGAGGCGGATGATGCGGGCCGCGAGCCAGTCGGTGACGTTGATCAGGTCGCGCCCGGTCTCCTGGCCGGCGGCGAGCTGCGGCCGGATCTTGCCGAAGAACTCGACGTTGTCGTTGATGTCCTCGGTGTAGGCGACGCTGATCCCGGTGCGCTTGGTGAACGCGTCGAGCGTGGGGTGGCTCTTCTCGTCCTCGCTGATGTCGATGTACTGGGTCCAGTTGGAGAAGGTGATCCGCTTCTCCTCGGCCGAGCGGTCGTCGGAGGCCGCGGCCCCTTCGCCCTCGCGCTTGGCGGGCGGGATTCCGCACGCGTTCAGAGCGCCCATGCCGCCTATGGTGAGCGCGCCTATGCCCGTCGCTCGCAGCAGCGAGCGGCGGGACAGCGCGCCCCGGCCACTGCTCAAGCTCCGCCGCATAGCGGCCAGCTGGGCCTCCGAGAGGCGCTCGGGCTGGTACTGCTTCATGCGCTGTGTTGCCTTTCGGGATGGGCCGCCGTCGGTCGTACGGCCGCGGCTGTTATCGGTCTCCGAAGATCGTGCGGTGCCAGTCCTTGCGGACCACCGCGGTGTTGTCGTACATCACATGCTTGACCTGCGTGTACTCCTCGAAGGAGTACATCGACATGTCCTTTCCGAACCCGCTGGCCCGGTAGCCGCCGTGGGGCATCTCGCTGATGATCGGGATGTGGTCGTTGACCCATACGCAGCCCGCCTTGATCTCGCGGGTGGCGCGGCCCGTGCGGTACACGTCGCGGCTCCAGGCGGAGGCGGCGAGGCCGTAGGGGGTGTCGTTGGCCAGCGCGATGCCCTCGTCGTCGGAGTCGAACGGCAGGACCACCAGGACGGGTCCGAAGATCTCGGACTGCACGACCTCGCTGTCCTGCGCGGCGCCCGCGATCAGCGTGGGCAGGTAGTAGGCGCCCTTCTCCAGGTCGCCGCCGGGGGCCCTGCCGCCGGTGACGACGGTGGCGTACGAGCGGGCCCGGTCGACGAAGCCGGCGACCCGGTCGCGCTGGGTGTGCGAGACGAGCGGGCCGAGGTCGGTCGCCGGGTCGAAGGGGTCGCCGAGCCGTACGGTCGCCATCAGGTCGGCGACCCCGGCGACGAAGGCGTCGAACAGCGGGCGCTGGACGTAGGCGCGGGTGGCCGCGGTGCAGTCCTGGCCGCTGTTGATCAGTGCGCCGGCGACGGCCCCGTGGACGGCGGCGTCGAGGTCCGCGTCGTCGAACACGACGAACGGGGCCTTGCCGCCGAGCTCCAGGTGGAGCCGCTTGACGGTGGCGGTGGCGACCTCGGCGACCCGCTTGCCGACGGGCGTCGAGCCGGTGAACGACGTCATGGCGACGTCGGGGTGGCCGACCAGGTGCTCGCCCGCCTCCCTGCCGGTGCCGGTGACGATGTTGAGGACGCCGTCGGGGACGCCTGCCTCGGTCGCGGCCTGGGCGAACATCAGCGAGGTCAGCGGGGTGATCTCGGCGGGCTTGAGGACGATGGTGTTGCCCGCGGCGATGGCGGGGAGGACCTTCCAGGCGGCCATCTGGAGGGGGTAGTTCCAGGGCGCGATGGACCCGACGACGCCGATCGGCTCGCGGCGTACGTACGACGTGTGGTCACCGCTGTACTCGCCCGCGGACTGGCCCTGGAGATGGCGGGCGGCCCCGGCGAAGAACGCGGTGTTGTCGACGGTTCCGGGGACGTCGAACTCGCGGCTCAGCTTGATCGGCTTCCCGCATTGGAGCGATTCCGCCTGGGCGAGGTCCTCGGCCTGCTCGGCGAGCACGGACGCGAACCGGTGCAGGGCGTCGGAGCGCTCGCCGGGCGTCGCGCCCGCCCAGCCGGGGAACGCCGCCCGGGCCGCGGCGACGGCGGCGTCGACGTCCTCGGTGCCCGCCAGGTCGTGGCTGAGCACCTGCTCCCCGGTGGCGGGGTTTACGATTGCGTGACTATGTCCCGATGTGCCGGGGCGCAGCCTTCCATCGATGTACTGTGCGCCGCCCTTGAGGCGGTCCTGCACCTGGAAGCGGTTGCCCATGACGCTCTCCGTAGCTCCAGATCGAAGTGAGTGCCGATCCTGACAGAGGCAGAGTTCCCCAACAAGTGATTCCGTAGTTGCCTTTTGGTTACGCGACGGATTCGGTCGACCATGTGTCGCGTTAGCAGGGAAATCCCGTACGGACTGTCAGTGGCGGCTGCCAGACTCACGTGCATGGAGATCATCGACGTATCGGTCGAGAAGCTGACAGAGCGGATCAGCAGGGGTGAACGGGTCGCATATCTGCACTTCTGGGGACACCGGCCGGGGCCCGGCGGTGCCGTGGGCGCCGGTTGCCTGAGCCAGTGGTGGCCGGCGCCGTTCACCGTGGACGGAATCGAGTATGCGACGGCCGAGCACTGGATGATGGCCCGCAAGGCCCGCCTCTTCGGTGACGGGGAGGCCGAGGCTAAGGCCGTGGCGGCCGCGGGCCCCGCCCAGGCGAAGAAGGTGGGCCGGCTGGTGCGCGGCTTCAGCGACGCGACCTGGGAGCGGGAGCGCTTCGGCATCGTCGTCGAGGGGAACGTCCACAAGTTCTCACAGCACCCGGAGGAGGCCGCGTTCCTGCTGGGCACCGGGGAGCGCGTGCTGGTGGAGGCGAGCCCGATGGACCGCATATGGGGCATCGGCCTCGCGGCGGACGACGAGCGGGCGCACGACCCGGCCCGCTGGCGCGGGCTGAACCTGCTGGGCTTCGCGCTGATGGAGGTCCGGGAGCGGCTGAGGACGGGCCGGACGGAGTGAGGCGTCCCGCCCGGACGGGTCCGGGACGGGCGCTCCGCGGCGGGCGGGACCGGGCGGCGCGGGGGGCCGCCCGGTTCAGCGCGTCGCCGTGGCCACGGTGAGTGACGCCGACCAGGGATCCTCGTCGGACCCGTCGCGGAACTCCGGATCGTTGGCCATCGCCCAGATCAGGAAGCCGAGGAACGCCGCACCGACCAGGACGCCGACGGCACCGAGGATGATCCCGGCGAGTGCCATCCCGCCGTTGTTCGCCTCGCCGCGCCGCGCACGGGCTCGCCCGATGAAGCCGAAGATCAGTGCCAGGACGCCGAGGATGATCCCGAGGCCGTACAGGCAGAACCCGGCGACGGCGACGATGCCGAGGACCAGCGCGGTGATCCCCATGCCGTTCGCCGGGGCCGGTGCCCAGCCGCCACTGCCGTAGCCGGGATAGCCCGGGTATCCGGTGTGGCCGCCGTACGGCCAGCCCGCCGAGCCGCCGTAGGTGCCTCCCGGCCCTCCGGCGGGATGGCCGTACGGGCCCGGCGGGGTCTGCCCGGGTCCGCCCGGGGCGACCGGCGGCGGGGGTACGGCACCCCCCTGGTGTCCGGCGCCCGCCCCGGCGCCGGGAGCCGCGAAGGGATCACCGCCCGGCACGGAGGTGACCGTCGGCTGGTCGTGGGCACCGGGAGGGCCGCCATGCGGCGTGCCTCCGCGGCCGCTGCCGCTCCCCTTGCGCAAGTCCACCCCGTCCTGCGGGGTGCGGCGCTCCGGCGGAGCCCACGGATCCTCCTGGCCGTTCCCGTCCGGCCGCCGCTCGCTCTGGTCCGACATGAGCCTCCCCCATCGTGGTCCTGTCATGCTACGGGCCCGCTCCACGCGCACCCGCCCCGCTTACGATGATCCCTGACCGGTACGGACAGCACACGCGGAGGACCCGGTGACCGATCTGCTTCCCTTCATCGAGGGCCTTCCCAAGGCCGAGCTCCACGTCCACCACGTGGGCTCGGCGTCACCGCGGATCGTGTCCGAGCTGGCGGCCAGGCACCCGGACTCCCAGGTCCCGATCGACCCGGCGGCGCTCGCCGAGTACTTCTCCTTCACCGACTTCGCGCACTTCATCGAGGTCTATCTGTCGGTCGTGGACCTGGTCCGCACCCCCGACGACGTCCGACTGCTGACGTTCGAGGTCGCCCGGGACATGGCCCGGCAGAACATCCGGTACGCGGAGCTCACCGTGACCCCGTTCAGCTCGACCCGCCGCGGCATCCCCGAGCAGGGGTTCATGGAGGCGATCGAGGACGCCCGCAAGGCGGCCGAGGCCGAACTGGGCGTCCTGCTGCGCTGGTGCTTCGACATCCCCGGCGAGGCGGGCCTCGACGCCGCCGAGGAGACCGCCCGGCTCGCCGTCGACCTGCGCCCCGAGGGGCTGGTGTCGTTCGGTCTCGGCGGGCCCGAGATCGGCGTGCCCCGGCCGCAGTTCAAGCCGTACTTCGACCGCGCCATAGCCGCCGGTCTGCGGTCCGTTCCGCACGCCGGCGAGACCACGGGCCCGCAGACCGTCTGGGACGCACTGCACCACCTGCGGGCCGAGCGCATCGGCCACGGCACCAGTGCCCCGCGGGACCCGGAACTGCTGGCGCACCTCGCCGAGCACCGGATCCCGCTGGAGGTCTGCCCGACCTCCAACATCGCCACCCGGGCCGTCGCCACGCTCGACGAGCACCCCATCAGGGAGATGGTCGCGGCCGGCGTGCTCGTCACCGTCAACAGCGACGATCCGCCGATGTTCGGGACCGACCTCAACAACGAGTACGCGGTGGCCGCCCGGCTGCTGGACCTCGACGAGCGGGGCGTGGCCGCCCTCGCGAAGAACGCCGTGGAGGCGTCGTTCCTCGACCCGGCGGGCAAGGCGCGGATCGCCGGCGAGATCGACGCGTACACCGAGCAGTGGCTCGCGAAGTGAGGCACGGCCGGTGCGCGGTGTCACGGCCGTAGGGCATCGCGGCGACCCGTACGTCGCACGCGAGAACACCCTGCCCTCGCTGCGGGCGGCGATCGACCGGGGCGCGGACGCCGTCGAGGTCGACGTCCGGCTGACCCGTGACGGTGTACCCGTGCTGCTCCACGACGACACCCTCCGGCGCCTGTGGGGCCACGACCTGCCGCTGACCCGGCTCTCCCACGCCCAGCTCACCGAGCTGACCGGCGGCGGGGTGCCCACCCTCGCCGCGGCGCTGACCGCGGCCGGCGGCCACCGCCTGATGCTGGACCTGCCGGGGGCGGACGAGGCGTCCGTGCGCACGGTCGTCGGCGCGGTCCACGAGGGCGGCGCCGCCGACCGGGTGTACTACACGGGCGGTCCCGCCGGCATGCTGGCGGTCCGGGACGCCGACCCGGGCGCGGAGATCGCGCTGACCTGGACCACACTCGCGCCGCCGCGTCCCGTGCTGCTCGCGTCGCTGAGGCCGCGCTGGCTCAACTACCGCTTCGGGCTGGTGAGCCGGGAACTGGCGGAGGAGGTCCACGCGAGCGGCTATCTGCTCTCGGCGTGGACGGCGGACACCCGCGGGGCCATGCGCAGACTCGTGGGCTGCGGAGTCGACTCGATCACCACCAACCGGGTGGACGCGCTGACCCGTGTCCTCGCCGGGCCCCGGACGGGCGAGGACCGGCGGCGGCGGAGGGCGTGAACGGGCCGCGGGCGGCGGCCGGGACCGGATCCGCCCCCGTGCCCGCACCCGCACCCGCACCCGCACCCGCACCCGCACGGCGACGCCCTCAGGGCCGCTCCGGAGCCGTGCCCGGCGTGGGCCCACCGCGCACGGGCCGAAGCCGGGCTACAGCCCCACGATCCCGTTCCATCGCTTCGCGAAGTCCCGCCGCTCCGCGGAGGTGATGTCGCGGGCGATCGCCAGCCGCCGCCGCATGGCGGCGTCGGGGAAGATCAGCGGGTCCTCGGCCAGCGCGGCGAGTTCCGCGTCACCGGACCCGGCGAGGACGTCGCGGGCCGCGGGCACCGGGCAGACGTAGTTGACCCAGGCGGCGAGTTCGGCCGCGACCTCGGGTTCGTAGTAGTAGTCGACGAGGGCTTCGGCGTTCCTCTTGTGCCGGGCGAGGTTGGGGATCATCAGGGACTCCGCCCAGAGCTCGGCGCCCTCCTCCGGCACCACGAACGCGATGTCCGGGTTGTCGGCCTGGAGCTGGATGACGTCGCCCGAGTAGGCCTGGCAGGCGAGGACGTCTCCGGAGGAGAGGTCCTTGACGTAGTCGTTGCCGGTGAAGCGGCGGATGTGCCCGCGCCGTACCAGCTCTTCCACCTGGTCGCACACGGTGTGGAAGTCGTCGGGGGTCCAGCGCGTGACGTCCACGCCGTTGCCCTGCATCAGGAGGGCGAAGGACTCGTCCAGCCCGGACAGCAGGGTGACCCTTCCCCTGAGGTCGGCGGCCCACAGGTCCGCGGTGCTCCGCAGCTCGCGGCCCAGGCGGGCGCGGTTGTACGCGATGCCGGTGATCCCGGACTGCCAGGGCACGCTGTGCCGCCGACCGGTGTCGAAGGCGGGCGAGCGCAGCTGGGGGTCCAGGTGCTCGGCGACGTTCGGCTGGCGGGCGCGGTCCATCTCCTGCACCCATCCCAGGCGTACGAAGCGGGCGGCCATCCAGTCGCTGACGACGACGAGGTCCCGCCCGGTGGCCTGATGGTTCATCAGAGCCGGGCCGATCTTGCCGAAGAACTCGTCGTTGTCGTTGATCTCCTCGGTGTAGCGGACCGAGATCCCGGTGCGTTCGGTGAAGGCGTCGAGGGTGGGGCGCCGGGAGGCGCCCTCCCCGTCGGTGTCGATGTAGAGCGGCCAGTTGGCGAAGTCGAGGGTGCGCTCGCGGCCGGAGAGGTCGCGCCCGGCGCGGTCGGCGGGCCGTACGTAGGCCGGGGGCACCCCGCAGCCGGCGAGCGTGAGTCCCGCGGCTCCGGCCGCGGCGGCGCCCAGTCCGCGCAGCACGGAGCGCCGGGGCAGGGGGCGGGACGTACCGGGCATCGGCGCTCTCTTCGGCTTGGCGGGCACGGTCCGCAGGATGCCGGGCCGGCGGATCGGGCGGCAATGGACGGTCCGTCGAGCGGGAGGCCGGGGCGCCGACACCCTGTCGAGGGCCCGTCTGCGGCTCCGGGCATGCCCGAGGCCACCGGGGCGATGCCCCGGTGGCCTCGGGCGGTGCGGCGGGAGGCGTGCGCCGCCCGCCGGTCGGGCTACGCGTCGAGGGACGTCATCACGTGCTTGATGCGCGTGTAGTCGTCGAAGCCGTACGCCGACAGGTCCTTGCCGTAGCCGGACTTCTTGAAGCCGCCGTGCGGCATCTCGGCGACCAGGGGGATGTGGGTGTTGATCCACACGCAGCCGAAGTCCAGCACCTTGGACATGCGCATCGCGCGGGCGTGGTCCTTCGTCCAGACCGACGACGCGAGGGCGTACTCCACGCCGTTCGCGTACTCGACGGCCTGGGCCTCGTCGGTGAAGGACTGGACCGTGATGACCGGGCCGAAGACCTCCTTCTGCACGATCTCGTCGTCCTGCTTGAGGCCGGAGACGACCGTCGGGGCGTAGAAGTAGCCCTTGTCGCCGACGCGCTGGCCGCCGGCCTCGACCTTCGCGTGGGCCGGGAGCCGGTCGATGAAGCCGGAGACCTGGTTCAGCTGGTTCTCGTTGTTGAGCGGGCCGAACAGCACGTCCTCGTCGTCGGGCATGCCGGTCTTGGTCTCCTGGGCGGCCTTGGCCAGCGCGCTCACGAACTCGTCGTGGATGGACTCGTGCACCAGTACGCGGGTCGCGGCCGTGCAGTCCTGGCCGGCGTTGAAGAAGCCGGCGACGGAGATGTCCTCGACGGCCTTCGCGATGTCGGTGTCCTCGAACACGACGACCGGCGCCTTGCCTCCCAGTTCCAGGTGCACCCGCTTGAGGTCCTTCGACGCCGACTCCGCGACCTGCATGCCGGCCCGTACCGAACCGGTGATGGAGGCCATCGCCGGGACCGGGTGCTCGACCATCATCCGGCCGGTGTCGCGGTCGCCGCAGATGACGTTGAAGACGCCCTTCGGCACGATCGAGCCGATGATCTCGGCGATCAGGACGGTGGAGGCGGGGGTGGTGTCGGACGGCTTGAGCACCACGGTGTTGCCGGCGGCGAGGGCCGGGGCGAACTTCCACACCGCCATCATCATCGGGTAGTTCCACGGGGCGACCTGCGCGCAGACGCCGACCGGTTCACGGCGCACGATGGAGGTCAGCCCCTCCATGTACTCGCCCGCCGAGCGGCCCTCCAGCATCCGGGCCGCGCCCGCGAAGAAGCGGATCTGGTCGACCATGGGGGGGATCTCTTCGCTGCGGGTGAGCCCGAGCGGCTTGCCGGTGTTCTCCGACTCGGCCGCGATCAGCTCCTCGGCCCGCTCCTCGAACGCGTCCGCGATCTTCAGCAGCGCCTTCTGGCGCTCGGCCGGCGTGGTGTCGCGCCAGCCCGGGAACGCCGCGGCGGCGGCGGCCATGGCGGCGTCCACGTCCGCCTGGCCGGACAGCGGGGAGGTCGCGTACGCCTCGCCCGTGGCCGGGTTGACCACCTCGATGGTCCGCCCGTCAGCGGCGTCCCGGAACTCTCCGTCGATGTAATTGCGCAGACGACGCAGTTCGGTGGTCACAGCCACCCCTCCTCAGATGTCCGATGGGTGAGACACCCCCACACTACGCGGCCCAGGCTAGCCCGACGAGCGACGCTTTCGACAGACCCGACACCGCTCGACTTCGAAATCGGTGACATTTCAATCGCTGAACAACGAATTTCATCGCTCAGAGGTTGCAGAATCTACGACTCCGGTGCACAGTGTGCTCGTGGCAAGTCGAAGCGCAGACTCCAGGACCGCGGGTGGCACCTCCCCCACGATCGATGCCGTCTCCCTGGCGATCATCGAGCAGTTGCAGGAGGACGGACGCCGTCCCTACGCCGCGATAGGCAAGGCCGTGGGCCTGTCCGAGGCGGCCGTCCGGCAGCGCGTCCAGAAGCTGCTCGACCAGGGCGTGATGCAGATCGTCGCCGTCACGGACCCGCTCACCGTGGGCCTGCGGCGCCAGGCGATGGTCGGGATCAACGTCGAGGGCGACCTGGACCCGGTGGCGGACGCGCTCACCGCCATGTCCGAGTGCGAGTACGTCGTCATGACGGCGGGCTCGTTCGACCTGATGGTGGAGATCGTCTGCGAGGACGACGACCACCTGCTTGAAGTGATCAACCGGCGCATCCGCACCCTCCCCGGTGTGCGCTCCACCGAGAGCTTCGTCTACCTCAAGCTCAAGAAGCAGACCTACATGTGGGGAACCCGATAGCCGTGAGCAAGGACCGCAGCGACCTCTCCAAGTCCGCCTACGACCACCTGTGGATGCACTTCACCCGCATGTCGTCGTACGAGAACTCCCCCGTGCCCACCATCGTGCGCGGTGAAGGCACCTACATCTACGACGACAAGGGCAAGCGCTACCTCGACGGCCTCGCCGGCCTGTTCGTGGTCCAGGCGGGCCACGGCCGCCGGGAGCTGGCCGAGGTGGCCGCCAGGCAGGCCGAGGAACTCGCCTTCTTCCCCGTGTGGTCCTACGCCCACCCGAAGGCCGTCGAACTCGCCGAGCGGCTCGCGGGCGAGGCCCCCGGCGACCTCAACAAGGTCTTCTTCACCACCGGCGGCGGCGAGGCGGTCGAGACCGCCTGGAAGCTCGCCAAGCAGTACTTCAAGCTCACCGGCAAGCCGACCAAGTACAAGGTGATCTCCCGCGCGGTCGCCTACCACGGCACCCCGCAGGGCGCCCTGTCCATCACCGGCCTGCCGGGGCTGAAGGCCCCGTTCGAGCCGCTGGTGCCGGGTGCGCACAAGGTCCCGAACACCAACATCTACCGCGCGCCGCTGCACGGCGAGGACCCCGAGGCCTTCGGCCGCTGGGCCGCCGACCAGATCGAGCAGCAGATCCTCTTCGAGGGCCCCGACACCGTCGCCGCGGTCTTCCTGGAGCCGGTGCAGAACGCCGGCGGCTGCTTCCCGCCCCCGCCAGGGTACTTCCAGCGGGTCCGCGAGATCTGCGACCAGTACGACGTACTGCTGGTCTCCGACGAGGTCATCTGCGCCTTCGGTCGCCTCGGCAAGACCTTCGCCTGCGACAAGTTCGGCTACGTACCGGACATGATCACCTGCGCCAAGGGCATGACCTCGGGCTACTCCCCGATCGGCGCCTGCATCGTCTCCGACCGGCTCGCCGAGCCGTTCTACAAGGGCGACAACACCTTCCTGCACGGCTACACCTTCGGCGGCCACCCGGTCTCCGCTGCCGTCGGCCTCGCCAACCTCGACCTGTTCGAGCGCGAGAAGCTCAACCAGCACGTCCTGGACAACGAGGGCGCCTTCCTCTCCACGCTCCAGAAGCTGCACGACCTGCCGATCGTCGGCGACGTCCGCGGCAACGGCTTCTTCTACGGCATCGAACTCGTGAAGGACAAGAGCACCAAGGAGTCCTTCAACGAGGAGGAGACCGAGCGGGTCCTCTACGGCTTCCTCTCCAAGGCGCTGTTCGACGCCGGCCTGTACTGCCGTGCCGACGACCGCGGCGACCCGGTCGTCCAGCTCGCCCCGCCGCTGATCTCCACCCAGGAGACCTTCGACGAGATCGAGCAGATCCTGCGCGGTGTCCTCACCGAGGCCTGGTCGAAGCTGTAGGACCGCCGGTACCGGACCACACCGGCCGCCGGGTGGCGTGCCCTCGCCGCCCGGCCGCCGGCCCTCGCGGCCCGGACGCCTCCCTTCGGGTGAGAAGGGAGGCGTCCGGGCCGCGTGCCGTACCCGTACCCGGCCCGGAGTCCCTACGGTGCTGTGACCGATCGGCATCGGGACCGTTCGCCCGTGCGGCGGAACGGAGCCCACGGATCTGAACCGAGGTGCACGCCATGGTGGTCCCGCCGGACAACGATGTGCTCTGGGCGAGGTCCCTGAACCACGACTTCGGCGGCTCGCCCGCCCTCCGCGGAGTCTCCCTCGGGGTGCGCGAGGGCGAGATCCTCGCCGTGAACGGCCCGCGCGGCAGCGGGAAGACGACCCTGCTGCGCTGCCTGTCCGGCCAGATCGTGCCGCAGCAGGGCGAGGTGTGGTTCAACAGCACACCCGTCCACACCATGGGGGCACTGAACCGCGAGCGGCTGCGGCGCGAGCGCTTCGGCTGGATCGGCCCGGAGCCCCAGCTGGTACCCGAACTGACCGCCTGGGAGAACACGGCGCTGCCGCTGCTGCTGCGCGGCTCCTCCCACCGCAAGGCCAGGACCACCGCCCTGGAGTGGATGGAACGGCTCGACATCGGCCGCTGCGCCCGCAAGCGCCCCCGGGCCCTGCTGCAGTCGCAGCGGCAGCGGATCGCGCTCGCCCGCGCCCTGGTCACCACACCCGCGGTGCTGTTCGCCGACGAGCCGACCGCGACACTGCACAGCGCCGACCGGGCCCAGGTGCTGCGCACCCTCACCACCGCCGCCCGGTCCCACCGCATCACCCTCGTGCTCGCGACCCATGACGAGGAGGTCGCCACGCTCGCCGACCGCGGGGTGACGCTGGTGGACGGCCGGCGCGTCACCCCGACGCAGGACGCGGACACGGAAGGCCGGGCCGAGTGCTCGCTCTCCGTCTGAGCCGCGGCTCCCATCCGCTGGTCCTGCTGCGCCGGCTCCTGGTGGCGGCGGCCTCGGCGGGCGTCGGCTTCCTCCTCCTGTGCACGCTGTCCTACGCGGTGTCCGGTCCGCACCCCGCCGATCCGGCGGCGCAGCGACTGGCCTGGTGCCTCGCCCCGCTGGCGGCCACCGTCCAGTTCGCGGTGGCGGTGGCCCGTACCGACCCGGGCACACGGCCGCGCCAGGGCCTGTCCGCCGTCGGGCTGGGACCGGTCCGGATGAGTGCGCTGGCCGCCGCGTCCACCGCCGTGTCCGGTGCCCTCGGCAGCGCGGTGGCCCTGCTCCTCTTCCTGCACCTGCGCGGCGACCTGAGCGGAACGCCGTTCGACGGCGATGCGGCGGAACTGCTCGCCGCGGGCGAGGCGCTGCCGCTGGGCGCGGTGTTCCTGCTCCTCGCGCTCGTCCCGGTCCTCGGGGCCGGGGCGGCCGCGCTCGCCCTCCGTCCGCCCCGCAGGAGGACCGGTGAACTCCCCGGCGACGAGCCGGAGCACACCACGGGAGCCCCCGGCGGCCTCCCCTGGGGCGTCGCGCTGACGGCCGTGGGCGTCGCGGTCGAGGCGTACACGGCCCGGGGTGCCGGAAGCACCGGCGGCGCCCCCGGCGGGGTGCTCGCCGGCTGGACGCTGACCGCGGTGGGGCTGGCGACGGCCGGCCCCGGCATCGTCCATCTGTGCGGGCGGGTACTGCAGTCCGTACGGCCCGGAGCGATGCGCCTGCTCGCGGGGCGGGCGCTCATGGACGACGCACGCCGGATCGGCCGCCCGCTCGGGGTCGTGTGCGCCGTGGTGTCCACCCTGATCGCGGCCTCCGCCCTCGCCGGGGAACGTCCGCAGCCCTTCGGCCCGCTCACCGCTCTCGGGGCGGTGCTCGTCGCGGCCTGCACCGTGGCGGCTCTGCTCACCTCGGCCGTGGAGGCGCGGCAGGCCCGCGCGGCCACCCGGGCGGGCCTGCTGGAACTGGGCGCCTCCGCGTCCCTGCTGCAGGCCACCGCCCTGCTCCGGGCCGTGGTCCTGCTCGCGGTCTTCGCGCCGCTCACCTGGGCGGTGGCGGAACTGGCGGCCCTGCCGCTGCGGCGCTGACCGGGGGGACGGGGAGGTCGGCCCGGCCGCCCGGGGAACGGGCCGCCGGCCCGGCCGGATCAGGCGCCGGTGCCGGGCCGCAGGACCACCACGTCCTCCGCGGCGAACACGGCCCCGACCTCCGTTCCCACCTCGGGAGCGTCCCTGAGTCCGCACTCGGCCTCCAGTGGCGGCGCGTCGTGCGGCCGCAGCCGCACCGCGACATGGTGGCCGCGGAAGGTCAGCGACTCCACCACGCACGGCAGTCCCGCGCCGCTCGGCCCGAGCCGTACCGCGGACGGCCGCACCAGCAGCCGGCAGGCCCCCTGGGGCGAGCCCGCGGGGACCGGGACGCCGCCCCAGGGGGTGGCGGCGGTGCCACCGGTCACCGTCGCGGGCACCACATTGGCGAAGCCGAGGAACCGGGCGACGAACTCGGAGGCGGGCCGCTGCCACACGTCCCGGGGCGTACCCGACTGGGCGACCCGCCCGTCCCGCATGACCACGACCCGGTCGGCGAGCGCGAAGGCCTCCCCCTGGTCATGGGTGACGGCGAGCACCGTCGTGCCCAGCCGGCGGAACACCGCACGCAGTTCGACGACGAGCCGTTCCCTGAGGGTGCGGTCGAGCTGGCCGAGGGGCTCGTCGAGCATCAGCAGCCGGGGCCTGGGCGCCAGCGCCCGGGCGAGGGCGACGCGCTGCTGCTCCCCGCCGGACAGCGCGCCGACGGCCCGCCTCGCGGCGCCGGGGAGGCCGACCAGCTCCAGCAGCTCCTCCACCCGCTGCCGCTGCTCACCCTTCGGTACGCCGTGCATCCGCAGGCCGAAGGCGACGTTGCCGCCGACGTCGCGCTGCGGGAAGAGCTGGTGGTCCTGGAACATCAGGCCCACCCCGCGCCGGTGCACCGGCACCCCGGACTGGTCGGCGCCACCGAGCAGGACCCGGCCGCCGTCCAGTGGCTGCAGTCCGGTGACGGCCCTCAGCAGGGTCGACTTGCCGCTGCCGCTCGGCCCGAGCACGCACACGATCTCGTGGTCGGCCACCTCCAGATCCACCGCGTCCAGCGCCGCCCGCCGCCCGAAGCGTACGGTCGCGCCCTCCAGCGCCAGCATCAGAACTCCCCTGCGGAACGGTCGGGGCGGAGCCGGTCGAGCAGCAGCAGGGCCACCGCGCAGACCAGCATGAGGATCGTCGAGAGCGCCATCGCCTGCCCGTAGTTGAGTTCGCCGGGACGGCCGAGGAGCCGGGCCACGGCGACCGGGAGCGTCGGGTTGTCCGGCCGGGCGATGAAGACGGTGGCGCCGAACTCGCCGAGCGAGACGGCGAAGGCGAAACCGGCGGCGACCAGCAGCGCCCGGCGCACCAGCGGCAGGTCCACCTCGCGCCACACGCGCAGCGGCGAGGCGCCCAGCACGGCCGCGGCCTCCCGCAGCCGTGCGTCGACGGCCCGCAGCACGGGCAGCATCGTCCGCACCACGAAGGGCACCCCGACCAGGGCCTGCGCCAGCGGCACCAGGATCCAGGAGGTGCGCAGGTCGAGCGGTGGTTCGTCGAGGGTGATGAGGAAACCGAAGCCCACGGTGACGGCGGAGACTCCGAGCGGCAGCATCAGCAGCGCGTCGAAGCCGCGGACGACCCGGCCCGCCGTGGGGGCTCCCCCGGAAGCGGTCCGGGGGAAGGCGAGCGCCGCGGCCGCGAGGGAGCCCACGAGGAGCGCGACGGCGGTGGCGGCGAGCGCGTACTGGAGGGAGTTCCACACCGCCTCCAGCGGCGGGACGAGGAACGTGCCGCCGCTCGCCTCGGCCGACTGCAGGGCCCGGTAGAAGACGAGGCCGTACCCGCCGGGCCCGTCGAACGACCGCTCCACCAGCACCGCGAGCGGTGCCGCGATCAGCAGTCCGACCGTGGCGAGCACGGAGCCGAGCAGGGCCCGCTGCGCGGCGCCCCTCGGGCGGTGCGCGGTGTGCGACGGATCGACGAGCCGCAGCGCGGTCTCCCGGCGCCGCACGGTCCGGGCGTGCACGGCGAGGATGCCGCCGACGGCGGCGAACTGCACCAGGGTCAGCACGGCGGCCGTGGACAGGTCCAGCACCTGGGCGGTCTGCCGGTAGATCTCCACCTCGAGCGTGGTGTACGCCGGGCCGCCGAGGATCTGCACGACACCGAACGAGGTGAAGGTGAAGAGGAACACCATCAGCGCCGCGGCGGCCACGGCCGGGGCCAGCGCGGGCAGCGTGACACGCCGCCAGGCCGTGAAGCGGCCCGCGCCGAGCACCCGGGCCGCCTCCTCCTGGCGGGGGTCGAGCTGGGCCCACAGGCCGCCGACGGTCCGCACCACCACGGCGTAGTTGAAGAACACATGGGCGAGGAGGATCGCCCAGACCGTGGTGTCGAGCCGTACGCCCCACAGGTCGTCGAGGAGCCCGCCACGGCCCAGGAGGGCCAGGAAGGCGGTGCCGACGACGACGGTGGGCAGGACGAACGGCACGGTGACGACCGCCCGCAGGAGTTCCTTCCCGGGGAAGTCGAGACGGGCCAGGACGTATGCGCCGGGCAGCGCGATCAGCAGGGTCAGGCCCGTGGAGGCGACCGCCTGCCAGAGGGTGAACCAGAGCACCCCGAGGATGTCGGGGCGGGCGACGACCTCGGCGATCTGGCCGAACCGCCAGGAGTCCCCCTCCCGCAGCCCGCGGCCGACGATCGAGGCCACGGGATAGGCGAAGAACAGGGCGAAGAACGCCACCGGCAGGGCCAGCAGGGCCGCCCGTGCCGCGGCGCCGCGCAGGGACGCCTTCCCGCGCGGGAGCCTCCTCCCGCGCGGGCCGGCGCTCCCGCCGGACGCCTCCGCTACTTCAGGACGAGCGAGGACCACGACTGGATCCACTGGTCGCGGTTCTCGGCGATCTTCTCCGGGGCCATCGTCCGCGGCTCGGCGATCACCTCACCGAACTCGGTGAACAGCGGGGGCAGCTTCGCGTCCTCGGCCACCGGGTTCACGAACATGGTGAGCGGCATGTCCTCCTGGAACTTCCTGCTGATCAGGAAGTCCAGCAGGGCCTTGCCGCCGGCCTCGTTCCGGGCGCCGTCGAGCAGGCCCGCGGCCTCGATCTGGCGGAAGCAGGTGCCGGTGGAGACGCCGGTCGGCGCCGTCTTCGGCCGGGGCTCGGCGTACAGCACCTCGACCGGGGGGCTGGAGGCGTACGAGACGACGAGCGGCCGGTCGCCCTTGGCCGCCCGCCCGCCGGCGGAACCGGAGAACTCCTGGTTGTAGGCGATCTCCCAGCTGTCGACGACCTTCACGCCGTTCGCCCGCAGCTTCTTCCAGTAGTCCTGCCAGCCGTCGTCCCCGTAGGCGGCGGCGGTGCCGAGGAGGAAGCCGAGGCCGGGCGAGGATCGCTCGGGGTTCTCGACGACCAGCAGGTTCCGGTAGGCGGGCTCGGCGAGGTCGTCGAGGGTCTGCGGCGGGGCGAGCTTGCGGTCGGCGAAGTACTTCCTGTCGTAGTTGACGCAGATGTCACCGCTGTCGACCGGCGTGACCCGGTGCTTGCCCGGGTCGAGCCGGACGGCCTCGGGGACCCGCTCCAGGCCCTTGGCCTCGTACGGGGTGAAGAGGCCGTTGTCGAGGGCCCGGGAGAGCGTGGTGTTGTCGACGCCGAAGAACACGTCGCCCTGCGGGGAGCCCTTGGTGAGGATCTCCTTGTTGAGCGCCTCGACGGCGTCTCCGCTCTTCAGCACCTTGACCGTGTAGCCGGTCTGCTCGGTGAACTCCTTCAGCACGGCGGGCGAGGCGTTGAAGGAGTCGTGGCTGACCAGCGTCACGGTCTTGGAGCCGCTGCCGTCCGCTCCGGCGGAGCCGTCCCCCGAGCCGCCTCCGCAGGCCGCGAGGGTGGTCACGCCGAGGGCCGCGGCGAGCGCGCTGACGGCGATCTTCTTGGTGGTGCTCACTGATTCCTCCTGGGCATGACCAGGAAGAGACGCGGCCCTGCCCGGCTGCGGGATCCTCGGGATCCAGGAGCCGGGCAGGGCGCAACAGCTTGAGTCTCGTCCGAACTTCCTACCCGGAATGACCCGGGCGAGGTTCAGAGGGTCTGCGGTCTGACGGTCACCGCACTCTCAGCGCTGTGGCGCTCCCCTGTCGGAATATGCAGATGTCCGGGCCAGCGTACAGCGGCACGCCGGGAGCTCCGCAGGGCCGGGGCGGTCCCGGGGCCGGCCACCGGTGCGCCGGCCGGCTGGGTGCACTGATCACGAGCGTGGTCGACGCCTGTGATCGATACGCCTAGCGCTCGGATGCGGCGAGCTGCCCGCAGGCCCCGTCGATCTCCTGGCCGCGGGTGTCCCGGACGGTGACCGGAACGCCGTGGGCGGCGATGGCCTCGATGAAGGCCTTCTCGTCCTCGGGCCGGGAGGCCGTCCACTTGGAGCCCGGGGTCGGGTTCAGCGGGATCAGGTTGACATGCACCCGCTTGCCCTTGAGGAGGCGCCCGAGCAGGTCGCCGCGCCATGCCTGGTCGTTGATGTCGCGGATCAGGGCGTACTCGATCGAGATGCGGCGGCCGGACCTCTCCGCGTACTCCCAGGCGGCGTCCAGGACCTCCCGCACCTTCCAGCGCGTGTTGACGGGTACCAGGGTGTCGCGCAGTTCGTCGTCCGGGGCGTGCAGGGAGACGGCGAGACGGCACTTGAAGCCCTCGTCGGCGAACCGCAGCATCGCCGGGACGAGGCCCACGGTGGACACGGTGATCCCGCGCTGCGACAGGCCGAGGCCGTCGGGCTCGGGATCGGTGAGCCTTCGGATGGCCCCGACCACCCGGTTGTAGTTGGCCAGCGGCTCGCCCATGCCCATGAACACGATGTTGGACAGCCGGGCGGGACCTCCGGGGACCTCGCCGTCGCGGAGGGCCCGCATCCCGTCCACGATCTGGTGCACGATCTCCGCGGTGGACAGGTTCCGGTCGAGACCGGCCTGGCCGGTGGCGCAGAACGGGCAGTTCATCCCGCAGCCGGCCTGTGAGGAGATGCACATCGTCACCCGGTCCGGGTAGCGCATCAGCACCGACTCGACGAGCGTGCCGTCGTGGAGCCGCCACAGCGTCTTGCGGGTGGTGTCGTCGTCGCAGGAGACGTGCCGGACCACGGACATCAGGTCGGGCAGCAGCTCCGACGCGAGCCGCTCCCGCGCGGCCGCGGGGATGTCGGTCCAC
Organism: Streptomyces tirandamycinicus; assembly: GCF_003097515.1. Classification (NCBI taxonomy): domain Bacteria; kingdom Bacillati; phylum Actinomycetota; class Actinomycetes; order Kitasatosporales; family Streptomycetaceae; genus Streptomyces; species Streptomyces tirandamycinicus. The sequence goes on along the minus strand of NZ_CP029188.1, from coordinate 5,032,479 downwards.
TGCTCAGGGGCGTGCGCGTAGCGCGCGAAGTAGTGCTGCGACAGCTGCTTCGCCCGGAACGGCTTCTCGCCGATCGCGGCGACGGCGTCCTTCCGCTCGGCGGGCGTGAGGTCGGCGAGGTGCCGCGGGGGCTTCTTGGCTCCGCGGGGGGCGACGAAGGTGAGTTCTCCGGGCTTGGGCATGGTCGTACCAGTGTCGCAGATCGATGCGGGTGGCCTGCGGCCGTCGCCCGCTTGCGACCTCGCCCGCTTGCGACCGTCGTCGGCGGGCGTCACCGGTCGCCGAGCCTGGCGCACGGTAGCTGCCCGCGGCTTCCCGGTGTGCCTCTGTGGCCGGGCACGTGGCGGGCACGGCCGTCCCCTCGGCCCAGACGCACCGGGCCGGTCCGTCCGCATCACCCCTCGCATAGTGTGGCGGCACACCGCTGCCAGCACGGGGGGACACGGCGTGGATCGAGGACGGGGCCGGCGTATTCGGCGTGCGAGGCTGCTCGGTGCCGCCACGACGGCACTTCTCGCCGTAGTGGCGGTGGTCGGCACCGGGATCAGGGCCGACCTGCCCTGGTGGGCGGTGGCGGCTGCGGCATTGCCGACGGCAGGGCTGGGCGGCTGGACCGGGGCACAGATCGGCAGACAGCGTGGTATCCGCAACGAGGTCCTGGAGCCCGGAGAGACGGTGCTCGACACGTACACCGTTCGCCCTCCGTACACCGAGCACACTCCGCCGGCGGCTCACGAAGGGCCGCAGTACCAACTTCGCGTGACCACGCGCAGCCTGGAGATGTGGGAACGCTCCGCCCTGCTGTGGCGGCACCCATGGCCGGAGCTGCGTCTGGTCATGGTCGGCCCGCGACTGCACATCCAGCACGGAGGCCGCGACGCCGGGACGATGCTGCTGGAGCAGCCGGGCGCCGCTCAGGAGATATGCGGCGTCGCCAGGCGGTACGGGGTCAACTGACACTCTGCTGCGTCCCCCCGCGCGGTCGCGTCCCGGGCAGCGGTGTGCGCCCGGGCAGCGGTGTGTGGGCTGCCACCTGGGCGGCGTAGCGGCTTTGGGCGCTGGCTGCCTGGCCAATTGACCGGGGCCCGTACGCCGGTCGCGCATCGGGCCGTCCGCAAGAGCCGCCCACGATGGCCCGACGCGGGCCCCGATCCCGGAGGCTCCCCCCGCAGCGGCCACGGAGACGGCGGAGCCGAGGGCCGGGCGAGGCCCGCGAGAGCCCGCGTGGCATGGAGCCCGGCATCCGCCTCGGCTACGCTCGAATGAGTGTCATGGACACCACAAAGCGAGGTGCTGGGATGCATGCGCTGCTCCGATCCGCACTGGCCGTGGTCATCGCCCTGCCGCCCCTGGGTATGGCCTCCTCAGGCCGGCCGTCGCCCGCCGCTCCCGCGGCCGTCTCCTTCTCCCCGCACACGGTCGACGGGAACCTGGCCGGCGCGGCCTTCGCCGTGGCGAGCGACGTCCGGGGGGACGCCCGCCAGGAGATCGTCGCCACGGGATTCGGTCACTTCACCACCGTGCCGGGCGGCCCGCCGGTACCTCCGGCAGCCGGCCGGCTCGCCCTGTACCAGCAGCGTGGGCCCGGCCTCGGGTCGTGGTCGAAGCGGCTGGTGTTCGACACCGACGCCAGGATCCCCTTTCCCAACGAACCGAACGTGGCCGACGTCGACGGCGACGGCGACCGCGACATCGTGGTGCCGGGCGGGTTCTTCGCCTGCACCTCCCGGTGTGGATCCCTGACCTGGTGGGAGCAGCGCGCGGGCGGCACTTGGCGGCGCCACGACATCGTGCCGCCGGGCAGTTCACCGCTCTTCTACCACCGCGCCCTTCTGGTCGACTTCGACGGCGACGGCCGGCGGGACCTGGTGACCGTCGGGGAGTCCCTGCAACCCGTCTCCAGGATCGAGGGCCTGCCGCCGGCCAGCGCCTGGGCCCAGGTCTTCCGGGGCACGGACGGCCCCGAGCGCTTCAGCCGTGAGCCGATCGACCTCGCCCCCGGCGGCGGCGCGCTCCCCGTCGTGGCGGACGTCGACTCCGACGGCGATCTGGACCTGGCCTCCGCGCAGTACTTCGAGCCGGGGGCCGCGTTCGTCTGGCTGGAGCGCACGGACGGGGTGAGCCGGGAGCATCCGATGGGCCGGTTCACGACCCACGTCATCGACAGCACCCAGGGCAAGGCCATCCAGCTGCGGCCGGTGCACGACCTCCACGGCGACGGGCGGACGACCTGGGTCGGCTCCAACCACACCAACACCGCCTTCCCTCCGGGTTCGACCGACCCCGCCTCGCAGGTGGTCTCCTTCGGCGTTCCCGCCGACCCGCGCTCCCGGTGGACCCCTACTCCCCTCTCGAGCGGCATCACCGCACGGGGCCGGGCCGGTCAGGGGGCACCCGGCGTGTTCGGCAGCGGTGATCTGGACGGCGACCGCGACATCGACCTTCTGGTGTCCGGCGACGGCGACGACCGGCTGTTCTGGCTGGAGCAGAAGGCCGGCCGCGCGTTCGAGACGCATGTCCTCGCCACCGGCGCCGGCCAGGCGGGAGGCGCCGTGGTCACGGATCTCGACCGCCGCCGGCCCCTGCGGAACGAGGCAGTGTTCACCGTGTTCGAGTCGGACAGCGTCACCGTCTGGACCCGCGACTGACCGTCCGTGCCGGCCGTCCGTGCCGACCGTCCGCGGGGTCGGCACCAACCGTGCGACGGTCGCCGCGGAACCGCCTGCCCGGCCTGCCGGGGCGCCGAGGCGCTGCGGCAGGCCGGGCGGTGTCATTCGACGGCCGGCTACGGCTTCGCGGAGTAGACGACGCCGGGAAGGTTCTGCGCGGCCGGCCCCCAGACCTGGTCGTACAGGGTCCGGTCACCGGCGAGGGTGTAGAGCAGATACGCCGTGGTGACGCCCCGTGTGAGTCTCTGCTGGGTGGCGCGGTCGATCGATCCGCTGTCGCAGCCGAAGCCCGAGGTGTCGACGAAGCCGCAGTGGAAGCCGCCCGTGATGACGCGGAGCTGGGTGGGGGCGGGCTTGGCGTCGTACATCTTCTGCTGGTGACCGGCCACACCGGCGATGGAGTCGGCGCTTCCGCCGACGAACTGGGCCGGTATGCGCAGGCCGCCGGAGGCGGTGACCGCGGACGGGTTGGTCTCGGCGGCCGCGAGTGTGGAGACGCTCTTGACCGCCGTGCTGCGGGCGGACGCGAGCAGTGCGGCGCCGCCTCCCATGGAGTGTCCGGAGAGGCCGAGGCGATCGACGTCGATGGCACCGGCGAAGCGGGAGCCAGGGGTTCCGTTCTGGGTCGTGAGCCAGCTCAGGGACGCCGCCAGGTCGTCGGCGAACCCCGAGTGGCTGGGGAAGAGGCCGCCCTGGCTCTTCGGCGCGACGGCGACGAAGCCCCAGGATGCGTAGTGCCGCAGCAGACTCTGGTACTTGGAGATGTCCTGGAAGAAGCCGTGCCCGAACGCGAGCGCGGGATGGGCACCGGGAGCGACCGGCGTGTCGGCGCCCGCCGACGCACTCGGGTACCAGACCCGCGCGCCGAACGAGCGGCCGGACGCGGACACGGTCAGGTCGGTGTAACCGACGGCGAACGAACCGGGCGCGGACGGGTCCACCGCCGCCGCCTTCGGATGTGCGCCGGCGGACGGGACGGGTGCGCCGGCGAGCAGGGCCGCTGCGAGCACGAGCGGCATGAGAACGGCACGTACGGGTGCTGGTAGCACGATGTCACCCTTTCCATGGCAGGACGCGTGCTTTGACGTGAACATGACACTTCGAACGCCGCTTCCGCCGGTCGTCAAACCGACGGGAGCACGGGGAGTGTCTCAATGATTGAGATACTTGGCTATCGAGTCTGCACGGGGAATGTTCCGGCGCTGCACGGCACCTGCCGTACCGGCTCATCTCGACTGAAGAAGCGCCGACGGGCCGCGGGAGGCCGGGGGCCGGGGCCGGGCGGAGACCGTCGGGCCACCGGACGGCTCAGGCCGCGAGCGGTGTGCGCGCCAGGCTGAAGCTTTCCGGCCCGGAGTCGCCCGGGCCGGGAGCGGTACGGGCGGGCGGACACGCCGGGCCGGGCAGGGCAAGGCAGGTCCGCTCCGGGAGGAGTGCGGGCCGGGAGCAGTACACAGGTGGGCGGCAGGCGCCGGGCCGCGAGCGGTACGGGCGGCGCCGTACGGAGAGAGGCCCGGGCGTCCGGTCGGCTCCGGGGCGGCCGTCGTGCCGTCCTCCCCGAGGGCGGCGGCCCGGCTCGGCGGGGGGCCGGACGCGGTCCGCCGACCGCGCTGGGCTCCGGTCCTGCCGGCTACGGGCTCCGGCACCGTGGCCGCGTCCGGTCGCTGCGGCCGGTCGCCGGGATGCCGGTCAGCGCTGACGGCCCTGCCCGGTGTCGAACCGGCCCTCATCCCGTCACCTGCCCTGATCCCGTCACCGGCCCGGACGGCGCTCATGCCGCGTCCGGACCGGCACCACCCGGATCAGCCGGCGCCGACGAACACCACGAACAGCAGCCACACCACCGGCGCCGTGGGCAGCAGCGAGTCCAGCCGGTCCATGATGCCCCCGTGACCCGGCAGCAGGGAGCCCATGTCCTTGATGCCCAGGTCCCGCTTGATCATCGACTCACCGAGGTCGCCCAGGGTCGCGCTGACCGCGACCGCGAGGCCGAGGACCAGGCCCTGCCACCAGGTGCCGCCGTCGATCATGAGCGGCATGCAGACGGCGCCCGCCGCCATGCCGAACGCCACGGCGCCCAGCAGTCCCTCGCGGGTCTTCCCGGGGCTGATGCGCGGCGCGAGCTTGTGCCTGCCGAAACGCCAGCCGATCGCGTACGCGCCGGTGTCGCTCACGACCGTCAGCAGGAGGAACGTGAAGACCCGCTGCGGGCCGTCCTCCGCGGTGAGCATCATCGCGACGAACGTGGCGAGGAACGGCACGTAGAACGTCGCGAAGAGCCCGGCCGTGACGTCCCTGAGGTAGCCCTCGGGCGGCTCGGTCATCCGCCAGACCAGCACCGCCAGGGCGGTGAGGGCGGTGGCGACCCACGCGCCCTCGGCGCCCCGGACGTAGCCGGCCACGACCATCGCCGCGCCGCCCACCGCGAGCGGCACCAGGGGGGCCCTGATGCCCTTGCGCTCCCGGAGGCGGGAGGTGAGCTCCCACAGCCCGACGACCACGGCGACGGCGATCACGCCGACGAACACGGACTTGACGACGAACAGAGCCGCGACGATCACCGCACCGAGCCCGACGCCGACCCCTATGGCAGCACGGAGATCACGGCCTGCGCGCTTCTTCTGCGGCGGCTGCGGCTCCGACGGCTGGGGGGCCGCAGGCGGCGGAGGGGTGGGCATGGGCTCCTGCGGCATCTCGTCGCGGACCGGGGGGCCGCTCAGCCGAGCGGCCCCCCGATCACGGTCTTCGCGGTCTGCGGCGTCTCTCCCTGCGTCGGGATCACCCGGCACGATGGGCATGGGCCGAGTCTGCTGGGTACCAGGCTCATCGTATGCGGGACCCGCCGGGGCAGCCCCCTGGTCGGGCGGGCCCCAGTAGCCGGTGCTCGTCGGGGCCCCCCGGGAAGAGTCGTTCATCAGACCTCGAGCAGCTCGGCTTCCTTGTGCTTGAGCAGCTCGTCCACCTGCGCGACGTACTTCGCGGTGGTGTCGTCGAGCTCCTTCTCCGCACGGCGGCCCTCGTCCTCGCCGACCTCGCCGTCCTTGATCAGCTTGTCGATGGCCTCCTTGGCCTTGCGGCGCACGGAGCGGATCGAGATGCGGGAGTCCTCGGCCTTGCCCTTGGCGACCTTGATGAACTCGCGGCGGCGCTCCTCGGTGAGCTCGGGGAACACCACCCGGATGATGTTTCCGTCGTTGCTGGGGTTGACGCCCAGGTCGGAGTCGCGGATCGCCTGCTCGATGTTGCGCAGGGCGCTCTTGTCGAACGGGGTCACCACGGCCATGCGCGGCTCCGGCACCGAGAACGAGGCCAGCTGGTTGATCGGCGTCAGCGCGCCGTAGTAGTCGGCCACGATCTTGTTGAACATCGCCGGGTGCGCACGCCCGGTGCGGATCGCGGCGAAGTCCTCCTTGGCGACCACGACGGCCTTCTCCATCTTCTCCTCGGCCTCGAGGAGGGTCTCTTCGATCACCACTTGCTCCTGCGTGTCTTGGTAGTCCCGGCGTGTACGAATGGCGACCCGGCCCGGCCCCCTGGAGCGGGTCCGCGGGCCGGTCCGAGCCACGCGTACGACGCCTGCGAAAGTTGGCGGCGCGTCTCCCCTGCACGGTGTCCGACCGGCAGGGCTTTGTCCATCCCGGGGCGGCGCCCCGGGTCAGGCACGGGTGCCCTGGTCGCTCACGAGCGTGCCGATCTTCTCACCCCGGACGGCCCGAGCGATATTGCCCGCGGCGAGCAGTTCGAAGACGAGGATCGGCAGGGCGTTGTCGCGGCAGAGGGTGATGGCGGTGGCGTCGGCGACCTTGAGGTCGCGGGCGAGCACCTCCCCGTACTCCAGGGCGTCGAACTTCACCGCGTCCGGATTGGCCTTGGGGTCGGAGTCGTAGACGCCGTCGACCCCGTTCTTGCCCATCAGCAGCGCCTCGGCGTCGATCTCCAGGGCGCGCTGGGCCGCGGTGGTGTCGGTGGAGAAGTACGGCATGCCCATACCGGCGCCGAAGATGACGACGCGCCCCTTCTCGAGGTGGCGCACCGCCCGCAGCGGAATGTAGGGCTCCGCGACCTGGCCCATGGTGATGGCGGTCTGGACGCGGGAGTCGATCCCCTCCTTCTCCAGGAAGTCCTGGAGGGCGAGGCAGTTCATGACCGTGCCGAGCATGCCCATGTAGTCGGAGCGCGCCCGGTCCATGCCGCGCACCTGCAGCTCGGCCCCGCGGAAGAAGTTGCCGCCGCCGATGACCACCGCGATCTGCGCGCCGTCACGGACGACCGCGGCGATCTCCCTGGCGATGGCATGGACGACGTCGGGGTCGACGCCCAGGCCGGTGCCGCCGGAGAAGGCCTCCCCTGACAGCTTCAGCATGAAGCGGCCGGCTTTCGTGCCGGTGCGGTCGCTCTTGTCGTCGGCGGCCGGATTGGCGTCCGCGCCCTTGTTCATGGAGATCTCCTCGTGCACATACGAAGAAGGCCATTGCCGGTGGGTGCTGGTGTCCCTGCGGCAATGGCCTCCTCGTCAGATCTGCGGTCGTCCGGCGTCACGCGGCCGACGACTGCGGGAAAACCCTATCGGGCTCCCGTGTCGATCGCGTACCGGCTCAGATGCCGACCTTGATGCGCGAGAAGCGCTTCAGGGCGACACCGGCCTCGTCCAGGATCTGCTGGACGGACTTCTTGTTGTCCAGCGCGTACGGCTGGCCCAGGAGGGTGGCGTCCTTGAAGAAGCCGTTGAGGCGGCCCTCGACGATCTTCGGCAGGGCGGCCTCGGGCTTGCCCTCGGCGCGGGTGGTCTCCTCGGCGACGCGGCGCTCGGACTCGACGACCTCGGCCGGGACGTCCTCACGGGACAGGTACTTCGGCGCGAAGGCGGCGATGTGCTGGGCGACGCCCTTGGCGACCTCGGCGTTCGGCTTGTCGAGCTCGACGAGGACACCGATCTGCGGGGGCAGGTCGGGCATCGTGCGGTGCATGTACGCGGTCACGTAGGCACCGGAGAACTGCGCGAACCGGTCCAGGACGATCTTCTCGCCGAGGTTGGCGTTGGCCTCGTCGACGTACGCCTGCACGGTCTTGCCGGGCTCGATCTCGGAGGCGAGCAGGGCCTCGATGTCGGCCGGAGCGGTGGCGGCGACGTGGGCGGCGAGCGCGCCCGCGACGGCCTGGAACTTCTCGCCCTTGGCGACGAAGTCCGTCTCGCACTTCAGCTCGACGATCACACCGGAGGTGCTGTCGTCGGCGATGAGGGAGACGACGGCGCCGTTCTCGGCGGAGCGGCCCTCGCGCTTGGCGACGCCCTTCTGGCCCTTGATGCGCAGGGCCTCGACGGCCTTGTCGACGTTGCCGTCGGCCTCGTCGAGCGCCTTCTTGCAGTCCATCATGCCCGCGCCGGTGAGCTCGCGGAGCTTCTTAACGTCAGCGGCGGTGTAGTTCGCCATGTCTGTGAATCTCTCTGAAGTCGAAGAGCTGAGGTCGAACGATCTACGGGCCGACGGCGGGGGCTTCATGGGCCCCCGCCGCCGGCTACCGGAACCTGGGTGTCAGGCCTTGTCGGCGTCCGCGGCCGGAGCCTCGGCAGCGGCGTCGGCCGCCTGCTCGGCGTCGGCCGGCTTCTCGGCGTCGGCCGGCTTCTCAGCCTCGGCGGCCGGGGTCTCGTCGGCCTTCTTCTCGCCCTCGAGCAGGTCGCGCTCCCACTCGGCCAACGGCTCGCCGGCGGCCTTCTCGCCCGGCTTCGAGTCACCGGTCGCGACGCCGGAACGGGCGATGAGGCCCTCCGCGACGGCGTCGGCGATCACGCGGGTGAGCAGGGTGACGGAGCGGATCGCGTCGTCGTTGCCCGGGATCTTGTAGTCGACCTCGTCCGGGTCGCAGTTGGTGTCGAGGATCGCGACGACCGGGATGTGGAGCTTGCGCGCCTCACCGACGGCGATGTGCTCCTTCTTGGTGTCGACGATCCAGACGGCGCTCGGAACCTTCTGCATCTCGCGGATGCCACCGAGGGTCTTCTCCAGCTTGGCCTTCTCGCGCGAGAGGACCAGGAGCTCCTTCTTGGTGAGACCGGAGGCGGCCACGTCCTCGAAGTCGATCGCCTCGAGCTCCTTCAGACGCTGAAGGCGCTTGTAGACGGTGGAGAAGTTGGTGAGCATGCCGCCGAGCCAGCGCTGGTTGACGTAGGGCATGCCGACGCGGGTGGCCTGCTCGGCGATGGCCTCCTGCGCCTGCTTCTTCGTGCCGACGAACATGATGGAGCCGCCGTGCGCGACGGTCTCCTTGACGAACTCGTAGGCGCGGTCGATGTACGACAGCGACTGGAGCAGGTCGATGATGTAGATGCCGTTGCGCTCGGTGAAGATGAAGCGCTTCATCTTCGGGTTCCAGCGACGGGTCTGGTGACCGAAGTGGACGCCGCTCTCCAGCAGCTCCCGCATCGTGACGACGGCCATGGCCGTATCTCCTTGAGTTTTCCCGGTTGTGTCCTGACGCCCCGGCGCGCCGTGCCACAGGGGACCGAGAGGCGCGGCCACCGACCGATGACGAGGGTGGTGGCGGGGCGTGCGAAGTCGACCCGGGTGACCCGGATCGCCAGAAGAAGTGTACGGGACCGCGGGGGTGCCGGGTGACGGCGATGTCCACAACCGGCCGGTCGTCCACAGATCCGGACCATGATCAGCGCGGCGATGGCCGGTTGCGGGACCGTCGGCGTCATGAATCGCGTACGAGCAGTCGTGACGACGGCGCTGGCGGCGGTGCTGCTGGTCCTGGTCTCCCCGGTGGCGGCGCGGGCGGCGGTCTGGCCGGTGGGCCCGCCCCGCCCCTCGGTGGTGCGGGGCTGGGCACCGCCGCCCTCCCCGTACGGGCGGGGCCACCGCGGTGTGGACCTGGCGGCGCCCCCGGGCACCGAGGTGCGCGCCGCGGCGCCGGGCCGGGTGTCCTTCGCCGGGCCGGTGGCGGGGCGCGGAGTGCTGTCGATCGAACTGGCGGGTACGGGCGGCCTGCCGCTGCGCACGACCTACGAGCCGGTGCGCCCACTGGTCCGGCCGGGTGCCCTGGTGTCCGAGGGGCAGGTGGTGGCGGTGGTGGCGGAGGGTTCCTCGCACTGTCCGCCCGGCTGTCTGCACTGGGGACTCCGGCGCGGCGACGAGTACCTCGACCCGCTCTCCCTCCTGCCCGCGTCGGCCCTGCGCCGCGGCCCGTCCCGGCTGCTTCCGGTGTTCGGCGTACCGGGGCCGCCGACGGCACCCGGGGGAGCGCTGCCGGCACCGGGGGGAGCACTGCCGGGGCTCGCCGAGGTGTCGGCCGCTCCGTCCCGGGCGGGCGCGGACGCGGTCCAGGCCCTGCTGCTGGCGGCGGCGATCGCCGCCCACAGGGCGCCACGCCACCGGCGACGGCCCGGCCCGGCCCGCAGGAGGGAGGGCAGACGCTGCTCGTGGGCGGGCGCTGCGGAGCCGCGCACCGGCCGCGGCGCAGGGGGCGGGGCGGGAACGGCGCAGTGGGCACCGGAGCGACGCAGTGGAGCGCGGCACGGGCACCGAGTGCGCAGGAATGGCACGGGCACCGGGGTTGGTACGTGGGGCACGGGCACCGAGTGCGGCAGGAATCGCACGGCACCGGGCCGGCACGTGGCGTACGGCACGGACTCGGGCGCGGGAGGGCACGGGCACGGAGTGCGGCCGGAATCGCCCGGGCACGAGGCCCGCAGGTCCGGCAGAAGGGGTCGGTGCGGGCTCAGGCTCCCCGGACCCCGCGGAGCGCCATCGAGACCGCGGCCTCGGCGATGGCGGGGGGCTCCTCGGCGGCGCCCAGCTCGATACGGCGCACCGCGGCGTCCACGACCCCCTGGAGGAGCATGGCCGCGAGTCGGGGATGCTGGTGCCCCAGCTCCCCGAGCGCCTCCACGATCATGGCGACCAGCCCGCCGTGCGCGGCGCGGATCTTCTCCCTGGCGCCGTCGTCCAGCTCGCTCGCCGAGATCGCGACGACCGCCCGGTGGCGCCGGTCGCCGACGAGCTCGAGCTGACGGCGCACATAGGCCTCGACCTTGCCCTCGGCGGTGTCCGCGGCCGCCATGGCTGCCTCCACCTCCGCCGCCCAGACGGGGAAGTCGACGGCGCACAGCTCTTCGACCACCGCGGCGCGGGAGCGGAAGTACTCGTAGACGGAGGATCTGGCCAGGCCCGTGCGCTCGGCGAGGGCGGGGAAGGTGAGCGCCTCCGTCCCCCCTTCGGACAGCAGGGAGCGTGCGGCGTCCAGCAGAGCGGCGCGCTGCATGGTCCGGTGCTCGGCCACGGAGGCCGCTCGAATCCTTGGCACGGAACCACTTTACGGCGAGGACGGCTCGCACGGGCGGGACCGTGCCGGATCGGCCCGGCCCCGCTGCCGGCTCCGCGGTGGGGCCGGCCCCGGCGGGCGGCGCCGCCTCATCTGGCGACGTCGGCCAGTTTCGCCCTGAGTTGCAGTACGGACTTGGTGTGGATCTGGCTGACCCGGCTCTCGGTGACGCCCAGGACGTTGCCGATCTCGGCCAGCGTCAGGCCTTCGTAGTAGTAGAGGGTGACGACGGTCTTCTCCCGGTCGGGGAGCGTGTTGATGGCGCGGGCGAGGAGGCGTCGCAGCTCGCGGTCCTCGGCCACCTCCACCGGATTGTCCGCTGCGGTGTCCTCCAGGGTGTCCATGAGGCTGAGCCGGTCGCCGCCCTCGCCCCCGACATGGAGCAGTTCCTCCAGGGCGACCACGTTCGCCAGGGACAACTGGCTGAAGACGGAGTGCAGTTCCTCGAGCGAGATGCCCATCTCGGCGGCCACCTCGCTCTCGGAGGGGGTGCGCCGCAGTTGCGCCTCCAGCGTGGCGTACGCACGCTCGACGTTACGGGCCTTCTGCCGCACGGAGCGAGGGATCCAGTCCAGTGCCCGCAACTCGTCGATCATGGCGCCCCGGATCCGGGTGATCGCGTACGTCTCGAACTTGATCGAACGCTCGATGTCGAACTTCTCGATCGCGTCGATGAGTCCGAAGACCCCGGAGGAAACGAAGTCCGCCTGCTCGACGTTGGACGGCAGTCCGACGCTCACCCGGCCCGCGACGTACTTCACCAGCGGTGAGTAGTGCAGGATCAGCTGCTCCCGCAACCGTTCGTCACCGGTGGCCTTGTACGACCGCCACAGCTCTTCGAGCGACGAGGGCGCGGGCGGCCGCACGGAACCACGGGCAGCGGGGGGAACTGCCGCGTGGTCAGACCCGGAGGTGTGCTGGGGCATGCGTTGCCTTTGAGCCGTTCTGCCGTGGAGCGTGATGGGACGGGTTGTCTGGGCCGGGGGCTGGGCGGTGAACCTGGCGAGCGTAGCGTGACTGGCGGATAGCGGTGCGCGAACGGCGGCGGATCGCGCCTCGGTGAGTGTGTACCTTCGGCCACATCTTCGAACGAGGGCCGGGGCAGCGGGCACCGGCCCTCGGGCTGTCGCGAAGGTGCGGCCGGGGCCATCGGGCTCACCCTGTCACCCGAATGCCCCAGGTCAAGCATCGCCTCGCCGTACGTTCGAGCCCGTTGTGTCTCCCGGGGCCAACTGCCAGCGGTCCCCTCGGCGTTCGACGAAGCCCAGGGAGTGCAGTTCGTACAGCCTCGCGAGGGTCTCGTCGGGCGAGGTGCCGGCTCGAACGGCGACCTCCCGGCCGTCGAGGGCGGCGCGGACCGGGAGCGCCTCCAGAACACGTGCGCAGCCGGGCCCGAGAAGGTCTCTGGGGAGCACGGGTCCCCGGCGCGCGGGGGCGAGTTCACCGATGTCACCGACCAGTTCGACCACTTCGTCGGGGTCGGTGACCAGCACCGCCCCGCTGCGCAGCAGTTCGTGCACCCCCGAGGAGAGCCCGCTGGTCACCGGGCCGGGAACACCCATGGTGAGGCGTCCGAGGCGCTCCGCGGCACGGGCGGTGGCCAGGGAACCGCTCCGGTACTCGGCCTCCACGACGACGGTGCCCCGCGACAGGGCCGCGATGACCCGGTTCCGCAGCACGAACCGGCTGCGTGTGGGGTGGGCTCCCGGCGGCAACTCCGCTACGACCAGACCCTGTTCGACCATGCGGCCGATCAACTCGGTGTGCCCCCGGGGGTAGACGGTGTCCACCCCGCAGGCCAGCACGGCGACCGTGGCGCCCCCCGTGGACAGGGCACCCCGATGGGCGGCGGCGTCGATCCCGTACGCCGCGCCGGAGACGACGACCCAGCCGCGTTCGGCCAGACCCGAGGCGAGTGTCCCGGACACATGGGCGCCGTACGGGGTGCAGGCTCTGGCACCCACCACGGCGACCGAGCGCAGGGCCCATATCCGCAGGTCGGCGGGGCCTCGCACCCAGAGCCCGACCGGTCTCGCGTCTCCGAGGTCGTCCAGCTGCCCCGGCCACTCCGGGTCCCCCGGGCACACGAAACGCCCGCCCAGCTCGGCCACCCGCTCCAGATCGCGCTCCGGACGGGCCGCCGCTGCCCGGGTCCGGTAGCCCCGCATCCGCTCCTCCCCGGCTCCGGGGAGGGGGTTCTCGGTCCCGGCGGGCGCGGTGAGACGGGTCAGGAGCTCCACCGGGCCGTACCGGCGCAGCCATCCGCCCGCGCGCTCATCACCCGGTTCGACGACCCCTGTCAACGCCGCACGCGCCCTGCGCTCCTCCTCACCCGCTCCGGCGGTCATGCCGGGGCTCCCCACTCCGTGCCCGGGCGCCGGGGCGGCCCGTGCACGGGACCGGTGCTCATCGCCCGGCTCCGAAGCCCGCCGGGACGCCGCGGGCGATGCCCGTGCGCAGTTGCAGCGCCAGGTCCACATCCCGTGCATGGGGCCGGTCACGGCCGGCGAGGTCGGCGACCGTCCAGGCGACCCGGAGCACCCGGTCCATGCCCCTGGCCGTGAGCAGCCCCCGCTCCATGTCCCGCTCCGCCGCGGCGAGCGCGCCGGGAGCGGTGTGCCAGCGGGTGCGCAGCTCATGGCCGGGCACCTCGCTGTTGGCGCGCCACGGGGTGCCGGACAGCCGGGCGGCCGCCCGGTCCCGCGCCTCCCCGACCCGGGCCGCGACGGACGCGGACGGCTCGCCGCGGGCGCCCTGGCCCAGCAGGTCGGCGCGGCTGACGGGCTCCACCTCGACCCGCAGGTCCACCCGGTCGAGCAGCGGGCCGGAGAGCCGTGCCTGGTAGCGCCGGATCAGCGCGGGAGGGCAGTCGCATCCCGCGCCGTGCAGGGTGTGGCGCCCGCAGGGGCAGGGGTTGGCCGCGAGCATCAGGAGGAACCGGGCGGGCAGCCGGACCACACCCGCACTCCGCGCCACGATCACATGACCCGATTCGAGGGGCTGGCGGAGGGCGTCGAGCGCCTTGCCGGAGAACTCCGGGGCCTCGTCCAGGAACAGGACGCCCCGGTGCGCCAGGGAGACCGCTCCGGGCCTCGGCACGCCCTGCCCGCCGCCCACGAGGGACTGCATCGTCGCAGAGTGGTGCGGGGCGCAGTAGGGCGGGGTGCGCACCAGGGGTTCGCCGGGCGGGAGGATGCCCGCGACCGAGTGGACGGCGGTGATCTCGAGGGACTCCTTGCGGGTGAGCGGCGGGAGCACCGACGGAAGCCGCTCCGCGAGCATGGTCTTGCCCGCGCCCGGAGGTCCCTGGAGCAGCAGGTGGTGTCTCCCGGCCGCGGCGACCTCGAGCGCGGTCCGTGCCCCGTGCTGACCGGCGACGTCCGCCAGGTCGGGCAGGGAGCCGGCCCGGTCCGGATCGGCGGGGAGTCCCGTGCCCGGCCCGGCGCCGGGCACCACCAGCCCCGCGAGCAGGGCACCGGGCCGGCCGTCGCCGTCGGGCTCCTCCTCCGGCACCGGCTCGTCGTTCAGCACCGCGATCAGCTGGCGGAGACTGCGCACGCCGAGGACCGAGACGCCCGGCACGAGCGAGGCCTCGCCCGCGGTCCGCTCGGGCACGACGACCTGCTGGTAGCCGGCCTCCGCCGCGGCGAGGACCGCGGGCAGGACGCCCCGCACCGGCCGCACCCTGCCGTCCAGGCCGAGCTCGCCGAGGAGCACCAGATCCGCGATCGCCCTGGGATCGACGCGCTCGGCCGCGCCCAGGACCGCGCAGGCTACGGCGAGGTCGAACCCACTGCCGCCCTTGGGCACGGACGCCGGGCTGAGGCCGACCGTGAGCTTCTTCTGCGGCCACTCGGCACCGGAGTTGACGACCGCCGCCCGGACCCGGTCGCGGCTCTCCACGAGGCTCTTGTCCGGCAGCCCGACCAGGGTGAAGGCCGCGACCCCCGGTTCCAGGTCCGCCTGGACCTCCACGACCACGCCCTCGACGCCCACCAGCGCCACGGAGCAGGTGCGGGCGAATCCCATCAGGCCACCCCCGTCACGTGCTCGACCCGGGGCGCTCCCCGCCGGGGGAGCAGCACCGCCACGAGATCGATCCGCACCCCGCCGCGGGGTGGTGGTCCCCCGTGGAGCTCCAGCCAGCACGCGGCCAGACGTCTGAGGCGGTCCGCCTTGGCCGTGGTGATCGCGGCCATCGGATGTTCGAAGGGCGCCCGCCCCTCCGGGCCGCCCCTGCGCGTCTTGACCTCGCAGACGACCACCGTGTCGCCGTCCCGGGCGACGATGTCGATCTCGCCGGCCCGTCCGCATCGCCAGTTCCGGGCGAGCACGGCCATCCCGCCCGCCGCCAGCCGCCGGGCCGCCAGTTCCTCGCCGTACCGCCCCAGTGCACGCGTCGCGTTCATCTCGGCACCACCTCCGGCACCGACTCTGACGCGCGTGGCCCCGGCGGGTGGATCTTGGTGGAAAACCGCCTCGCTGTGGAAAACCGCGCCCCTCGTTCGGGTGAGGGTCAGCCCTGGGGGAGCTCCAGATCGCTCTTGTTCAGCTCCTCGATGTTCACGTCCTTGAACGTGAGCACCCGGACCTGCTTCACGAACCTGGCCGGCCGGTACATGTCCCAGACCCAGGCGTCCGCCATGGACACCTCGAAGAAGACCTCGCCCTGCACCGAGTGCACCTGCATCTCGTAGTCATTGGTGAGGTAGAAGCGACGCTCGGTCTCGATCACGTACTTGAACAGACCGACGACGTCGCGGTACTCCCGGTAGAGCTTCAGCTCCATCTCGGTCTCGTACTTCTCGAGGTCCTCGGCGCTCATGGCATGTTCCCCTTCAGCCGTGCGTCCCCCCATTGTGCGCCAGCCCCCGCGTCCCTAGACGACTTCCCGGGCCAGGACCACGGGCGCACTCGGAGGCCCCTCGTCGAGCAGCGTGCGCAGCAGCTCGGCGAGCCTGGTCGGGTACACCGTCTCACGCGCCGCGGACAGTTCGGCGGAGGTCCACCACCTGAGCCCGGCGACACTGCGCCGCTCCAGCCGGGTCAGCCCCGTCAGGCTGGTCGCCGTCTGCCGGGTACGCGCCAGGTAGTACCACTCGTCCTGGTCCCAGCGGCGCCCGTCGAACGGGAAGGAGCACTGGCGCTGCCAGATCACCGGCCCCAGCTCGACCTCCGTGATCCCCGTCTCCTCGGCCAGTTCGCGCAGCGCGGCCTCCTCCCGGGACTCCGTGCCCTCGACCCCGCCGCCGGGCGTGAACCACCAGTCGTCGTCCGGATCGTCCGGCTCGAAGCCGTGCAGCAGCAGCACGCGGTCGTCGGGATCGAGCAGGATCACCCGGGAGACCCGGCGCAGCGCGGGCCCGTCCGCGGCCGCCCCGGGTGCCAGGCCCTCCGCGGGCTCCTCAGGCATCCGCGGCCGCCCCGCTCCGCCCGGCCGCCCCGCTCCGCCCGGCCGACCGCCGCCGTCGGCCGGCGAGCCCGGCGAGCGGCCCCCAGGCGGCCCCGCCCAGGATCAGCACGGCACCGGCCGTCACCGTCGCCAGAACCTGCCGGATGGGCCCGGGCTCGGAGATCCCGCCCGGCAGGGCGGCGAAGCTCCGCGGCCGTTCCAGGACTCCGCCGAGAGGCCAGGCGACGGCGTCCAGCCGGGCGCTGACGGCCCCGGCCGGCACCGTGCCCTGGCCGGCCTCCTGAAGGTGCGCTCGGGAGTCCACGGAGGTCCTGCGCTCGTCCCCCAGGAGGAAGAGCTTCCCCTCGGGCACCGAGACGGTGAAACCGATCGGCGAGGCGGGCTCCTCACCGCGCAGATACGGTTCCTCGACGGCCCTGCCGTCGACGGTCATCCGGCCGTCCGCGTCGCAGCAGGCGACCGTGTCCCCGCCGATCCCGACCACGCGCTTCACCATCGGCGCGTCCGCCCACACCCGGTCGGTGAAGACGACGACGTCCCCGCGCCGGACCTCGGAGCCGTCGATCCGCTCCGCCAGCACCCGGTCTCCCGGCGCCACGGTGGGGGACATCGAGTCCGTCGGCACCGTGTACGGCTGGTAGAGCAGCGCCCCCCAGACGAAGCCGCCGAGGAAGAGCACACAGCCGACGGCCACGGCGAGCCCCGACAGCACACTGCCGAGGCGGCCGCGGCCGTTGCCCGTACGTCCCATTCCGCTCATCGCAGCGCTCCCTGCCTCCCAGGACCGGCGATCGCTGATCCGAGCGGCACCCTACCCGCCGGTTCGCCCGCCGGTCAGCCGCCTCCGGCGGACCAGCACGATCGGCAACGCGCCCGCCGCGGCGAGTGCGCCGGGCACGGCGGTCCCGCCGATCGGCGCCGCCGCGTTCAGTCCGGGCTGGTCGAAGGTGTCCGGAACGGGCAGCGTGGACCAGCGGTCGAACGGCCAGGCCACCACCACGGCCCGCCCCACGACGTCCTCGTTGCTGACCGTGCCGTTGTAGGGCAGCTCCTGGTGGTAGCGGGAGTCCAGGGAGTTGTCCCGGTTGTCGCCCATCACCCAGATCCGGCCCTCGGGCACCCGGATCGGCCCGAACGGCTTGTCGTCGCAGGGCGTGCTGCCCGGGCGGATGTACGACGTCTCGTCCAGGGCCTTGCCGTTGACCATGACCTTGCCCCCCTTCTTGCAGGAGACGGTGTCACCGCCTACCGCGATGACCCGCTTGATCAGGTCCTTCTGCTCCGACGACGGCATCAGGCCGATGAAGCTCAGGAACCGCTGCACCAGGTTGGGCTCGGGGGTGTGGGTGTCGTCCAGCCAGCCGCCCGGATCGTGGAACACCACGACCTCGCCGCGCTCGGGCTCGGAGCCGAACCAGGGAGTCAGCTTGTCGACCAGCACCCGGTCGCCCCGCTGCAGCGTGTTCATCATCGAGTCGGACGGGATCGAGAACGCCTGCACCAGGAAGGTCTTGATCAGCAGCGCCAGCACCAGCGCGATACCGACCAGCAGCGGCAGTTCCTTCCAGAAGGACCGCTGCTTCTTCGCACCGGTACCGGACGAGCCGCCGTCGCCCGCCGCCTCACCGTCCCCCGAAGCGCCGTCGCCCTGCGGGGGAAGGCCGTCGGAGCTGCCGGAACCGGGGGAAGGCCTCGCGTACCGCTCGGGCCGCTCCTCGGGCCCCTCGTGTCCGGACCGTGCGCCTACCGCCACATCCCCCACATCCACTCCTCACTCCGTGCGACCGCCGGCGCCCGAGAAGACGCAGGCCCACCACTCCCATAACGAGCGGGAGTTCCGCAGGGCTCGGGAGCAGGACCACTCCTTTGTGATCCCGGGAGGACACACTATGCGACGGTCCGAGTGCGGTGGCCGTCCCGGCGCGCGCATCGGGCACCGAGGCGTACGTACCCCTCTCCTCCAGTTTGCGCCAGTGGTCCAGCGGCCACGCGATGACCACGGCGCGCCCGACGACCTCCTCCTCCGAGACGGTGCCGCTGTACTCCTCGTCGAGGTGGAACCGGGAGTCGGCCGAGTTCGACCGGTGGTCGCCCATCACGAAGAGCCGGCCCTCGGGGACCTGCACGTCGAACCGCATCGTCGACGGGGCGTTGCCGGGGTGCAGATACGGCTCGTTCAGCGGGACCCCGTTGACCGTGACCCTGCCGTCCGCGTCGCAGCACTTCACCGAGTCGCCGCCGACGGCGACGACCCGCTTGATCAGGTCCTGCTCGTCGTCGCTCGGCAGCAGGCCGATGAAGGTCAGTACGTCCTTGACCTGCTTGACGACGATCGGGTCGTCCGGCCGCGGGGTCTGCTCGTCCTCGAGCCAGCCGCCGGGGTCCTTGAAGACGACGACGTCGCCGCGCTCGGGCTTGGAGCCGAACCAGGGCGTCAGCTTGTCGACCAGGACCCGGTCGTCGATGCGGATCGTCTGCTCCATCGAGCCGGAGGGGATGACGAACGCCTGCACCAGGAACGTCTTGAGCACCAGGGCGATCACCAGCGCCACCGTGATCAGGATCGGGATCTCCTTGACCGCGGAGCGCTGCCGCCGTCTCTTCACCTTCTTGGCGAGCCTGCGCCGCTCGGCGCGCCCGGGGAGCGTCCGGCCGCCGTCGGTGGGCCGGGTACCGGTGGGCAGCCTGGTGTCGGCCCGGTGGCTCGCACGGCGTCCGCGGCTACCCATGGGCGCCTTCCGGCGCGGTCACGCGGTCGAAGGCGCCGGTCGCCGGCAGCGGGGACCAGCGGCCGGCCGGCCAGCCGATCCAGTCCGCGCGTCCGACGACCCTGTCGAGGGGCACCGTGCCACCGCCGGGCTCGCCGAGGTGGTCGCGGGAGTCGCGCGACCTGCTGCGGTGGTCGCCCATGACCCACAGGGTCCCCTGCGGTACGACGATGTCGAAGGGCACGTGCGACGCGGCGTCACCGGCGTACAGATAGCTCTCGTCGACCGGTACGCCGTTCACCTCGAGCCGTCCCCCCTTGTCGCAGCAGACCACGCGGTCGCCGCCCACGCCCACCACACGTTTGACGAAATCGGTGTCGGACGGTTCCGCGAGCCCGAGGGCGGAGAGCCCCTCCCGGGCGGCGGCGCTGACCGGGTTCTCCGCCACGCCCTCCGGGACGAAGGAGCCGGTGCCGTCGAACACGACCACGTCACCGCGCCGCGGCTCGGAGCCGAAGCGGTACGCCAGCTTGTTCACCAGCACCCGGTCGCCGACCTCCAGGGCGGGCTGCATGGAAGTGCTGGGGATCAGGAACGGCTGCATCACGAAGTGGCTGAGGAGCAGCAGGAAGACGGCGCAGGCACCGCCGAGGACACCGGCTCGCCGCCAGGGGGACCACCGCCGGGGGGACTGCCGGGAAACGCGCACGGAGCGCGACCCCTCTCCGGCGCCGGACCCGTGGGTCTCGGGGGCGGAAGAGCGGTCGCGCTCCGTGTGCAGTGCTTCGGTGTCCATCGGGGCCAGATGCTATCCGGCCGCCGTAAGAACCGTATGAGGCCTCAGCGGGGCACGGGTGTGAGCCGCGGCTCAGTTCTCGCGCTTCTCCTTGATCTTCGCGGCCTTGCCGCGCAGCTCACGCAGGTAGTAGAGCTTGGCACGGCGGACGTCGCCGCGGGTGACCAGCTCGATCTTCTCGAAGATCGGGCTGTGCACCGGGAAGGTGCGCTCGACGCCGACGGAGAAGGAGACCTTGCGGACCGTGAAGGTCTCGCTGACGCCCGAACCCTGGCGGCGGATGACGACGCCCTTGAACTGCTGGATGCGGGAGCGGTTGCCCTCGATGACGCGGACGTGGACGTTCACGGTGTCACCGGGGCGGAAGGCGGGGAGGTCGGTCCGCAGCGAGGCGGCGTTGACGGCGTCGAGCACGTGCGACATGTTCGTCTGCTTTCTTCGCCGATGCCACAGGTCATCGACGGCAATAGGAAGTGATCGTGAAGGAGCCGCGGCGTCGGGACGGGCGTCGTGTCCCCCTGTGGCAGGGGCGCACGCCGGACGAACGGCAGCGGCCTATTCTTCCACGGCCTGAGGCCTGCGCCAAAATCGGCCGTCGGGAGACGGCGCCCAGCCCAGGATGGAGAGGATCTCCCGGTCCTTCCTGTCGAACGCGGACGGGTCGCAGCGCTCGATCAGGTCCGGCCGGTGCAGGGCGGTCCGGCGGAAGGCCTCGTCCCGGCGCCATCGGGCGATCCTGCCGTGGTGGCCGCTGAGCAGCACGTCCGGGACACCGCGGCCGCGCCAGAGCGGCGGCTTGGTGTAGACGGGGCCCTCCAGGAGGTCGGCCATGGCGCCGGGCGCGAAGGAGTCGTCGCGGTGGGATTCGGCGTTTCCGAGGACGCCGGGGAGCAGCCGTGCGACGGCCTCGGTCATGACGAGGACGGCGGCCTCGCCCCCGGCCAGCACATAGTCGCCGATGGAGACCTCGTGGACGGGTATGCGGGTCGCGTACTCGTCGACCACACGGCGGTCGATGCCCTCGTAGCGGGCCGGGGTGAAGATCAGCCAGGGCCGCTCGGAGAGTTCGACGGCGAGCTCCTGGGTGAACGGGCGGCCGCTGGGGGTGGGCACCACCAGCGCGGGTGCGCAGGCGCCCGACTCGTAGCCGGCGGCGAGGACCTCGTCCAGCGCCTCGCCCCAGGGCTCGGTCTTCATGACCATGCCCGGTCCGCCGCCGTACGGGGTGTCGTCGACGGTGCTGTGCCGGTCGTACGTCCAGTCCCGCAGGTCGTGGACGTGGACGTCGAGCTGCCCGCGGGCCCGGGCCTTGCCGACGAGCGAGACGTTCAGCGGCTCCAGGTACTCGGGGAAGATGGTGACGACGTCGAGCCGCATCAGTTCCCGTCCCCGGTGTCCGCGTCACGCCGCGAGGCGGTCTCCGCACGGTCGTCGACCAGGCCGGGGGGCGGGTCGACGACGGCCTTCTGCGCGGCCAGGTCGATCTCGGTGACGATCTGCCCGACGAACGGGATCATGACCTCGCTGCCGTCGGGCCGCTCGACGATGAAGAGGTCCTGGGACGGCAGATGGGAGATCTCCGTGATCCGGCCGATCTCCGTGCCGTCCGCGAGCACCACGTCCAGGTCCATGAGCTGGTGGTCGTAGTACTCGTCGGGCTCCTCCGGCAGCGCCTCCGGGTCGATCTCGGCGATCAGCAGGGTGTTGCGCAGGGCCTCGGCGCCGCTGCGGTCCTTCACGCCCTCGAAGCGCAGCAGCAGACGACCGCTGTGCACCCGGCCGGTCTCGATGGTCAGCGGACCGGCGGAGGCCGGGTCGGTGGCCAGGACGGCTCCGGGGGCGAGCCGCAGTTCCGGCTCGTCGGTACGCACCTCGACGGTGACCTCGCCCTTGACGCCGTGGGCGCGGCCGATCCGTGCGACTACCAGCTGCACGCTCAAAGCTCCTGTCGTACGACGACGGGCCGGGGAGGGCCGGTCGGCCCTCCCCGGCCCGCGCCGGTGATCAACTGTTCAGCGGACCTGGTCCACGTCGACGAGGTCGACCCGGATGCCACGGCCGCCGATGGCGCCCACGACGGTGCGCAGGGCGCGCGCGGTGCGGCCGTTGCGGCCGATCACCTTACCGAGATCGTCGGGGTGCACCCGGACCTCGAGCACCCGGCCGCGACGCAGGTTGCGCGAGGCGACCTGCACGTCCTCGGGGTTGTCGACGATGCCCTTCACGAGGTGCTCGAGAGCCTCCTCGAGCATGCTCAGGCCTCGGTGGACTCGGCGGGGGCCTCAGCCTCGTCCGCCTTCTTCTCGGTCTTCTTCGACTTCTGGGTGATGGCCTCACCCTTGCCCTCTTCGCCCTCGAGAGCCTTGGCGAACTCGTCGAAGGAGCGGCGCTTCTCTTCCTTCGTCGCCGGGGCGAGGAGCGGCTTCTCCGGGGCGGGCAGGCCCTTGTGCTTCTGCCAGTCGCCGGTGAGCTTCAGGATCGCGAGGACCGGCTCGGTCGGCTGGGCGCCGACGGACAGCCAGTACTGGGCGCGCTCCGAGTCGACCTCGATGCGCGACGGGTTGTACGTCGGGTGGTACAGACCGATCTCCTCGATGGCCCGGCCGTCACGGCGGGTACGGGAGTCGGCGACGACGATGCGGTAGTGAGGCGAACGGATCTTGCCCAGACGCTTCAGCTTGATCTTGACTGCCACGGGAGTGGGATCTCCTGGTTTTGACGTGGTTGGGCACAACGAGATGCCGCGTGGGGTTGCGGTACCCGATGGCCCGATGGACGCGTCAGCCGGAGGAGAGAGGGGTCCTGTGCGACTGTCGAGTACAGCTAGACATTGTGCCACACGGATACCGCCCGGCTGACCCGAGGCCGTGGGGCCCCGGGCCGGGCCGGCCGGTCACTCCCGGTGGACGGTCGGGCGGGGTGCCCCGCTCAGCTCGCCGCCGCCACCGGTTCGGGGATGCGGAAGGGCTTGCCGCAGCCGCCGCAGACGATCGGCGCCTGGGCGAGGACCGAGGGGACCACCCGGACGTTTCTCCCGCAGTCGCAGACCGCCTTGACCCGGACGCCGCCCCCGGACGAGCCGTGGCGGGCCGCCGGGCCGCGGAAGGTCCGTTTGGTGTCGGATGCCGTGGCGACCGTGTGCGCCGCGAGGGCGCGCTGCAGCCGCTCGATGGTCGGCCGGTACCGCCGCTTCGCCTCGGGGGTGAGTGTGACCAGCGAGAAGCCGCTGCTGGGGTGCGGCTCATCCGGGTGGTCCAGGCCCATCTCCTCGGCGATCGCCAGGAACCGGCGGTTGTGGTAGCGGCCGGCGCGCGAGGTGTCGCGGACCCCCCGGGCGGCGGCGATGCCGTGGACTGCCTCGTGGAGCAGTCGCTCGAAGGAGAGCTCGTGCCCGCAGGCCGACGAGGACTCTCCGATCAGTGACTCTGGCGCGGCAAGATCGGGCAGCTCGGGGTGGTGCCGCTGAATGTCGGCCCACGCCTGTGCCAGCTCTGCGGCGAGAACAGGTGGTGTCGTGCTCACGTCGTGACAACGAGCCGGACGCCCCCCGGGTTCCATTCCGGGGCATCCCAAATAATTTGCACGTACCCGTCAGTTGCCCTTGATGCGTCCTGACGAGGGCGGGTGCGCTGATCTGCGGAGAAGCCTCGCAGCTCACTACAAGGTGGTACGTAGCCACGCGTCCAGGCAGCAACGCGACACCGGCCGGAGCCGTTGCACGCCCGCGGGCCGCGCGCCGGGGCGGACGCGCCCGGCAGGGGCGCGCCGTCGGCCGAACGCGACCTGCGCCCGCGCGCCTTGCGCCGCTTCCGGCGGGGCCCGGCACCGGCCCTCCGGCCGCCGGGATGCCACCCCCGGCGGTCCGGGGCACGCCCCGGGCTCCCCCCGCGGGCGCCCGGCTCCCGCCGCAGCCGCCGGCGGACGTCCGCGGCAGCCGCCCCGCAGCCGGCAGACCGCAGACCGCAGACCGCTGGGGCGGACCACCGCAGTGCCGCGTACGGGGCCGCCGTCCGCGCTCTGAGTTCGGCGAGGCCCGCCGGGCCCCGGGACCGGCGGCGGAAGCCCGCGGCCCCGGCACGGGACGCGCGGCCCTGCCGTGGCGGGAATCGTGAGGGGGCGGCACTCTGGATGCGGAAAGGTTCCGGGCGCGGGGGCGCACGACCGGGGCATCCGAGCCATTGCGGTGCGACCTCTGGACGTACCGAGCGAAGCGCAGTTCCCTGGCATACGGGGGGCGCGAGCGATACGACACGGGGGCTGTCCAGCAGGGCAAGGCTGACCTCTTGGCGGATTGGGGCGCTTTCGATGACACCTACGCTCGTCCCGCACCACCCTCGTACGTCCTCAGCGCCCCCGGCGGATGCCGGGAGGCGCGCCCGTGACTGGGCCGAGATCCAGGAGCGGATGCTGGTGCCGCTCTACGAGGCGGTGTACGAGCACCTGGAGGTCGGCGCCGGCACCCGCGTACTGGGCCTCGGCTGCGGTTCCGGCCTGGCCCTGCTGCTGGCCGCGGAGCGCGGGGCGAGCGTCACCGGCGTCGACACGGACCGGGCGAGGACGGCGCTGGCGCGCGAGCGGCTCGCCTCCGGGCAGCAGCACCCCGGCTCCGGGGCCGCGCCCGGGGCGCGGGTGGTCGAGGGCGGGCCGGAGCAGGCCGCCGATCCCCGGCGCCCGCTGTTCAGCATGATCACGGTTTTTCAGCCGATCGGGTGTACGGCCGGCGACTCCGACGGATTGGTGCCCGCGCTGGAGGCGGCGGTTCCGCTCGCCGAGCGCGGCAGCCCCGTGGTGCTGGCGGGCTGGGGCCCGCCCGAGCGGTGTGCCACCTCGGCCGTGCTGCGGGTGGCGAGCAGACTCACCGAGCGGCTCCGCTCGGACGGCGGCTGGCGGCCGACGCTCAGGGACGACCTGGAGGACGTCGCGTCCAGGGCGGGGATACGCCCGGACGGCTCGGGCCGGGTGTCGTGCCCCTTCGGCTACGCGGACCTGGACAGCGCCGTGCGCGGCCTGCTGTCGACCGGCCTGTTCGACGCGGCGGTACGGGCAACGGACCCGGCGCAGGTGGAGAAGGAGGTCAAGGAGGCGCTCCATCCCCATGTGCGGGCCGACGGGACGGTGTGGATGCCGAACGTCTTCCGGTACCTGATAGCCCGTACGCCGTGACAGCGCTTACGCCGTGACGGCCCGTACGACGTGACGGCCCGTACGCCCTGACGGCGCCTGCCCCGTGACGGACGGCCAGGGAGCCCGGGCCCGCGATGGGCAGGGCACAGCGCCACGGGCCCGCGATCAGCGATCAGCGATCAGCGATCAGCGATCAGCGGGAAGGTACCTCGACCCGCAGGGCGGCGCCGCGGTCTGGAAGCTCCCCCGAGCCACCATTGGCACCGCAAGCACCTGCCGCCACGGGCACCCGAGGGCGCCGCCCGTGCCCCGCGCCCTCGTGCCCCACGCCCCGGTCCCGGTTTCAGTGGCCGTTGGCGTCCTTCTTGAGCCGTGGGATCCCCGCGGCCCGGTACGCCTCCTCCTCGTCCAGCGTCTCGGCGGCGAGGAGTGCCTCGGCCAGTGCGTCCAGCCGGTCCCGGTTCTCGCGGAGCTGCCGGCAGGCGCTCTCGTAGCACTCCTCGGCGATCCTGCGCATCTCGTGGTCCACCGCGTCCAGCGTCGCCGGGGCCGCGGTGAGTCCGTACGGCTCCTGGCCGTCCCCCGACACGGCGGTGAAGCGGCCGACGCGCTCGCTCATCCCCCAGCGTCCGACCATGCCCCTGACCAGCCGGGTCACCTGCTCCAGGTCGTTCTCCGAGCCGGTGGTGACGATCCCGAAGACGACGTGCTCCGCCGCCATGCCGCCGAGCGCGCCGATGATCCTGCCGCGCAGGTACTCCTCGGTGTAGGCGTACTTGTCGGCGTCGGGGGTGGACAGGGTGACGCCCAGTGCCCGGCCGCGCGGGACGATCGTGACCTTGCGAACGGGGTCGGCGCCCGGCTGGAGCATGCCGAGCAGGGCGTGGCCGCTCTCGTGGTACGCCGTCCTGCGGCGCTCGCCCTCGGGCATCACGAGCGCGCGCTCCGCGCCGAGCTGCACCTTCTCCAGGGCGTCGGAGAGATCCCGCTGGGTCACCCCGTCCTGCCGCCGCTTGACCGCGAGCAGGGCGGCCTCGTTGGCGAGGTTGGCCAGTTCGGCACCGGTCATGCCCGGTGTGGTTCGGGCCACCTGCACCAGGTCGACGCTCGGCGCGAGCGGGATGTCCCGGGTGTGGATCCTGAGGATCGCCTCACGGCCCGCCCGGTCGGGCGGGCTGACGTGCACGATCCGGTCGAACCGGCCGGGCCGGGTGAGCGCCGGGTCCAGGACGTCCGCGCGGTTGGTCGCGGCGATCACGACGACGCCCTCCGAGCCGGTGAAGCCGTCCATCTCGGTCAGGATCTGGTTGAGGGTCTGCTCGCGCTCGTCGTGCCCGCCGACGGTCGCGCCCCCGCCGCGTACCCGTCCGATGGTGTCGATCTCGTCGATGAAGACGATGGCCGGGGCGACCTTGCGGGCCTCGGCGAACAGCTCGCGGACGCGAGAGGCGCCGACGCCCACGATCATCTCGATGAACTCCGACGCGGACGCGGAGAAGAACGGCACCCCGGCCTCGCCCGCCACGGCCCGCGCGAGCAGCGTCTTGCCGGTGCCGGGCGGACCGGCGAGCAGGACGCCGCCGGGCATGCGCGCGCCCATGGCCCGGTAGACCTCGGGGTTCTTCAGGAAGTCGACGACGTCGTCCAGCTCGCCCTGGACCTCGTCGATCCCCGCCACGTCGGCGAAGGTGGTGCGCCGGTGGGGTTCCAGCTCCACGGGGCGGGGCGGCGCCTTGCGGCCCAGTGGGCCGCCCAGACGTGGCCCCAGGCGTCTCGCCAGAGCCACCCAGAGCAGCACCAGGATCAGGATCGGTGCGAGGGAGAGCAGCAGATTGGTCAGCAGGCTGCGCTGGACGACGACCGGTTCGGCCGTCACGGTCACGCCCTTCTGGGTCAGCTGCCGCCACAGGTCGTCCTCCGCGAACTCCGGTCGCTGGGTGCGGAATGTGGTGTAGTCGCCCTCGCCGCCGGGAATCGGCTGCCCCGTTCTCAGTTCGCCCTCGATCGTGTCGCCCTTGGCGTAGATCTTGGTGACGTTGCCGGCCTCGACCTGCTTGCTGAACTCGGTGTACGAGATCCTCTGCTCGTCGCCCCCGGCGAAGTACGACAGGATTCCGTAGGCGACGAGGAAGAGGGCCGCGGCGGTCGCGACGAGCACGATCCAGCCCCCGGGCGGCTTCCTGCGCGGCGGCGCCGGTGGCGGTGCCCCCTCCGACCGCCAGGGCTGGTCGGTGCGATCGCGCGGGGGTACGGAATTGGCCACGGCCTGCCCTCCGGTCCCTCGGCTGATCCCGATCTCTGCCCATCAGCGCACAAAACGGGGCCCGCTGCCACCCGGCGCGGGCCGCGGTGACCCGGGCGTCCGGGCCGCCGGGGGCGCGGGACGGCCGAGGGCCCCGCGATCGGGTGATCGCGGGGCCGGGGTGCTCGTGGCCGGACCCGTCAGCCCATGAACTTCCTGAACTCCTCCGGGAGCTCGAAGTCCTGCGCGCCCTGGCCGCCCGCCGGCAGCCCGAACGGGCTCCCCTGGCCGGACTGCTCGCGGCGGGCCTGCGCGGCCTGCTCCTCGGCCTTGCGCTTCATCGGGTTGCCGGAGCGCTGCTTGCCCTTGGCCTGCTTCTGCTTCTTCTTCTGACGGCCCGGGCCGCCCCCCATGCCCGGGATGCCCGGCATGCCCGGCATGCCCCCGCCCTGGGCCATGCGCGACATCATCTTGCGGGCCTCGAAGAACCGCTCCACCAGGTTCTTCACCGCGCTGACGTCGACACCGGAACCACGGGCGATACGGGCCCGGCGGGAGCCGTTGATGATCGTCGGGTCGGTGCGCTCGCCGGGCGTCATCGACTTGATGATCGCCGCCGTACGGTCGACGTCCCGCTCGTCGATGTTGTTGATCTGGTCCTTGATCTGACCCATGCCCGGCAGCATCCCGAGCAGCTTGGAGATGGAGCCCATCTTCCTGACCTGCTCCATCTGGGCCAGGAAGTCGTCGAGCGTGAACTCCTTGGGTCCCTTCGCCAGCTTGGCCGCCATCTTCTCGGCCTCGGCCTGGCTGAAGGTCTGCTCGGCCTTCTCGATCAGCGACAGCATGTCGCCCATGCCAAGGATGCGGGACGCCATGCGGTCCGGGTGGAACGCGTCGAACTCGTCCAGCTTCTCGCCGTTCGAGGCGAACATGATCTGCTTGCCGGTGACGTGCGCGATGGAGAGCGCGGCACCGCCGCGGGCGTCGCCGTCCAGCTTGGACAGCACCACTCCGTCGAAGCCGACGCCGTCGCGGAAGGCCTCCGCGGTGTTGACCGCGTCCTGACCGATCATCGCGTCGACGACGAAGAGGACCTCGTCGGGGCCGACCGCGTCACGGATGTCCGCGGCCTGCTGCATCATCTCCTGGTCGATGCCGAGCCGGCCCGCGGTGTCGACGATGACGATGTCGTGGACCTTCGACTTCGCGTACTCGATCGACTCCTTGGCGACCTGCACCGGGTCGCCCACACCGTTGCCGGGCTGGGGCGCGAAGACCCCGACGCCCGCGCGCTCGGCGACGACCGCCAGCTGGTTCACGGCGTTGGGGCGCTGCAGGTCGCAGGCGACGAGCAGCGGGGAGTGGCCCTGGCCCTTGAGCCACAGGCCGAGCTTGCCGGCCAGGGTGGTCTTACCGGCGCCCTGGAGGCCCGCGAGCATGATCACCGTGGGCGGCTGCTTGGCGAAGCGCAGCCGGCGGGTCTCGCCGCCGAGGATGCCGATGAGCTCCTCGTTGACGATCTTGATGACCTGCTGGGCGGGGTTCAGCGCCTGGGACACCTCGGCGCCGAGGGCGCGCTCCTTGACCTGCTTGATGAAGGCGCGCACGACGGGCAGTGCCACATCGGCCTCGAGCAGCGCGATACGGATCTCACGTGCCGTGGCGTCGATGTCGGCCTCGGACAGGCGGCCCTTGCCCCGGAGGTTCTTGAATGTCGCTGCAAGGCGGTCGGAGAGGGTGTCGAACACGGTGGTCGCGGATCCTCAGGTCTCGGGGGCGGGCGGACGGATGTCACCCCAGGGTATCCGGCCGCATGGCATGGGGTCTGCCCCCCGGCACGCGGCCGGACGCCGGTGGTGCGGGGTCCGGATGCGCGGGGCGAGGGTCTGCCCGCCGGCACGGGGTCCGGATGGGCGCGGCGAGGGTCTGCCCGCCGGCACGGGGTCCGAATGGGCGCGGCGAGGGTCTGCCCGCCGGCACGGACCCCGACGGATCCCCCCGCCCGGGTCCGCGGCGTTCACCCGGTCCGCAGCGCGGCCTCCACGGCCCGTGCCACGTCCACCGCCTCCTCGGGCGGCAGCGGGGCGCCCTGGGGGCCTGTGACGTAGAACGCGTCCACCGCGTTCGCTCCGAGCGTCGACACCCGCGCGCTGCGCACGCTGACCGCCGCGGACTCCAGGGCGTGGCCGATCCGGTGCAGCAGCCCGGGAGCGTCCTGGGCGCGGACCTCGATGACCGTGGCCAGCCGGGACGCCGCCGGGGCGACGGTGACCCTCGGCGGAGGCGCCTTCACCCCCCGCCGGCGCGGGTACGCGGCGTCCCGCTCGGCGAGCCGGGCGGCCACGTCCAGGGAGCCGTCGAGGGCCCGCACGAGGTCGGAGCGCAGCCGGGCGGCCTGCGGGAGCGAGCCGTAGGCGGCGGCGACCCGCCAGTTCAGGACGAGGACGGTCCCCGGCCCCACCTCCCGGGGGAGTTCCACCGCGCGCAGGTCGGCGGCGCGGACGGTGAGCCGGTGCAGCGCGAGCACGCCGGCGACGGCCGGCAGCACCGACGGCTGGTCGGGTACGGCGATGAGGAGTTCGACGCCGACGGGCTCGGGTTCGCCGTCCGGCTGCGGGGTCTCGGCCTGGGCCGCGTGCAGGGCGAGGACCGGTCCGCGGGTGCGCAGTGCCTCGACGGCCAGGCGCTCCTGCTCGGCGCTGGTCACGGCGGGCTCCGGTTCGTCCGTGCCCTGCCCGGTGAGGAGGCCCGCGACCCGTTTGACCAGGTCGGCGACGAGCGATCCCCGCCAGGCGGACCACGCCGCCGGCCCGGTCGCCAGGGCGTCGGCCTCGGTCAGGGCGTGCAGCAGTTCCAGCGTGCCGGGCGTGCCGACGGCGTCCGCGACCGCCCGCACGGTCGCGGGGTCCTCCAGATCGCGCCGGGTGGCGGTCTCGACGAGCAGCAGGTGGTGGCGCACCAGGGTGGCGATCACGCCCGTGTCCTGCCGGTCGAAGCCGATGCGGGCGGCGACGTCGCGCGCGATGGTCTCGCCGGCCACGGAGTGGTCGCCCGGCCAGCCCTTGCCGATGTCGTGGAGCAGGGCCGCGACGAGGAGCAGGTCGGGGCGGCCGACGCGGCGGGTCAGCGCGGCGGCGCGGACGGCGGCCTCGACGAGGTGGCGGTCGACCGTCCAGGTGTGCACGGGATTGCGCTGGGGCCGGCAGCGGACCCGCTCCCAGTCGGGCAGCAGCCGGGTGATCAGCCCCTCGGCCTCCAGCGCCTCCCACACCGCGACGGTCGGTTCGCCCGCTCCGAGCAGGGTGACGAGCTCCTCCCGCGCCTCGGCGGGCCAGGGCACGGGAAGCGGCTTGGTCGCGGCGGCCAGATGGCGTACGGCGTGCAGGGAGAGCGGCACGCCGGACTGGGCCGCCGCGGCGGCCGCGCGCAGCGGCAGCACCGGGTCGCGCTCCGGTCTGGCCGAGCGGGCGAGGACGGCCTCGCCGTCCATCTCGACGACGCCCTCGGCGAGGGGGGTGCGCTCGGGTTCCGGGCGGCGCCCGCCCCAGATGCCGCGCAGCCGGGGCCGCGCGGACCGGGCCTTGAGCACCCGGTTCACCTCTCGCCAGGTGACGTCGGCGGCGTACGAGACGGTCCGCGCGGCCTCGTACACCTGGCGCAGCAGCGCGTCGGCGTCCAGCAGGCCGAGGGCCCGGGCCACCTGGTCCTGCTCCTGGAGGGCGAGCCGGTCGGTGGCCCGTCCGGTGGTGAGGTGGAGGGCGTCGCGGGTGTCGAGGAGGGCGCGGCGGGCCTCGGCCAGGCCCTCGCGGGGGGCGTCGGCGAGCCATGACGCGGCGACCGCGCGCAGGGCCGTGGCGTCGCGCAGGCCGCCTCGGGACTCCTTGAGGTCGGGTTCCAGCAGGAACTGCAGCTCGCCCTGGCGCTCGGCGCGTTCGCGGCAGAGCTCGCCGAGTTCGGGGAGCCGGCCGGGCGCCTGGTTGCGCCAGTCGGCGAGGACGGCCGTGCGCAGTCCGGCGGCCATGCCGAGGTCTCCGGCGACGGCGCGGGCGTCGAGCAGCCCCAGCTGCACCTTGATGTCCTCGCCGGCCGTCCGCCGGGCCTCGGCCGGGGTCCGGACCGAGTGGTCGAGCGCGAGCCCGAGATCCCACACCGGGTACCAGATCCGGTCGGCCAGCGAGGCGAGCGCGCCCGGGTCGGCGTCGCCATCGTGCAGCAGGAGGAGGTCGAGGTCGCTGCGGGGCGAGAGCTCGCCGCGCCCGTAGCCGCCGACGGCGACGAGCGCGGCGCCGCGCACCCCGGTGTCCTCTTTGGCCGCGGCGAAGAGCGCCGCGAGCCAGTCGTCGGTGAGCCGGGCCAGCGCGGCACGGCGCGACGGCCCGGACCGCGTCTCCTCCTGGAGGAGACGCAGCCGGGCCGCCGCGTAGCCGCTGGGTCCCGAGCCCTCGGTTTCCGTGGTCAGATCGACGCTCGTCACCCAGAACTCCCGTCTACAGCGCGTCCGGGCCGCGTTCGCCGGTCCGGACGCGGACCGCGGTGTCGACCGGCACGCTCCACACCTTTCCGTCACCGATCTTGCCGGTGCGGGCGGCCTTCACCACCACCTCGATGAGCTGGTCGGCGTCGTCGTCCTCGGCCAGGACCTCGATCCGGATCTTGGGGACGAGGTCGACGGTGTACTCGGCGCCGCGGTAGACCTCGGTGTGGCCGCGCTGCCGCCCGTAGCCGCTGGCCTCGGTGACCGTGAGCCCCTGGACCCCGAAGGCCTGCAGGGCCTCCTTGATCTCGTCCAGCCGGTGCGGCTTGACGACTGCGGTGATGAGCTTCATGCGTCCACCTTCCTGGTCTGCGGTGCGGCTGCCACGGTCTCGGCGGGTGCGGGGGCGGTCTTGCGGGAGCCTGCGCCGCCGCCCGCCCCGCTGAAGTCGTACGCGGTCTCGGCGTGCTCGACCTGGTCGATGCCCGAGATCTCGTCGTCCTCACCGACCCTCATGCCGATCGTCTTGTCGAGGACGAGGGCCAGGATCGCGGAGACGATCAGAGAGTAGGCCAGGACCGCGAAGACGCCGACGGCCTGCTTGCCGAGTTGCTCGAATCCGCCGCCGTAGAAGAGGCCCTTGGCGTCGGACTGGACGCCGCCGGTGGCGAAGAAGCCGACGAGCAGCGAGCCGACGACACCGCCGACGAGGTGGACGCCGACGACGTCCAGGGAGTCGTCGTAGCCGAACCGGTACTTGAGGCCGACTGCCATGGCGCAGAGCAGACCGGCGACGGCACCGATGGCGATGGCGCCGAGCGGGGAGGAGGAGCCTCCGGAGGGGGTGATGGCGACGAGGCCCGCGACCGCGCCGGAGGCGGCGCCGAGCGTGGTGAAGGAGCCGTGGCGGATCTTCTCGTAGGCGAGCCAGGCGAGCATCGCGGCGGCCGTGGCGACCTGCGTGTTGACGAACATGACCGCGCCCACGCCGTCGTCGTTGCCGAGCCACGAGCCGGCGTTGAAGCCGAACCAGCCGAACCACAGCAGACCGGCGCCCAGCATCACCAGGGGCAGGCTGTGCGGCCGCATCGGGTCCTTCTTGAAGCCGACGCGCTTGCCGATCACGAGGATCACACCGAGGGCCGCGGCTCCCGCGTTGATGTGGACCGCGGTACCGCCGGCGAAGTCGATGACGCCCATCTCGAACAGCCAGCCGCCCGAGCCCCAGACCCAGTGCGCGACCGGGAAGTAGACGACGGTGGCCCACAGGGCGACGAACAGGGCCCAGGCGGTGAACTTGACCCGGTCCGCGAGGGCGCCGCTGATCAGCGCGGGCGTGATGATCGCGAACATCAGCTGGAAGACGGCGAAGACGTACACCGGGATGGTGTAGCCGTCCCAGAGCTGGTTGATCCCGATGCCGCTCAGGCCGACGTAGTCGGAGGACCAGCCGATGAGGGAGCCGGAGTCGGTGCCGAAGGCGAGGCTGAAGCCGTAGAGCACCCACAGGATGGTGACGATCCCGAGGCTGATGAAGCACATCATCAGCATGTTCAGGGTGCTCTTGACGCGGACCATGCCTCCGTAGAAGAAGGCCAGGCCGGGCGTCATCAGCATCACCAGCGCGGAGCAGATGAGCATGAAACCGGTGTTGGCGGCAGACAGCCCGGGGGCGTCTGCGGCAAGTGTGATGCCTGGGGGCATCGGCGTCTCCTCGTCGTCGTGCGGCCTGTGCGGGGCGGGAGCCTGGGCTGTCGGCGGCCGGTCCGGCTGGATCCGGTACGGCCGCCTCGTGAGTCGGCCCGTTATGGGGCATGAGGTTGGCGCGCCGGGGTTTCCGCCGATGCCGCACGATGTTTCGCCGCAGTGACGAAGAGGGCGGGCGTGTTACACGCCCATGAACTGGAGGGTCACGGGAAGGTCACGCGCGTACCCTCCGCGGGCACACGACCGGCGCGACGGTCACCCGGTTGACCTGGCGTGGGGAGCCGAGTCGGGCGGTAGGGGCGGCCGTCGCGCCGGAGTTCTGTGGAGGGCTGCTCAGACCGCTTCCGCGGTCTCCGGCAGCTGTGCGGTGATGAGATCCGTGAGGTGCGCGACCTCGGGGACGTCGCCGAAGTCCCTGGCCGCCGTGTCGACCGTCTTGCGCAGCCGGGTGTTGACCCGCTCCGAGCGCACCCGCCGGGCGATGTGCAGTGCCTGCTCGGCGAGCCGGGTGGACTGCTCGGGCTCCCGCTTCAGCAGATGCACCGTCGCCATGCCGACGAGGTTGAGTGCATACGAGCGCTGGTGCTCGTCGTCCTCGCTGAAGAGGTCGACCGCGCGCTCCATGACGGGCTCGGCGAGCGAGGCGTACATGGGGCTGCGGCCGGCGACATAGGCGAGGTCCCGGTACGAGTGGGCGTTCTCGCCGTTGAGCTCGGCCTCGGAGAAGAAGCGGATCCAGTCGGGCTCCGGCTCGCGGGTCTCGAGCGCGTCGGCGAAGGTGTCCTCGGCCATCCGCACGGCCCGCTTGGTCTTGCTGGGCTGGCCCATGTTGGCGTAGGCGCGGGCCTCCATCGCATACAGCATCGCCTGCGTGCGCGGGGTCGCGCACTCGCGGCTGCCGTACTGCGCGAGGTGGATGAGCTCCAGTGCGTCGTCGGGCCGGCCCAGGTGGATCATCTGCCGGCTCATGGAGGAGAGGATGTACGAGCCGAGGGGCTTGTCACCGGCCTCCTTGGCGGCGTGCAGGGCGAGCACGAAGTACTTCTGCGCGGTGGGCTGCAGCCCCACGTCGTAGCTCATCCAGCCGGCCAGCTCGGCCAGTTCCGCGGCGCAGGTGAACAGCCTTCGGGAGACGGCCGCGGGCTGCGGCTCCTGGAGCAGGTCGGTCACTTCGTGGAGCTGGCCGACGACGGCCTTGCGGCGCAGCCCGCCGCCGCACTGGGCGTCCCACTGGCGGAACATGGCCGTCGTGGACTCCAGCAGGTCCAGTTCGGGCCTGGAGAGCCGGGAGGGCCGCCGGACGCCCGCGGAGTCGGCCGGCCCGGGGCCGGACGGCGGGGTGGGCACCAGCCAGCGCTGCATCGGCTCGATGAGGGCCGGGCCGGCCGAGAGCGCGAGCGACGTCCCGAGGAACCCCCGGCGGGCCAGCATCAGGTCGCTGCGCGAGAACTCGCTGAGCAGCGCCACGGTCTGGTGGCCCGCCCAGGGGAGGTCGACGCCGGACACCGAGGGTGACTGGTGCGCCGTCCGGAGCCCCAGGTCCTCGACGGCGACGACGGTGCCGAACCGCTCGGAGAACAGTTCGCTGAGGATGCGCGGGATGGGCTCGCGCGGCTGCTCGCCGTCGAGCCATCTGCGGACGCGTGAGGTGTCGGTGCTGATGTGGTGCGCGCCGATCTGCCGGGCCCGGCGGTTGACCTGCCGGGCCAGCTCGCCCTTCGACCAGCCGCTGCGTACGAACCACGAGCCGAGCTGCTCGTTCGGGCGCTTGCCGTTGCCCGTGCCGTCCGCGTCGCTGCCGCTCACAGGAACGCCCCCATCCGCTTGTCGTCCTTGCCTGTCGTGCCACGAAGTCCCGCCGGGATGCCCTGCCCCGCGGAGCG
Source organism: Streptomyces tirandamycinicus (assembly GCF_003097515.1). Lineage (NCBI taxonomy): Bacteria > Bacillati > Actinomycetota > Actinomycetes > Kitasatosporales > Streptomycetaceae > Streptomyces > Streptomyces tirandamycinicus. Next base: position 4,997,138 of record NZ_CP029188.1, on the reverse strand, counting down.
GTGTCCGAACCCCTAGCAGAATGCCGCGGGTCGCGGTCCTCCGTCCGGCGGTCGCCCCCCTTCGAACAGGAAACCGACTTGCCCCCGGCATACCCGTGGAAGCAGCGAGCCCCCGGGCCCGTGCACCGAAAGTAATCCTACGATCACCGGTCTCGCCATGGCGATTCCGGAAACGCCACCATTCGCCACCCCTTCGAATGAACTCCCCCGCGGCCAGGCGCGATTCACTGGGCACACGACGGTCAGGAGTCGGCGGAGCGTTGCACGCCAGGGCGCGCGGAACCGGCCGCACCACCCCGAGTGACACATCGCACCGGCGAACCGGGACGACGGCGACGCAGCGTCACCGGCAGACTCCTTTTCGTAACCATCGGTGCGTTCGACCCGTTGGAGGGGGCATGGGCTTCACGATCGGCGGCTCCCGGGTCCGGGAGATCCGGCCCGGCTCACGGCGCCGCGGCCGTACGACGGCGTGCACGGCGGTCGCCGAGTGCACGGGACTGTGGGGCTGGGACGTGGCGCCGGGCGCGCGGGCCGCGGCGGGCCGATGCTCCTGCGGGGACGCCGGCTGCCCGGCCCCGGGAGCGCACCCCCTGGAGTTCGCGCCCGAGGTACCGGCCGGCGCGACCCTCGACGAGGTGGCGAAGGCATGGGCGGAGGTGCCCGGCGCCTCGGCCCTGCTCCCCGTGGGCCGCACCTTCGACGTCCTGGAGGTCTCCGAGGCCGCCGGGCGCCGCGCCCTGCTGAGGCTGGAGCGGATGGGCGTGCCGCTGGGGCCGGTGTCCGCGACGCCGACGGGCCGCGCGCAGTTCTTCGTGGCCCCCGGCGCGGCCCGGGAGCTGCCGCATCTGCTCTACCGGATGGGCTGGGACGACGCCGGACTGGACCTGCGCTGCCTCGGCACGGGCCACTATGTGACGGCCCCGCCCTCCGACCACGCCGGTCTCGGCCCGTCCCGCTGGCTCCGGCCGCCGGCCCTCGGTTCCTGCGAGGCCCCGCCCCAGGCCCGGCTGCTGCTGGGGACGCTCGCCTACATCTGCCACCGCTCCACCGCCCCCTGACCGGCTGCCGGCCGGGCCCCCGAAGACCCCCGACGGCAGCCGTCGGCCCTGCCCTCCCACGCCCCTGCCGCCGACTCCCCCTCGGGCGCTCGCCGGGCGCAGCGCCTGTGGGGCCCTCCGCGCACGGCTCCGCCCGGACCGCCCCCGCGCCGCCCGTGTTCCACAGGCGGTGCGTCCGCCCGTGGAACACGGGCCCCGAAACGCCCTCCGCCGCGCCGCTGGGGGAGCGGCGCGGCGGACTGCAAGCGGGACCGGGGGTGGGCAGCAGGCGGCCGGTAGGCGGAGTGCGGCCGGACGGGGAGCCCGGACGGAGGGCCCGGACGGGGAGCCCCCCGTGGTCCGCTAGTCGCCGACCAGAGCGTCGACGAAGGCCTCCGGCTCGAAGGGGGCCAGGTCGTCCGGGCCCTCACCGAGGCCGACCAGCTTGACCGGCACACCGAGCTCGCGCTGGACGGAGATGACGATGCCGCCCTTGGCAGTGCCGTCGAGCTTGGTGAGGACGATGCCGGTGATGTCGACGACCTCGGCGAAGACACGGGCCTGGACCAGGCCGTTCTGGCCCGTCGTGGCATCGAGGACGAGCAGCACCTCGTCCAGCGGGCCGTGCTTCTCGACCACGCGCTTGACCTTGCCCAGCTCGTCCATGAGACCGGTCTTGGTGTGCAGCCGGCCCGCCGTGTCGATGAGGACGACGTCGGCACCCTCGGCGATGCCCTCCTTGACCGCGTCATAGGCGATCGAGGCCGGGTCGCCGCCCTCGGGTCCGCGCACGGTGCGTGCACCGACGCGCTCACCCCAGGTCTGCAGCTGGTCGGCGGCCGCCGCGCGGAACGTGTCCGCCGCGCCGAGGACGACGCTGCGCCCGTCCGCGACGAGCACCCGGGCCAGCTTGCCGGTGGTGGTGGTCTTGCCCGTGCCGTTGACTCCGACGACCAGCACGACGCCGGGGGTGTCCAGGCCGCTCTCGGTCCGCACCGAGCGGTCCGCGTCCGTACCGATGAGCCGCAGCAGCTCCTCGCGGAGCAGCCCCCGCAGCTCGTCCGGGGTGCGGGTGCCGAGGACCCTCACCCGCTCCCGCAGGTGGTCGACCAGCTCCTGCGTCGCCGCGACCCCGACGTCGGCGGTGAGGAGGATGTCCTCGATCTCCTCCCACGTCTCCTCGTCGAGGTGCTCGCGGGACAGCAGGCTGAGCAGCCCCTTGCCCAGGGTGTTCTGGGAGCGGGCCAGACGGGCGCGGAGCCGCACCAGGCGGCCCGCGGCCGGTTCCGGGATCTCGATCGAGGGAGCCTCGGGCTCGGCGACGACCGGATCCTCGACGGCGGCGGGCTCGGCGACGGCCTCCTCCGCGGACGGGAGGTCGACCTCCTCGATGGTGCGGCGGGGCTCTTCCCGCGGCGCCTCCGCCTCCTCACCGACGTGCGGCTCGGCTGGCGGAGCGGTGATGGTCGGCGTGCTCGACGGCGCCGAGGGCGGCAGCTGCTTCTTCCTGCGGCTGCTGACCACGAGCCCGCTGATCGCGCCGATCGCGACCAGGGCGATGACTACAGCAAGGATGACGATTTCCATAACGCCACCCAGTATCGGCCAAGGCCACCGGGGACCAGCCCCCTGGGAGGACCGCACGAGGAGTTGCGCACCTTTTTGGACCTATTGCCGGAGTCGTCACGCAGCCCCTCCCGGCTGACGGTGCCCCTTCCGGCTGACGGCGCCCCTTCCGGCCTGACGCGCCCCTTCCAGTCTGACGGCGCCCCTTCCGGCCCGGTCGCGGTCGCCGCGTACCGCGGCAGCGTCGCCCCGGAGCCGCCCGCGCAGGCGGCCGAGCGCGCGCAGCCCCGGCCTGGTCGGTGCCGGCCGGGGAGCACCACGGCCGCCCCCGGCAGCCGCGGGCGTTCGGCCCGTCCGGTGAACGGGCACTGCCCCGGCTCAGGGGATGAGCCGGGGCAGTGCCGTGGCCGGTCGGCCGAGAGGAGCGGGGCAGCGGGGACTCAGCCCATCTCCTCCAACGCCTTGCCCTTCGTCTCCGGCACCCATTTGAGGATGAACGGGATCGAGAGCGCGGCGAAGACCGTGTAGATGACGTACGCGCCCGAGAGGTTCCAGTCCGAGAGGGTCGGGAACGTCACGGTGATCAGCCAGTTGGCGATCCACTGGGCCGAGGCGGCGACGCCCAGCGCGGCCGCGCGGATCTTGCCCGGGAACATCTCGCCGAGCAGCACCCACACCACCACGCCCCACGAGAGCGCGAAGAAGAGCACGAAGAAGTTGGCGGCGAAGAGGGCGACGGTGCCCTGGAGGCCGGGCAGCGAGACCTCGTCACCGACCTCCGTCTTGTACGAGAAGGCCCAGGCGGCGAGTCCCAGCGAGATCGCCATGCCCCCCGAGCCGATGAGGGCCAGCGGTTTCCGTCCGATCCGGTCCACCAGGACCATCGCGATCACCGTACCGATGATGTTCACGATCGACGTCTCGAACGAGTAGAAGAACGAGCTCTCCGGGTTGACGCCGACCGACTGCCACAGCGCCGAGCTGTAGTAGAAGATCACGTTGATGCCGACGAGCTGCTGGAAGACGGACAGGCCGATACCGACCCAGACGATCGGCAGGAAGAGGAACCTGCCGCCGAGCAGGTCCCTGAAGGAGGGCTTGCGCTCGTGGCGCATGTTCTGCTCGATCTCGACGACCCGCTTGTCCAGGTCCACGGCCCGGCCCTCGACGTCGCGGAGCACCTTGCGCGCCTCGGGGTGGCGGCCGACCGAGATCAGGTATCGGGGCGACTCGGGGATGAGGAAGGACAGCACGCCGTAGAGCACGGCCGGGACGAACTCGATGCCGAGCATCCACTGCCAGGCCTCCAGTCCGCCGATCTCACCGCGCTGGTCTCCGTCGGCGATGGTCAGAATGGTCCAGTTGACCAGCTGTGAGAGGGCGATGCCGGTGACGATGGCGGCCTGCTGGAAGGACGCGAGCCGGCCGCGGTAGGCGGACGGGGACACCTCGGCGATGTAGGCGGGGGCGATGACCGAGGCCATGCCGATGGCGACGCCGCCGACGATGCGCCACATGGCCAGGTCCCAGAGGGCGAACGGCAGCGCGGAGCCGATGGCACTGGCGGCGAACAGCACGGCGGCGATCTGCATGACCCGGATGCGCCCGATGCGGTCGGCGAGCCGGCCGGCGGTGGCCGCGCCGATGGCGCAGCCGATCAGTGCGGCCGCGATGACCTGGGCGAGTGCTTCGGAGCCCACCTCGAAGCGGTCGCGGATGGCCACGACGGCTCCATTGATCACCGCGCTGTCATAGCCGAAGAGGAAGCCTCCCATGGCTGCCGACGCCGCGATGAAGACGACATGGCTGAGGTGCTCCGGCCTGGCCTTGCGGCCTTCGGGCGCCTGCGCCTGCGGTGTGCTGGTCACGGTGTACTCCTGGGGCCACCCGGCGACGGCGCCGGGGGTGGGGGCGAGCCCTTCCAGTGGCGCACAACACAGCGCCGCCCACCACTTGAAGGTAAAAGCAACGCTGCAGAGACTATGCGTTCAAGTTTCGAAGTCAACAGCCGGGTCGTCCGTCCCACGAACCTGCACTTCGGTCACACTTGTGTACGAGTAATGAAGATCGGGGGTGGCTCTCTCCTGGGAGGTGTCCCGGGAAGCATCCGGGCCTCCCCGCCGGCGGAGGAGAGGCGGGGAAGGGGCTCAGCGGAGCCGCTGACTGATGACCTTGGACACACCGTCACCCTGCATGGAGACGCCGTAGAGCGCGTCCGCGACCTCCATCGTCCGCTTCTGATGGGTGATCACGATCAGCTGGGAGCTCTCCTGGAGCTCCTGCATGATGCGGATCAGCCGCTGGAGGTTGGTGTCGTCGAGTGCCGCCTCGACCTCGTCCATCACATAGAAGGGGCTGGGCCGGGCCTTGAAGATGGACACCAGCATCGCCACGGCGGTCAGCGAGCGCTCGCCGCCGGAGAGCAGCGACAGCCTCTTGACCTTCTTGCCCGGGGGCCGGGCCTCCACGTCCACGCCCGTGGTGAGCATGTTGTCGGGGTCGGTCAGCACCAGCCGGCCCTCACCGCCCGGGAAGAGGCGCGAGAACACGCCCTCGAACTCGCGTGCGGTGTCCCGGTACGCGTCCGTGAAGACCTGCTCGACGCGCTCGTCGACCTCCTTCACGACCTGGAGCAGGTCGGCCCGGGTCTTCTTCAGGTCCTCGAGCTGCTCGGACAGGAACTTGTGGCGCTCCTCCAGGGCAGAGAACTCCTCCAGGGCGAGCGGATTCACCTTTCCGAGTTGCTGATAGGCCCGTTCGGCGGACCTGAGCCGCTTCTCCTGCTCGGCGCGGACGAACGGCCGCGGCTGGTTGCGCGGGTGCCCGGGGTCCTCGGGGAGCTCCTCCCCCTCGGCCGGCGGCGACGGCGGTACGGGCTGGTCGGGACCGTACTCCGCGACCAGCCCGGCCGGTTCGACGCCCAGCTCCTCCAGCGCCCTGGTCTCCAGCTGCTCGATCCGCAGCCGCTTCTCGGCTCCGAGGACCTCGCCGCGGTGCACGGAGTCGGTGAGCTTGTCCAGCTCGCTCTTGAGGTCCCGGCCCTCCGCGCGGGCGGCGGTCAGCTCGCGCTCCCGCTCCGCCTTGGCCGCCTCGGCGGCGGCACGCTCCCGCTCCGCCCGGACGACGGACACCTCGGCGTGGGCCAGGAGCTGACGGGCACCGCTCGCCACCGCCTCGGCGACGGCCGCCTCGTGGCGGAGCCTGGCACGGCGCCGCTCGGCGCGCGCCCGCGCCTCGCGTTCCGCGCGTGCTCCGCGGTCCAGCGCGTCGGCACGCCCGGCGAGCCCCTTCACCCGCTCCTCGTGGGTACGGACCTGCAGCCGGGCCTCCATCTCGGTCTGCCGGGCGTTGGCGCCGTCGGCGGCGAGCCGGTCCCGCGCCGAGGTGTCCGGCTCCTCGTCGACGGGGGTCTCCTCGGCGACGGCCAGCCTCTCGGCCAGCTCCTTCGCCTCGTACAGCGCCTTCTCCAGGGCGGCCTGGGCGCGCTCGGCCGCCGCGGCGGTGCGTTCGGCCTCCCCGGCGGCGCCGCGGGCCTGCCCGGACAGCCGGCCCAGTTGCTGGGCGACGCCGGCCTTCTCCTTCTCGGCCGCCCGTCTCCGCTCGCCCAGCTCCTCCACGAGGGAGGCGCACGCCGTACGCCGCCCGGCCGCCTCGCGCTGCCCCGCCGCGAGTTCGTCGCACCGCACGGCCAGCTCCTCCAGCTCGGCCGCGGCCTCGTCGACCGACGCCCGGACCTCCAGGAGGCTGGGCACACCCGCGGAGCCCCCGTGGGCGAAGTGGGCGCCGAGCAGGTCGCCCTCGGCGGTGACCGCCACCAGTCCCGGCTCCGCACGGACCAGGTCCTCGGCGTCCTCCAGCGTCCCGACGACCACCGTGTCCCGGAGGAGCCTCGCCACGGCCGGCATCAGCTCCTGCGGCCCGCTCACCAGGTCGACGGCCCGGGGCGCCCCCGCCGCTCCTTCACCATCGCGGGGCGGGGCGGTCGCCGCGGGGGCGGGCACCTGGTGCGGCTGTGCGGCCGCGCCGGGGCGGTCGCCCGGTGCCCACACCGGAACCGCGGGCTGCACGGGCGGCGGATGCGCCGGGCCCTCGGGCGTGGTGGCGCGGTCCGCGGGCGGCCGCGCGGGAGCCGGGATCCCGGCCGCGGGCACTCCCCCGTCGCCGTGGGCCGTACGGGGGCCGCCCGGTACCGGCGCGGACAGCAGCAGGGACGCACGGCCCGCGTCCTGCTTGCGGAGCAGCCGGATGGCGTCGGCCGCCGTGGCGGGATCCGCGACGGCGACCGCGTCCGCCGCCGCCCCGAGGGCCGCCGCGATGGGGAGTTCGTAGCCGGGAGCGACCGTCAGCAGCTCGGCGGCGGGGCCCAGCAGTCCGGCGAGCCGGCCCCGGGCGGAGAGCAGTGCGCCGGTGCCGTCCTTGCGGCGAAGGCCCTGCGCGAGGGCGTCGTGGCGTGCGGCGACGGCGGCCCGCTCGCGTTCGGCGGCCGTGGCCGCCTCCCGGGCGGCCGACAGGGCCGCCTCCGCCTCGGACAGTTCACGCCTCGCCGCCTCGTGCCGTTCCGCCAGCGCGGTGTCGTCCGCCGCCAGCCCGTCGACCTCGGCCTTGAGCTGCTCGTACTCCTCCTGGGCCGCGATCGCCCGCTCGCGCGCCTCGTCCCGGGCGGCCGCCAGCCGGTCGATCTCCGCCTGGGCCGAAGCGGCGCGTGAGCGGGCGGCGTTGACCTGCCCGTTGAGGCGGGCGAGGCCTTCGCGGCGGTCGGCGATCGCCCGGGCCACATCCTTCAGCCGGCGCTCCTCGACCGCCAGTTCGCGCTCCAGTTCGGCACGGTGGGCGACGGTGTCCTCCAGCGCGCGCTGGGCCGCCTCCAACGCGGCCTCCAGCTCGGCCTCCTGCTCGCGGATCCGCGCCGCCTCCCGCTCCATGTCCTCCGGGTCGCGGCCGCGCCGCTCCTCCGCGGGCACCGACCCGGCGCTCTTCACCCGGGCCTCGGCCAGCGACACCGTGCCGCGCACCCGTTCGGCCAGCTGGGAGAGCTCGTAGAAGGTCTGCTGGGCCCGCTGCAGCCGGGGTGCCAGCCGGCGCACCTCGTCCTCCAGGTCCGCCTCCCGGGCCAGGGCCCTCTTGAGCTCGGCCTCCGCGGCCTCCTTGCGCTCCTTGAGCGCGGCCTCGTCGGCGACTTCGGTCCTGAGCGCCTCGCGCATGCGCACGAGGTCGTCGGCGAGGAGACGCAGGCGGGCGTCGCGCAGGTCGGCCTGGATGACCGCGGCCCGGCGCGCCACGGCGGCCTGCCGGCCCAGCGGTTTGAGCTGCCGCCGCAGTTCGTCGGTGAGGTCCTGGACACGGGCGAGGTTCGCCTGCATGGCGTCGAGCTTCCGCAGGGCCTTCTCCTTGCGCCTGCGGTGCTTGAGGACGCCCGCGGCCTCCTCGATGAACGCCCGGCGTCCCATCGGGTCCGCGTGGAGGACGGAGTCGAGCTGGCCCTGCCCGACGATGACGTGCATCTCCCGCCCGATACCCGAATCGGACAGGAGTTCCTGGATATCCAGCAGCCGGCAGGTGTCCCCGTTGATCTGGTACTCGCTGCCGCCGTTGCGGAACATGATTCGCGTGATCGTGACTTCGGCGTATTCGATCGGGAGCGCCCCGTCGGAATTGTCGATCGTGAGGGATACCTCCGCACGGCCGAGCGGCGGGCGCCCGGTCGTCCCCGCGAAGATGACGTCCTCCATCTTTCCGCCGCGCAGGGACTTCGCCCCCTGCTCGCCCATGACCCAGGACAGCGCGTCCACGACATTGGACTTGCCGGAGCCGTTCGGCCCCACGACGCAGGTGATGCCGGGCTCGAAGCGCAGCGTCGTCGCCGAGGCGAAGGATTTGAACCCGCGGAGGGTCAGGGCCTTGAGGTGCACGCCGCCGGACTCTACCTCCCGGTGCCCGGAGATCGCGGTCGGCGCAGTTTCACCGGCCCGCCGCGAGGTGCACACGCCACGGTTTCATCGCTGAATATGCAGGGCACATCAGACGGTAAGCAGTGCACCACGGAGGGGGAGACAAGAAGAAGGGACGCCGAAGCGTCCCTTGCATACATGCCTGCCGTGCGAGAGAGTTTCTCACCGGATCCCCACGGGATCGAGGATCAGGTGAGCGCCGGCTCGCCCTTGGGTACGTCGATGTCGATGCCTTCGAGCAACGACTCGCCATGGTGCCGTGCGGCGGCAGCGCTCAGCGCGTCGTTCTCGGACTGGATCCGTACGAGCTCGGACTCCAGGTCCTGGACGCGCTGCTGAAGCCGTCGCATCTCGGCGAGGAGTCGCGGGTCGGAACCGCCGACGTAACCGAGAAGCGCCTTTGCCATGATGGATGGTCCTCCACACTGAGTGACCGACCGATGCGGTGTGGGTCGTGAGGGATTTCCGCACCCGCGGTGCTCGGCAGCGCTTGTGTTCACTGCGATTCCTGCCACCGAACAGCCAGGGTGCGCGGGGCTTCCAGCGTCTCACCAAAAAGTTTGACGGTCAACACGATCACACCCCGTATCGGTGACAGGCCGCGGGTCCGCGGCCGGGGCACCCACGGCGGCGGCTCTCCCGCGGACCCCGGGGGGTTCGGAGATCATCGTTACTGGCGCAGCCTGGCACGGCGGCACCGTTGTTGGCAACCACCAGCACGTTTCTTTCGAACATGCATGCTGTGGGCAGTCGGATGAACACATCGCGTGCCCGCGTGCCGCCGTTCCGATCAGCGGATCGCGAATCCGTCGTAGCCACCGCGCGGACGGCCCCAGATCTCGGTCACGCCGGCAACGGCACCGGGCGTGTCGGACGACCGCAGCCACTCCAGAAGACGGTGGCAATTCTCACGCGGACCCTCCGCCACGATCTGCACCCTGCCGTCTTCGAGGTTGAGCGCGAACCCGCGAAGGCCACCGATCTCCAGGGCGTTCTCCCTGGTGAACCAGCGGAAACCCACTCCCTGTACGCGGCCGCGTACCCATGCGGTCATCCGTGCGTGCTCGTGCATGCGCGAAACCTACACGGACGCGCACCGGGCAATGCCCGTCGGGTCACATCGCCCACTCCCGACATCGCGTACAGTCGCGACGCAAACGGACTCGCCCGTTCGGGCGAGTCCTTCCACTGATTCAGCTGAAGTCGAGACCGGAAGGGCGAGCGGATGGGACGCCACCGCCGGAAGAAGCGGGTTCCCGGGCCCGTACGCACCGGACTGCTCGGGATCGCCGCCGCCGCCGCGGTGGGCGCCGTCGCCGTCGCGGCCGGGCTGCTGCCGGGCGGCGACGTGTTCACCTCGGGAGACGGTAAGACCGCCGCCCAGCAGGTGCGCGAGGTGGCCTCCGGCGACCACGAGGCCCAGGGCGGACCCTCCTCGTCCCCGTCCGGGCGCACCACGGCGGAGACGGCCCCCAGCCCGTCGAAGGGCATGTCCTCGACCTCGGAGAACGGCTCCCCGTCGGCGGCCGCGCCGAAGCCGCCGGCGAAGGAGACGCCGAAGAAGGACGCACCCGCGAAGAAGGCTGCCGAGTCCAAGCAGTCGAAGCAGTCGAAGCCCACGGCCGCGGCCGACGGCTCGGGGACTGCCGGGACTGCCGGGAACGACACGGCGGAGCGCAAGGGCAGCGCCCCGGAGCGCCGGGCCGCCCCCGCGCCGGCCAAGCCCCGGCCCACGGCGCCGTCCGGCGAGACCGCGGCGGAGGCCGAGGTGCTGGCCCTGGTCAACAAGGAACGCGCCAAGGTGGGCTGCGCCCCGGTGCACCCGGATCCCTCACTGGCCCGCCTCGCCGGCAGGTTCAGCTCCGACATGGCCGCGCGGGGCTTCTTCGATCACACCGACCCGGAGGGCGACAGCCCCTGGGACCGTGCCGCGCAGGCAGGCGTCGGCGGGCTCGGGGCCGAGAACATCGCCCGTGGCCAGGCCGACGCCCGGACCGTCATGAACGCCTGGATGAACAGCGACGGCCACCGGGCGAACATCCTCAACTGCGAGTACCGGACGCTGGGTGTGGGGGTCTCCTTCGCCCAGGGCGGCCCATGGTGGACGCAGGACTTCGGCTTCTGAGACAACCGCAGGTCGGAGACCTGGTTTCGCCCCCGGGCCGTCCCGGAGGCGGTCGTCAGTGCAGGGGACGCTACGACGTGACGCGCGGCAGTGAGCGGGGCGGCCGGGGCGGGCGCTGGCAGCGCGGGCAGAAGTAGCTGGAGCGGTTCATCCAGGGGCGCCGGCGTATCGCCGTACCGCAGCGGCGGCATGGCTCGTCCTCGCGTCCGTACGCGTCGAGCGACCGGTCGAAGTAGCCCGACTCGCCGTTCACGTTGACGTAGAGACTGTCGAAGCTGGTACCGCCGACGGCGAGGGCGGCGTTCATCACGTCCCGTACATGGCCGAGGAGTTCGGCGGAGCGGGGGCGGGTGAGGCCCGCCGTGGGCCGGTCGTAGTGGAGCCCGGCCCGCCACAGGGCCTCGTCGGCGTAGATGTTGCCGACACCGCTGATCAGGGACTGGTCCAGCAGGGCGCGCTTGATCGTGGTCCGGCGCAGCCGGAGCGCCATGTGGAAGGCGGCGTCGTCGAACTCGGGGTCGAGGGGGTCCCGGGCGATATGGGCGATCGCGTCCGGGAGCCCGTCCGGGGTCGTGTCGTGGAGCGACAGCCCGCCGAAGGTGCGCTGGTCGACGAAGCGGAGTTCGGTGCCGAGGCCGTCCTCGAAACGGATCCGGATCCTCAGGTGCTTCTCGTCCACCGCGGTCTCCGGCTGGACGAGCAGTTGCCCACTCATCCCGAGGTGTCCCAGGACGGCGCTGCCGCCGTCCTCCAGCGGCAGCCAGAGGTACTTCCCGCGCCGCCGGGCGGTCCCGATCCGCCGGCCGAGGAGCCTGGCCGCGAAGTCGCCGCCACCGCCGAGGTGCCGGCGCACGGCCCGCGGGTGCAGGACCTCCACGCCGCCCACGGTCCGCCCGGAGACCCACCGCTCGAGTCCCCGCCGCACGACTTCCACCTCGGGCAGCTCGGGCACGTATCTCCTCCGGATCTCGACCTACTCGACGCCCGCAGCGTACCTCCGCGCCGCCTTCGCACGGGCCGCGGGCCGGTGCGCCGGACGCCGCCGCACGGAGCGGCGGGCCTCCGCCGTCGCCGCCCCCGGGCGGGGAGGGACGCGGGTGGGAGGCGAATGCCTGCGGGCAGAGGAGAACCCCGCCGCGCGGGCCGCGGCGGGGTTCGGAAGCAGAGCGTCAGGCGGTGGCGCGGGACGAAGGGGTGTCGGCGGCCCCTTCGGCCTCCGCGGTCGCGGGGGCTTCTTCCGCCTCGGCGGCCCCGGCCGCCTCCGCGGTCCCGGGGGCTGCTGTCGCCCCGGCGGTCCCGGCGGCTTCGGCGGCCTTCGCCACCGCCGCACGCTCGTCCGCCGCGGCGCGGATCGCCCGCCACGCGGACTCCGCGGCCTGCTGCTCCGCTTCCTTCTTGCTGCGGCCGGTGCCGGTGCCGTACGAGACACCACCGACGCGGGCGGCAGCAGTGAAGGTCTTCTCGTGGTCCGGACCCGTCTCGGAGACCAGGTACTCGGGCACTCCGAGCGCCTCGGCGGCCGTCAGCTCCTGGAGGCTGGTCTTCCAGTCCAGGCCGGCGCCGAGGTTCGAGGACTTCTCGATCAGCGGGTCGAAGAGCCGGTGCACCAGCTCGGACGCCGCGTCGAGGCCCTGGTCGAGATAGACCGCGCCGATCACCGCTTCCAGGGTGTCGGCGAGGATGGACGCCTTGTCCCGCCCGCCCGTGCCCTCTTCACCCCGGCCGAGGCGGATGAAGGACCCGAGATCGAGACTCCGGCCGACCTCCGCCAGCGCACGCGAATTGACCACCGCGGCCCGCAGTTTGGCCAGCTGGCCCTCGGGCAGATCGGGGTGGCTCCGGTACAGCGTGTCCGTGACCACCAGGCCGAGCACGGAGTCCCCGAGGAACTCCAGCCGCTCGTTGGTGGGCAGACCGCCGTTCTCGTACGCGTACGAGCGATGGGTCAGCGCACGGACCAGAAGGGCGGACTCGAGTCGATACCCGAGCCGCCCTTCCAGAAGCGTGTGGGACGAGGCCGAACTGATGCTGTCGGACATCGTGCCTCTCACCAGCCGCTCAGACCTCGAGGACCTGGCGCTTGTTGTAGGTACCGCAGCTCGGGCACGCGATGTGCTGCTGCTTCGGCTCCTGGCAGCGCTCACACGAAACCAGGGTGGGGACCGCAGCCTTCCACTGCGACCGGCGGTGGCGCGTGTTGCTGCGCGACATCTTCCGCTTCGGAACAGCCACGGCTACTTCTCCTGCTTCTCGTCGACGCGTGCTGATCGAGGCGCGTCGCCGCTCTTCTTGTCCTTCTCACCGGTTCCGAGTGAATCGGCGAGTCCCTGCAGTGCCGCCCAACGGATGTCGACGGCGTCGTGGTGGTGGTCCGGATCGGCGTTCAGGTCGGCCCCGCAGTCGGAGCACAGCCCTGCACAGTCCTCCCGGCACACCGGCTGCATCGGCAGTGCGAGCACCACCGCGTCACGCAGCACGGGCTCGAGGTCGAACAGTCCGTCCTCGAGGAAGGTCACGCCCTCGTCCTCGGCGTCGTCGCCGGGCGCCGGCTCCTTGGCACGGCCCCGGTCGTCGGCGTCGGGGTACGAGAACATCTCCTGGAAGTCCGCCACGACCTCGTGGCGCAGCGGCTCCAGACACCTTACGCACTCCCCCTCGGCCGCGGCACTTGCGGTGCCCGTGACGAGCACCCCTTCCATGACGGACTCGAGGCGGAGCTCCAGCTCCACGGGCGCGCCCTCGGGCACGCCGATGACCCCCTCGATACCGAGGACCGCGGGCGCGGCGGGCGCCGGCACGGAACGGGAGAGCCGCTGGAGCGCACCGGGACGCCGGCCCAGCTCGTGCGTGTCGAACACGAGGGGGTTGCGGTGGTCGAGGCGGGCGTTCAGGGCTCTTCCTGCTTTCGGATCGCATGTGGGAGGCCGCGATTCCAGCGCAGCGTGAATCCACGCTCTCGCGACCGAAGAGCCAGGATACTGGACCGTTCGCTCCAGGCCCAATCCGGTCCGTACCGGATCAGCGCCCCTGCTCGTAGCGCCGCAGCTGCTCCATGTCGATCATGCTGGTGTCGAAGAAGCTCGTCTCGTCCAGCGAGGCCGGCTGGGCAGGGGCCTGATCGGTGTGCTGCTGGGCCCCGTAGCCTGCGGCGTACGCGTCCTGGCCGTACCCCTGGCCGTAGCTCTGGGCGTACCCCTGGTCGTAGCCCTGCTGCTGCCCGTAGCCCGCGGCGTAGGGGTCCTGCGGGTACGCGTACACGTCCTGGACCGGGGCCTGGGGCTGGGGCTGGGCCTGGGCGGCAGCGGGCTGGTAGGGGTACGGCTCGGCCTGCGCCGGGATCCGGGGCGGCTGCGCCTGCTGCCGGGCTTGCGGCTCCGGGTCGGCCAGCTCCGCGAGACCGGCGAGGTAGTCGGCGTCGCTGGTGTGCCCCACGCCTCCGGCGGAGTCCTGTGCGGCCATGTGCGCGCCGAGCTCGTCCGTCGCGATCCGGCCGTGCAGTTTCTGCCTGCCCCGCCCGACGGCCTCCAGCGTCTTGGCGAGCACCGCCTCGAAGGCGCCGAGCTTGGCGTCCACGTAGTCGTCCGCGCGCTGGATCAGGGTCTGCGGGTCCGCGCTGTACTCGGGGGCGTCGTCGTCGGCCGGGTCGGGGTAGCCCTGGCCGGCCGCCCCGGGGCCGCGGCCGAGCAGCTTCTCACGGCCCCGGTCGACGGAACCGATGGTCTTGTTGAGGACGACCTCGAAGTTGGCGAGTTTGGAGTCGACGTAGTCGTCGGCCTCGGCGCGGATCTCCTCGGCCTCCCGGCGGGCTTCGGCGAGGATCCGGTCGGCCTCCTCCTGGGACTGCCGGGCGATCTGGGTGCCGGAGAGCAGGGTGCCGCGCTCGGAGTGGGCGGCCTGGATGATCCGCTCGGCTTCCTGGCGGGCCTGCTCGACCATCTGCTCGCGGTCGCCGATCAGCTCCCGGGCCTGGGCGAGCGAGCCGGGCAGCGCCTGCCGGACCTCTTCGAGCATCGCGAGCAGTTCGGCGCGGTTGACCACGCAGGAGGCCGACATGGGCATGGACCGGGCGTTCCCGACCGCCTCGACGATGTCGTCGAGCTTCTTCTGCACGTCCACCGTGTGCTCGCCACTCTCTACAGTCACTACAGCCGTTTTGGAGCCGGACGCAACGACTGTACGGCCAGCCGGTACCGGTCCGACACCGGGTGACGGAACGTCAGAGGAAGGTGGGGAAGCGGTATCCGCGCCGCCTCCCGCGTCACTTCCCGGGGAGCCGTTCGGTCAGCGCCGCGAGGACGGCCGGCGGCACCAGGTGGGAGACGTCCCCGCCCCACGCCGCGACTTCCTTGACCAGCGAGGACGACAGGAAGCTGTAGGTCGGGCTGGTCGGCACGAAGAGCGTCTCGACACCCGACAGGCCGTTGTTCATCTGGGCCATCTGGAGCTCGTAGTCGAAGTCGCTGACCGCCCGCAGGCCCTTGACGATGGCGGGGATGTCCCGCTCCTTGCAGTAGTCGACGAGGAGGCCGTGGTACGCCTCGACCTCGACGTTGCCGTACTCGGCGGTGACCTCGCGGATCAGCCCGATCCGCTCGTCGACGGTGAAGAGCCCCTGCTTGGACTGGTTGATCATCACCACCACGTGCACCACGTCGTACAGCTTGGAGGCTCGGGCGATGATGTCGAGGTGTCCATTGGTGATGGGGTCGAACGACCCCGGACAGACGGCGCGGCGCAACTGAAGTCCCTCGCTCTCCGGTCCGGTCATGGTGCGTCTTCGCACGCAGCGGCGGCGCGACCGTACCAAAGCGTCCCCTCGCCGTAGCGACGGGCCCGCAACGGCTCGATCCCGTCCGGCCAGGCGAACTCTCCGCCCCTGGTGCTGCGCTCCACGGTGACGAGGGCGTCCTCCGCGAGCCAGCCCCCCGAGCGGAGTGTGAGGAGAATCTCGCGAAGATCGTCGTCCGTGACCGCGTACGGCGGGTCGAGGAACACCACGTCGTACGGCTCGGCCGGTGGCGGGCCCTGGACGATCTGCTCGGCCCGGCCGGCCCGGACCTCGGCACCGGGCAGCGCCAGGGTCCTGGCGTTCTCCCTGACCGTGCGGGCGGCGCGGGTGTCGGCCTCGACGAGCAGGGCGTGGGACGCGCCCCGGGACAGCGCCTCCAGGCCGACGGCACCCGAGCCCGCGTAGAGATCGGCGACGCGCAGTCCCGCGAGGGAGCCGAGCAGCGACTCCCAGGTGGAGAACAGGCCCTCGCGGGCCCGGTCGGAGGTGGGGCGGGTGCCGTTGCCCGGCGGTACGGCCAGGCGGCGTCCGCCGGCCGCGCCGGCGATCACGCGGGTCATCTGGGTCCTTCGCGGAAGACAGCGCTCGATCGGCTCGACGGCCTGGTCGTGGCGATCGGACCGATCCGGTCATCTCCACGATATGGGTTGCGGGCGGCCGCGGACCCCGCCCGTCCCCGGGCCCGGTACGGCCGGAGCGCTACGGCCGGGCGCGGACCGCCGGCCCTGCCCGGGCCCGGCCGCGCGGGAGCGCCGGGGCCGGGCCGCGGCTCAGCCCTTGTCCAGGTACTGCTCGCGGTCCTTGTCCAGCAGGGCGTCCAGCGCCGTACGCAGCTCCGGAAGACCCTCCAGCTCCGGGTCGGCGCCGACGACGGACACGGCCTCCTCGCGGGCCGCGGCGATGATCTCCTCGTCCTCGATGACCGCGAGGACCCGCAGCGAGGAACGCACTCCGGACTGGGCCTGGCCCAGCACATCGCCCTCGCGGCGCTGCTCGAGGTCGATCCGGGAGAGCTCGAAGCCGTCCAGGGTGGCGGCCACCGCGCCGAGCCGGGCACGCGCCGGGCTCGCCTCGGGCATCTCCGTGACCAGCAGGCAGAGCCCGGGGGCCGAGCCGCGGCCGACCCGTCCGCGCAGCTGGTGGAGCTGGGAGACGCCGAAGCGGTCGGCGTCCATGATCACCATGGCGGTGGCGTTCGGCACGTTCACGCCGACCTCGATGACGGTCGTGGCGACGAGCACGTCCACCTCGCCCGCGGCGAAGCGGCGCATCACGGCGTCCTTGTCGTCGGGCGGCATGCGGCCGTGCAGCACCTCCACGCGCAGGCCCCTCAGCGGTCCGGCCGCCAGCTGCCCGGCCACGTCCAGCACGGCCAGCGGCGGCCG
Source organism: Streptomyces tirandamycinicus (assembly GCF_003097515.1). Lineage (NCBI taxonomy): Bacteria > Bacillati > Actinomycetota > Actinomycetes > Kitasatosporales > Streptomycetaceae > Streptomyces > Streptomyces tirandamycinicus. Next base: position 4,980,285 of record NZ_CP029188.1, on the reverse strand, counting down.
CTTCTCGGCCTCGTCCTCCGGCGACGTGCGCCGGGCCTCGGTGGAGGCGTCGAGGTCGTCGCCGATCCGCGGGCAGACGACGTACGCCTGGTGACCGGTCTCCACCTCCTCGCGCACCCGCTCCCAGGCCCGCGCCAGGAAGTGCGGCTTGTCCGCGGCGGGGACCACGTGCGAGGCGATCGGCGAGCGCCCGGCGGGCAGCTGGTCCAGCACGGACGTCTCCAGGTCGCCGAAGACCGTCATGGCGACCGTGCGCGGGATCGGGGTGGCGGTCATGACCAGCAGGTGCGGCGGCTGCTTGCCCTTGCCGCGCAGGGCGTCGCGCTGCTCGACGCCGAATCGGTGCTGCTCGTCCACGACGACCAGGCCCAGGTCGTGGAACTGCACCTTGTCCTCGATCAGGGCGTGGGTGCCGATGACGATCCCCGCCTCGCCGGTGGCGAGGTCGAGCAGGGCATGGCGGCGGGCGGCCGCACCCATCGACCCGGTGAGCAGCACGACCTTGGTGGCACGCTCGGCGCCGCCGAGCATCCCGCCCTCGGCGAGGTCGCCCATCATCTCGACGACGGACCGGTGGTGCTGCTGGGCCAGGACCTCGGTGGGCGCGAGCATCGCCGCCTGCCCTCCCGCGTCCACCACGGCGAGCATGGCGCGCAGGGCGACCATGGTCTTGCCGCTGCCGACCTCGCCTTGGAGCAGCCGGTGCATCGGATGCTCCGTGGCCAGGTCGCCGAAGATCTCGGCGGAGACCTTCCGCTGGCCCTCGGTGAGGGTGAACGGCAGCCGTGCGTCGAAGGCGTCCAGCAGTCCGTCCGGCACGGGCCGGCGGGCGACGGCGGGAAGCTGGGCGTCCGCGTACCGGCGCCGGGCCAGGGCCACTTGGAGGACGAATGCCTCGTCCCACTTCAGCCGCTGTCTCGCCTCCTCCACGTCGGCCTTGGTCTGCGGACGGTGGATCTTGAGCAGTGCCTGTGGGAGGGGGACGAGACCGCGGCCCTCGCGCAGCGCGGCCGGCAGCGGGTCCACGGCCTCCGTCGCGTGCGGGAGGACGGCGTCCACGGCCTTGGCGATCTTCCAGGACTCCAGGCCCTTGCAGGCCGGGTAGATCGGGATGAGTCTTCCGGCGAAGGCGCTGACCGCGCCCTCGCCGCTCTCGGCGTCGAGCCGCTCGTACGTGGGGTGGGCGAGTTGCAGCTTGCGGTTGAACACGGAGACCTTGCCCGCGAACATGGCGCGGGTGCCGGGCAGCAGGTCCTTGTGGGGCCGGTGCGCACCGCGCCCGAAGAACACCAGCTGGAGCCGACCGCTGCCGTCGGTGATGGTGACCTCCAGCCGCCGGCCGCGCCCGCCGTTGAACGTGAGCACCCGGGCGTCGGCGACCTGGGCGACGACGGTCACATGCTCGTCCAGCGGCAGCTCGGCGAGCCGGGTCAGCTGCCCGCGCTCCTCGTACCGGCGCGGATAGTGGTGCAGCAGATCACCGACGGTGCGCAGGTCGAGGTTCTCGGCCATGACCTTGGCGGTCGCGGGGCCGAGCGTCTTGGTCAGCGGTTCGTCCAGCACGCCGTCCATTGCACACCACGGCACCGACAACCGTCGCGCGTCCGCGGGAGCGGCGCGTTCCGAGGGGCGTACGGCACGCAGGGGAGGCGCCCGGGAGGTGCTGCGAGCCCTCCCGGGGGCCGCGAACCACCGCGAACTCCTGCGTACCGGCATGCACCGGCGTGCACCGGCGTGCACCGGCGTGCACCGCTGCTACCGCCTGCTACCGCTGATAACCCTGCTACCGCCGTGTACTGCAGCACACCTCCGTGAACCGCCGTGAACCGCCGTGAGCACCCTGCGAACCGCCGGGCAGCCACCGGGCAGCCGCCGGGAGACCGCCACGGCGCCACCGTCCGCCCCGGGCGGTCACTCCACGCCGACGAGGAGCGGGGCTCCCGCGCCCCCGTGGTAGATCACCGTGTCCACGGCCAGGTGCCCCGCCCGCACATGCGCCTCCAGCCGGTCGCCCAGTTCCGGCGGCGCGTCCTCGGGGAGGACCAGGGTGACGAGTTCGCCGCCGGCCGAGAGCATCCGGTCGAGAACCGTTTCGGCGGTGGTCGCGAGGTCCGCGCCGATCACCGCCACGTCGCCCTCGATGAGCCCCAGTACGTCGCCCGCCTGGCAGACGCCGGCGGAGGTGAAGGACTGCCGTTCGGCGACGGCCAGTTCGCCGTAGCGGGTCGCCCCCGCCGCCGAGGTCATGGCGACCACGTCCTCGTCGAAGCGGCGCCCGGGCTCGTGGACGGCGAGCGCGGCGATGCCCTGGACCGCCGAGCGGGTGGGGATGAGGGCGACCCGGACGCCCTCGTTGCGGGCCTGCTCGGCCGCCGCCGCCGCGGTGTGCCGCAGCTCGGTGTCGTTGGGGAGGAGCACGACCTCGCGGGCGTGCGCGCGCCGGATGGCCTCGACGAGTTCACCGCTGGCGGGCGGCTCGCCGGGCCTAGCGAGCACCGTGGTCGCGCCGGCCTCGGCGCACAGCCCGGCGAGCCCCTCGCCCGGCACCACGGCGACGACGGCCCGCTGGATGCGCTCCCGCGGCTCTGCGTGCCCGGCCGCCGCGAAGTGGGTGATCCGGATGCGGTACGGCCGGCCCGCCTCCACCCCGGCCTCCACCACCGCGCCCGCGTCGTCGGCGTGCACATGGACGTTCCACAGCCCGTCGCCGCCGACCACGACCAGCGAGTCGCCGAGCGCGTCGAGCCGTTCCCTCAGCCGGGCCACGGCGTCGTCGCCGGCCTCCAGCAGGTAGATCACCTCGAAGGCCGGCCCTCCGGCGTCGCACGCGTCGGCGGCCGTCGCCGTCACCGCCGGATGGACCCGTGCCGCGTGGCGTACCGGGGCCTCCCCCGTGACCGCCTCCGCCAGGGCGCCCAGCACCGCCACCAGCCCCTGCCCTCCCGCGTCCACCACACCGGCCCGCCCCAGCACGTCGAGCTGGTCCGGCGTCTCCTCCAGGGCCCGGCGCGCGGCCGCGTAGGCGGCCGCGACCGCCGCCGCGTCATCGCCGGGTGCCGTGCCGTCCGCGGCCCGGGCGGCGGCCGAGGCGACGCTCAGGATCGTGCCCTCCACGGGGTGCGCCACCGCCCGGTGTGCGGATTCCGCGGCCCGCCGCAGCGCGCCGGCGGCCCCGCCGCCGCCCTCCCCGAGCACCTCGGCCATACCGCGCAGCAACTGCGCCAGGATCGTTCCCGAGTTGCCCCGCGCCCCGATCAGCGCGCCGTGCGCCATGGCCCGCACGGTGTCGGCTAGCGCGGGGGCGGCCGAGCCGGTCTCGTACGCCGCGAACACCGCCTCCACGGCGGTGGCCGCGGACTCGACGGTCAGATAGAGGTTGGTGCCGGTGTCACCGTCCGCGACCGGATAGACGTTGATCGCGTCGATCTCCTCGCGCTCCCGGCCCAGTGCGTCCAGGGCGAGCGAGCACCAGGTGCGGACCGCCAGGGCATCGAGGGGCTGGGGCAACGAGGTCCTCCTTCGGCATTCCCTCCACACCGCGGGCGGACGTGGGCGGGGAGGCTGGGCTGCACCGCAGGGTAGACCCGGGCGGCGCCCGGAGCCGGGGTGGGGGCGCTGACGACCGTGGTAGTTTCGTTCTACGGACGCAGCCGTTGTATGCTGCTCCGGTTGCCCGATGAGAGTCGGGCCATTCCCCCGGCAAGCCACTTCAGACCACTGATTCCGGCACGCCGGATTTCACTGTAAGTGCATCTGAAGTCTTTGGAGTGACCCGTGGCTGCCAACTGCGACGTCTGCGGCAAGGGGCCGGGCTTCGGCAACAACATCTCCCACTCGCACCGCCGCACGTCTCGTCGCTGGAACCCGAACATCCAGCGCGTGCGTGCCGTGGTCGGTCGGACGCCGAAGCGGCTCAACGTCTGCACCTCGTGCATCAAGGCCGGCAAGGTCTCGCGCTAAGTGATGCTCCCCGCGTTCGTGCGGGGATGATCCCGCCGACGCTCCGTCGTAGCGCAGCCCTCCGGTTGCCGTGAAAGCCGGTCCACCTCTCGGTGGGCCGGCTTTTCGCCGTTCGCGTGGCGCCCGTGCCGGGCCGCGGCCCGGGCGTCTGCAGCCACCCGGGCGGTGTCCGGCCCGGGTGGTTCAGCCGCCCGGCCGGCGCCGTTCCCAGGCGTGGTCCACGGGCCCGATCCCGCCGCCGAGCGGGAAGCCCGCGGCGATCGCGCCCGTCACATACGCCTTGGCGGTCGCGACGGCCTCCGGGACGTCCGCCCCCTTGGCGAGTTCCGCCGCGACGGCCGAGGCGAGGGTGCAGCCCGTACCGTGCGTGTGCCGGTTGTCGTACCGCGGGGCGCGCAGCCAGTGCGTCGCGGTGCCGTCGGTGAGCAGGTCCACCGCGTCCCCGGCGAGATGACCGCCCTTGATCAGCGCCCAGCGCGGCCCGAGCGCGAGCACCGCGTCCGCCGCACGGGGCAGGTCGTCCTCGCTCTCCACGCACACACCGGTGAGAGCGGCGACCTCGTCGAGGTTGGGGGTGGCGACCGTGGCCACCGGCAGCAGCACCGTGCGGACGGAGTCGAGCGCGGACGCGGCCAGCAGGGCGTCGCCGTGCTTGGAGACGCCGACCGGGTCGACGACCACGGGGGCGTCCGTGCCGGCCAGCAGGTCCGCGACGGCCTCGACGAGCTCCGCCGAGGCGAGCATCCCGGTCTTCACTGCCTGGACGCCGATGTCGTCCACGACGCTCCGGTACTGGGCCCGTACCGCCTCGACCGGCAGCTCCCAGGCTCCCTGCACCCCGAGCGAGTTCTGCGCGGTGACGGCCGTGACGACGCTCATCCCGTGCACGCCGAGCGCGAGCATGGCCTTGAGGTCCGCCTGGACACCGGCGCCGCCGCCGGAGTCGGACCCGGCGACGGTGAGCACCCGCGGCGGCGCCTGCCGGCTCACGCCTCCCCCCCGAAGTGGTCCCAGCCGCCCTTGCTGGTCCACGGTGCGCCGTCGACCGTCACCTGCGGCAGCGCCGACGGGTTGAGCACCTCGCCGATCACCTTCCACCGGGCGGGCAGCTTCGCGTCCGGCGGGAAGGTGGCGACGATCGCGTGGTCCTCGCCTCCGCTGAGCACCCACTGGAGGGGGTCGACGCCGACGGCCTGGCCGATGTCGTTCATCTGCGAGGGGATGTCGATCAGTCCGGAGCGCAGGTCGATGCGGACCTTGCTGGCGTCGGCGATGTGGCCGAGGTCGGCCACGAGTCCGTCGCTGACGTCGGTCATCGCCGTGGCGCCCAGTCCGGCGGCGGCGGGACCCGCGTGGTACGGCGGTTCGGGACGCCGGTGCGCCTCGACGAAAGCCCGCGGCGAGCGGAACCCGCGCGACAGCACCGCGTGCCCGGCGGCGGACCAGCCCAACCACCCGGTGTACGCGACGACATCGCCGGGCTGGGCCCCGGCCCTGGTCACCGGGTCGTGGTTGCGGAGGTCGCCGAGAGCGGTGATCGCCAGGGTGATTGTGTCACCGCGGACGACGTCGCCGCCGACGACGGCCGCGCCGGCGACCTGGCACTCGTCGCGGATGCCGTCCATCAGCTCGGTGGCCCAGGTGACCGGGAGGTCGGCGGGGACCACCAGGCCGAGCAGCAGCGCGGTCGGCACGGCACCCATGGCGGCGATGTCGGCGAGGTTCTGCGCCGCCGCCTTGCGGCCCACGTCGTAGGCCGTGGACCAGTCGCGCCGGAAGTGCCGTCCCTCCAGCAGCAGGTCGGTGCTGGCCACGACCCTGCGGTCGGGTGCGGACACGACCGCGGCGTCGTCGCCGGGTCCGAGCCGTACCGCGGGAGTGGAGGTGAGCCTGGAGGTGAGCTCCCTGATGAGCCCGAACTCCCCCAGCTCGCCCACAGTGCCCTTCATCTCGTCATGCCCTTCGTCGCCACGGTGCCGCCGGACGGCCCGGCCCACCTGCTGTCCGTGCGGTCGCGAGCCGTCACCGCTGTAGGTACCGTCGAGTAGGCCCCGTCGGCCGTCAACTTCTGTGCCCGGTACGCCACGCTGCGCGCGCCCCGGGGCGCGCGGGTCTCCCCGCGGCCCGCGACGACGCGATACCGTGGCGTCCCTTCTCCCCACATGATCCTCGTGGCCGCCCTGGAGGTTCCGTGGTACAGGCGTACATCCTCATCCAGACCGAGGTGGGCAAGGCGTCGACGGTCGCCGACACCATCTCCAAGATCCCGGGAGTGATCCAGGCCGAGGACGTGACGGGTCCCTACGACGTGATCGTGCGCGCCCAGGCCGACACCGTCGACGAACTGGGCCGGATGGTGGTCGCCAAGGTCCAGCAAGTGGACGGCATCACCCGTACGCTCACCTGCCCCGTCGTGCACCTCTAGCCCCCGTCTACGCTTGGCCGGTGATGTCTCACCGCCGGCTCCCGTTCCTGCCCCTCGCCGCCGTGCTGCTGGCGGCCGCGGGCTGCTCCGCCACGGACGCCGCCCGGCCGGTCGCCGTTCCCGCTCCCCCCGCCGAGGAGAAGGCCCTGTGCCTGGCGCTGCACAAGGCGTTGCCGGCGTCGGTGGCCGGTGAGAGCCGCCGGGATCCCGAGCCCCGCTCCGAGCTCACCGCCGGGTGGGGGGACGCCGCGATCGTACTGCGCTGCGGCGTGCCCCGCCCCGCGGGGCTGCAGAGCACCCAGGCGGACGGGGTGGAGGTGAACGGCGTGAACTGGTTCTCCGAGGAACTGGAGGACGGCGCCCGGTTCACCACCACGTACCGCAGGACGTACGTCGAGGTGACGCTCTCGGACCGGTTCACGGACATGGGGCCGCTGACGGAACTCGCGGGGCCGGTCGCCAAAACCGTCCCGCCGCGCTTCACCCGGACTCCCTAGCCCGCGTCAGGACGGGCGGCGAAAAGGGAGCGTCGTCCGCCCGCGGGGCGGGGCGGGGCGGCGGCATCCGGCGCGCCGCCGCACGGCGGTGGGAGCGGTGGGAGGGGAGCACCGTGCCCGCGCCGGCCGTCGGCAAGACGCGGGGCATCGGCGAGGCGCGGGGGCGGCGAGGCGCGGGGGAACTCCCGTGGCCGAAGGGCTGCGGGGAAGTGCGCGCCGGACGCCCCCGGCGAGGGTCTCGCAACCCGCCCCAGGGCCCCGGAAGCACGGTTGCCCCCGCACCCGGTGACGGGTGCGGGGGGGGACGGCTCAGCGCAGGCCGGTGGAGCGGCGGAGCGCCGCCTGGACCAGACGGTCGACGAGTTCCGCGTAGTCGACCCCGGACTCCTGCCACATGCGCGGGTACATGGAGATGGGCGTGAAGCCCGGCATGGTGTTGATCTCGTTGATCACGAACTCGCCCGACTCGGTGAGGAAGAAGTCCGCGCGGACCAGCCCCTCGCAGGACGCGGCCTCGAACGCCTCGACGGCGAGCCGCTGCACCTCGGCGGTCTGCTCGCCGGTGAGCGGCGCGGGCACCAGCCCGGTGGCCGAGTCGATGTACTTGGCCTCGAAGTCGTAGAAGTCGTGCGCGGAAACGGGCGGGATCTCGGCCGGCACGCTGGCACGGGGGCCGTCCTCGAACTCCAGCACACCGCACTCGATCTCGCGGCCGCGCAGCAGCGCCTCCACGATGACCTTGGGGTCGTGGCGCCGGGCCTCCTCCACGGCCTCGTCCAGCCCGGCGAGGTCGTCGACCTTGGTGATGCCGATCGAGGAACCGGCGCGGGCGGGCTTCACGAACAGCGGCCAGCCGTGCTCACCGGCGAAGTCGACGATCTTCCTGCGGGCGGCGGAAGGATCCTGCTCCCACTCCCGGGGCCGGAGCACCGTGTAGGGGCCGACCGGCAGTCCGAAGGAGGCGAAGACGCGCTTCATGTACTCCTTGTCCTGGCCGACGGCCGAGGCGAGCACGCCGGATCCCACGTAGGGGACTCCGGCGAGCTCGAGCAGGCCCTGGAGCGTGCCGTCCTCGCCGTACGGACCGTGCAGCACGGGGAAGACGACGTCGACCTCGCCGAGGGCCTTGGGGACGGAGCCCGGCTCGCTGTAGACGACCTCGCGGTTGGCGGGGTCGACGGAGAGGACCACGCCGCCCTCGGCCGACTCGGCGAGGTCGCCGACGGACGGCAGCCGCCGGTCGGCGATGGCCATCCGGTCGGGCTCGTCGGCGGTGAGCGCCCAGCGGCCGTCCGCCGTGATGCCGATGGGAAGGACCTCGTACTTGGTGCGGTCGATGGCACGCAGTACCGCGCCGGCCGTCACGACGGAGATCGCGTGCTCGGAGCTTCGGCCGCCGAAGACGACCGCGACGCGCGGCTTGCGGAGCGCCTCACCGCCGGTGGGGGCAAGGCCGGTGCTCTGGGACTGGTTCTCGCTCATATCGCGACGAGCGTACCCTGCGCCTCCGCCGGGTCGAAGGGGCGCGCGGCCACCGAACGGAAGAGTGAGCTCCGGCTGCTTTCCTCAGTGGCGCTCGGGCTTGGCGCTGCGGGACATCAGCTCCTTGAGCGCCACCACCGGCGGCTTGCCCTCGTGGACGATCGACACGACCGTCTCGGTGATGGGCATGTCGACGCCGTGCCGGCGGGCCAGGTCCAGAACGGACTCGCAGGACTTCACGCCCTCGGCCGTCTGCTTGGTCGCGGCGATGGTCTCCTGGAGCGTCATCCCCCGGCCGAGGTTGGTGCCGAAGGTGTGGTTCCGGGAGAGCGGCGAGGAGCAGGTGGCCACGAGGTCGCCGAGGCCGGCGAGGCCCGAGAACGTCATCGGGTCGGCGCCCATGGCGAGTCCGAGGCGGGTCGTCTCGGCGAGCCCCCGGGTGATGAGGGTGGCCTTGGAGTTGTCGCCGAGACCCATGCCGTCCGCGATGCCGACGGCCAGGCCGATCACGTTCTTGACCGCCCCGCCGAGTTCGCAGCCGACGACGTCGGTGTTGGTGTAGGCGCGGAAGTAGGGGGTCATGCAGGCGGACTGGAGGCGCCGGGCGACGTCCTCGTCGGCGCACGCGACGACCGCCGCGGCGGGCTGGCGGTCGGCGATCTCCTTGGCCAGGTTGGGCCCGGTGAGGACGGCGACCCTCCGCCTGACCTCGTCCGGGGCGCCCCCGGCGGGCGCCTTGGCGACCACCTCCTCGATGACCTCGCTCATCCGCTTGGCGGTGCCGAGTTCGACGCCCTTCATCAGCGAGACCAGCACGGTGCGGGGGGCCAGCAGCGGCGCCCATTCCGTGAGGTTGGCGCGCAGCGTCTGGGACGGGACGACGAGGACGGTGAAGTCGGCGTCCCGGGCCGCCTCGGCAGGGTCGGTCGTGGCCCGGACCGCCTCGGGGAGCCGGACGCCGGGCAGGTAGTCGGGGTTGGTGCGGGTGCTGTTGACGGCGTCGACCAGCCCGGCGCGGCGGCCCCAGAGGGTCACCTCGCAGCCCGCGTCGGCCAGGACCATCGAGAAGGCCGTGCCCCAGGAGCCCGTACCGAAGACGGCTGCTTTGACGGAACGAGTCACTTTGTCCCCTCCTCCGCGGCCCTGCGCCGCTGATCGGCCCGCGCCCGGCGGTGGTCGTACGGCGTGGCCGGCGCCCGCTCGCCGCGGATCTCCTCCAGCTGCGCGGTGATCGCGGCCATGATGGCCTCGGTGGCCTCGCGCAGGACGTCGGGGGTGGGCTCCAGCCCGTGGAACCGGGACAGGTCCACGGGCGGGCCCGCCTGCACGATCAGGGTCTTCCGGGGGAACAGCCGCAGCTTGTTCTGCGTGGCGTACGGCGGCATCGCCAGGTTGGCGCCCCACTGGGCGACGGGAATGACCGGGGCCTTGGTGAGGAGTGCGACGCGGGCGGCGCCGGTCTTGCCGACCATCGGCCACATCGCGGGGTCCCGGGTCAGCGTGCCCTCGGGGTAGAACGCGACGCATTCACCGCTCTCGATGGCGTCGACGGCGGCCCGGAAGGCGTCCAGGGCGTTCGTCGTCTCCCGGTAGACGGGGATCTGGCCCGTGCGGCGAAGCATCATGCCGACGAAAGAGGCCTCGAAGAGCCCGGCCTTCGCCAGGAAGCGCGGGACCCGTCCGGTGTTGTACTGGTAGTGCGCGTAGGAGAGCGGGTCCAGGTAGGAGTTGTGATTCACCGCCGTGATGAATCCTCCGTCGGCCGGAATGTGCTCCATTCCCCGCCAGTCCCGCTTGAACAGAACCACCAGCGGCGGTTTCGCGATGACCGCGGCAAGGCGGTACCAGAAGCCGATTCTGCGGCGGGACACTCGGACACCTTCCTCTTTGGACCTGACTGCCGCCCGGCTGGCGCCCGGCTGCTGGGGGTCAAGTGTCGCCCCAGGCCCCTGGTCTGTCGAGGACACCGTACGCCCCGCTCGTGACACCGGGCCGCCGGGACGGCGGGACGGCGGGTGACAATGTGCCCGTGCACTGGTCACTGGTCGTCCCCCTGAAGCCGCTGGCACTGGCCAAGAGCAGGCTGTCGGAGGCCGCGGGTGGTGCGATGCGCCCGGCGTTCGCACTCGCCTTCGCGCAGGACACCGTCGCCCGGGCGCTGTCCTGCCGTGCCGTGCGGGATGTGGTGGTCGTCACCGACGATCCGCTGGCGGCGGCCGAGCTGAACAGGCTGGGCGCGCGTACCGTGCCGGACTCGCCGGGCGCCGGGCTCAACGCCGCGCTGGCCCACGGGGCCGCCGAGGCGCGTGCGCTGCGGCCGGCCGCGGCGGTGGCGGCGCTCAACGCGGACCTGCCGGCCCTGCGCCCCGAGGAATTGGACCGGGTGCTCGCCGTGGCCGGGCAATTCCCCAGGGCTTTCCTGGCGGACGCCGCCGGAATTGGCACGACATTCCTGTCCGCGGCACCCGGCGTGGAATTGCGTCCCGCATTCGGCGGGCACTCGCGGCACCGGCATTCGGCCTCCGGGGCCGTGGAAATCGAATTGGACGGGGTGGAGTCGGTACGCCGCGACGTGGACACCGGGGACGATCTGCGGGCCGCCCTCGCGCTGGGAGTCGGCCCGCGGACCGCCGCCCGGTGCGCCGCGGCACCGGCCGCCTGGTGCTGCTGAACCCGCCGCGGCTCCCCGTGCGGCCGCGGACGGCGCCGGGGCCTGTCCGGCCCGGGCCGACCGGACTGGCCCGGGCCGACCGCGACGGAACACCCGTCGCCCGCGCCGGATAGGCTCCGGGGCATGCAGGCGACCGCGTACACGTACGACCCAGCGACCCGCAGCGGGAGTGTGCTGCTCGACGACGGGACTCCGGTGGACTTCGGCACCGCGGCGTTCGACGCCGGGGGGCTGCGGCTGCTCCGCCCGGGCCAGCGGGTCCGCATCGAGACCGAGGGCGAGGGCGACGCCTTCCGGATCACCCTGGTGACCCTGCAGACGCTCTGACCGTCCCGGGGCGCCCCGGACGACGACGGACCGGGACCGGGACCGAGGCGGCCCGAGGTAGTCAGAGGCAGTCAGAGGCAGCTTGAAACGGTCCGGGGAACGCCGCGGGCCGGGCTCCCCAAGGGGAGTCCGGCCCGTCGCGTGAGTGGCCCTGAACTGGTGCGCCGCTTACTTCTTGCGGGCGGTGGCCTTCTTGGCGGAGGTCTTGCGCGCGGTGGCCTTCTTCGCCGGCGCCTTCTTGGCCGTCGCCTTCTTGGCGGGAGCGGTCTTCTTCGCCGCCGTCTTCTTGGCGGTGGTCTTCTTCGCCGCCGCGGTGGTCTTCTTGGCGGTGGTCTTCTTCGCCGCCGTGGTCTTCTTCGCCGTGGTCTTCTTGGCCGTGGTCTTCTTCGCGGCGGCCTTCTTGGCCGTCGCCTTCTTCGCGGCGGCCTTCTTGGCGGCGGTCCCCATCTGGAGGCTTCCCTTGGGAGCCTTCTTGACGGACACTTCGCCACCCCTGGGGAGCTTCTTCGTGCCGCTCACCAGGTCCTTGAAGCCCTGGCCGGCGCGGAACCGCGGCACCGAGGTCTTCTTGACCCGTACGCGCTCGCCCGTCTGCGGGTTGCGGGCGTAGCGGGCCGGACGGTCCACCTTCTCGAACGAGCCGAAGCCGGTGACCGAAACCCGGTCGCCGCCGACAACCGCGCGGACGATCGCGTCGAGGACCGCGTCGACAGCGTCGGCGGCCTGCTGCCGACCGCCCATCTTGTCGGCAATCGCTTCTACGAGCTGCGCCTTGTTCACGTCTTCCCCTTCGGAGACATCGCCGGAACGAAACTGTTCAAGCTATTTCGCACGTTAGGCAGATATATACCGCAAATCAAACACGAAACGGGCTAATCACCCTAGTGCCGCAACGAAGTCGACCGTCGCGGCACGCGACCGCGCCGCATATCGGCCCACTCGGCGGGTGGTCAGTCACCTTGGGGGAATCGACCTTCATCGAGGTCCTTCATCAACCGGTCCAGGCGCCTTGCGGCGTCTGCGAGATCGTGCTTCGCCACGGCCGTCACTGCCAGCAGCTTCCGGGACAGCGCCATCCGTACGCCCTCCGGAACATGCAGTTCGCGCACCCTTGTGTGCGCTTCCTTCAGTCGGGCCGCGACCGCCTCGTAGAGCTCGAGTTGGCTGTCGCGTTCCATGCACCGATTGTGCCATCTGGGGCGAGTTGTCGCCCCGGGGGGCCTCAACATGCGACTGCGCCCCCCACCGGGCGGTGGGGGGCGCAGTACCGGGAAACCGCTGCTCAGACCTCGATCGTGCGGGGTTTGAACGAGGGCCTGGAGGCTTCGTGGGCGGCGATGTCCGCTTCGTTCTGAAGGGTGAGGCTGATGTCGTCGAGTCCGTTGAGCAGCCTCCAACGGGCGTTCTCGTCGAGTTCGAAGCCGGCGGTGATGCCCTCGGCGCGGACCTCCCGGGCCTGAAGGTCCACGGTGATGTCGGCGTCGGGGTCGGCCTCGGTCAGTTCCCAGAGGCGGTCCACCGTGGCCTGCGGGAGGACCACGGTCAGCAGGCCGTTCTTGAGCGAGTTGCCGCGGAAGATGTCGGCGAAGCGGGAGGAGATCACGGCCTTGAAGCCGTAGTTCTGCAGGGCCCAGACGGCGTGCTCCCGGGACGACCCGGTGCCGAAGTCGGGGCCGGCGACCAGGACGGTCGCACCCTGCCGTTCGCGCTGGTTGAGGACGAAGTCGTCGTTCTTGCGCCAGGCCTCGAACAGTCCGTCCTCGAACCCGTCGCGGGTGACCTTCTTCAGCCAGTGGGCGGGGATGATCTGGTCGGTGTCGACGTTGCTGCGGCGCAGCGGGACGGCCCGGCCGGTGTGGGTGGTGAAGGCTTCCATGGTGGTCAGACTCCGGCGGGTGCGGGCGTGGCGGACGCGTCGGTCAGGTCGGCGGGTGAGGCGAGGTGGCCGAGGACCGCGGTGGCGGCGGCGACCTGCGGTGAGACCAGGTGGGTGCGGCCGCCCTTGCCCTGGCGCCCCTCGAAGTTGCGGTTGGAGGTGGAGGCCGAGCGCTCCCCGGGGGCGAGCTGGTCGGGGTTCATGCCCAGGCACATCGAGCAACCCGCGTGCCGCCATTCGGCGCCGGCTTCCTTGAAGACCTTGTCCAGGCCCTCCTCGACGGCCTGCAGCGCGACGCGCACCGAGCCGGGGACGACCAGCATCCGTACGCCGTCGGCGACTTTGCGGCCGGTGAGGATGTCCGCGGCGGCGCGCAGGTCCTCGATACGGCCGTTGGTGCAGGAGCCTACGAAGACGGTGTCGACCCGGATGTCGCGCAGCGGCTGGCCGGCGGTCAACCCCATGTACTCCAGGGCCTTTTCGGCCGCGAGGCGCTCCGATGCGTCCTCGTACGATGCCGGGTCGGGGACGCTGGCGGAGAGCGGGGCGCCCTGGCCGGGGTTGGTGCCCCAGGTGACGAAGGGGGAGAGCTCGGCGGCGTCGATGAACACCTCGGCGTCGAAGACCGCGTCGTCGTCGGTGCGCAGGGTCTTCCAGTACGCGACCGCGGCGTCCCAGTCCTCGCCCTCGGGCGCGTGGTCGCGTCCCCGCAGGTAGTCGAACGTGGTCTGGTCGGGGGCGATCATGCCCGCCCGGGCACCGGCCTCGATCGACATGTTGCAGATGGTCATGCGGGCCTCCATCGAGAGCTTCTCGATGGCGGAGCCCCGGTACTCCAGGACGTAGCCCTGGCCGCCGCCGGTGCCGATCCTGGCGATGATGGCCAGGATCAGGTCCTTGGCGGTGACTCCGTCGGGCAGCTCCCCCTCCACGGTGATCGCCATGGTCCTGGGGCGGGCCATGGGCAGCGTCTGGGTGGCCAGGACGTGCTCGACCTGCGAGGTTCCGATGCCGAACGCCAGCGCGCCGAAGGCGCCGTGGGTGGAGGTGTGGGAGTCGCCGCAGACCACCGTGGTGCCCGGCTGGGTCAGTCCCAGCTGCGGTCCCACCACGTGCACCACGCCCTGCTCGACGTCGCCCAGCGGGTGCAGCCGGACGCCGAACTCCGCGCAGTTCTTGCGCAGGGTCTCCAGCTGGGCTCGGGAGACCGGGTCGGCGATGGGCTTGTCGATGTCCAGGGTCGGGGTGTTGTGGTCCTCGGTCGCGATGGTGAGGTCGAGCCGCCGCACCCGGCGGCCGCTCTGACGAAGACCGTCGAACGCCTGCGGGCTCGTCACCTCGTGCAGGAGGTGGAGATCGATGTAGAGGAGGTCTGGCTCGCCCTCGGCGCGCCGGACGACATGGTCGTCCCAGACCTTCTCCGCGAGTGTCCTGCCCATCGCTTTCCCTCCGGCCCGGCAGCGTCGCCGGGCACCAGCTAGAGATCGATTGCTCCTCCGTCCGCATGTCGGGCCGGGCGGAGGGCGCGGGCCCTTGTGCGGGCACACGTCCAGAGTCGCAACTTCTCGGGGAATATGAACTTGCGTTTCACAGAGTGAGACGCGAATATCGTTGCATGGACAACTCTAGCGGTGTCGGCGTTCTCGACAAGGCAGCTCTGGTGCTGAGCGCCCTGGAGTCCGGTCCGGCCACCCTCGCCGGGCTGGTCGCGGCGACAGGGCTCGCACGACCCACGGCACATCGCCTCGCCGTGGCTCTGGAACACCACCGGATGGTGGCGAGGGACATGCAGGGCCGGTTCATCCTCGGCCCGCGCCTGGCGGAGCTCGCCGCCGCGGCGGGCGAGGACCGGCTGCTGGCCACGGCGGGGCCGGTGCTGACGCATCTGCGCGACGTGACGGGCGAGAGCGCGCAGCTCTACCGCCGGCAGGGAGACATGCGCATCTGCGTGGCGGCCGCCGAGCGGCTGTCCGGACTGCGGGACACGGTACCCGTCGGCTCCACGCTCACGATGAAGGCGGGCTCCTCGGCCCAGATCCTGATGGCCTGGGAGGAGCCGGAGCGGCTGCACCGCGGCCTGCAAGGGGCCCGCTTCACCGCGACGGCGCTGTCCGGTGTACGGCGCCGGGGCTGGGCGCAGTCGATCGGCGAGCGCGAGCCGGGCGTCGCGTCCGTCTCGGCGCCGGTACGCGGCCCCTCCAACCGGGTCGTCGCCGCCGTCTCGGTCTCCGGGCCGATCGAGCGGCTCACCCGGCACCCCGGCCGGATGCACGCGCAGGCCGTGATCGACGCGGCGGCGCGCCTCTCCGACGCACTGCGCCGCTCCGGCTGACGTTCCCGCCCGACGGCATCCCGCCGACGGCACTCCCCCGACGGCGCTCCCCCGACGGCGCTCCCGGACGGCGCACCTCGGCTCGGTCCGCGCCCGCGCCCGCCTGCGCCCGCCCGCACCCCTCGGTTGCCCGTCGGCTGCCCGTCGGCGCGAGCGCGCTCCCGTGCGGAGCCGCCCGGTGCCGGGCGACGGGCCGGCGCCCCGCCGCGCCGCCGGAGGCACGGCCGGGCGCCCCGCGATCACGCGGAGCGCAGGCGCTCCGCAGCCCGGTCGCCGCGGCGGGCGACGGGGACGACCCCGGTCGCCGCCCCCAGCCCGTACGCGGGCATGTTCACATAGACGTTCTCGTACGAGCCCGCCGGCACGATGTACGTCTCGTGCCAGAAGCCGACCCGGCCCCTGCCCTCGCGCATCCGCTTGTTGAACGCCGCCCAGGCCGGGCGGTGCCCCTTGTCCTGGTCCGCCGCGTAGGCGAAGAGCTTCTCCACGCTGTCCCAGTACTGGACGACGAAGAGGACGCGCGGGCCGCCCAGCAGCAGCCGGTGGCCGAGCAGCCCGCCGCCCTCGTCCCGCGACAGTTCCTTCAGCATCCGCGACATGGCCCGGAACACCGGCCACCAACTCCGTACCGCGCGGAAGCTGTTGATACGCATCCCGATGAGGAAGACGATCACGTCGCCCTGCGCATCGGCGGTCATTCGACCCTGGATCGGAGTGCTGCCCATCGCTGTTTCCCCTTGGACTCACCTTGGATAGTTCTACTATCCATGATTGGATAGTGACACTCTCCAAGAAGGGGCGCAAGTGCATGAGGCTCGCGGAACTGAGCGAACGCAGCGGGGTGCCGATACCGACGATCAAGTACTACCTGCGTGAGCGGCTGCTGCCGCCGGGCCACCGGATCAGCGCCCGGCAGGCCGAGTACGACGAGGGGCATCTGCGCCGGCTCCGCCTGGTCCGCGCGCTGATCCAGGTCGGCCGGATGCCGGTGGCGACGGCGCGCGAGGTGCTGGCGGCCGTCGCCGACGACGACCTCGACCCCCACAGGCGATTCGGCGCGGCCGTCTGGGCCATCCCGGACGCCCCGGAGCCGGACGAGGGCGACCCGGCCGTGGACGCGGCATGCCGCGCGGCGGACGCCCTGCTGGAGCAGTTGGGCTGGACGTTCGGACGGGAGGTGGGCGCGCAGTCACCCGCCTACCGGATGGTGGTCTCCGGGATCGCCACGATGGTGCGCCTCGGATATCCCTGCGACGTCGGGCAACTGCTGCCGTACGGCCGGAGCGCGGCCGAACTGGCCGTCGCGGACCTGGACTTGGTGGAGGGGTACGAGCCCGGGGAGGAGCAGGTGGAGGCGGCGGTGGCGCTGACCGTGCTCTACGAGCCGGTGCTGCTCGGCCTGCGCAGACTGGCCCAGGCCGAGGAGTCGAACCGCCGGTTCGGATGACCGGGAAGGGCCGCGCCGCACAGGGAGGACGGGAAAGACGGAGAGGCCCTCCCGGACGGAAGGGCCTCTCCTCGGTGTACCCCCGACCGGATTCGAACCGGCGCTACCGCCTTGAGAGGGCGGCGTGCTAGGCCGCTACACAACGGGGGCAAGATCTTGATCCATCAGGACGGATCAGCTGGCCTACCTGGACTCGAACCAAGACTAACTGAACCAGAATCAGTCGTGCTGCCAATTACACCATAGGCCACTGGTGGTTTAGACCAGTTGGTACCCCCGACCGGATTCGAACCGGCGCTACCGCCTTGAGAGGGCGGCGTGCTAGGCCGCTACACAACGGGGGCCTGGGCGATCCCCACCCGGCATGAGCCGGGTGTTTTTTCACTGCGGGACCACCGGGTGCGACCCGGTGATCACGCGGGAAGGATCTGTACCCCCGACCGGATTCGAACCGGCGCTACTGCCTTGAGAGGGCAGCGTGCTAGGCCGCTACACAACGGGGGCTTTGCAGATGAGCTCTGCGAGCTGGCCTACCTGGACTCGAACCAAGACTAACTGAACCAGAATCAGTCGTGCTGCCAATTACACCATAGGCCACCAAAACTCAACCCCCCTGCGGGGGTTTTGTTCAGGTTGTGCGCTTCCGGTTCCGGCCTTTCGGCCCGCTTCCCTCGGCGCAGGAAGAACATTACCCGAAGGAGGACGGCGCTCCAAAACGGGTATCCGCCCGCAACAGGGCGGGCAGCTCCCCCAGGCCGGTGATCCTGGTCAGCTCCGGCCGGCCGCCCACCCCGCCGCGGTCCAGCCAGATGCCGGCCAGACCGGCGGCCACGGCTCCCTCGGCGTCGATGTCCGGGTGGTCACCGACGTACGCCACCTGCCCCGGCGGCAGCCCGAGCGCGTCGCACGCGGCGTGGAAGGCGGCTGCCCGGGGCTTGGCGACGCCCAGTTCCGCCGCGCACACCACCGCCTCGAAGCGGTCGCGCACGCCCAGCACCGTCAGCTTGCGGTGCTGGTTGCGGAGGGACGAGTTCGACAGCACACCGTGCCGGAAGCCGTCCGCCAGCCGGTCCAGCGCGGGCACGGCGTCGGGGAACAGCTGCCAGGCCGCCTCGTAGTGGGTGACATAGCGGGCGAACCACTCGTCCGCCCGGGCGTCGCTCATGGCCGGCACCCCCAGGAAGTCCCGGACCCGGTCGCGCCGCTGGGCCTCGAAGTCCACTCCTCCGGCCTCGAAGCGCCGCCAGTGGAAGTGAGTGAGCTCCTTCCAGCGGGTCAGGGCCTGGTCGACGGACGCGTAGGCCTCGGCCAGACCCTCGGCCCGAAGATGCCGCTCCAGACCCGCGCGGTCGGCACCGGCGTAGTCGAAGATCGTGTCGTCGATGTCCCACAGGACGGCTCGGATCGGCATGGTCCGAGGCTACGCCGAAGGGGTGGCCTCCCGGCCGGAGACGGGCGGAAGGGCGCCGGGCGGGCCGGGGCGGCGCCCCCGCCACGGCGGGACGGCTGCCGTCGGGCGCATCGGCTGCCGGGCGCATCGGCTGCCGGAAGGGGTGCACCGGCGGGAGGACGCCCGCTCCCGGAAGACGCCCCGGGGGGCGGCGGCCCGTGGCCACCGCCCCCGGGGACGCTCGGCGACGGACTACGCCCCGAGCTTCTCCAGCGCCGTGTCGATGCGCGCCAGCGACTTCTCGCGGCCCAGGATCTGCAGCGACTCGAAGAGCGGCAGGCCCACCGTGCGGCCGGTGACCGCGACGCGGACGGGGGCCTGCGCCTTGCCGAGCTTGAGGCCGTGCTCCTCGCCCGCGGCCAGGACCGCCTCCTTCAGCGCCTCCGGGTGGGCCCAGTCGGCGGCCGCGAGCCTGTCGCGGGCCGTGCGCAGCAGGGCGCCGGAGCCCTCCTTCATCGCCTTCTGCCAGGACGTCTCGTCCTCGACCGGCTCCTTGCGGAAGAGGAAGTCGACATTGGCGGTGATGTCGGAGAGGACCGTCAGCCGGGTCTGGGCGTACGGGGCGATGGCCTCCCACGCGGACCGGTCGAAGTCCTCGGGCTCCCAGTTGGCGTGCGGGGCACGGAGCCAGGGCTCGCAGGCCTCGGCGAAGGCCTTCACGTCCAGCCGGCGGATGTGGTCGGCGTTGATCGCCTCGGCCTTCTTGAGGTCGAAGCGGGCCGGGTTGGCGTTGACGTCCGCGATGTCGAACTTCCCGACCATCTCGGCGACGGAGAACACGTCCTGGTCGGCGGAGAAGGACCAGCCGAGCAGGGAGAGGTAGTTGAGCAGGCCCTCGGGCAGGAACCCGCGCTCCCGGTAGAGGTTCAGGGACGCCTGCGGGTCGCGCTTGGAGAGCTTCTTGTTGCCCTCGCCCATGACGTACGGCAGGTGCCCGAAGAGCGGGATCCGGTGGGCGAGGCCGAGGTCGATCAGCGCCCGGTAGAGCGCGATCTGCCGCGGGGTGGAGGAGAGCAGGTCCTCGCCGCGCAGTACGTGGGTGATGTCCATCAGCGCGTCGTCGACCGGGTTGACCAGCGTGTAGAGGGGCGCGCCGGTGGCCCGGACGATGCCGTAGTCCGGCACGTTGTCCGGGGTGAAGGTGAGCTCGCCGCGGACCAGGTCGGTGAAGGTGATCGGCTCGTCGGGCATCCGGAACCGGATGATCGACTCGCGGCCCTCGCGCTCGTAGGCGGCCTTCCGCTCGTCGGAGAGGTCGCGGCAGTGGCCGTCGTAGCCGGAGGGCCGGCCGGCCGCGCGGGCGGCCTCGCGGCGCTCGTCGAGCTCGGTGACCGTGCAGTAGCAGTGGTAGGCGTACCCGCCGGCCAGCAGCTTCCCGGCGACGTCCCGGTAGAGGTCCATGCGCTGCGACTGGCGGTACGGCTCGTGCGGCCCGCCGACCTCGGGGCCCTCGTCCCAGTCGAGCCCCAGCCAGCGCAGCGAGTCCAGGAGCTGCTGGTACGACTCCTCGGAGTCGCGCGCCGCGTCCGTGTCCTCGATGCGGAAGACCATGGTGCCCTGGTTGTGCCGCGCGAAGGCCCAGTTGAAGAGGGCGGTGCGGACCAGGCCCACATGGGGGTTGCCGGTCGGCGAGGGACAGAAACGTACGCGAGGGGGTGCCCCCTGCTCGAGCGGAGCCGAGTGCTGGGGGGAGGGTCCGTTAGCCACGCTTGATCACCTTGTTGGTGAGAGTGCCGATGCCTTCGATGGTGACGGCGACCTCGTCGCCGACGTTGAGGGGGCCGACCCCGGCGGGGGTGCCGGTGAGGATGACGTCTCCGGGCAGCAGCGTCATGGCCTCGGTGAGGTGGACGACCAGGTCCTCGATGGAGTGGATCATGTCGCTCGTGCGACCCAGCTGGCGCTGCTCGCCGTTGACCGTGCACTGGATGGTGAGGTCGCCGGCGCGGGCCAGGTCGATGCCGGTCTCCACCCAGGGGCCGAGCGGGCAGGCGGTGTCGAAGCCCTTGGCCCGGGCCCACTGCTTCTCGCGCCGCTGGGCGTCGCGGGCGGTGACGTCGTTGGCGCAGGTGTAGCCGAGGACGACGTCCTTGACCCGTTCACGCGGGACGTCGCGGCACAGCCGGCCGATCACGACGGCGAGCTCGGCCTCGTAGTGCACCTCGTCGGAGAACGAGGGGTACTCGATCGCGTCGCCGGTGCCGATCACCGAGGTGGTGGGCTTGAAGAAGGCGACCGGCACCTCCGGGACCTCGTTGCCGAGCTCCGCGGCGTGCTCCGCGTAGTTGCGGCCGATGGCCACCACCTTGTTCGGGAGGACGGGCGGCAGCAGCCTGACCTTGCTCAGCGGCATCTTCGTACCCGAGAGCTCGAAGTCGCCGTAGGGGATGCCCTTGATCACGTCCAGGACGAGGCCGGCCGGATCGCCGGTTCCCTCGCCCTCGACCGCGCCGAAGGCGACATTGCCGTCGATGGAGAATCTGG
Organism: Streptomyces tirandamycinicus; assembly: GCF_003097515.1. Classification (NCBI taxonomy): domain Bacteria; kingdom Bacillati; phylum Actinomycetota; class Actinomycetes; order Kitasatosporales; family Streptomycetaceae; genus Streptomyces; species Streptomyces tirandamycinicus. The sequence goes on along the minus strand of NZ_CP029188.1, from coordinate 4,959,334 downwards.
CGATCCGCACGGGTGCCTCGCGCCCCTTTTGTTGGCCGGAGTCTGACGCTCCAGGCTAACGCGCGGGAGGGGGCCGTCCTGCCGGGTCAGAACGCCGCGGGGGCGTCCACCAGGGTGGTCCGGCGGGGGTTGGCCGTCTGGACGGGAAGGACGGCGGACGGTTCCGGCCGCGCCTCCGGCTGCAGATCGCCGGCGTCCTCGAGGTGCGCCAGGGTCGTGCGGCGGGGGTTGGCTATGTTGCGGAACATCGTCGTCGTCTTCATCGCTCGCCTAGTCAGTGTGCCGGTGCTTGTAAAGCGTCAGGCTAAGCAGCGATTTCCCTCCGAAAGCACGGAAGAGCCAACGATCTACGTGTGAGTTTGCTCACGACCGCAAGCCCAATTGCGTCATTTCAGACAACCGAACGCTCACTCGGAATCGGACATCGCGGACTTGAACACGCCATTCCGCTCCCGATCATCGCGACTGGGACACCCCCCACCCGTAAACGACTCGTTCGCAAAAGCCCGATTCCTCCGCTATCCCTTTCTACGTCTTGTGACATCCCGCTCACAACGTGTCACTCAGGTCACAGGCCGGTACACGGCCCTTGTTGGAGATCCGGCACTGTGCTGGAATTCCACGCACCGCCGCGGGTTACGACCGGCGCGCAGGGGGCGCAACGCAGCGCCGAGTGGCGGCGGGGAAGGGGGGAAGCGCCGGTCCACGACCACCTGGGGGCGCCTCCACCGCCCCTACGACGCCGACACCGTCCTTCCGTACCGCGGGGGACGCCTGGTCCAGAGGTTGCGACGCTAGTGCAGGGACGTTTCAAGAGGGATGGCATGGGGCGTCCCCAGGCCCGCAAGGGCCAAGGGGAAGCTGCCACTGAGAAGGAGCCGCGCGGCACGAACGACCGCGGCCCCTCGCCCCAGCACGCCCAGAACCAGGGGCCGGCGGCCGACAGCGGTGACCGCGGAGCGCGCCACGGCGCGGCCCCGGCCGCCGCGGAACCGGCGGACCGGCCCAAGGCCAAGGGCCCGTCCGACACGGGCTCCCGCATCGCCCTGCGCAACTGGCGCATCAGCACCCGGCTGGTCTCCCTGCTCGCGCTCCCCGTCGTCGCGGCGACCACCCTGGGTGGTCTGCGTATCAACGAGTCGATGAACGACATCGAGCAGCTGGACCACATGCAGCTGCTCACCAAGCTGACCAAGGAGGCCACGGCCCTCGCCGAGGCGCTCCAGGAGGAGCGCGACCACGCGGCCGGTCCGCTGGCGAACAACGGCAACGTCGACGCCTTCGAGGTCACCCAGCCCCGCCGGGAGACGGACCGCCGGAGGGAGGCCTTCCTCGCCGCGACCGTCTCCATCGGCGACACCTCGGGCGACGAGGCGCTGGAGAGCATCCACGCCAACGTCAGCCAGATCGCCCAGCAGGTGACGACGATCGCCAAGATCCGGGGCACCGCCTACGACGGCGAGGGATCGACCACGCAGACCGTCAACCGGTACAACCGGCTGATCACGTCGCTGCTCACGCTGTCCCAGGACATGGCCCAGGCCACCAACAACCCCGAGATGATCAAGCGCACCCGTGCGCTGGCGGCGTTCTCCGCCGCCAAGGAGTACGCGTCCATCCAGCGCGCGATCATCGCGGCCGCGCTCCCGGCCAACGCCAAGACCGCCGGCGAGATGAGCGAGAACGACCGCCTCACCGGCGACGACGCCGCCGAGAACGAGAAGCAGGCGCTCGCCTCGTTCAAGCGCATCTACGCCTCCCTCGGCGGCAACGCCGAGGAGCTGACCGCCCCGCTGGTGGACGGCAACTCCGAGATCGAGGAGGCGAACGAGTACGCCACTCGCGTCCTCAGCCGCCCCAGCGGCCTCGCCGGTGCCGAGCGCCGCGGTTACAAGGACTGGACGGACCAGGCCGACACCAAGATCGACGCGATGAACACCATCGAGAAGACGCTTCTCGGTGAGATGGAGAGCAAGGCCCGCGAGCTCAAGCAGGAGTCGCAGCAGGACGCCATCATCAACGGTGCGCTCATCCTGCTGGTGCTCGGTGTGTCGCTCGTCGGCGCCTTCGTCGTCGCCCGGTCCATGATCCGCTCGCTGCGCCGGCTGCAGGACACCGCCACCAGGGTCGCCCAGGACCGCCTGCCCGAACTGGTCAAGCAGCTCTCCGAGGCCGACCCGCAGGACGTGGACACCACGGTCGAGTCCGTGGGCGTGCACTCCCGGGACGAGATCGGGAAGGTGGCCGCGGCCTTCGACGACGTGCACCGCGAGGCGGTCCGCCTCGCCGCCGAGCAGGCCCTGCTGCGAGGCAACGTCAACGCGATGTTCACCAACCTGTCGCGCCGCTCGCAGGGCCTCATCCAGCGTCAGCTGTCGCTGATCTCCGAGCTGGAGTCCCGCGAGGCCGACCCGGACCAGCTGTCCTCCCTCTTCAAGCTGGACCACCTGGCGACCCGCATGCGCCGTAACGGCGAGAACCTCCTCGTCCTCGCGGGCGAGGAGCCGGGCCGCCGCTGGACCAGGCCCGTCCCCCTGGTCGACGTGCTCCGTGCCGCGGCCTCCGAGGTGGAGCAGTACGAGCGCATCGAGTTGGCCTCCGTGCCGGCGACCGACGTCGCGGGCCGGGTCGTCAACGACCTCGTGCACCTGCTCGCCGAGCTGCTGGAGAACGCGACGTCGTTCTCCTCGCCGCAGACCAAGGTGCGCGTGACCGGTCACGCCCTGCCCGACGGCCGGGTGCTCGTCGAGATCCACGACACCGGTATCGGCCTCTCCCCCGAGGACCTCGCCGCGATCAACGAGCGGCTGGCGTCGCCGCCGACCGTGGACGTCTCGGTGTCCCGCCGCATGGGTCTGTTCGTGGTCGGCCGCCTGTCCCTGCGGCACGGCATCCGCATCCAGCTCCGTCCCTCCGACTCCGGTGGCACGACCGCGCTGGTCATGCTCCCCGTCGATGTCGCCCACGGCGGCAAGAAGGCACCGGGCAAGCCCGGCCCGGGCGGGCAGAACGGCGCTCCGCAGGCTCCCGCCGGCGCCGGCCGTCCCGGTCTCGGCAGCGGTCCCCAGGCCGGGCCCGGTGGCCGTCCCGCCCCCGGCGGACAGCGCGGGCAGGTCGGCGCGGGATCGGCGCCGCGTGCGGCACTTCCCGGCCGCGACGGCGGCCCGCAGCAGGGCGGCCCGGGCCAGGACCCCGCACGGCAGGACTTCTCCGGGCAGGACTTCTCCCGGCAGGGCGGCACCGCCGCGGGCTCGTTCGGCGCGTTCGGCGGGGACTCCGGCCGCGGCCGCCCGGCCGGACCGGGTGCGCAGGACCGGGGCCAGGGCGAACGGGGCCGCGACTCCGGGCGCCCGGCGCCCGGCGGCGGCCCGCGAGGCGAACTGCCCGGCAGCGGCCGGCAGCAGCGTCCGCAGCCCGCCGGCTGGGGCGGCGAGCAGTCCCGTTCCGCCCAGGAGGCGCCGCGCGGTCACGAGGACCCGGACACCGCGGGTCGCTTCGCGGGGCCCGGTGCCGCGGGCGGCGACGGTCACGGCGGCCGCCCCGCGACCCAGGACCCCGCGGCCACCGAGCAGTTCGCGCGTCCCGACTTCAACGCCCCGCGTCCGCCGGCGGCGGGCCAGGGCCGGCCCGGAACCCCGCGTCCGCGCCAGGGCGGTGCCGACTTCGGCGCCCCGCGCCCGGCCGTGGGCAGCCTGCCCGCGCAGCCGCAGCCCGAGGCGCTGCCGCCGGCGTCCGGACCCGGCGACGGCCGCACCCCGCTGTACGACACGCTGGAGACGAACTGGTTCCACCAGAACCAGGGCGGCGGGGTGAACGGGGCCGCGCAGCCCCCGGCCGAGCCGTCGCAGTCCCAGCCGACCGGACGCCCCGCCCCGACGGGCCCGTCGCGCCGCCCGGCGGCCGACCAGGGCCGGCCGGTGCAGGGCGGCCAGCACGACGCGGGTGGCGCCTCGTGGCGCACCTCGCCCAATGACGAGCTGGTGCGCCAGGCCGAGCGGGTCCGCAAGCCCGCGGCCGGCGGCGTCACCACCTCGGGTCTGCCCCGCCGGGTCCCGCGCGCCAACCTCGTGCCGGGAACCGCGCAGGAGCAGCCCCACCAGACCGGTCCGCAGGTGTCCCGTGCGCCGGACGACGTGCGGGGCCGGCTGACCAATCTCCGTCGGGGCATCCAGCAGGGGCGTCAGGCGGGCGGCTCCGGAAACACCGGTAGCTTCAACGTCGGCCCCACTCACCAGCAGGAGCGTTAGTTGAGCCCGATGAGCCAGGCGGCGCAGAATCTGAACTGGTTGATCACCAACTTCGTGGACAACACCCCCGGGGTGTCCCACACCGTGGTGGTCTCCGCCGACGGTCTGCTGCTGGCGATGTCCGAAGGGTTTCCGCGCGACCGCGCCGACCAACTGGCGGCGGTGGCGTCCGGACTGACCTCGCTGACCGCGGGGGCGTCCCGGATCTTCGAAGGCGGCGCGGTCAACCAGACCGTCGTGGAGATGGAGCGCGGCTTCCTCTTCATCATGTCCATCTCGGACGGCTCCTCGCTGGCCGTCCTCGCCCATCCCGACGCCGACATCGGCCTCGTGGGCTACGAGATGGCTCTCCTGGTCGACCGTGCCGGCACCGTCCTCACCCCGGACCTGCGTGCCGAACTCCAAGGGAGCCTTCTCCACTAGCGATCACCGGCGGGCCCGCCGTCCGCGGGTGCGCCCCAGGCAACCCCTCATCCGTCCACTCACCGTCCGGCCGCCCCAACCGGCCCCCCACCGGCCCAGTCAGACGGCACAGCCGACCACTTGCTGTCACGCCCGGAGGATTCATGACCCCGCCCCCCGCCTCTCACGATCCGTACGGTGTCCCCATGGACACCGATTACGGTCATGAAGGCGACCAGCCGCTGGTGCGTCCGTACGCGATGACCGGCGGCCGGACCCGGCCGCGCTATCAACTCGCCATCGAGGCGCTGGTCAGCACCACGGCCGACCCGGCGCACCTGTCGACGCTGCTGCCCGAGCACCAGCGGATCTGCCACCTCTGCCGGGAGGTCAAGTCGGTGGCCGAGGTGTCGGCGCTGCTGTCGATGCCGCTGGGTGTGGCGCGGATCCTGGTGGCGGACCTGGCGGAAGCCGGCATGGTGGCGATCCACCAGCCGGGTAACGGAGAGGCCGGCGGCACGCCGGACGTGACACTGCTCGAAAGGGTGCTCAGTGGACTTCGCAAGCTCTAGCGGCGGTGCTGCCCGCTCAACCACCAGTGCGAAGATCGTGGTGGCGGGTGGCTTCGGCGTGGGCAAGACCACGTTCGTCGGCGCCGTCTCGGAGATCAACCCGCTGCGCACCGAGGCCGTCATGACGTCCGCGTCGGCCGGCATCGACGACCTCACCCACACCGGCGACAAGACCACCACCACGGTGGCCATGGACTTCGGCCGCATCACACTCGACCAGGACCTCATCCTCTACCTGTTCGGCACCCCCGGACAGGACCGCTTCTGGTTCATGTGGGACGACCTCGTCCGCGGCGCCATCGGCGCCGTCGTCCTCGTCGACACCCGCAGACTCGCCGACTGCTTCCCCGCCGTCGACTACTTCGAGAACAGCGGCCTGCCGTTCGTCGTGGCTCTCAACGGCTTCGAGGGACACCAGCCGTACACGCCGGAGGAGGTGCGCGAGGCGTTGCAGATCGGACCCGACGCACCGATCATCACGACCGACGCCCGCCACCGCGCCGACGCCAAGAGCGCCCTCATCACCCTCGTCGAACACGCACTCATGGCCCGCCTCAAGTAGAAGTGGTCACAAGGCAGTTGTCGTAGACCTTTCATGGACGGGCCGTGTCCCTTTGACACGGCCCGCCTCCATGTTCATAACGTTTCGACAGAGAATTCGGGGGGTTCGGACACCCGACGCATCCGAGTGGTACCGCTGTGCTCATACAGGCCCCTCTTTTTGCCGGGGCTCGTTCTTTATGCCCGTTTTATCTTTGGTTCGGAGAGTCCGGATCGGCCGGTTCCCTCTGTTTGGAACCGACCCCCCCGGCGTGCTGAAATCAACGAACTCATGAGTAGTACGGCCCTGAACAATAATCGGCACAACCTAGGTGCCGACGCCGAGAGGTTGTTGGTCGAGTGAGGCGAAGCAAGACGAGCTCCGCGGAGCAGCAGTCGCGGGGCAACTTCACCCCGCCCCTGCGCGCAGCGGCGTCGCCCGCGGATGTGCAGCCCGTGGAGCCCACCACCACCGGTGGCAGCTCCAGCAGGCTGTCGCCGCGCAACTGGCGTGTGCCGACCCGGCTGAACGCGATCCTCCTCATACCCGTGCTGGTCGGCCTCGTCATGGGCGGCTTCCAGGTGAAGGGGTCGATCGACACCTGGAACGAGGCCCAGGACGCCGAGAAGACGGCGCTCATCGTCCGCGCCGCCTCGGAGTACGGCCAGGCCCTCCTCAACGAGCGGGACCTCACCGCGGAGCCCCTGCTGAAGGGCGACCGGGAGAGCAGGGTCGTCACGGAGGCGCGGGCCGCCACCGACGCGGCCAAGCGGAAGTTCGACGAGGCCGTCAAGGACATGCCGGAGAAGGAGGGCCTCCAGCGGCGCCTGAACCTGTTCCGCGCCGCGGAGCCCGGCCTGGAGAGGCTGCGCGAGGTCGCCTACACGACCCAGTTCGAGACGGCGACCAAGTCCGAGGGCGAGGACCCGGACGACCCCTCCGACGACCAGCGGGGCCCGGTCGCCACCCAGGAGAGCTACGTCGGCGTCCAGCACTACCTGATGGAGTTCGCCAACGAACTCGGTCTCGGCACCGGCAACGTGACGAGCTACGGCCGGATGGTGTACGCGATCCAGCTGGCCAAGGCCGCCGAATCGCTTCAGCGCTCCATCGGCATGGAACTGCTCGTCCGTCCGAGCAAGAAGAAGGACATCAGGGCCGGCCAGACCATCGCCTTCACCTCCTACGCGTACCTCGAGGGCATCGCCCTCGGCGAGTACCAGTCCGGCGGCACCCAGGCCGACGTGGACAGGCTGAAGGAGGTCATGGCCAAGAAGACGGAGGAGGGCCGGAAGGCGCTTGCCGCCGCCGCCACCGCCGCGGCCGCCTCGGGCCAGACGTTCCAGCCTCCGCCCAAGGACGAGGACGGCTCCGTCCTCGGCGGCATGGTCGGTGCGATCAGCACCGGTGCCGACCCCGACGAGCTCGCGGAGATCGGCGTCACCAAGGACGTCTGGATGCCGGCCGCCACCGCCAAGTTCGAGGGCTACAGCGAGGTCGAGAAGGAACTCGTCGACAAGGCCGTGGCCGAGGCGGCCCGGATCTCCGACGAGGCCAAGACCGATGCCTTCGTCAACGGTCTGATCGTCGTCGTCGCGCTGCTCACCGCGTTCATCCTGGCCGGCATGGTGGCCCGCCAGATGAGCCGCTCGATGCGCCAGCTGCGCACCGCCGCCTTCGGCATCGCCGAGCAGCGCCTGCCGATGCTCGTCGACCAGCTCTCGCGCACCGAGCCGGGCCGGGTGGACACCCGTGTGCAGCCGATCCCGATCGACAGCCAGGACGAGATCGGCGAGGTCGCCCGCGCCTTCGACCAGGTCCACCGCGAGGCCGTGCGGCTCGCCGCCGAGCAGGCGATGCTCCGCGGCAACGTCAACGCGATCTTCACCAACCTGTCGCGCCGCAACCAGTCCCTGATCGAGGGACAGCTGACCCTGATCACCGACCTGGAGAACAACGAGGCCGACCCGGACCAGCTGGAGAACCTCTTCAAGCTGGACCACCTGGCGACCCGTATGCGCCGCAACGGCGAGAACCTCCTCGTGCTCGCCGGCGAGGAGCCGGGCCGCCGCTGGAACCAGCCGGTGCCGCTGGTGGACGTGCTCCGCGCCGCCTCCTCCGAGGTGGAGTCCTACGAGCGCATCGAGCTCACCGGCGTCCCGGAGACCGAGATCCACGGCCAGGCCGTGACCGACCTCGTGCACCTGCTCGCCGAGCTGCTGGAGAACGCCACCACGTTCTCGTCCCCGCAGACGAAGGTCCGCGTCACCGCGACGCGGCTGCCCGACGGCCGGGTCATGATCGAGATTCATGACAAGGGCATCGGGCTGACCGCCGAGGACTTCGCCGACATCAACCACAAGCTGGCCAACCCGCCGACGGTGGACGCCGCCGTCTCGCAGCGCATGGGCCTCTTCGTGGTCGGCCGGCTGTCCGACCGGCACGGCATCCGCGTCCAGCTCCGCCCGTCGGGCGAGCAGGCCGGTACGACGTCGCTGGTCATGCTCCCGGACGCGATCACCCACGGCGGCGGTGGCGAGGCGGCGGTCCCCGAGGACGACTTCACGGTCTCCCAGATGATCCCGGCGCAGGAGTCCTTCGAAGCCGCTCCGATGCGCACCGCGGCGGAGCTCGGTTTCGACGACTCCCGCTACGAGGAGCAACCGGCCGAAGCCCGGCAGCTGGACCCGGTCAACCGCTCGCTGATGCGCGAGGAACGACGGGCGGCGCTGGAGGCGCAGTCCGGCGGCGACCGTCCGCTGTTCCGCGACGAGTCCGAGCAGGGCTACGCCGATCAGGGGAGCTACGCCGAGGAGCAGTACGAGCAGGGCTACGCACAGGAGCAGCAGTCCGCCTACGACCAGAACGGGTACGAGCGCAACGGCTACGAGCCCGGCGGCTACGACCGGAACGGCTACAACGCCGACGGGTACGACGCCAACGGGTACGAGAACACGGGCGAGTTCCAGGTTTCCGGCGGTTACCCCGAGCACCGGGAGCAGACCTATGCGGAAGCCTCGTACGATGGCTCGCAGGGCTCCGCACCGGAGTACGACAACGGCTACGCTCCCCGGCCCGGCCAGGGAGAGTGGGCGGACCAGAACGCGTACCAGGGTGCGTACGAGCCGGAGTACCGGCCGGATGCGGAATCTGCTCCCCCCGCTCCCGCGAACGGCGCGGAGCGCGTAGGCTTCGAGCGTCCGGCTCCGGCCACCGGCTCCGGCCACCAGCTGACGGACGCCGGTCTGCCGCGCCGCGGCAGCAGCCAGCAGGGACAGCAGGCGCAGGGACAGCAGGCGCAGCAGGAGGCGCAGTGGCCTTCCTCCACCGGCAGCGCCGGCCGGACGCAGGAACGGGCCGAGCAGCAGGCCCCCCAGGCGGCCCAGGCCGGAGGCACGGAGGCGGGCGGCTCCGACGAGTGGCGCTCGAAGAACGACGAGCGCTGGCAGCGGGCCGAGAAGCTCCGCAAGCCTGCGGCCGGCGGAGTCACCTCGTCCGGGCTTCCCCGCCGGGTTCCCAAGGCCAATCTGATCGAGGGCACGGCAGAGCAGACCCCGCAGAGCGGCCCTCAGGTGTCCCGCGCCCCTGAGGACGTGCGTGGCAGGTTGAGCAACCTGCGGCGCGGTGTCCAGCAGGGACGCAGCGCGGGAACGGACACGAACGGATCGGGCTACGGCCCGGGCAGTACCTACAACCAGGAGCGTTAGTGTGAGCCCGATGAGCCAGGCGGCGCAGAATCTGAACTGGTTGATCACCAACTTCGTGGACAACACCCCCGGGGTGTCCCACACCGTGGTGGTCTCCGCCGACGGACTCCTGCTGGCGATGTCCGAAGGGTTTCCGCGCGACCGCGCCGACCAACTGGCGGCGGTGGCGTCCGGACTGACCTCGCTGACCGCGGGGGCGTCCCGGATCTTCGAAGGCGGCGCGGTCAACCAGACCGTCGTGGAGATGGAGCGCGGCTTCCTCTTCATCATGTCCATCTCGGACGGCTCCTCGCTGGCCGTCCTCGCCCACCCCGACGCCGACATCGGCCTCGTGGGCTACGAGATGGCTCTCCTGGTCGACCGTGCCGGCACCGTCCTCACCCCGGACCTGCGTGCCGAACTCCAGGGAAGTCTTCTCAACTAGCTGAACGGCAGTGCGTTTGCCGCCACCGCGCCATAGGGTGCGGTGGCGCGGCTCCACAGGGACATGGACCGGCGTACGGCACTCGGAGGAGGAATCGTGGCAACACCCCCAGGCGGACACCCATACGAAGGGGCTCAGCAGTCTCCGGGTGAGCACGCTCAGAACCGCTTCAACTTCCCCTCTTCACCGAGCAGGGGCGGTGGTCCCCAGCCCTATCAGCGGCCGCAGCAGCCGTACGACCCGTCGTACCACCAGCCGCAGGGGCCCCGGAGCCGTCCGGCGGCTCCTCGCCGGGCTCCGGAGCCGGGTCCCGCGTCGGGCGGCAGCAACCCGCTGGTGCGTCCGTACGCGATGACCGGCGGCCGGACCCGGCCGCGCTACCAGCTCGCCATCGAGGCGCTGGTCAGCACCACGGCCGATCCCGCCCGGCTGCAAGGGCAGTTGCCCGAGCACCAGCGGATCTGCCGGCTGTGCTTCGAGATCAAGTCGGTGGCCGAGATCTCGGCACTCCTCTCCATCCCCCTCGGCGTCGCCCGGATCCTCGTAGCCGACCTGGCCGAGGCCGGACTCGTCGCCATCCACCAGCCCGGCGGCGACGAGACCGCCGGCGGCCAGCCAGACGTGACACTGCTCGAAAGGGTGCTCAGTGGACTTCGCAAGCTCTAGCGGCGGTGCTGCCCGCTCAACCACCAGTGCGAAGATCGTGGTGGCGGGTGGCTTCGGCGTGGGCAAGACCACGTTCGTCGGCGCCGTCTCGGAGATCAACCCGCTGCGCACCGAGGCCGTCATGACGTCCGCGTCGGCCGGCATCGACGACCTCACACACACCGGCGACAAGACCACCACCACGGTGGCCATGGACTTCGGCCGCATCACACTCGACCAGGACCTCATCCTCTACCTGTTCGGCACCCCCGGACAGGACCGCTTCTGGTTCATGTGGGACGACCTCGTCCGCGGCGCCATCGGCGCCGTCGTCCTCGTCGACACCCGCAGACTCGCCGACTGCTTCCCCGCCGTCGACTACTTCGAGAACAGCGGCCTCCCGTTCGTCATCGCCCTCAACGGCTTCGACGGCCACCAGCCCTACACTCCCGACGAAGTCCGCGAAGCCCTCCAGATCGGACCCGACGCACCGATCATCACCACCGACGCCCGCCACCGCGCCGACGCCAAGAGCGCCCTCATCACCCTCGTCGAACACGCACTCATGGCCCGCCTGCGCTAGGACCGTCGCGCGGCAGGACCACCGCGGGCCAGGACCGTCGCGCGGCAGGACCGTCAGGCCGTGCGTCCCGGGTGCGCCGTCCCAGCGCGTCCGTCCTCTCGCCCCGTCCCGGCCGGGACGGGGAACGGCGAGAACCCCTTCCGGTCCCCGACGCCGTCAGCCCTCCGCCCCGCTGGACCTCGTCCAGCGGGGCGGAGGGCTGTGCGGGGTGGGTTGCCGGGCGTGCGACGGTCCTGTCGCAGGGGCCGGGAGCGACGGCGGCACCGGTGGCCATCGGCCCCCACCGGCCACGCGTGCGGCCCCCGGCCGGGTACGGCCGCAACGCGGCCGGTGGCCGCCTTCCGGGACTCCTCTCCTTCGCCGACCCCCGACGGCGCCCGACGGCGCCCGACGGCTCTCTCGGCTCTCAGCGGCTCTCAGCGGCTCCCGTAGCAGAACGTCGGCGCCCGACGGCTCTCATCGGCGACGCGGATCCCGCCCCGAACACGACGACGGCCTGCGCGACCCCAAGCGGGTCGTGCAGGCCGTCTGCAGGCTGTGGTCGTACGGGCCGTGGTCGTACCGCCCCCCGATCGGCCGGGGGCGTCCGTTCCCGGACGGGCCAAGGGCCCGGGGCCCGGAGGGGCGGCGGTGTCAGCCCTGCCAGGAGTGCGGCGCGCGGAAGCCGGACTGACGCTCCAGACGGCGCCACCCGGCGGTGCTGCGGCCGCGGTGGGCCTGGGCTGCCTGCGGCTGCGACGCGGCGCGGGCGAGGAGAACGGCCGTGATCGCGGCGAGTTCCTCGGGGTCGGCGTGACCCTTCTCGACGCGGAGCAGGGATTCGGCGGGCGTGATCATATGCAGCATTCTCCTCGTGGGTTACTGCGGGGGGTTGCCGTGCTTGCGGGACGGCAGGTCGGCGTGCTTCGTACGGAGCATGGCGAGGGAGCGGATCAGCACCTCGCGGGTCTCGGCCGGGTCGATGACGTCGTCGACCAGTCCGCGCTCCGCCGCGTAGTAGGGATGCATCAGCTCGGCCTTGTACTCCTTGACCATGCGGGCGCGCATGGCGTCGGGGTCCTCGGCATCGGCGATCTGACGGCGGAAGATGACGTTGGCCGCGCCCTCGGCGCCCATCACGGCGATCTCGTTCGTCGGCCACGCGTAGGTGAGGTCGGCCCCGATGGACTGGGAGTCCATGACGATGTACGCGCCGCCGTAGGCCTTGCGCAGGATCAGCGAGATGCGGGGCACGGTGGCGTTGCAGTAGGCGTAGAGGAGCTTCGCGCCGTGACGGATGATGCCGCCGTGCTCCTGGTCGACTCCGGGCAGGAAGCCCGGCACGTCCAGCAGCGTGATGATCGGGATGTTGAAGGCGTCGCACATCTGGACGAAGCGCGCGGCCTTCTCGCTCGCCTCGATGTCGAGGACGCCGGCCAGCGACTGCGGCTGGTTGGCCACGATCCCGACGACCTGGCCGTCGAGACGGCCGAGGGCGCAGATGATGTTGCGCGCCCAGCGCTCGTGGATCTCCAGGTAGTCGCCGTCGTCGACGATCTCCTCGATCACCTTGTGCATGTCGTAGGGACGGTTGCCGTCGGCCGGGACCAGGTCCAGCAGGACGTCCGAGCGGCGGTCCGCCGGGTCCTCGCTCTGCACCTGCGGCGGGTTCTCCCGATTGTTCTGCGGGAGCATCGACAGCAGGTAGCGGACCTCCGCGATGCAGGTCTCCTCGTCGTCGTAGGCGAAGTGGGCCACACCGCTCGTCTCGGCGTGCACGTCGGCGCCGCCGAGGCCGTTCTGCGTGATGTCCTCCCCGGTGACCGCCTTGACCACGTCCGGGCCGGTGATGAACATCTGCGAGGTCTCACGGACCATGAACACGAAGTCGGTGAGCGCCGGCGAGTAGGCCGCGCCGCCGGCGCACGGGCCGAGCATCACGCTGATCTGCGGGATGACTCCCGAGGCCCTGGTGTTGCGCTGGAAGATGCCGCCGTAGCCCGCGAGGGCGGAGACGCCCTCCTGGATACGGGCCCCGGCGCCGTCGTTCAGGGACACCAGGGGCGCACCGGCCGCGATCGCCATGTCCATGATCTTGTGGATCTTCGTGGCGTGGGCCTCGCCGAGGGCACCGCCGAAGATCCGGAAGTCGTGTGCGTAGACGAAGACCGTGCGGCCCTCGACCGTGCCCCAGCCCGTGATCACACCGTCGGTGTAGGGCTTCTTCGCTTCGAGTCCGAAGCCCGAGGCACGGTGCCGCCGGAGCTGCTCGACCTCACGGAACGACCCCGCGTCCAGCAGCAGCTCGATGCGCTCTCGCGCGGTCAGCTTGCCCTTGGCGTGCTGCGCCTCGGTGGCCCGGTCACCGGGTCCGCGCCGCGCCTGCTCACGAAGGGCGTGCAGCTCGGCCACACGCCCTCGCGCGTCGGTCGGCTCGCCTGCGGTCTCGTCCAAAACGGTCATGTACGAACCCTACGGAGCCCACCGAGAAAATCCTGCCGTTGACTCCGTACAGTCTCGCGCCCGTTCTGCTGTCACCCCCGCACAGAACCGTTTCGCAGCGCAGGTGAAGTACCAGTGGAAGGTCCCGGCGATTTGTCGTGGTCCGACAACGGCGTCAGACGATGGCCACCGCACGGCAAGGTACGACACCCGACGCTCCCCCGAGCGCGACGCGACCTGGGGCACGGGCCCCGCACCCCGTACCCCGGCCGGAGGATCCGGGTCCGGGGCCAGCCGCACCGGACGGGCATGAGACGCGCTCCAACGACCGCCCCGGACACGGGGGTTCGCCGGCGCGAAGCCCGCGGGACCGGGCGCCCGCCCGTTCCGGCGAGCCCGCCGCGGACATGACGATCAGGGTACCCACCGCGGTGGCCGGCCGGCACGGTGCCGCAGTCGGCGCCCGCGGGCGGACGACGGCCGACTGGCGGATATCCGCATTGTCGGGGATCTCCAGCCGCCCCGGCCGCCGGGCGCCGGCCGCCACCGCCCGGCGGGAGGCCCCGGGGGCCCGGATGTACTCGTACGACGAGTTCACCGGATCGGTCCCTTCGGCCGGGCCACCGGGCCCGGAGCCGCAGACCCGCAGCGACAGGGCCGGAGGCGACAGGGCCGGAGGCGACAGGGCCGGAAGCGACAGGGCCGGAAGCGGCGGGGCCGCCGTTCGGGGCGCCGAGGGCATCGGAGCCCCGCGACGACCCGGCCGGCGTCCCTCGGGGCCGCACGCCACGGCGACGGGCGGAACGGCCACGGGCGGAGCAGCCACGAAGGGATGTGGGCCAGAGGCCGACCAAAAGGTTGAAACTTGAACGGGAATGCTTCTATGGTGGACGTCGTTGAAGGTTCAACGAGTGGCCGGGAAGGCCACCGACCCGCCCGACCACGTCCCCGAGGAGCACATCATGGGCCTGTTCAACCGCAAGACCGACGCCGCCACCGACACCGCCACCGCCGTGCGTACGGTGGACCCGGCCCTGGCCGCGCTGACCGGCACGTACACCATCGACCCGGCCCACAGCAGCATCGGCTTCACCGTTCGCCACGCGATGGTCACCAATGTGCGCGGTACGTTCGGCGACCACGAGGGCACCCTGCACCTGGACGGCGAGGACCCCTCCCGCTCCACCGCGGCCATCGAGGTCGGGATCTCCGGGATCGACACCGGCATCGCCGACCGCGACGCCCACCTGCGCAGCGGCGACTTCTTCGACGTCGAGAGGTTCCCGGTGATGTCCTTCCGCTCGAGCAGCGCCGAGCAGCTCGGCGGCGAGAAGTACCGCATCACCGGAGACCTCACCATCAAGGACGTCACCCGCCCGCTCTCCATCGACCTGGAGTTCAACGGCGCGGCGACCGACGTCTACGGCAACCAGCGCGTCGGCTTCGAGGGCGGCGCCGAGATCCTGCGCTCCGACTGGGGCCTGACCTGGAACGCCGCGCTGGAAGCCGGCGGCGTGATGGTCAGCGACAAGGTGAAGCTGCACTTCGACATCTCGGCGATCAGGCAGGCCGCCTGACCGCGCGCCTCCGCCCGGCCGGTGCTCCCCCACCCCCCCCCGGACGGGGGAGCACCGCCGTACACACCCGGGCGCCCTCACGTGCGGTCCCACGGCGCGGCGTGGGACCGCACGTGTCCGGCGCGCATCGGAGGCCACGGGCCCGGCCGGGCGGCGGGGCGGTGAGCAGTCACCGCCCTCGCCACAGCGGAATCTCGACGTCGATGACCGGGCCGGTGGCGCGGCCGGGCGGCGCGTGCAGGTTCTCCAGCACCTGGAGCATCGGCACATTGGCCGCGTCGACCGCCGCGGTCAGGGTGTGGAGCCCGATCCGCCGGGCGACCTCGGCCGCATGGGCGGCGAGCGCGGTGCCCAGACCCTTGCGCTGCCAGGCGTCCTCGATCAGCACGGCGAACTCCCCCACGCCCCACCGGTCGGTACGCATGACATTGGTCATCGCGATGACGCGGTCCGTCCGGTGGGCGGTGGTGGTGACCAGGGTGGTGCCGCGCTGCGGATCGCACAGCAGCCGCCAGCCGGCGGCGGACAGCCCGGGCGTCCCCGCGTGATAGCGCATGGCCCGGCTCCCGGCCGAGCAGCGGCGGTGCAGCGCCTGGACCGGACCGAGGTCGGCGGGGGCCGCCTCGCGCGTCCGGGTGAGTGTGCCGTCGGCCAGGGTGATGGGGTGTCCGGTGCGTCGCGTCCCGGTTGCGGACATACGGGGGCCTCCTCGGTCGGCCGGTACGAATGGAGCGCCGCGGACCCCCGTACGGGCGGACGCCCGTCGCGGCACATGTCACAGTCTTTTGCGACCGCAACGCCGACTCAAGAGGGGTTCGCGCCATCCTGGCTACGCTTCGCACAGGTTGCGTCACCGAACGGAGCGGATCGACGGCGCGGGCCCTGGCTCGGCCCTGGTGGAGGCGGTGGCTCGGCCCGCGCGAGGCGGGGCGGCCCAGCCCGCGTGGGGCCGGTGGCTCAGCCCTCGTAGGGCCGGTGGCTCGGCCCGCGGAGCCGGTGGCTCAGCCCGCGCGGAGGCGGTGGACCGACTCGCCCGTGCGGGTCTCGATCTCCGCGGCCACCTCGTGCAGCAGCGAGTGGCTCACCCCGTTCAGGGCCCGCGCCACCGCCAGTTCATCGCCGATATGGGGGATGTCCTGGTCCGCTCGGTTGCGGTGGGCCGTGCCCTCGCCGACGTACAGTTCCGCGTTCTGGCCCCGCAGACGCGCCTCCGCCTGGGTGGTGCGGTCGCTCTCGGTGATGACGATCTCGACGTTCCACTTCTTGGTGCGCATCAGAATCCACCGCCTCCGTCGAAGCCTCCTCCGGAGCCCCAGTCGCCGAAGCCGCCGCCGAAGTCGGAGGAGCTGAAGTCGGCCCCGGAGAAGTCGCCGCCGTCGAAATCGCCGCCGCCGTACTCGGCGCCGTACGCCGGGGTGGACAGGGCACTGCCCAGCAGCGTGCCGGCGAGCAGGCCGGGCAGCAGCGCGCCGCCGAAGTAGCCGCCCGCCCAGGGCCCGTAGGCCGGACCGGCCTCCCAGTACGGGCGGCGGCCGGACTCGGTCTCCACGGTCCGGGCCATGGGGTCCTCGCCGTCCTGGAGACGGGCCGCGTCGGCGGCGCACACGGGTACCTCGCGGGGGGTGCCGGCCGCCGGGGTCCAGCTCATGTCGGCCGTGGACGGGCCGTGGCGCGGGTCGAAGAAGCACGGAGCCCGGCGCTCGGGGAGCGGGGCGCCCTCCCTGCGCGCGGCCAGCACCGCCAGCGCGTAGCGGCCCTCCTCCAGCGCCCCGGTGACGACCCGCACGTCGTGGGGGTGTTCCGCGGCCGCCATGGCGGACTTGGCCTCCTCGTAGGAGTCCAGGGCGCGTTCGTAGTCGGCGCGCATCGCGTCGTCGGCGCCCGGCTCGGACGGGTGGAAGTCGAGCCGGTCCAGCTCCTCGCCGTAGGCGGTGATGTCCTCGTCGACGACCACCCGCAGCTTCTCCAGCGCCGCCCGCTCCTCCTCGGCCCTGCGGCGGCGGTTGCGGCGGACCACGGCGTAGGCGCCGGCGCCGCCCGCGGCGAGCACGGCGCCCACGGCGATCAGCGAGCCCGTCCCGGCGCCGGTGGGGTCGGATCCGTCGCTCCAGGACGCCGGTGCGCTGCCGCGGACGGTGGGGAGCGCCTGGTCGACGAAGTTGCCGAGCTGTGTGGCGGCGTCCGTACCCGGGGTGTTCACTCCGGAGACGAGGTTGCGCACCGCGTTCCGCGGCATCACGGTGCCGTCGGCGCCCGCGTCGAAGCGGTCGCCGAGGCGGATGCCGTACAGCCCGGTGATTCCGGTGGCGGTACGCAGATCGCGCAGCACGCTGTCCGCGGGGAACTGCGGGCTCTCGGGCAGGACGGCGACGAACACGGGCTTGTCCGCGTTCACGATCCTCTGCTCGAGGGCCTTCTCGTCGGCCTGGGAGAGCTGGGCACGGGCGGCCGGGTCCACATAGACCGGGTCCTGCTTCAGCGCGGCGGCCGCGTCGGAGACGCCCGTGGTTCCGGCGCCCGCGCCGGGAGCCAGGGCCAGCAGCAGAAGGAGTGCCAGCCCGGCGAGGGCAGACAGCAGGGCGAACGGCCTGGTCCTCATAGCATCGAAGCTACCTGAACAGCGCGGAATAGGACATAGCCCCTGGTGGTGCCACCAGGGGCCGTGTGCAGCACCAGGAGCCGCCGACGGGCCCGGCCACTCCGCGGGCCCGGCACCCCGAAGGCCGGCACCTCGCGGCCCCGGCTACTCCGCGGGCCCGGCTACTCCGCGGGCTCGACGCCCGCGCGCAGCAGTCCGTAGGTGTACGCGTCCTCCAGGGCCTGCCAGGAGGCGGCGATGATGTTGTCGCCGACGCCCACCGTGGACCATTCGCCGGTGCCGTCGCCGGTGGTGACCAGCACCCGGGTGGTCGAGCCCGTGCCGTGCCGGCCCTCGAGGATGCGGACGCGGTAGTCGACCAGCTCCAGCTTGGCGAGCTGGGGGTAGATCCGCTCCAGGCCCACCCGCATCGCCCGGTCCAGCGCGTTGACGGGACCGTTGCCCTCGGCGGTGGCGACGATGCGCTCGCCCTTGGCCCACAGCTTCACCGTGGCCTCGTTGGCGTGGCTGCCGTCGGGACGGTCCTCGACGATGACCCGCCAGGACTCGGTGCGGAAGTAGGTGAGCGCACGCCCTTCCGCCTCCGCGCGCAGCAGCAGCTCGAAGGACGCGTCGGCGGCCTCGTACGTGTAGCCGCGCAGTTCGCGCTCCTTGACCCGCTCGACGACCCGGCCGATGAGCTCCCGGTCGCCGCGGAGGTCGACGCCGAGCTCCCTGCCCTTGAGCTCGACGGAGGCGCGGCCGGCCATGTCGGAGACCAGCATCCGCATGGTGTTGCCGACCCGCTCGGGGTCGATGTGCTGGTAGAGGTCGGGGTCGACCTTGATCGCGGAGGCGTGCAGCCCGGCCTTGTGGGCGAAGGCGGAGACACCCACGTAGGGCTGGTGGGTGGACGGCGTGAGGTTGACGACCTCGGCGATGGCGTGCGAGATCCGGGTCATCTCCCGCAGTGCGCCCGGGGGCAGCACCTGCTTGCCGTACTTCAGCTCCAGCGCCGCCACGACCGGGAAGAGGTTGGCGTTGCCGACGCGCTCCCCGTAGCCGTTGGCGGTGCACTGGACGTGCGTCGCACCCGCGTCGACGGCGGCGAGCGTGTTCGCCACCGCGCACCCGGTGTCGTCCTGGGCGTGGATGCCGAGGCGCGCGCCGGTGTCGGCGAGGACGGTGGCGACGACCGCCTGGACCTGGGCGGGCAGCATGCCGCCGTTGGTGTCGCAGAGGATGACCACGTCGGCGCCCGCCTCGTGGGCGGTGCGGACGACCGCCTTGGCGTAGCCGGGATTGGCGCGGTAGCCGTCGAAGAAGTGCTCGCAGTCGACGAACACGCGTCTGCCCTGCGCGCGCAGATGGGAGACGGTGTCGCGGACCATCTCCAGGTTCTCGTCGAGGGTCGTGCGCAGCGCGAGTTCGACATGGCGGTCGTGGGACTTGGCCACCAGTGTGATCACCGGGGCCCCGGAGTCCAGCAATGCCTTGACCTGCGGGTCCTCGGCGGCGGCCGCACCCGCACGGCGGGTGGCGCCGAAGGCGACGAGCTGGGCGTGCTTGAAGTCGATCTCCTGGCGGGCCCGGGCGAAGAACTCCGTGTCCCGGGGGTTGGCGCCCGGCCAGCCGCCCTCGATGAAGCCCACGCCGAACTCGTCGAGGTGCCGGGCGATGGTCAGCTTGTCCGCGACGGTGAGGTTGATGCCCTCGCGCTGCGCTCCGTCGCGCAGCGTGGTGTCGAAGACATGGAAGCCGTCGTCGAGGACCGTGTACCCATCGGTGTCGGTGGCCTCTGTGGTCATGGCTGTTGTGACTCCTGTCGGATGAGTGGCTCCGGAAGCTCTGGCTCCACTTGCCCCCATCTTCGCGCGCCTCGGTCTCCGGCCGCGGGTGGGGCCGCAAAACGAAAAAACCCCTCGCGGGTGCGAGAGGTCTGCGCGCGGGTCTGGGGCACGGTGCCGCCGCCGCGGGGGGTTGCTGTCCACGGTTCAGCGGTCACTGCGGACCGGCGCGCTGCTGCCGATAATCATGGCGAATGCGAGCACGGTGGCAGTCTGCCACATATGCGTGCCGGGGTGGACAGCGGTCTCAGTATGCGGGCGGTGTGCCGACCGCGCAGGCGATCGGGCCCGCTCCGGCACCCGATCGGCGGGCGGGGGCCGCCCGGCCGGGTGGTAGGGGAATCCCCATGAGCTCACTCCCCCCCACGGGTCCGCCCACGGGACCCGTCCCCCGGCCCTCCGGACCGCCTCCCGGTCAGCCCCCTCCGGGGGGCGGGGCACGCCGCGGAGGCGACCGGCGCAGGCGTGCACTGATCGCCGGAGGCGCGGCCGCGGTGCTGGTGCTCACCGTGGTGCTGGTGATGTCGCTCGGCGGCGGCGATGACGAGGGCGGCGGGGGTGCGGTCTCGCCCGCGCCCACCGGAACGCGGCCCACCGACACCAAGGCCGCGGAGGCCGAGGCGCGGGCCGTCGCGACGCGGGTCGCGCTCACACCCCCGGACTGGGGTCCCGGCTTCGCCCGGCACACACCGTACGAGGTGGACCCCGCCCCGGAGTCACTGGTGCGGGAGAACTGCGAGTTCGCCAGCCGGCCCAGCCGCATCGGAACGCTGGCGTCGCTGCTGCGCAACGTGACCGAGACGGCGACGGGCATCGCGGGGACGTCCGAGGTCAAGGTGTTCGCCGACGACGCCACGGCGCAGCGGTACCTCGCCGACGCCCGGGACAACATCCACCGCTGTCCGGAGCAGTTCCGCGGCAAGGAGCGCTGGAACGACGTGCGCGAGGCGAGCCCCCCGGAACTGCCGGGCTTCGACGAACTGGTCGCCGAGGAGGGCCGCCAGGTGGTCACGGCGAAGGGGGCCAAGGTCAACGACGTCTATGTGATCGCCACCGGGCGGGACGGCCGGAACGTCCTCAGCGCCTACGTGGTCGGCAAGGCCGATCTGGACGCGCAGATCCGGAAGTACGCCACCGACACGCTGCGGAAGATGCACCAGCGCCTCGGGCAGCAGCCGGAGGCGGCCGCGGGGAGATGACCACCGGCGCGGGGCGACGACCACGGCACGAGGAGATGACCACCGGCGCGGGACGATGACCACGGCACGAGGGATGACCACGGCGCGGGACGGTGACCACGGCGCGGGACGGTGACCACCGGCGCGGCGCCCGCGCCCGCGGACCGTCCGGGCGGCCCGGACAGCCCCCGGCCCGACCCGTACCGTGGCGCCCGCGCCCGTGGAGCGTCCGGCCGCTACCGGCGGCGCCCGTACCCCCGCGGGACCGCGCCGCCGAAGGGCCGGGCGGCCGGGCACCCCGGGCGCGGCGGCCGGCGGTCACGGGAGCAGCGAGTCGGCGATGAACTCCCGCACATGGGCCAGCACCTGGTCCCGGCCGGTGCCCGGTATGCCGACCGCCACATGCACGCTGAAGCCGTCGAGCAGCGCACGCAGCCGCGCGGCGTAGCGGTCCGGGTCCACGGCGCGGAACTCGCCGCGCGAGACGCCCTCGGCGAGCAGGGCGACGAGATCGCGGTGCCAGGCGCCCTCGATGGCGGCCTGCCGGGCGCGGGCGTCCTCGTCCGCGTTCTGCGAGCGGTTCCAGACCTCCAGCCACAGCGTCCAGTGCGGATCGCGGGGCCCGTCGGGGACGTACAGGTCCACATACGCGTCGAGCCGCTCGCCGGCGGTGGCCGGACGGGACAGCAGCGCGCTGCGCTCGAGACCGAGCCGCCCCTCGCTCCACTCCAGGGTCCGCAGCAGCAGCTCGTCCTTGGTGCGGAAGTAGTAGAGCAGATGCCCGCTGCTCATACCGACCTCGCGGCCGAGTCCGGCCATGGTCAGCCCGTCGAGCCCGTGCTCGGCGATCGTCGCCATCGCCGCGGCGAGCACCTCCTCGCGGGGAGGTGCGGTGTTGCGGCGTCGGGAGCCCGGAGGAACGTTCACCCGTACGTTCTACCCGATCCCCCGGCCGGCCGCCGACGGGCCCGGAGCGGGCCCGGGGCGGCCCCGAGGCCGGTTCCCGGGCCCGCCGGAGGGCCGCCGTGCCGGGGCCCGGACACCGGAGCCTCGCCGCCCGGTGGACGGCGAAGCGCACGCGCCGTGCCGGGCACTCCCGGGCACCGGGTCAGGCCTTCGGCTGCTGCTGGGTGATGCAGTGCACGCCCCCGCCGCCCGCGAAGACCGCGCGGGCGTCGACCAGGGTCACCGTCCGCTCCGGGAAGAGGCGGCGGAAGATGCCGGCCGCGATCTCGTCGTGGGGGTCGTCGAAGGAGCCCAGTACCACTCCCCCGTTGCAGAGGTAGTGGTTGATGTACGAGTAGTCGACCCACTCCCCCTGCTCGTCCCTCAGCACGGTCGGCGCCGGGACCTCGACGACCTCCAGCGTGCGCCCGCGGGCGTCCGTGTGACCGCGGAGGATCTCCGCGTACGTCCGGGAGCGCTCGTGATCCGGGTGGGCCGGGTCCTTCTGGCTGTGGACGAGGACCACACCCGGCCGGGCGAACGCCGCGACGATGTCGACATGGCCCTGGGTGCCGTATCTGCCGTAGTCGCCGGACAGGCCGTGCGGCAGCCAGATCGCCTTGCTGGTACCGAGCTTGGCGTGGATCTCCGCCTCGACCTGCTCACGCGTCCAGCCGGGGTTGCGCCCGGCACCGAGCTGGACGGTCTCCGTCAGCAGGACCGTGCCCTCGCCGTCGACGTGGATCGCGCCGCCCTCGTTGACGAGCGTCGAGGGCAGGACGGGCACGTCCACCAGGTCCGCCACATGGCGGGCGATCTTGGAGTCGTGCTCCCAGCGCGCCCAGTCCTGGGCGCCCCAGCCGTTGAACACCCAGTCCACTGCGGCGAGGCCGCCCTCGCCGTCGGTGACGAACGTCGGGCCGATGTCCCGCATCCACGCGTCGTCCAGCTCGCGCTCCACGATCTCGACGTCCGCCCCCAGCAGCGCCCGCGCGCCCTCCGTCTGCCCGGGTCCCACCACCATGGTGACCGGTTCGAAGCGGCGCACGGCGCGGGCGACGGCGGCCCAGGCGGCACGGGCCTCGGCGAGCTCCACGTCGTCGGTGAAGGTCGGGTTGGGGCCCGGCCAGGCCATCCAGGTTCGCTCGTGCGGGGCCCACTCGGGCGGCATGCGGAACGTCATCACGGATCCTTGGTGAGGGGTTCGGAGCAGGGCTCGGGAACTCGGGCGGGCTCAGAGGAAGTACAGGCGGTTCAGGGACATGGACTCCACCGGATCGGAGCGCAGGGGATCGCCGTCGAGCGTGACGAGTCCGCTGTGCGCGTCCACGGCCACCTGGCCGACGCGGGAGTTGCGGAGCAGGTCCCTGGGGCCGATACCGCGGGTGCCGCGCACCGCGACACGCCGCCTGCGGGTGGGCATGGTGTCGTCGCCGAGGGCGGCCGCGGCCTGGGACACGAAGGCCACGGAAATCTCCGCCGGGGTCGCGCCGTGCGCCCCGAACTGCGGTCCGAGGACGAGCGGTTCGCAGGTGTCGGTCGCCGCGTTCGGGTCGCCCGTCACCCCGTACGCCGGAAAGCCCGACTTCAGCACCAGTTGCGGCTTGGCGCCGAAGAACTGCGGCTTCCACAGCACGATGTCGGCGAGCTTGCCCGGCTCGATCGAGCCGATCTCGTGCGACAGCCCGTGGGCGATCGCCGGGTTGATGGTGAGCTTGGCGATGTAGCGCAGGACGCGGGCGTTGTCGTCGTGCGCGCCGTCGCCCTCCATGGGGCCCAGCTCGGCCTTCATCTTGCCGGCCATGGCGAAGGTGCGCCGGACGGTCTCGCCCGCGCGGCCCATGCCCTGGGCGTCGGACGAGGTGATGCCGATCGCGCCGAGGTCGTGCAGCACGTCCTCGGCCCCCATCGTCCCGGCGCGGATCCGGTCCCGCGCCATGGCCGCGTCGCCTGGCAGGTCGGTCTTGAGGTCGTGTACGGAGACGATCATCCCGTAGTGCTCGGCGACCGCGTCCCGGCCGAAGGGCAGGGTCGGGTTGGTGGAGGAGCCGATGACGTTCGGCACCCCCGCCATGCGCAGCACGTTGGGCACGTGGCCCCCGCCGCAGCCCTCGATGTGGAAGGCGTGGATGGTCCGGCCCTCCAGGACCCTCAGCGTGTCCTCGACGGAGAGGCACTCGTTGAGGCCGTCGCTGTGCAGGGCGACCTGCACGTCGTACTCCTCGGCCACCCGCAGGGCGGTGTCGAGCGCGCGGGTGTGGGCGCCCATGTCCTCGTGGACCTTGAAACCGGACGCGCCGCCCTCGGCGAGCGCCTCGACGAGGGGGGCCTCGCCGGAGGACGAACCGCGGGCCAGGAAGCCGATGTTGACGGGCCATGCGTCGAAGGCGCCGAAGGCGTGCCGGAGCGCCCAGGGGGAGTTGACGCCGACGCCCCAGACCGGGCCGAACTCCTGGCCGATGATCGTCGTGACGCCGGAGGCGAGCGACGCCTCCATCACCCTCGGCGAGAGCAGGTGGACATGGGTGTCCACGGCGCCGGCGGTGGCGATGAGCCCCTCGCCGGAGACGATGGTCGTACCGGTGCCGACGACGACGTCCACGCCGTCGACGGTGTCCGGGTTGCCGGCCCGGCCGATGCCCGCGATCCGGCCCTCGCGGATGCCGATGGACACCTTGCGGACGCCCTGGACGGCGTCGATGACCAGCACGTTGCTGATGACCACGTCGCAGGTGTCGCGTACGGCGGCCGCCTTGAGGTGCAGTCCGTCACGGGCGGTCTTGCCGAAGCCGGCGAGGAACTCGTCCCCGGCCTTCTGCGAGTCGGACTCCACCCGGACGACCAGGCCGGAGTCGCCGAGGACCACCCGGTCTCCGGCGCGCGGGCCGTGCACGCCCGCGTACTCGTACGGGTCGATGCCGTACTCGTACGGGTCGATGCCGCTCACTGGTCCTCCTCGGGCCGGCAGGGCGCCTGCTGCCGGGATGGGCGCGGTGCGGATTCCCGCCGGACGGACTGCCCGGCGGCGGGCCCCTGCCCGGCCGTGTTCCGGCCGAGGGGGCGCTGCTGTCCGCCGGTGGCTCCGAGATAGCCGCAGGCGGCCGCCCGCCGCAGGGCCTCCGCCTTCGCTCCGGGGGCGTCGAGCGGGCCGTCGACCAGGCCCGCGAATCCGATCGCCACGCGGTCGCCGCCGATCGGCACCAGTCCGACCCGGACCTCGTCGCCGGGGCCGAAGCGGACGGACGAGCCCGCCGGCACGCAGAGCCGCATGCCGTAGGCCGCCGCCCGGTCGAAGTCGAGCCGCGGATTGGCCTCGAAGAAGTGGAAGTGGGAGGTGACGCTGACCGGTACGGCTGCGGTGTTGCGCACCGTGAGCCGCACCGCGGGCTCCGGCTCGGGGTCCGCGGGTCCGGGCAGTACGGCGCCGGGCGCCGATGCGCCGAGCCCTCCGCCGCCGATGGGGTCGGAGACGACGGCGAGCCGCGACCCGTCGTCGAACACCGCCTCGACGTGGACCTCGGTCACGACGTCGGCGACGCCGGGGAGGACGTCCTCGGGGCCGAGCACGGAGCGGGCCGCCTCGACGGCCTCGGCGAGCCGGCGGCCGTCCCGGGCCGCCTCGCACACCGTGTCGGCGATCAGCGCGGTCGCCTCGGGGACATTGAGCCTGAGCCCCCGGGCACGCCGCGCCCGGGCCAGTTCGGCCGCGCCGAACAGCAGCAGCCGGTCCCGTTCGGTCGGGGTCAGTCGCACGTCACCACGCCTCCCTGGAGGCCCGCCGGGGGTCCTCCCACTGGATGCAGCATGCCGGAATCCTCACTTCCGATTCCGGATGTTCGAACGACACTCTAACCCCGAAATCCGTTCACGGGAAGCATTGACCCGGGACGTGGAACCGGTCCACATTGAGCAGCACTCAAACCATTGCCGGCGGAGCAGGAGAGCCCGATGCCGATCGAACAGCACGGAGTCGACACCATCCCCGAGGCGGAGCGGACCAGCGGCCCCCGCGATCTGGTGGCGATCCTGCTGGGCTCCAACCTGTGCCTCGGCGTGATCGTCTTCGGCTGGCTCCCGGTGTCCTTCGGACTGGGCTTCCGGGGCGCGGTGACCTCGGTCGTCGCGGGCACCGCCGCGGGGGTGGCCGTGACGGCCCCGCTCGCACTCGTCTCGCTGCGCACGGCGACCAATCTGTCCACCTCCAGCGGCGCGTTCTTCGGGGTGCGCGGCCGGCTGATCGGCTCGGTCGTCGGACTTCTGCTGTCCCTCGGCTACACCGCTCTGACGCTGTGGGTGGGCGGCGACGTCATGGTCGGCACCCTGGCGCGGGCGCTCGGCATGCCGGCCGGGGACGCCACCCACGCGGTCGTCTACGCCGTGCTGGCCGCGCTGACCGTCGTCGGCGCGGTCTTCGGCTACCGGCTGCTGCTGCGGATGAGCAGGATCCTGGCCGTGGGCATGATCGTGCTCCTCGCCCTGGGTCTCGTCGCCTACGCGCCGGAACTCACCACGGCGGCGCCGGCGGGCACCCCGTACCTGCTGGGCTCCTTCTGGCCCACCTGGGCCCTGTCCGCCGTGGCCGCCGGGCTCAGCGGCCCGATCGCGTTCATCACGCTCCTCGGGGACTACACCCGCTACATCTCCCCCGGGCGGCACACCCCCCGGTCCGTGCTGAACGCCACCTGCCTCGGCCTCTTCGCCGGGCTGCTGATACCGCAGCTGTTCGGCACCGTGACCGCGCTGGCGGCCCGGGCCTCGCTCGACTACGCGGGGCCCCTGGTCGAGGCCGCCCCCGCCTGGTACGTACTGCCGCTGCTGCTGGCCGCAGCGGCCGGCTCGGTCGGCAACGCCGGACTGATGCTCTACTCGATGGGCCTCGACCTCGACGCGATCGTGCCCCGGGCCGGCCGCACCACGGCCACCGTGATCGTCGCCGTCGCGGCCACCGCGTTCGTCTTCCTCGGGCACTTCACCTGGGACGCGCGGGCGGCGATGACCTCGTTCGTACTGCTGCTCACCGCGATCGGCACGCCCTGGGCCGTGATCACCCTCATGGGCCATCTGCACTGCCGCGGCCGCTACGACGCCGACGCCCTGCAGGTCTACAACCGGCGCGCCCGGGGCGGCGCGTACTGGTTCCGCGGCGGCTGGGAGCCGCGGGCGACGGCGGCCTGGGCACTCGGCGCGGCCGTCGGGCTGCTCTCCGTGTCGACCCCGTTCCACGAGGGCCCGCTGCTCGGCCTGACCGCGGGAGTGGACTGCAGCTTCGTACTGTCGGGCCTGACGGGTGGGCTGGTGTACGGCGCGGTCCGGCCTCGCCGGGACCGGAACGGCTCCGGCGGCGCGCCCGCCACCCCGGGCCGGACCGGGCGGGCGGCGGCCGGGGCCTCCTGAAGCCGCTCGCCGACCGGGCGCGAGGGGGTCGACCGGGGGCGACGGGGTGCGCCGCGGGGCGCGTCCCGCGGCACCGGCCCGCCAGGGGTCAGCCGAGCTCGTGCATCCAGCCGTGCCGGTCCTCGGCCGTGCCGGTCTGGATGTCCAGAAGGGCCCTGCGGAGCTCCATCGTGACCTTGCCCGGCTCGCCGTTCGACTGGGTCCACTCGCCACCGGTGGACTTGACGGTGCCCACGGGCGTGATGGCGGCGGCGGTGCCGCAGGCGAAGACCTCGGTGAGGGTGCCGTTCTCGGTGTCCCGCTTCCACTGGTCGGTGGTGATGGTGCCCTCCTCGGACTCATAGCCGAGGTCCCGGGCGAGGGTGAGCAGCGAGTCGCGGGTGATCCCGGCGAGCAGCGAGCCGGTGAGTTCGGGCGTGACGATCCTGTCCCCGTACACGAAGTACAGGTTCATGCCGCCCATCTCCTCGACGGTCCGGTGCTCCAGGGCGTCGAGCCAGACGACCTGGTCGCAGCCCTTCGCCGCGGCCTCGGCCTGGGCGAGGAGGGAGGCCGCGTAGTTGCCGCCGGTCTTGGCGAAGCCCATGCCGCCGGGGACGGCGCGGACGTAGTTCTCCGACAGCCAGACGGAGACGGGCTTGACGCCGCCGGGGAAGTACGGGCCGGCCGGCGAGGCGATGACGATGAACAGGTACTCGTTGGCCGGGCGGACGCCCAGGCCGACCTCGTTGGCGAACATGAACGGACGCAGGTAGAGGGAGCCCTCGCCGCCGTGCTCCGGGACCCATGCCTTGTCCTGCTGGACCAGGGCGTCGCAGGCCGCGATGAAGGTCTCGACCGGCAGTTCCGGCATGGCCAGGCGGCGGGCGGACAGCTGGAAGCGCCGGGCGTTCGCGTCGGGCCGGAAGGTGGCGACCGAACCGTCGGGCCTGCGGTAGGCCTTCAGCCCCTCGAAGATCTCCTGCGCGTAGTGCAGGGTCATGTTGGCCGGGTCGATCGACAGCTGCGCGTAGGGCGTCAGCTGGGCGTCGTGCCAGCCCCGGCCCTCCGTCCACTTGATCGTCACCATGTGATCGGTGAAGTGGCGGCCGAATCCCGGGTTGGCCAGGATCGCCTCGCGCTCCGCGTCGGACAGGGGGGTCGAGGAGGGCTTGAGCTCGATCGAGGGCGTCGTCATGTCTGCGTGTCCTTCACCGTGTGTTTGTGACGGACCGCGCTCACGTCTGTACGTCCGCCCGCCTCGCCCGAGGCGGTACCAGGACGTCCGAGCTTCCCCGCATGAAGCGGCCCCACGTTCGATTATCGCAGTGCGTGGGGGCCGGAACGGAACAGCGTGGGCTGCGGCCCATGAGTCGATGGTGGCACCCGTAGGCCGCAGAGGAGAAGCCGCCGGGTGCGTGTGCGACCCGGCGGCTCCGAGGTTTCGGGATCCGACGGGTCAGCCCGCTACTCGTACCGCGAGCGCGTCGCCGATCTCGTCGGTGGTGCGGAGACTGCCTCCCGCTGAGCCCTCCGGGCCGGGGCGGGACTCCCCACGGGCCGCCAGGTCGGCGGCGACGGCCTCCTCGACACGGACGGCCTCGGCCTCGTGACCGAGGTGGCGCAGCAGGAGGGCGACGGACAGGACCGTGGCCGTGGGGTCGGCCTTGCCGGTGCCCGCGATGTCGGGAGCGGAACCGTGGACGGGCTCGAACATCGACGGGAATTCACCCGTCGGGTTGATGTTCCCGGAGGCGGCCAGGCCGATGCCGCCGGTCACGGCCGCGGCGAGATCCGTGAGGATGTCACCGAAGAGGTTGTCGGTGACGATGACGTCGAAACGCTCGGGCTGGGTGACGAAGAAGATCGTCGCGGCGTCGACGTGCAGATAGTCGGTGGTGACCGCGGGGTACTCCTCGGCGACCTTGTCGAAGATCCTCTTCCACATGTGGCCCGCGTGGACGAGGACGTTGTTCTTGTGAACCAGCGTCAGCTTCCTGCGGGGGCGGGCGTCGGCCCGCGCGAACGCGTCCCTGACGACCCGCTCGACGCCGTACGCCGTGTTGACGCTCACCTCGGTGGCGACCTCCGCGGGCGTACCGGTGCGCAGGGAACCGCCGTTGCCGGTGTACGGGCCCTCGGTGCCCTCGCGGACCACCACGAAGTCGATCTCGGGGCGGCCGGCCAGCGGCGTCGCCGTGTTCGGGAAGAGCTTCGAGGGACGCAGGTTGACGTAGTGGTCGAAGGCGAACCGCAGCTTGAGCAGCAGCCCTCGCTCCAGGACGCCGGCCGGTACGGAGGGGTCGCCGATCGCACCGAGGAGGATCGCGTCGTGGTGCCTGAGGGCGTCGAGTTCCGCCTCCGGGAGGGTCTCGCCGGTGCGGTGCCAGCGCTTGGCGCCGAGGTCGTACTCCCGGGTCTCCAGCTTCACGTCCTGGGGAAGCACGGCCGAGAGGACCTTGAGGCCCTGGGCCACGACCTCCTGGCCGATGCCGTCGCCGGGGATCACTGCGAGATTGAGGCTGCGAGACATGACCGCACCGTACTCCGCGTCCCACCGAATGACACTCGACGTCCACCATGCGGACGCATGCGGCGTCCGCGACCGCTCTGCGCCGCGCACCGGTTCCCGCCCTTCACCGCGCCCGCGGCGGGCACGTGCTTCGGAGTGACGACGCGTACCGGGGTCCCGGTCCCCGGCCCGCAAGGGGGCGGTGGGGCCGGTGACCCCCGGGCGCCACCGGCCGGTCCCGCCGGTCAGTGGCCGGTTTCGCCGCCGTTGTCCCTGCGGTCCAGGGCGCGCTGGAGAGCCGCGGCGGCATTCGCGGCGGTGCTCCTGCGGTCGGTCTCGCTGATGCGGGGCGCGTGGCGGACACGGCGACGGAGAAGGGTCTGCTCGGGCATGGGTCGACTCCTTGAGATCGGGAACGATCGAAGGCGCCGGAAGGGGCGGGGAGCGGGCCGCAGGGGTTGCCTGCTTCGGGGCTCCGGCTCGGGCCGCCATTCGCTGGATCGAGCGAGACGTTCGGCTTCTACAAAGCTAAGGGACCGGGGCCTCGCTGTCTCCACAATTACTCGGACTTCCTACAATCTGAGACGCGATCTTGGAGAGTCGCTGGTCGGAGCGATGTCTCCGCGGCGATTCGGGCGCGCTCCGCAGGGCGGGCGGCGGGAGTCAACGGGGCGGATGCCACTGGCGGCTGACGCGGGGTGCTGCCGCGGGGTGCTGCCCTGGGCGTCATCGCGGGGGCGAAGCCGTCCCCGCGGATCGTCCGGATCCCGGAACGACCGGACTCGGGGCCTGGCCGCAGGCTCGGCAAGAGGCTCGGCAAGAGGCTTGGCCCCGCAAAGGCTCGGCCCACAGCCTGCCTTGGGCCTGGCCCCGGGTCCGGCCACCGGCGCCGGACGCACCGCGGCGTCACCGCGGACCCGTCGCCGTCAGAGCACGCCGCCGGAGCACGTCGCCGGAGCACGTCGTCACCAGAGCGCGCCGCCGTCAGAGCACGTCGCCGTCGCGCCAGTCGAAGAGCAGGGAGGCCGCCGCGGGGTCCGGCAGGGACCGTCCGGGGGGCTGCCGGAGGAAGGTCGAGTCCTCCTCGCCCGGGAGGGGGACGACGCCGTCGGGGCCGAGGACCTCGACCCTGCCGCGCCACTGCCGCCAGCCGCGGCTGCGGTACAGCTCCGCGCCGTCGTCGGACGCCGACAGCGCGCCGAGCTCGTACGCGCCGTCGATCACCCGCTCCAGAGCGCCCGTCACCCGCCCGCCCAGCCCTTGGCGCCGGCGGTCGGCCCGGACGGCCACCGCCTCGACGTAGCCGACGCGGTAGGAGCGCCGCCCGTGCACCACCCGGCGCATGATCACGCTGCCGTGGGCGGCCAGGCCGTCCCGGTCGCGGATGAAGGCGTGGATGCCGCCGAGCCCGTGGGACCAGTCGTCGTCGTCGAAGTCGCCGTCGAAGGCGGCGTCGAGCAGGGCGCGGATCTCGGCGAGGGCGGCTTCGGACAGCTGGTAGGTGTGGGCCGTGCGCAGCGACCCGGTCGTGTTGTCCGTCATGCGGGCAACTCTCTCAGGCACGGGCGCTCCCGCCGCTGCCGAGGACCGTCACGGCGTCGGGAATCCGCCACGCCCGGGGCGAGTTGGGCGCCTTGCCGGTCCCAGGGCTCTCCGGCCTCCACGGCCGTCGCGACGCGCACCGGCCCCGGAGGCCGCCTTGCCCGTCCACGATCCGCGGGCCGGCCGGGCTCACCCGGCCACGACCTCCCCGGACGGAGCAGCTAAGGACTGTCCCGCAATCCCCAGCGGGCGCACGACGACAGCTGCGGCACCTCGCCGTGTTGTCGGATCGCCCGAATACGCCCAGTATGAGGACGACCCTCCGCCTTGCGATGCACCCCCATCTGACGCCGCGCGCTGATCCGCCGGTGATGACGGGACAGCCCTTAACGCGAGACCGCCTTCTCCAGCTGGTGCGCGACCCGGTCCACCCAGTCGGTGAACTCCTCGCGGCGGTGGGCCTCGCCGCCGCACAGCGCGGCGGCCTGCGGATCCGTGATCCTGTCCGGCCCTGCCGCCACCAGGAGCCGATGGAGCTCCTTCATGACGGAAGCGAGCCGCTGTGCGTCGGAATGCTCGATGGCGTCGACCCCGTGGCCGGGGCCGAGTGTGGTGGAACCGGGCATGGCGTGCCTCCTCGCGCGGGCCCCCTCCCCAGCAGCGTAAGCCCGCCCCCGGCCGGGCGCCGGACGTGAGCCGCCCCCGGCCAGGCGCCGGACGTGAGCCGCCCCCGGCCGGTCCCCGGGGAACCGGCGGGGGGCGGTGCTCACGGGAGCGGGCCGTCAGCCCATGTGCGGGTAGCCGTACTCGGTCGGCGGGACCAGCGTCTCCTTGATCGCGCGGGTCAGGGTCCAGCGCATCAGGTTCTGCGGGGCACCGGCCTTGTCGTTGGTGCCGGAGGCGCGGCCGCCGCCGAAGGGCTGCTGGCCGACGACGGCGCCGGTCGACTTGTCGTTGATGTAGAAGTTGCCCGCCGCGTAGCGGAGCTTGTCCATCGTGTACGCGGTCGCCGCACGGTCACCGGAGACGACCGAGCCGGTCAGCGCGTACGCCGACACCGACTCCATCTGCTCCAGCATCTCCTCGTAGGCGTCGTCCTGGTAGACGTGCACCGCGAGGAACGGGCCGAAGTACTCGGTGGTGAAGACCTCGTTCGCGGGGTCCGTGCACTCGACGACGGTGGGGCGGACGAACCAGCCCTGGGAGTCGTCGTAGCTGCCGCCGGCGACGATCGTGCAGGTCGGGTCCTCCTTGGCGCGGTCGATCGCGGCCTTGTTCTTGGCGAACGCGCGCTCGTCGATGACGGCGCCGATGAAGTTCGTCAGGTCGGTGACGTCGCCCATCCTGATGCCGTCGACCTCGGCCGCGAACTCCTCCTTGAAGCCGGAGTTCCAGATGGAGGCCGGGATGTACGCGCGGGAGGTCGCGGAGCACTTCTGGCCCTGGAACTCGAAGGCGCCTCGGGTCAGGGCGGTCTTCAGGATCGCCCGGTCGGCGCTCGGGTGGGCGACGACGAAGTCCTTTCCGCCCGTCTCGCCGACGATCCGCGGGTAGGAGCGGTACTTCTCGATGTTGTTGCCGACCGTCTTCCACAGGTGCTGGAAGGTCCTGGTCGAACCGGTGAAGTGGATACCGGCCAGGTCGGGGTGGTGCAGCGCGACCTCGGAGACGGCGATGCCGTCGCCCGTGACCAGGTTGATGACGCCCTTGGGCAGCCCGGCCTCCTCCAGCAGCTCCATGAGGAGCACGGCGGAGTGGGTCTGGGTCGGGGACGGCTTCCAGACCACCACGTTGCCCATCAGGGCCGGGGCGGTGGGCAGGTTGCCGGCGATGGCCGTGAAGTTGAACGGCGTGATCGCGTAGACGAAGCCCTCGAGCGGGCGGTGGTCGAGCCGGTTCCACACGCCGGGGGAGTTGGCCGGCGGCTGCTCGGCCAGGATCCGGCGGGCGTAGGCGACGTTGAACCGCCAGAAGTCGACGAGCTCGCAGGGCGTGTCGATCTCGGCCTGCTGCGCGGTCTTCGACTGGCCCAGCATCGTGGAGGCGGCCAGGGTCTCGCGCCAGGGGCCGGAGAGCAGTTCGGCGGCACGCAGGATGATGGCGGCGCGGTCGTCGAACGACATCGCGCGCCACGCCGGGGCGGCGGCGAGGGCCGCGTCGACCGCGTCCTGGGCGTCCTGCCGGGTGGCGCCCCGGAAGGTGCCGATGACGGCCTGGTGGTTGTGCGGCTGGACGACCTTGAACTCGTCGCCGCCGCCCATGCGCTTCTCACCGCCGATGGTCATCGGCAGGTCGATGGGGTTCTCGGCCAGCTCCTTGAGCTTGGCCTCCAGCCGCGCGCGCTCGGCCGAACCGGGAGCGTAGCCGTGCACCGGCTCGTTGACGGGGGTGGGGACCTGGGTCACAGCGTCCATGGCTACCTCTTCCGAGTGAATATCCAAGTGAATGGCTGACTCCAGCCGGCGGAGCTGAAGCGGTGGCAGGTGTCGGTTGCGTCGCGGTCAGGGCCTGACCGTCACGTGCCCGCCGCGGCGGGTGTGTGACGGGACATTCGGGGCGGAGTCACGGCTTCGGTGTCTCCCGGTGTGCCTTCCGGGGGCTTCCCGGAGTGCCTTCCGGTGCACCGGGCGCGGAACCGGGTCCGGCCCGGCCGGCCGGAGCGGCGGCGGATGCCGGCGTCCGGCAGGGCTCCGGGTGGTGGCCGTCGCCGATCCCTCCCCCATCAGTTCTTGGTGATCATCGAGCGGACGAAGAACAGCAGGTTGGCCGGCTTCTCGGCGAGTCGGCGCATGAAGTAGCCGTACCAGTCGGTCCCGTACGCGGTGTACACCCGCATCCGGTGGCCCTCGGCCGCCAGCCGCAGGTGCTCCTCGCTCCGGATCCCGTACAGCATCTGGAACTCGTACTCATCCAGTTTGCGCCCGGCGCGGCGCGCGAGCTCCTGGCCGACGGAGATCAGCCGCGGGTCGTGGGACCCGATCATCGGGTAGCCCTCGCCCTCCATCAGGGTCCTGAGGATCCGGACGTACGCCTTGTCGATCTCGGCCTTGTCCTGGTGGGCGACGGAGGCCGGCTCCTTGTAGGCGCCCTTCACCAGACGGACGCGGCTGCCGTCGGCGGCCAGCCGGCGGGCGTCCTCCTCGGTGCGGAACAGATAGGACTGGATCACGCACCCGGTCTGCGGGAAGTCCCTCCGCAGCTCCTCGTGGACGGCGAACATCGAGTCCAGGGTGGTGTGGTCCTCCGCGTCCAGGGTGACCGTGGTGCCGATCGCGGCGGCGGCCTCGACGACCGGGCGGACGTTCGCGAGCGCCAGCTCGTGGCCGCCCTGCAGGGACTGGCCGAACATCGACAGCTTGACCGACAGCTCGGCCCGGGTGCCCAGGCCCAGGGGGGCGAGCTGCTCGATCAGCCGCAGATAGGCGTCGCGTGCCGCGGTGGCCTGCTCACGGGTGGTGATGTCCTCGCCCACCACGTCCAGGGTGACCTCCAGGCCCCTGCCGGTGAGCCCGGCCACGATCGGGATGACCTGGTCGACCGTCTCCCCCGGGATGAAGCGGTCGACGACCGGCTTCGTCATCGGCGCGGCCGAGACGAGACGGCGCATCCGGTCGCTGCGCGACGCGGCGAGGATCAGGGGACCCAGCACGGGCACCTCCACGGAACACGGGTAGCGGGGGCCGGAAACCGGCCGCTCGGTGTACGGCACGGATAACCACCGTGAAACCTAAATATCGCTCCGGCGCCGGGCCATCGACAGCTGTCACGCATCCAGCCGCACCTCTTCAGACATTTGTCTGAAGAGGTGCTCTCCCGATGGGAGAATGCTGGGGTGAAGGGCGATTACCAGGAACTGGTGGACGAGATATCGGGGCTGCTGGGCGTCCCGGCGACGCTGGAGAACCGGGACTTCGAACTGATCGCCTTCGGCGCGCACGACAGCGACGACGACAGCACCATGGACCCCGTCCGCACCCGTTCGATCCTCACCAGGAAGTCCACCGCCGAGGTGCGGTCCTGGTTCGAGGGCTTCGGCATCACCCGGGCGGCCGGCCCGGTACGGATCCCCGCGGCCCCCGAGGCAGGCGTCCTCCGCGGCCGGATCTGCCTGCCCGTCCGCCATCGCGGGATCGTCCTCGGCTATGTGTGGCTGCTCGACTCCCGGCCCGGGCCGACGGCCGCGCAGCTGGCGTCGGCCATGGACGTGACCGACCGGATCGGGGCCCTGCTCGCCGACGAGGAACGGGCCGGGGCGGATCTGTCGCGGGAGTTCCGCGCCGTGCTCACCGCCGAGCGCGGCTGGCAGTACGACATGGCCCTCGCGGCCCTCCGCACGGCGCTCGGGCCGGCCGCGGACGGGCTCCACACCGTGGTGTGCGTGGCCCCCTGGTCCTCCTTGGACGAGGCCCCGTCCGCCCGCGCCGTCGCGGGCGCGTCGGCCCTGTGCACGGTGCCCTGGCCCCGGCCGCGGGGTCCGGTCGAGCAGCGCCCGGCCGCGGCGCCCGGGCCCGGCGCGGTCACCGGCGCTCCTCCGGCCGGCCCCGGCGGCCCAGGCGTCCCCGGCAGGGACGGCAGGGACGGTACGGCCGGGTCGGGACGGACCGGGCAGGGCGCACGCGGCGGGCGGGGTCCGGACGAGGACCCTCGTACCGCCTTGGGCCCGGCCGGCGACGGCGGTGCGGACGGGCACGCCCTCGCCGTGCTGGTGCGCCTGCGCGCCGCCGACGTGCTCGCACCCGCTGTCGGCGCGGCCGGCCGGCTCGTGGAGGCCACCGGGACCCGCGCCGGTACCGGAACCCGTGCCGCGGGCGTCGCCCTCCCCCGCCGGGGCACGGTGGGCCTCGACGCCTCCTGGCGGGAGGCCGCCTCGGCCGCGCGGGCCGCCCTCGCCGAGCCCCGGCACGGCCCGGTCGCCGCATGGGCCTCGATCGGCCCGTACCGGCTGCTGACCGCCCTGCCGTCCGGGCTCTCCCCGGACCCCGTGACCGCGGCCCTGCTCGCGCCGGCGCACGCCGAACTCGCCCGGACCGCAGAGGTGTTCCTGGACTGTGCGGGTCAGGCGGGCCGTGCGGCCGCCGCCCTGGGCATCCACCGCCAGACCCTCTACTACCGGCTGTCCCGGGTGGAGCGGCTCACCGGGCTGGATCTGGACGAGGGCGAGGACCGGCTGCTGCTGCACATGGCGCTGAAGGCCGCCCGGCTGTGACCCGGTCCGGAACCGCGGCTCCGGCCGGCAGCGCGAGCCCGAGGACCGGTCAGTCCGACAGCTCCAGCAGACGCTGCATCAGGCGCTGCTCCTCCCCGGCGGCCTCGTGCACCAACGCGGACGCGTCGCGGAGGGGTTCCGGCGACGACACGGCGCCCGCCTCCTGCACGAGTCCGGCCACCTCGGTCCACGTCTTCGACACCTGCCGGTACATGTCCGAGACCTCTTTGAATTCGCCGGTACCGGTGACATCGGCGGTCTCCGCCAGGAACTCCGCCCACATCGTGCGGAACAGGCCCCCGCCGGTGCCCGCGTCCTCCATGATCGTGCAGATCTCGGAAAGGCTGTCCGCGGGCGACTCCAGGTCGTCGAGCCACTGCGGCATCAGGTCGGCGACCTTGTGCATGCCCTTGTAACCGAAGTTGGAGATCGGCGGATTCAGAAAATTCTCCGCCGCCGACCTGATGCCTTTGCGGGCGGCTTCCCCCAGATCGGGAATACCGCCCTTCGGTAGATCGAGGGTGAAGGCGCGGTTACGCGAACTCATCGGGCCACCGGCGTTCCGCGCGGTCGCGAGGGATTCACCGGAGGCCCATTGCAGGCCGAGCGGCTGAGTCTCCACCAGGGCGAAACGGTCGTCGTCGTACCCGACGCAGGCGACATAGTGGGCCGCGAACCGGAAGTCGTCGGTGGAGTAGTCGAGGAAGTAGCGGTCGAGCTTGAGACCGACGACGGTTCCGGAATCAAGCTCGGCCAGCAGGTGTTCCCTCGCCCGCTTCGCCGAGGACGTCTCGTGCACGGACAGCCGCAAGTTCAGCGCCTTGGCGAGATTCTCCGACAGCGTGTCGGGCTTGATGCGGCCTCCGAGGAACGGCGTCGGCATCTGCTTCGTCCGCCAGTAGATGAACGACAGGCCACCGGCGAGGCCAAAGACAAACGACTCCGACAAGCCGATCTCTCGCTGCTGCAAAAGATTCACGAGGGTGGTCGATTCGCAGTGATTACCCACGTACGGATCTGCCTTTAATAGCGACATGAACTCACGTCTCCCTTCCTTCGCGTAGAGCGTAGCGCAACCCGCTGAACCGGGTTTGCCGGCGCCCAAGATCAGGAAGGTGTCCACTCGCTCATATTCGCGACACCAGGAAGTTGCCGAGGAACAGGTGGTCCATCTCCGTCTTGAGGTAGCAGGACAGAGCATCCGCGGGCGAGCAGACGATGGGTTCACCGGCGACGTTGAACGAGGTGTTGATCAGACAGGGAATGCCGGTCAGCTCGGTGAACTGGCGGAGCAGCTCGGCGAGCAGGGGATTGCTCTGCTCGGTGACCGTCTGGATCCGCGAGGTGCCGTCGACGTGGCAGGCGCCCTGGATCGATTCCCGGTACTCGGGCCGCACCGGGACCACGAAGGTCATATAGGGCGAGGACTTCTTCTTGCCGAGTTCGAAGACGTCGGGCGCGAGGTGCTCGAGGACCACGGGGGCGAAGGGACGGAACTGCTCCCGGTGCTTGATGCGTTCGTTGATGATGTCCTTGATGTCGGGGAACTTCGGGTTGGCCAGGATACTGCGGTTGCCGAGGGCCCGCGGCCCGTACTCCATACGTCCCTGGAACCACCCGATGACGCACCGCTCCCGCATCAGGGTCGCGGCCTCCCGCGGCACGTCCGCGGGGTCCAGTTCGCGCCAGACGACCCGGTCGGCGTACTGCCGGAGGGCCGCCTGGATCTCCCGGGCGTCGTAGCGGGGGCCGAGGTACGGTGACGCGCCGGCCCGGGGCGGTGTGCCGGCCTGCCGGCCGGCGAAGAGAGCCGCCCCGATGGCCACGCCGACGTCGCTGGCGCCGAAGCTGACGTCCATCTCGGAGAAGCGTGAACGCTCCAGCAGCTTGCTGTTGTTGACGCAGTTCAGGGCGAGTCCGCCCTCGAAGATCACGCGGGGCAGATCGCTTCTGGTCTCGAGCGTACGGAACTGGCCCGCGGTCACCGTCTCGAGCATGTGCTGGGCCGCGCAGGCGACGCGTACCCGGTAGTCGAAGTCCTCCCGGCATTTCGCGTCTCCGCCGAAGATGCGATCGAAGAGTTCGTAGTACGCGGGAACGGCGTTCCCCGGGTAGGGAATCCGGTAGGTGCCGTCGGGGCACATCTCGACCACGTGTGCGAGGAACGGGTTCGGCTCGGGCGGTGTGCCGTAGCCGGCCAGCCCCATCACCTTGTACTCGTCGTTGTTCGGGACGAATCCGAGGTACCGCGTCACCACGGAGAACAGCATCGCCAGCGAGTGCCGCGAGTCGATGGTCATGTCGTCGAAGATCTTGACCTCGCCGTCGCGCACCTCCCCCATGATCGACGACAACCACTCGGCCCGGCCGTCGCTGACCAGGAAGGCCGCGTCCCGGCCGCCCGACAGGTGGTATCCGGTCATCAGGTGTGCGATGTGGTGCGGGACCCGGACCAGCTTCCCGGGACTCAGCCGGTGGCCCGTGTGCTCGAGGAAGTCGGCTGCGGTCGCGGACTGGGCGAACATCGCCTCATGGGTCTGCGCCAGGCGCTCCAGGCGGGCGAACTTCTGCTCGACGGTCGCCGCGGGGTCCTCGGTGATCTCGGTGATCATCCTGTTCACCACGTCCTGGGAGAACTGCCAGGAGAAGGCGAAGGTGTCGACGTCGTCGAAGGACATCCCGGCCGATTCCAGGCACCAGCGCATCGCGTTGACCGGGAAGCGCGACGTCTTCTTCTCCCGGTTGAGCCGTTCCTCCTCGACCGCGGCGACCAGCTTCCCGTCGACGACCAGGGCGGCGGACGAGTCATGGCCGTACAGCAGGTGACGGTCGATTCCCGTGGCGCGGTAGAGGCGCCCGAATATCTCCGCGGACCTGCCGAATCCGTTGTAGCCCAGAACGATCACGAGGAGTTCCTTTCGCTATGGCCAGATCGTGAGGTAGTCCGAGATCACAGCCGACCGCCGGAAGCTCGCGTCCAGCACCGCGCCGGTCAGGTCGGCACCGCTGAGGTCCGCGCCCTCCAGGTTCGCGCCCACGAGCCGGCAGCCGTTCAGCTCGGCCAGGATGAGGTACGCCTCGCACAGATCGGCGCCCGCGAGATTCGCGCCCCTCAGGTCGGCGCTGATCAGATACGACTCGGTCAGCACGGCGCCGGTGAAGTCCGCGTCGGCGAGCTCGGCGCCCTGCAGATCGGCACCGTGCAGCACCGCCTTGCGCAGGTCGGGCCGGAAGGGGCCCTGTGCCCGGCGCCGCCGGGCGTACTCGTTCCAGCGTCCGGGCCCCTGGAGCAGTACGGACTCGTCCTCGGTGGGCATGCCTCCACCTCGCGTCTACAGAGTGGTGAGCGCGGTGAGCGCCCGCTTCTCGACGTCCATCGCGGACCGCGCCGTGTCCGCCACGGCGTCCACGAGCGTCTTGAGATCGTCGCGCGCGGTGGCGGTGCCCGCTGTCAGCAGTGCGGAGCCCAGGTTCGACCACAGCCGGCCGCTGTCCAGGAACCGCCCGGCCGCGTCGGCGTAGCGTGCGTCGCCGGTGCTGTCGGCCATCCTCGTCAGGAAGCGGCCGATCATCGGGCGGAACAGCCCGCCGCCGGTGCCGAAGGACTCGATCTGACGGCCCAGGTGGAGCAGTTGACGCGCCAGGGCGTCGGTCCGCACCGCACGGCCGGCCGAGTCCACGTCCTCGACCTCGCCGCGCTTGGACTGCGGCCATGTCACCGCCGTCGTGGCCAGCAGCTTCATCCCGGGGATGCCCGCCTGCCGGCTGCCCGGCCTGAGCATCTCGCGGCACAGGTTGCGGACGGCGACCGGGCCGACGAGGTCCAGCTGCGGCGTTCTGCGCGGTGCGCCGAAGACGTAGACCCGCCAGTCCGGGTTCAGCGGGGGCGAGTTGCGGCTGGAGCGGGCCGCCTGCAGTTCGGCGGCGCTCACGGCCACGGGTTCGTCGAACGCCGGATCCGACACCTCGAAGGCGTCGGATCCGAGCGGGCGTACCACGTTGACGAAGTACCCGCCGAAGGAGGAGCGCCCGTCCAGCCCCCAGTACGGAAGCAGCCCGAGGTCCACCCGGGTCATGACGGCCGGCGCCGACTCGAGCAGCTTGGCCAGGCCCGCACCGGACTTCGGCGCGTGGGTGGCGACCTCGACGCCCATCAGCCGCGACGCCCGGAGCGGCATGATCGTCTGCTTGCCGACGGCTATGTCCGGAGCGTCGCCGTTCGCCGGGAAGAACGAGAAGCCGAAGCCTCCGTCCAGCCCGAACACGATCTCCTCCTCGACCTCGTATCCGCCGGCCGCGAGAACGGCGCACTGGCAGGCCGACTCGCAGTGGATACCCCTCCGGTGGACGTAGCGGCCGGTCGCGCTCATCGCGTCACCCCTGTCCCAGTTCCATCAAGGACCGCCGCAACCGCGGGTCCATCTTCTCCACCGCGTACCGGAACGTGTCGCGGGGCATCTCGGTGTGCCAGGTGCGCAGGAACTCGGCCACCTCGTCGGGATGGACCTCGGCGGTGACCTTGAGCAGCCAGCCGCAGCCCTTCTGCACGTAGACGTCGTCGTCGTGCATCAGCCGGACGCAGTTGCCGAGGACGTGCGGCAGCGGCAGCTCGAAGACCGTCCGGCCCACCGTGCGCCGGACGAACTTCACGACGGCCACGTTCGCGGCGCGCCTGACCCACGGGGAGTCGGACTCGACCCAGCGCCGGGTCCGCGGGATCAGGTCCGGATGCCCGAGGAAGAACGGATACAGCAGCTTCAGGCACAGGTCGTCGCACTGCGCCCAGTTGGACACGTACGTGCCCAGCCAGTGCTCGCAGTGGTCCAGCAGTTCGTCGCCCAGCTGCGTCCTGGCGACCTTGTGCAGGACCGCGAAGCCCAGCAGCACCTCCTCGTGGTACTTGGCGCGCGCCAGCAGCTCCTGGGCCAGCAGCAGCCGGGTGGCCGCGGGGACGTCGCGCCGGTCGCGGAAGTAGTCGGCGGCGATCCCGGCGACGGCGGCGTTGCCGACGCCCAGCGCCCGGATCTCGTACGGGAAGTACCGCTGCATGCCCGCCGCGAAGTCCGGATCGGCGCGGGCCGCAAGCGTCGTCGACAGCTCGCCGGCGGCCTCCGGCACGTTCATCACGAGGTGCCGATCGTGAGGGTGAGGGGCCGGGTCGTCGCGGCCTTCGGCGCGCGTTCCAGCCGGGGCTTGCCCTGCATCACGTACTCGTACTCCTGCTGCATGTCGGCCACGGCCCGGATGGTGTCCCGCGAACGGTCCGTCAGGTTCTGCCCGCCCAGACCCCACCACAGATACCAGTTCTTGTGGCTCAGGTAGGCGTTGCGGACGAAGTCGAGCGTTTCCCGGTCGTCGAGGATCGCCGGCTCCACGTAGAAGGCGGGGACGAAGGTGCCCTGCCCCTCCTGGAGGATTCCGGCCTTGACGGCCTGGCGCTGCAGCTTGGTGCCGCTGAGGATCCGGATGCCGAGGTTGGCGTAGATCTGGGCCGGGTTCAGGAACCGCTCGGTGAACCGGATCGACTCCCTGAGCGCCTGCGGGGTCTCTCCCGGCCCGCCGAGGAAGATGCAGTGGGTGTGCTCGATCGGGCTGGCCGTGAACAGGCGGTCGATCTCGAGGACCCGGGCCATGTCGAAGCCCTTCATCAGGTCCGAGAGGGCTTCGTCGGTGAGCGCGTCGGTGCCGAGGTCCACCCGGATGCAGCCGGCCGCGTGCAGCAGTTCCACGAACTCCGGTGTGACCGCGTTCGGTGTCAGCTGGCAGTACCAGGGCACGTCGAGCTTGGCCCGGATCATCTCCTCGCACACCTCGGCCGCGTACTCCATCGGGTAGTTGAAGGTCGCGTCGACGATCTCGAACTCCCGCACGGCCGTGTTGTCCTTCATGGCCCGCTGGATCTCGCCGACGACCTCGGCCGGATCCTTGAACCGGTCCCCCTTGCCCTCGGTCTTGCGGATGATGCAGTAGGAGCAGAACAGCTTGCAGCCGCGCTTGGTCTGCAGGGTCTCGATGGCGGGCTGGTGGTCGCGGGTCAGGTCGGAGGCCGCGGAGACGCCCTCCTCGAAGTACCGGGGGTCGTAGACGGACCGGTCGGGCTCCAGCGCGCCCAGGTCGAACGCGGAGTTCGACGGGTTCTGGCAGAACTTCCCGTTCTCGTCGAGGTAGCAGAGTCCCGAGATCGACTCCAGCCGCCCGCCGGACTCGAGGTGGTCGAGGAGCTGGACCACGCCCGCCTCGCCCTCACCCGCGATGCCGTAGTCCGGCTGGGCGTACTCGAAGAAGGACAACGGCTCGACCGAGAAGCCGGATCCGCCGAGGACGACCTTGGCGCTGGTGTACTTGCGTACGCACTGGACGATCTTCTCGGTCATCGGGCCGAAGAAGACCGGATCGATGAACGTCAGGTTGTCCAGGTTCCGCACGGCGATGCCGACCACGTCGTACGTCCGGGTGGTCAGCTTCTCCCGGACCGCCTTGAGCTCCCTGGACTCCCAGAGCAGGTCGAGGACGTCCACGTGGTGGCCGGCGTGCTTGAGCGCGGCGCTGATGTAGGCCATGCCGATCGGCAGGGCCGGCCGCGGCACCCTGATCTTGTTGGTGGAGATGAGCAGTACGCGCATGGGCCTTCACTCTCGTTCGAGCTGCCAGTACGTCGCCGGCTGCAGGTCGCCGCTGAGGGTGGCCTTGGTGCGGTAGCGGCGCATGCGGTCCAGATCGACCTCGACGACACCGACGCCCGCTTCCTTGCCGAGGTCCACCATCCGTTCGTCGCCGTCGACGAAGTCGAATCGCTCGGCCTCGAGGAACAGCGGGTCCGCCAGGATCTGGCTGCGTCCCATGTAGCCGAATCCGGCGTACAGATTGGTGCCGATCCCGGACGCGAACGCGATGATGCACTCGGCGTCCACCGCCCGGACCGGCAGGCGCATGTTCGCCACGTACGCGAACATCTCGGGCACCAGCGCGGAGCACACGATGACGTCGACTCCGCGGCGGCCGTACTCCCGTGCGACCTCGGGGAAGTTGATGTCGTAGCCCTGCATCAGGCCGACACGGCCGAACCCGACGTCGAAGACCGGGTACTCCGACCCGCTGCTGAGGTAGCGGGCCTCCAGTTCGTGGCAGTGCACGCGCCGGTACCGGCCGAGCAGGGTCCCCTCCGGGCCGCACAGCACCGAGGTGCTGTAGTAGCGGCCGTCGTCGCCGCGCTCCAGCAGGCCGGCTACGACATGTGCACCGGCCCGCCCCGCCTGCTCGCAGAGGAACTCGGTCTCCGGCCCCGGGATGGGCACCGACACGTCCGCGACCTCGAGGATGTTGCCGGAGGTGGAGAACGCCTCGGGCAGGCAGATCAGGTGCGCCCCCTGCTCGGCGGCCTGGTGGATGTACCGCTCGGCCTTGCGCAGGTTCTGGGCGGGCTTGCCGAGTTTGGACTCCATCTGGACGATCGCGATCGTGGTCCCGGGCATCATGTGCTCACCGGTTCGAGGGGACGGGAGGAGATCACCAGGCCGAGGTCCTCCTCGACCGCCTGCCAGTCCGTCAGGCCCGCCTCGCGGAGCAGCTCGGCCGCCTCCTCGCGGGTGTACGCGGCCTGCAGCGACCGCATGAACTCGTCGCCGCCCTCCTTCACGAACTGCAGGATGAAGGTGATGTGCCCCTCCTCCGCGTGCCGGTTCATGTCCTCGATGATCACGACGCCGTCGGGCTTGCAGATGCGGGCGCACTCCCTCAGCGTCTCGACCGGCCGGCGCCAGCGGTGCAGCGACGAGAACGAGAACACGATGTCGGCGGAGTCGTCCGGGAACGGCAGCCGGTGCAGCTTGGCCATCTCGAACTCGACGTCGCCGGCGGTGTTCGCCCACACCGCCAGCGTCAGGTTGTCCTCGGCGACGTCGACCAGGTTCTGGTTCTCCTCCACCCCGGACACGGCCAGGTCCGGCAGCTTGCCGGCCACATGGAGCGACAGCAGTCCGGTGTTGAAGCCGACCTCGACGAGGTCGGTCATCCCGTCGCGGACGTTGGCCAGGATGCGGTCGCTCGGCCGCTTGTACGCCATCAGGGCGGACCGGCGCATGCCGAGGTCGTAGAAGCGCACCTTGTCGATGTCGTCGTGCGGTGACGGCTGCGGCACCCGGTCGGTCAGGTTGAGCAGTCGGGTATCAGTGGTCACAGCCGGTCTCCTCGCTCCTCGGCCGGGAGGTGATCTGCAGGGGG
Organism: Streptomyces tirandamycinicus; assembly: GCF_003097515.1. Lineage (NCBI taxonomy): Bacteria > Bacillati > Actinomycetota > Actinomycetes > Kitasatosporales > Streptomycetaceae > Streptomyces > Streptomyces tirandamycinicus. Next base: position 4,914,814 of record NZ_CP029188.1, on the reverse strand, counting down.
ATCGGCTGGCGCGAGATGAAGTTGGAGATGTCGGCCCCCAGATGCTGCGGGTAGCGCCGGTACTCCGGCGAGTAGAACGCCTTGGAGATGTTGTCCAGGTAGTACCAGCCCTTCGGGCCGGTCACCTCGATGCCGTCCTCGTCGGCGGTGATCAGCCCCTTCTCGGTCAGGTCGTCGATCTCGGCGCGGAACATCTCCATGAAGTCGACACCGTGGATGCGGCGGAAGCGGTCCCGGTTGACCCGCCCGGCCTTGACGCCGAGGACCATCGACCGCCGGATCGCCTCCGGCTTGGTGATGTGCTTGCCCATGGAGATCGGCAGCCGGCCCTCCGTCACCGTCTGGATGTAGCGGCCGATGTCGGGCTCGTTGAAGTACCAGTGGTCGCGCAGGTGCCCGGTCGCGGTGGGGCCGAGCGGGATGATGGGGATGTCCTCGCTCCACGACGTCTCGCCGTACTTCGGCTGGTAGCCAGGCTTGGCGAAGCAGTCGCCGTAGTAGCCCAGGAAGCCGCTCTTGGAGAGCTTCTCCGCGGCGAACAGGAACATGTCGTCGACCACGGCCTTCTCCGGGACCGGCGGCAGCTTCCTGCGCTTCGTGGAGACCTGTGCGAACTCCATGTACGTGTAGAACGAGATGCAGGTGACCCCAAGGTCGATGGCGACGTCGAGGCTGTGCTCCCAGCTCTCCATCGTCTGCCCGTTGATGCCGTGCATCAGGTCGATGTTGATGTTCTCGAACCCGCACCGGCGCAGCAGCCGGATGCTCTCCTTGAGCATCTCCGGGTCGTTCGGGCGGCCGATGTTCTTCAGTTCCTCGGGCACGAAGGTCTGCACGCCGAGGCTGATGCGCCGGATCCCCCGCTCCAGCAGGACGGTGGCCTTCCGCTCGGTGATGTCGACCGGGGTGGTCTCGATGGAGAAGTCCGCGCCCTCCTCGACGTTCAGGCTGCCGAACAGATGGCCCAGCAGATCGTCGAGCTGGGGGGCGGTCAGCGCGGTCGGGGTTCCGCCGCCGATGTAGCCGAGGGTGATGACGTGGTCCTGGATGTACGGCCGGCCGGCGTAGTTGGTGATCTCCGTCTTCAGCGCGTCCAGGTAGGTGCGCGTCAGGTCCCGGTCGGTCTGGTGCTTGATGTACGGGCAGCTGAAGCAGAGCCGGTTGCAGAACGGGATGTGGACGTACACCCCCATGGGCTTGCGGGCGAACACCTCCTCCTCGTTCACCGGCACGTGCTTCGTCGGGTACTGCCGCACCCACTCGCTGTCGCGTTCCGGGTACTCCTTCCAGAACGGCATGCTCGTGGTCGTGGTGGTGATGCTCATGCGATGTCCTCCGGTTCGGCTTGGTCGACGAGGGAACGGACGACGTCCGCCAGGGTGGGCTGGAAGTAGGACGCGGAGCGCAGTGCGAGGCCCGCGGCGTGGGCGCGCGCCACCAGTTCGGCCAGGGTGGTCTGGTGGTCGCCGTCGGACAGGTCGAGCTTCACCCCGTGTTCGGCGGTGTGGACGCGGCGGACCAGGCCGTCCGGCGCCGCCTCCCGCTCCGCCCAGGAGTGCAGCCGCGCGAGGTGCGCCTCGGTGAAGGCCTCCAGGATCAGGCTGGACCGCTCCCCCCACCGGGTGACGGCGTCGAGCGAGGCGTCCTCGACCTGGCGGCCCTGGTGCAGCACCACGACCGAGTCGGCCAGTGCGACCAGTTCGTCACGGTGATGGCTGGCGAACAGCACGCCGACGCCGTCCTTCTTCAGGCTCCGCAGCAGCTCCAGCAGCGTCTCGCGCGCGGTCGGGTCGAGGCCCGTGGTCGGCTCGTCGAGGATCAGCAGGTCGGGGCGGTGCGCGACGGCGCAGATGACGTGCAGCTTCCGCTGGCTGCCGCCGGAGAGACTGCGGACGTACTGGTGGCGGTATTGTTCGAGACCGGCCAGCGCGACCAGTTCCTCGTACCGGCCCGGGTCCGCGCGCCGGAGCTTGAGCTGGTGCTTGAGGTAGGTCTCCACGGTGACGCCGTCCGGCAGGTCCTTGGCCTGCTGGACGTACCCGATGTGGCGGCCGACCTGGCCCCAGCGGCGGGGCGCGGTGCCGCAGACGCGCACCGTGCCGCCGGCCGGGCGCAGCAGTCCGGCGACGAGCCGGATCAGCGTGGTCTTCCCGGCGCCGTTGGTGCCGATGATCGCCATGCCCTCGCCCGCGTGCACCGAGAACTCGATGGAGCGGAGGGCGAAGTCGGGGCTCACCCGGTGGTCGAGCCGGGAGACCGAGAGCACCGGTGCTCCGGTGCCTGTGGTGTCAGCCATGGCCGATCCTCCTGCGGAAGGCCCAGGAGGCGATGCCGAGGGCCAGGAACGAGTAGGCCACCGCGAGGACCGAGGCCGCGGTGGCGGAGAGGTCCGGCGAGGTCGCGGCGCGGAAGATGTCGACGTGCACCGAGAGCGGGAGTTTCTCGAAGACGTCGCCGAGCGTGCCGAGGTTGTCGAGCGGGAAGAAGATCCCGGCGAAGTACATCAGCGGGATGACGATGATGTTCACGACCGCCGGGAAGGAGATCTCGTTGCTGTACGTCGCGATGAGGATGCCGAGCCCGGCGAAGGCCGTGCACGCGGTGAAGAACCCCAGCACGAACAGCGGGACCGACTCGATCCGGGCGTCGAAGACCCCGACCCCGAGCACGAGCACGAGCACGAACTGGAACAGGCACTTGAGCACGACGCCGACGATCCGGGCGAGCAGGAACCCCGAGTACGACAGGGGCGACAGGATCAGGTCCTCGATCGTGCGGCGGTTGCGGTCGATGATGACCGTGTAGCCGACGGTGTAGGTGCAGCTGAACATGATGCCCGCGCCGATGATGCCGGGGAACACGAAGCCGAAGTAGTTGGCGGCGGTCGGTGCCGGGCTCACCATCTGGTCGGTCGCCGCCCCGAAGGCCAGCACCATCGACACCGACGTCAGCAGCGTCGAGACCGCGAACAGGCGGTTGTCGAAGAACTGCCGCATGTCCAGGGCGACGAGCCCGAGGACGTCGCCGAGCCAGCTGGACTCGGGCTGCATACGCGTCGCCCTCATCAGGCCCGCCCCCCGTGCGTCGTGGTCCAGGTCGCGCGCAGGTCGTCGTGGAACGGCAGGCCGGAGCGGGCCTTCCGGCGCTGCCGCCAGTGGACGTCCGCGTCGATCACCGCCTCGCGGGTGCCGGGGCCGGCCTCGGCGAGGACGTCCGCGTCCGGATCCTGCCGGGCGTCCTGCACCAGACCGTCGACGATCATGCTGCGGCCGAGGTAGCTCATGTTCGCGAACCGGTTCTCCCCGACGCCGCTGGCGAACACCAGCGCACACTCGTTGTCGGCGGCCCGCGCACGGCAGATGGAGCGCAGCGGGTGCGAGAAGGACCCGAAGAGGTTCGCCACGCAGACGATGAGGTCGGCGTCCTGGGCGAGGTACTGCCGGCTCGCCTCGGGGAACCGCAGGTCGTAGCTGACCAGCAGGCCGATCCGCCCGACCGGCGTGTCGATCGCCTCGCCCGGCGAGCCGGTGGACACGTACGCGGACTCGCCCGACCACACGCAGGCGCGGTGGTACCAGCCGAGCGGGTCGCCGCCGGGGCCGACGAGCACGGCGGCGTCGAAGACGTCACGCCCGGCGGACAGCAGCACGCCCGCGGCGATGTGCATGCCCAGGGTGCGGGCCTGCTCGGCGAGGAACTGGACGATGGGACCGTCCTCGGCGGTCGCGTCGGTGCGCAGCGTGGGGAAGTTCAGTCCGGTGGCGAACGTCGCCGGCAGGCACGCCAGGTCCGCCTCGCGTTCCCGCGCGGTGGACAGCAGCTTGGCGGCTCGCGCCAGGTTCTCCTCCCGCTGCCCGGCCTCGATCCGCATCTGGAGGGCGGCGATCCGGGTGCGGGGGCCGCGGAAGAGGCTCATCGCGGCGCCGCCTCGGCCGCGACTTCCTTGCACGCCCGTTCCAGCACCGGCAGGAACTCGTCCACCATCTCCGCCGTCACGTGCCGGGTGACGACCAGCCGCAGGGTCTCGCCGAACCGCTTCGAGGTGGAGACGATCCAGCCCCAGGACTCCAGCAGCTGGGAGATCCGCACCGCGTGCGGCATCCTGACCACCACGATGTTCAGCTGCGGTTCGGCGAACAGCTCGTGCCCGGCCGCCCGCAACCCGGCCACGAGGTGCCGCGTCACCTCGAAGTTGGTTCGGGTGAGGGCCCGGAAGCCGTCGCGCCCGAGGTGCTCCAGGACCGCGTAGGTGGACACCGCGGCGGCGCCCGGACGGGTGCCGAGCAGGGTGTTGTGCACCGGCGTGTCGATGAAGAACGAGTCGACGGCGAAGCGTCCGGCGTCCTGTGCGCCCCGGAACAGGACCGCGCCGGCGGGGACGTTGGCCAGTCCGTACTTGTGCGGGTCGATGGTGATCGAGTCGACGCCGTCGACGCTGAAGTCGAACTGGGGCAGGTCGTGGCCGAGCTCGCGGGCGAAGGGGATGATGAAGCCGCCGGTGGCCGCGTCCACGTGCAGGTGCACGTCCCGTCCGGACACCGCCGGTCCGATCTCGTCGACCGCGTCGACCACACCGAACTCGCTGCTGCCCGCGGTCGCGATGACCGCGACGGTGTGCTCGCCGATGCGCCGGGCCACTTCGCCGGCCGGCAGCCGCAGGGAGTCGTCGACCGGCACGACGACCGGGGTCAGCCCCAGCAGGCCGAAGATCTTGGTGAAGGAGAAGTGCACGGTGCTGCTGACGACGACTTCGGGCCGGCCGGTCAGCCGCCCTCGGGCGCGCGCCGACTCGCGGGCCACCAGCATCGCGATCAGGTTCGCCTCGGTCCCTCCGGACACCAGGCTCCCCGACCCGCCGGGGTTGTCCAGCAGATCGAGCAGCAGCCGGACGACCTTGCGCTCGATCCGCTTGGTGCCGCGGAAGATGCGCACGTCGCCGAGGTTGGTGTGCGCGGCGGCGGACGCCATCGCCACACCCAGCGGATGGGGTTCGGTGCAGATGGAGTTGAGCACCCGGTTCCACGGCACGTCGTCTGCCAGCTCCGTTTCGATCCGCCGTCGGACGTCGGAGGCTGGAGCACCGGCGTTTCTCATGTCAGCTCACCTGCGCCGTGAGGTCCGTGTACAGCTCGGTGCGGCGCGCCCACAGCCCGAACCAGAGCGTCTGCTGGAAGCGCAGGTCGGGTTCGCGCAGGTGCCGGATCCTCGCCGCGTCCCAGGGCGCCTCGACGACGCCCTCCTCGGTGCCCGCCTCGGCGACGAAGCCCTCGGGCATCGCCATGGCGCTTCCCCCGCCGCAGCGCTCGCCGAGCGAACCGGCGAAGGCGACCGCGACGGTGTTGAGGGTCGCGATGCCCCACACCGCGGCGCGCTGCGCGGCCTGCTGCGTACCGTCGAGGGATCCGGCCACCAGCAGCAGTTCCGCTCCGGCCAGGCATTGCGCACGTGGCGGTTCGACCAGCCAGAAGTCGGGTCCGAGGAGCACCCCGACGTGCCCGAACGGCGTCTCGACGACCGGGAAGTCGTCGCCGGTGCCGGTCGTCCCGTCGGGCAGGACGGGCCGCTCCACCCGGGCGCACACCGATCCGGCGGGGTCCAGCAGCCGGGCCACCTGCATCAGGCCGCCGTCGGGCCGTTCCTCGGGCCACGAGCCGGTGAGCACATAGGTGCCCCGGTTCCGCGCCAGTGCCGTCAGGCGGTCCAGGCACCGCTCGCGCAGCCGCCGGGGCAGCGCCGGGTCGCCGTCGCCGGTGGTGAAGACGTTCTCGGGGAGGACGACGAACGACGCCTCGCCGGTCACCCGGCTGTCGAGATCGTCGAGCACGGCGGTGGCCGTCGCCTCGGCGTCCGCCCGGCGGGCGTGTTGCGCTAGGAAGATGGTCACGGACGGGTCCCCTCGTGTGCGCTGGGTGCCGGGACGGGCCGACTCCGGTCCGGGCCGTCGCCGGAGGTGAGGCTGTCCCGCAGTTCGGCGGCGAGATCGCGGTCCGCTCCGACGTACGGGGTGAGCAGCGTCCGGTACGCGGCGGGCCTGCGGAGCTGCTGCCAGCGGCGGCCGTCGCCGGGCGCGGGCTCGTCGATGTCGACGACGAGCGTCTCCGGCTTGTCGCTGCCGGCCTGCGCGATCACGCCCGCCGGGCGGGCGACCAGGCTGGTGCCGGCGAAGTGGATCTCCACGAGCCGGTCCCCGCGTTTGCCCCGGACGACGCCGACCGAGCTCGCGTAGACGATGTTGACGTCGTTGAGATACGCCGCCGTGCGCAACGCGTTCACCATCAGCGGCTGGTTCTGCCCCAGCGTGCCGCCCGGCACGAAGATCGTCCGGGCGCCGGCCAGCGCCAGCAGCCGGATGACCTCCGGCATCCAGAAGTCCGAGCACACGGCGATGCCGATGCGCCCGAACTCGGTCGTCAGGACGCCGAGGGAGTCCGCCTGGCGGCACACCACCATCTCGTTGCCGAAGGCGTGCGCCTTGACGGCGCGCCCGACGATGGCGCCCTGCCGGCCGATCAGCAGGGACGTGTTCCGGTACATGCCGTCCTGCAGGTCCTCGACGAGCGAACCCAGCAGGATGTGCGTGCGGAGCTCGCGGGCCAGGGACTGGAAGCCGTCCACGACCGGTCCGGGGATCGGCGTGTCGGTCCGCCCCTTGAGACCGTCCTGCCCCGGCATGTACCACGGCGGGCCGAGCAGGAACTCGGGAAAGCACACCAGATCGATGTCACCGCCGCCGCAGACGTCCTCGATCGCCTGGTACGCGTTGCGCAGGCCTTCCTCGTGATCGTCGACCCATTGGGTCTGTACTACCGCTACCCTCATACGTCTCGTCTCCTCGGGATGCCACCGGTGGATCGGCCGCGGCGGCTGCTCGCCGCGACCGGGTGCGGGTCATGTCGTGGCGGTGCTCCAGTCCTTCACGTCGACGATCGTGACCTCGGCCGCGACCCCGAGCGCGTCGGCGATCCCGCTGCGGATCGACCGCCGTACCGCGCCGTCGGCCACCGTCTCCGGGTCGGTCGCGGCACAGGTGACATGGAAGGTGCCGTCCCTGACGTCGCAGGCGAAGTGCGGCGCGAGCCCGGTGTGGCCGAACACGATCCGCTCCACGTCGGCGGCGGAGACCAGGCCGTGCGGTCCGGGTATCGCCGCGGCCACCCGCCCGAGCGGGACCAGGACCCGGCCCGCGGCGCCGCAGTGGCAGCCGCGGTCCGCCGGCCACAGCTCGGCGAGCTCACCGGTCGGCCGGCCGTCCAGCAGCAGTTCGCCGCGCGGCCCGTCCCGGACCTCCGCGCGCAGCCGGTGGTCGCACAGGTGCAGTGCGCCGTGCTCGCAGGCGACGGCCACCGTCGGTGTCGACGGCGTGCCGTAGAGGGCGGAGGTCTTGGCCGCCCAGGCGGCGCCGACGTGCTCCAGGCGCTCGGTGGAGCAGACCTCCCCCACGCAAACGATCATCCGGATCGTCGAGTGCGGCGGCCGCTGCCCGAGCGAGACCGCGAGGCTCGCCAGCTCCGCGGCGAAGGCCGGCGAGCACACCAGCGCCGTCACCTCGTACTGCTCGATCAGGCCGAGCAGCCGCGGCATCGGGCAGATGGTCCCGCTCGTCCCGACACTGATCACCGAGGCGCCGACCATCTCGATCACCCGGTCCACCTCGGCGCCGATGAACGACAGTTCGTACGGCACGGCCGAGACCACGACGTCGTCCTCGGTCAGCAGCCGGCCCAGCGCCAGCGTCAGGTCGATCTGGTTCCGGATCCACTCGTCGCGCATCAGCACGATCGGCTGCGATCCGCCGGAGGGGTCGACCCGTTCGCCGTAGCGCGCGCGGACCGTGTCGCGGCCGTCCGGCGTGCTGCCCGGGTCTCGGCCGAGCAGCTCCAGGAACTGCTCGTAGTGCGCTGCGATGGACATGGTCACGGTCACCTGGCCTCCCGGGCGAATCGGCGCCACCCGTGGTCGTCGGGAACGCTGTCGTCCGGTTCGGCGCGCAGCAGTGGCCGGCGGTCGGTGCCGGCCTCCATGTCGACGTTGACGACCGTCGCCAGGACGAACTCGTGGTCGCCGATCCGGTAGGTGGACTTCAGGCTGCAGTCGATGGTGCCGACGGCGCCGGAGAGCCGGGGGCAGCCGTTGGCCGACGGCGTCCACGACAGGGCGTCGAAGCGGCCGTCGGGCCTGCCCTGCGAGAAGGCGTCGGACACGTCGCCCTGGTCCTCGCCGAGGATGTTGACGCAGAACCGGCCGGTGTCGGCGATGGCGGTCCAGCTGGTGCTGCGCGAGCGCACCAGGAAGCCGATCAGGGCGAGTTCGTCGGAGACGACGGTGAGCGAGCCGATGACCAGTCCGTACGGGGTCGGCCCGTCCTGCTCGGACGGCCGCGCCGTGCCGGCGACCACGGTGACGGCCCTCGGCAGCAGCTCGCCGATGACGCCGAGGCTCGCCGCCGTACCCGGCTGCCCGCCGCCGGCGGGGTCGGGCCCGGTCCCGGCCGCGCCGGGTTCGTCGCGCAGCCCGCGGACGAACCGGCCGGTCACGCTGGCCGGGTTGGCGGCGAGTTCCTCCGGGGTTCCGCTGTGCACCACCCGGCCGCCTTCGCGGCCGGCGCCGGGCCCCAGGTCGATCACCCAGTCGGCGATGGCGATCACCTTCACGTTGTGCTCGATGACCACGACGGTGTTGCCGGTGGAGATCAGCCGCTGGAACAGGGCCAGCAGATGGCGGATGTCGGCTGAGTGCAGGCCGCGCGTCGGCTCGTCGAAGATGAACAGGGTGCGGCTCCGGCGCTGCTTGAGCAGTTCCCCGGCCAGGTTGAGCCGCTGTGCCTCGCCACCGGAGAGGGTGGTCGTCGAGCAGCCGAGCTGCAGGTAGCCCAGCCCGAACTCGTCCAGTACGCCGAGCGCCTGGACGACCTTGGGGTGGCTCTTGGCGTCGAACCACCCGAGCGCGTCCTCGACGGTCATCGACAGCACGTCGTGGATGCTCTTCCCGTTGAGCCGCACCTGGAGGACGTGTTCCTGGAACCGGCGGCCGTCGCACTCGGGGCAGACGATGAACTCGCTCTTGAACAGGGTCATCTCGATCTCGGCCAGCCCCAGCCCCTTGCAGGCCTCGCAACGCCCGCCGGCGACGTTGGGGCTGAACTCGGCACGGGCGAGGCCGCGTTCGACCGCGTCGGCGCTGCCGGCGAAGGCGTCGCGGATGTGGTCGCTGATGCCGATGTAGGTGACGAGGGTGCTCCGGCTGGAGCGGCCGATCGGGCGCTGCTGGACGTGGATGACGTCGTCCAGCGCCTCGGCTCCCTCGATGCCGGCGGTCCCGGCCCGGGTACCCGCCGGCCGCCGGGCGATGGCCCGGGAGACCGCGTCGTGGATGCCCGCCACCAGTGAGCTCTTGCCCGCGCCGGACACGCCGGAGACGCAGGTCAGCCCGCCGAGCGGGAACCTCGCGGTCTGGTCCAGGACGTTGTTGCGGGTGATGCCGCGCACCTCGAGCCAGTGCGCGCCGGTGAGGTCGGCCTTCGCCCGCGACGGACCGTCCGACAGCATCGCGGTCGCCGTCGGCGAGTCACCGGAGGTCAGCAGGTCGGCGAACCGGCCCTCGAAGACGATCTCGCCGCCGCGGGATCCGGCCCCGGGCCCCAGTTCGACGATCCAGTCGGCGGCCCGGATCACCGACTCGTCGTGCTCGATGACGATGACCGTGTTCCCCAGGTCGCGCAGCCGTCGCAGTGAGTCGAGGATCTTCCCGGTGTCGGCCTCGTGCAGACCGGCGGTGGGTTCGTCCAGGACGTACATGACCCCGGTCAGGTCGCTGGCCAGATGCTGCGCCAGCAGCAGCCGCTGCAGCTCGCCGCCGGAGAGGGTGGTGACCGGCCGCTGCAGCTGCAGGTGCCCCAGGCCGACGCCCTCGATGTTCGCGCTCTGCTTGACGATCGCGGAGGCGAGTTCACGGACCTGCGCCGGAACGCCGCCCGAGGAGAGGCCGTCGCGCAGCCGGGTGATCGAGCGCGACAGCTCGTCGCTCTGGAAGTCGTGGAAGGTGTGCCCGGCGACCGTCGCCCGCAGCGACTCGGGGCGCAGCCGGCCCCCGTGGCATCCGGGGCAGACCTCCCGCCCGAGGTAGTTGGCGAAGGCGTTCTTGCGGGCGGCCGACGACGCGTTGCGGTACGCGCGTTCCAGGAAGCCCAGGATGCCCTCGAAGCGGAAGTCGTTGGTGACCTTGCGGATCTTGAGGGTGTAGACCGTGTCGGAGCCGTGCAGCACCCGCTCGGTCTGCTCCGGGCCGAGCTTCTCGAACGGCAGGTCGAGGTCCAGGCCGATGTCCGCGGCCATCGCCTCGAAGGCCTTGCGTACGTTGGGAACGGCGAACGTCCCGGGGTCGGCGCCGTTCCAGATCTCGGTGAGTGTCCTGGACCGGTCCGGGATGATCTTGTCCAGTGAGAAGCCGACGAGTTCGCCGATGCCGTCGCACCGGAGGCACTTGCCTTCCTTGCGGTTCGGGCTGAAGTGCTTGGCGGAGTGGGGTTCGGCGAAGCAGCCGCAGTCGTCGCAGAACAGGTCGGGGCCGGTCGGGCCGAGGCAGGCGGGGCAGACCGGCCGCGAACCGGCGCCGAACAGCAGCCGGTACAGCCCGTCGAGACCGGTGAGGGTGCCCACGGTCGAGCGGGGATTGGAGGAGCCGCCGTCGCGCTGGCGCAGCGCCACCGGGGGCTGCGTCCCCGCGATCCGGTCGAACTGGTAGTCGCCGTCGCCCATGTCGAGGGACTTGCTGGACAGGGCGCCCAGGTAGAGCGTCTTCGAGTGCTCGAAGAGGGTGTCGATGACCAGGGACGACTTGCCCGATCCCGAGACGCCCGCGGCGACGACCAGCTTCCCCTTGGGGAAGGAGACGTCGACCGACCGCAGGTTGTGGGTCGTGACTCCTTCGAGTCGAATGCTGTCGAAACTCATGAGTTGTCTTTCCGCCCTTCGGCCAGGTCGCGGGCCTGGGTTTCGCAGCGCTGCAGGTCGGGATACCGGGCGTAGAGCATCGAGCGGACCCGGGCGGGATCACCGCGGTTCCACGTCTCGTAGAGCTCCTGGCGCATCCCGAAGCGGTCGACGGCCAGATCGGCGGCGAGCCGGAAGATCCGGGACTTCTCGTCCGCGCTCGTCTCCCGCCCGCACATGTACGTGTCCAGCACCGCGCGCAGCTCGGGGGTGGCCAGGTCGGCCTCCGAGGGCTGCGTGATCAGGCCGGACGCGCCGATCTGCCGGATGATCTCCGAGGCCCGTGTCGAGAAGCGGCCGGCGACGGCGTCGAGCGCGGCCGTCGGGCCCGGGGCGAGCAGGCCCGAGGCGGTGGGCCGGCTCTCTGCGTCGATCGCGGCCAGACCGAGCCGCACGATCTCGACGTACGAGGTGAGCTCGCCGAGCAGGTCCGTCACCTGCCGGAACGTGTGGACGCCGATCGCCTGGGCCATCAGCGACGCGACACCGAGCAGGGTGCGCAGCCGGTGGTAGTAGCGCAGCTGGCCGGTGTAGAGCGACCACTTGTTCAGCTCGCCGAAGCCGCGGACGGCCGTCTGGGAGTCGTCGAGCAGGAAGACCCGGTTCATCGGGATGAACACGTCGTCGAACACCAGCATGGCGTCCTGCTCGTCGTAGTGCGCGGCGAGGCCACCGGAGCCGTCGGCGTACGGCCTGCGGCACAGGACGCGAAGGCCCGGCGTCGCCAGGGGAGCGGCGAACCAGCAGACGTAGCTGGGGTCCTCGCGCAGGTAGTTCGCGGGCGACAGGTAGACGAGCACCTCGTGTGCGTACGGCGCGAGGGTGGCGATCTGCTTGGCTCCCCGCACGACGATGCCGTCGGCGCCGCGCCGCACCACCCTCAGCCCCAGCTCGGGCCGTTCGGCGGGGGTCGAGGAACGGTCGATCTGCGGGTCGCCCAGGCCGTGGGTGAGTGCGAGGTCGTTCTCCCGGCAGTAGTGGTAGTAGTCCTCGGCGTTGCGCCCGAACTCCGGGTCGACCTCGGCGAGCTGGAACCGGAAGTCGTACAGGCCGACCACCACGTTCGACATGAAGTCGGGCACCCGGGAGAGCTGGCCGTAGGAGGCCTCCACCCAGCGGTGGGAGTTGGCCCACTTGCGGCTGAGGCCGTCTCGGTCGGCCGGTGCCAGGTACGACAGGCTCACCAGGTTGCCGGAGGTGTCCGACCGGTGGAGCATCTCGTCCGCCCGGTCGGGCCGGTGCTGGGCGTCGTACAGGCCGGCCAGCGTGGACAGCATGGGCTGGAAGCCCGGGTCGCCGGTCACGTCGACCCTGCGCCCGTCGCACCAGACCTCCCGCTCGTCCTTGATGCTGGCGACGTAGTCGGACCCTCGCCAGGCTCCGCCGGGCGAGCCCGGCGGCAGGGCGGTCCCGGCCACGGGTGGGACGCTGTCAGAGGCTTGGGATTCTGCGGTGGTCACCGTCGGCACTCCTACGGGGTCCGCTCGGCCGCACCGGACCGGAACGGCTGATAGCTCTGCTCTTGCACCTGGGGGAAGTACTCGCGGGTCGCCTCGCCCACGACCCGCATCAGGTCGGAGTCGAGCGAGCTGGGATCGGTGATGAGTTTGGCCAGCGGCGAGTCCGGCACGGCGTTCGCCAGACTCGTCCGGCGGGCCCGGTGGATCGCGGCCAGCGAGTGCTGCGCGTTGGCCGCGTCCCGCATCTTGTAGACCGCCTGGGGACCGTCCGGAATGCCGATCATGGACTTGGTCCCGCCGCTGCCCAGGCAGTTGCGGGGCATGTGCAGATGCTCGTGCCGCCACTGCTGGTGGGCGGAGTGCAGCTGGAAGGCCCGGTCGACGACGGTGTGCCGCAGCCATGTCTCCGGATCGTCGTGGCGGCGTGCGTCGATGTCCCGGACGGTCTCCTCGAGCGACGCCTCGCCGAGCGAGCGCAGCCAGGCCTCGAGGTCGTTCCACATGTGCTTGAACAGGTCACGGAACATGTGCTGCTTGATCGCCAGCGAATGGGTGCCGCTCGCGGGTCCCAGGTTCGTCCGGAACTCGTGGTACTCGCCGGTCGCCAGGTGCTCGGCCATCACCCGCTGCGCCTCGACCACCGGGTCGAGCAGCTCCCGGCAGGCCGCGAGGTGCTGCGCGGCCCGGCTCAGGGCCGATGCGCGGATCGCCCGGATGGCGATTTCGAGGTGGTCGTTGGCCTCGGCGCAGAGGATCTCCGGGACCTGGTGCAGGGCGACGAACTCGCCGTGCATGGTGCCCGCGTCCAGTTCGGTCGCGGCGACCGCCTGCGCCAGTGTCTCGGCGGAGATCAGCTCGTCGGTGCTCCGGCCCGCCCCGACGGGCACGGCGGTGAGGTCGCTCTCCCACTTGGTGGCGTCGTGGCAGCCGATCCGGATGCCGTGCAGCACGCGGTACAGCGGGTCGTCGATGCTCCCGGTGGCGATGGTGGAGCGGGTCAGCTCGGGCGCACCGGCCATCAGCGAGCCCCTGGCCGCGTCCTCCAGTCCCCTGAGCGCGTCGACGTAGGAGGCGTAGCCCGCGGACTCGGAGATGCTGAGGGCCGCGGTCCCCGCGGACGCGCCGGCTCCGAAGATGCCGCGGGCGTGGAACATCACCGTGCCGAGCCCGCGCAGCAGCCGGTGGAACCCTACGGCCCACTGGACGTACCGGGACGCCGCCGGGATGTCGTCGGCGAGTACGCGCGCCTGCGTCCGCCGCGCCAGCCGGGCCAGGTTGAGCAGGCACACCTCCGACGCCTGGAACACCGCGCACACCGTCGAGTCGTAGGTGCCCTCGGGCACCCCTCGGGCGGAGCGCGCCTCGCCGATCAGGTCGATGCGGTGCAGCTGGTCGTAGCTCTCGGCCACCGGCCCCAGTTCGGTCGTCTGCCGCCGGCCGGGGCACGCGTCGGCCGCCACCGGGTCGTCCAGGCTTGACATTGCGCCATCACTCCTCAGTAGGCCCAGCTGAGTACCGGATCGATTCGGTGGGGCAGGATTCGAACGCGTCGAGGACCCGTTCCAGCTCGTCGGGTGTCTCGGGCTGCTTGCACACGTAGTGGACGTCGTTGTCGAGATCCGCGTCGAAGTTCTCCGGCGCCAGGTCGTTGCAGAGCTTGCAGTCGATGCACGTGTCGTCGATCTCGAAGCGCCCGTCGATCGGCACGCGCGTGGGAAGCGGCAGTTCAACCCTCACCCCGGGCCCTCCCTCCCGCGTGGGCTTGGAAGTTGCGCATGGTCGGCTTGGCCGAGGTGCGCAGCGCCGTCTCGAACCGGTCGGTGTCCAGCCGGCGGAATCTGGTGGACGCGCCGAGACGGTCGCGGACGCCGGCCGCGATCGACTCCCGGGTCGCGTCGTCGCCGCTCGACGGCGGCAGGGCGATCTCCAGGGTGTCCCCGTCGACGTCGAAGGCGAAGTAGTACGGCGCGGCGGTCATGGCGCCCAGCACGATGTCCTCGATCTCCAGCTGGGAGGTCCAGCGCCCGCCGACCGGGATCCGGTCGCCGATCCGGCCGCGGTGCTGCAGCCGGCGCAGCGGGGAGCCGCAGCCGCACGGCGCCGCCTCGATCCGGCAGACGTCGCCGGTCCGGTAGCGCAGCAGCGGCATGGCCCGGCTCGCCAGGGTCGTCACGGCCAGCTCACCGGCCGAGCCGTCCGGCAGCCGCTCGCCGGATGCCGGGTCCACCACCTCGAAGAACGTGCGGGTCTCCACCAGGTGCAGCTCGCGCTCCCGGCAGAACATGGCCAGGGTGTTGGTCTCGGTCATGCCGAACATCGAGTACGCGACGGCGTCCCACTGGTCGGCCAGGCGCCGCTTCTTGGCCGGCGACGCGCCCTCCCCCGCCATGAGGATCTTCGAGACCGGCAGGTCGCGACGCGGGTCCACGCCGCGGCGGCGAGCGATCTCGCCGAGGAACAGGGCGCGCGTTCCGGAGCACACCAGCGTGGTCGCGCCGGACCGCCGCAGGGCGTCGACCATCCGGTCCGGGGTGCAGGACGGTGAGGCCGCGCCCAGCGGCACGATGGTGCACCCCAGGATCTCGATGGCGCGGTCGAGGTCCTGGCCGACCCCGGCCAGCTCGTAGGGGACGGCGATGGCCGCGACGTCCCGCTCGTCCAGCACGGCGGCGAGCAGCCCGGCGACGGTGAGGTTGTTCTCCAGCCAGTCCGCCATCGTGAAGAACGCCGCGATCGGGCGCCCGTTGCCGGTGCCGGAACTCTCGTCGAACCGGATGACCTCACGCCGCGGTACGGCGAGCATGCCGAGCGGATAGGCCGCGGAGAGGTGTTCGCGCGTGGTGAAGGGAACGGCCTCGAACGCGTGCGGACGGCCCCGGGCGACCGCTCCGGCCACCTCGGCCGGTACGAAGCCGGCGTAGAACGGGGAGTTGCGGCAGGCGTGCTCCACGGTCGCGGCGAGCGCCTGGGCCGCCCATGCGTCGAGCTGCCGCCGGTCCAGGGACGTCACCGCGGCGACCTTCCGCGCGATGTCGACGCGGGAGGCGAGGGTGTCGTACAGCCTGCTGCGCGGGTCGTGGCCGGCCGGCCGGGTGAGCGCGGTCATCGGGACGCCTCCTCCAGCCGCACCATCGCCGTGCGCTCCTCGGCCGCGAGAGCGTCCACGATCGACGCCGCCTCGTCGAGTGAGCGCCGGGCAGCGGCGTCGTCGGCGTCGCGCAGCAGGTTCGCCACGTCCGTCCAGCACTTGGAGATCCGGCGGTACTCGACGGCGAGCTCGTCGTAGACCTCGATGCCGGTCAGCTCGTAGGCCTCCTCCAGGAACTGCGCCCACAGCGTCCGGAAGAGCCCGCCGCCGGTGCCTCCTTCCTCCATGCTGGTGCCGACGGCGCCCATCGCCTCCAGGGGACGGTCGAGCCGGTCGTGCCATCCGCGCATGAGCGAGCCGGCCTTCGCGATCCCCTTGAATCCCATGTTGGTGATCGGCGGGCTGAGGAACTCCTGTGCGGTGGCCAGGATCGAGGACTGGCAGGCCTTGGCGAGGACCGACTCGTCGTACCCGCGCGGCCTGACCCGGACCGACAGGTTCCGCGAGGACATCGGGCCCCTGGCGGACCGGGCCCGTGCCAGGCTCTCCCGCGATGTCGACTGGACGCCGAGCGACCGGGTCTCGACGACGACGAACCGGTCGTCCTCGTATCCGATGCAGGCGACGTAGTGCGCGGCGAAGTGGTGGTTCTCCCGGGCGTAGTCGAGGTGGTAGCGGTCGAGCTTGAGGCCCACCACATCGCCCTCGTCGAGCGCCGCGATCAGGGTGGCCTCGGCCTTCGCCGGTGACGTCGTCTCGCCCGCCAGCAGTTCGAGGCCGAGCGCGTCCGACACGTTGCGCATGAGGTGGTCCGGCTTGACCCGGCCGGCGAGGAACGGGTTCGGCATCTGCTTCGAGTGCCAGTACAGGAACGACAGCCCCTGCCCCAGGCCGAAGATCAGCGGCTCGCTCAGCTCCACGTCGTGGTTGCGGAGCATGTTGAGCAGCGCGGTGGACTCGCAGTGCTCGCCGGAGTACGGCGATATGTCAATGACCGCCATCGCCGTGCCCCGTCCCGCCGCGCGGTGCCTCGTACACGATCTCCAGCACCGTGCCGCTGTCGTTGTTGCGCAGGTGCCCGTAGGTGTGGCCGAGTTCGTCCGCCTCGGTGAACGCGATGTTCTCCAGGTGGTCGACGTCCCGGTCGAGGACGTCCAGCAGGTAGCGGACGTCGGTGTCGGCGTGCACGTCGATCGCGACATGGGACATCAGGCGTCCCCGCTCGTCCGCGGACCGGTCCGCCCAGGAGCCGAACCGGCGGCACGCGAACATCTCGACGGCGCGTCCGTCGGAGAGGACGATCGCGTTCCACCAGCCCGGTGTGCCGTACTGCCGGGGGGAGATGTACGACGGCCCCATCTCGACGGTGGCGATCCGGCCGGACGCCCTGAGGTCGTTCAGGTAGGCGTTCCAGCCGAACACCTCGTCGTCGCTGTCGTAGTCGCCCATGTAGATGCCGACGTGGTTGACCCCGGCCAGCCTCCCGACGACGTGGTCCGGCGCGTGTCCGCACCAGGCCGCCAGGTACTGCCCGCAGTCGATGTCCCGCCACGCGGCCGACGTCTGCAGGATCTCCTCCCAGGTCCGGTCGAAGCCGGGGCGGTCGGGGAATCGCCCGTCGCGCGTGGCGGTGATGGCCGGCGAACTTCCCGCGGGTGCGTTCATGGCACTTCCTTCCTGCCGGTGATCACGATTCCCATCTGCACTTCCGTCACGACGGCCGTCTCCAGCGCGGTGCCTCGCAGGATCTCCTCGACCTCGCTCTTGACGTACGAGGAGCGGATCGAGGTCCGGAAGCCCGGGCGCATGTCGGCCGCGATGTTCGCCTTCATGAACTGGAAGGTCGTGCGGTCGACGTCGCGGCGCAGATCGGAGACGCAGTACCGCCCGCCCGGTCTGAGCACGCGGTGCATCTCCGACAGGGCGGTCACCGGATCCGCCCATTCGTGCAGCGAGGACGCGCTGATGGCGTGGTCGAAGCGGTGGTCCGCGAACGGCAGCGCCAGCACGGTGCCGCAGGTGTAGGTGCAGCGGCCGGTGACGCCGTACCCGTCCGCGTTGGTGCTCGCCCGCCGGAGCATCGCCGGTGAGATGTCGAGGCCGACGAGCCGGGCGGAGGCGTCGGCCCGGGTGATCCATTCCAGGCCCAGGTAGCCCGGCCCGCAGCCGAGTTCCAGGACCTCCCCGGAGTCGATCTCCGCCTTCAGGATGTCCTCGATCTTCTCCTCGAGCCAGCCGTTGTCCCGGATGTGGCGCTGCATCTCGTCGTACTTGAGGGCCAGTTCGTCGCCCTGCAGGCCCTCGTCGGTCTCCGGCACGCGGGCGGCGACGGTGCCTCGCGCGCTAGCCACGGCCGGGTCCTCGCCGCCGGATTCCCACTGCGAAACCTCTCATCGTCGCGCTCCCCATATGCACGTCGGAACGGTCGTTGGTCGTCACGAGATTGACCGAGGATCTGAGCTGCCCGTCCACCGAGGACTCGTGCGGATACCACCAGCCGGCATCCGCCATCACGACGTTCGGTGCGACGGAGTCGGAGATCCTGACCGTCATGCGCACCCCGCGCGCGCCGGCCCGCGAGTAGAGGTCGACCTCGTCGCCGTCCGTCAGCCCCTCCCGCTCCGCGGTGTCCGGGTGGACGGTCACGCGCGCCGCGGTCTGGCCGCGCGAGGTGGTCGGCAGTTGGTGGAACTCGGTGTTGTAGAACCGGCGCGAGTGGGCGCTGGTCATGATGTACGGCAGGTCCGGATCCGCCTCCGGCTGCGCGCGGTAGGACGGGAACGGCTCGTAGCCCAGGGCGCGCAGCCCGTTGTTCATCAGGTCGACGCGTCCGGACCGGGTGGCGAATCCGCCGTCTCGGTACTTGCGGTACCGCTTCTCGTTGCGGATGTAGCCGATCTTGGTGAACTGTTCCCAGGTGAGGTCGATGCCGGCCAGCTTGGCGTCGAGGGCGGCCTCCAGCGAGGGGAAGAAGTGCCTGCTCAGGCCGAGCCGCGCGGCGAGTTCGAGGATGATCTCCTCGTCCGAGCGGCAGCCGTCCACGGTGGCGATCCGCTGCCGGGCCGCGATGTAGGAGTTGAACTCGACGATCTGGTCCCGCTCGAGCCAGCTCGAGGTCGGCAGGACGACATCCGCGTACCGGGCGGTCGGCGTCATGAACAGGTCGCACACGACGAGCAGGTCCAGCTTGCCGATCGCCTCGCGGACCAGCCCGGTGTTCTCGTGTGAGGCCAGGATGTTGCTGCCGAAGACCACCATCGAGGTGACGGGGTACGGCGACCCGGTGACGATGGCCTCGTGCAGGTCTCCCGGCGCGACCCAGCCCGCCATCGAGAGGATCTTGTGCTTGTCGCCGCCGATCCGCTTCCTCGCCTGCTCTTCGGGGAGCAGGTCCGAGCGGGGGAAGGCACGCCGGCCCTCGATCGGCATCGGCTCCCAGATCAGGTCGCCACCGGGGGCGTCGATGTTCCCGCAGAGGGCGGCGAGGAGGGCGATCGCGCGGTGCGTGTCGAAGGAGTTCTCGTTCTGCGACAGACCGGTTCCGGCCTCGATGCACGCCCGTGCCGCGAGGGCGTAGCAGCGGGTCGCGTCGTGGATGAGCCCGGGTGCGAGACCGGTGATCCGCGCGACCCGCTCGAGGTCGTACGCCCGTACGTGCTCGGCGAGTTCGTCGAATCCGGAGGTGTGGGCGGCGACGAAGTCGCGGTCGTACCAGCCCTCGTCGATGACGATCCTGATCATGCCGAGGGCCAGTGCGCAGTCGGTTCCCGGCCGGATCGCGAGGTGCAGAGCGGACCGGGACGCGATCTGCGTCCGCCGCGGGTCGACGGTGACGACGCGGCTGCCCCGTTCCACGGCCCGCAGCAGCTTGACCCCGATCACGCCGTCGGAGTGGGTACTGGGCTTGTTGCTGCCCCAGAGCAGGACCACCTCGGGGTCGCCCTCGTAGTCGCAGAAGGTGAATCCGCCGTACGTCATGATCGAGGCCATGACCCGGGGGTAGAAGCACACATGTGCCGGACCGACCACGTTCGGCGTCCCGAGCGCGTTCGCGAGCCGGAACACCCACTCCTGGTAGTTGCGGTCGGTGCCCTGGCCGAGGACGACGGATTCGGGCCCGTGCCGGCCGATGGCCGCGGCGAGCCGGTCGGCGATCCGGTCCAGGGCGGTGTCCCAGCCGACCGGCTCGAACGCCCCCGAGCCGCGCGGGCCGGTCCGTACCAGCGGCGTCGTCAGCCGGTCCGGGCTGCGCAGCAGGTCGAGTGACGCCTTGCCCTTGATGCAGAAGTACCCCTCGCTCGTGGGATTGTCCGGGTCCCCGTGGATGCCGGTGGGGACTCCGTCCACGAGTTCGACGACGGCGCCGCAGCCGCCGTGGCACATACGGCAGACGGACTTCATCCGGGTGGTCGTCAAGCCCGCTCACCCGCCCGCTTGCCGGCCGGCACGAGCAGCCGCTCGAAGGCGGACTGCTCGGCGTCGGCGATCGCGTGCAACCGGGCGGCGACGGCTTCCAGGGTCCTTCGCCCGCGGTCGGCACCGCGGTAGGCCGTCAGCATGTCGATGGCCTGGTCCCACTGCCGCTGCACGTCGCCGAAGTCGGCGACGGACGGGTCGAGTTCGCTGTCGCCGGTGCGCTCCCGCGCCTCGCGCAGGAACGCCCGGTAGAGCTTCCGGAAGTTCGCTCCCCCGGTTCCCGCGAAGCGCCAGAAGCGGCCGACACCCGGCACGGCCTCGTCCGGGCGGGCGAGAGTGTCGCCCCACTCGACCATCTCGGAGGCGGCCCGCCGCAGGGCGCCGAAGCCGTATCGCGGCCCGCGGTCGCCGAGCATCCTCTCCGCGGTCAGCCGGATGGCGTCCCAGATCTGCTCGGACAGGACCGCGTCGGTGTCTGCGGTCAGCCGCGCCGGCAGCCGCTCCACGTGCATCTGCAGATGGGGCGACGGCATGAATCCCTGGTCGGAACCGCGGGCACGGCGCAGCGACTCCTCGGGGAGCGTCTGCGCCCCGCCCTGCTGATCGGTGTCGACCACGTGGGCGAGGGACTCGTCGAGCCCGTACAGCGCGATGTAGTGCGCGGCGAAGTGGCTCCGGGACGAGAAGTAGTCGAGGTGGAAGATGTCGACGGACACCCCCACGACATGTCCCGCTTCGAGCAGCTTCCTGGTGGCGGCGAAGGCCGACTCCGGGTCGGGTGCCCGCCACTCGCGCAGTTCCACGCCCAGGGCCGAGCAGGCGTTGCGGGAGAGCAGGGCAGGCCCGATCCGCCCGGTGAGCATGGGCGTACCGCCGGGGTCCGGAGCGTCCCGGTACTGGAAGTCGATGCCCTGGCCGAGGCCGAAGAGCATGGGTTCGGAGATGTCGGCACCGGCGTGGTGAAGCATGTTCCGGAGGGTGGTCGTCTCGCAGTGAACGCCGAGCCGGGGCTGAAATGTCGCCAAGCGCATACGGCTTCCCAATCGCGCGGTGCGGAGCTGCGGTGGAAGGTGGTGCGGGCTACGTGTCGAGCAGAACCTCGTGGTAGCCCTGAAGATCGAGGAAGCCGGAGCCGCTGGCCAGGACCACGATCACCGGTTCCCGGTTGTCCGCGTCGGCCTTGGCCGCGACGTCCAGGGCCGCGGCGACCGCGTGGGCCGCCTCGGGGGCGAGCAACAGGCCCTCGGTCTGCAGCAGTAGCCGGCCCGCCTCGAGCGCTGTCCGCTCGTCGAAGGCGACGGCATCGAGGACTCCCTCCCGCCGCAGCAGGCTGACCAGGGCGGAGCTGTGGTGGTTGCGCAGGCCGCCGACGTGGTTGGGCGGTGGGACGAAGCTCTCCCCCATCGAGTAGCCCAGCACCTCGGGAGTGAATCCGCCCAGGTCGGTGCGGCCGTACCGGTAGACGCCCCGGGTGAGCCGGGGCGCCGCGGTGGATTCCGCGGCGAGGAAGCGAAGGTCCGATCCGCCGGCCCTGGCCCGCAGGTGGGGGCCGATGAGGCCGCAGAGGTTGCTGCCGCCGCCCGAGCACGCGACGAGGTGGTCGCCCCGCCCCTCGACCCCGAGGTCCTCGCCGTGGATCTCCTTCAGCTGCTGCGCGACCTCCAGCCCGAGCAGTGTCTGATGGAGGTAGACGAGCGGCATCCCGCTGCCGGCGAGGTACGCGGCGGAGGGATGCTCCAGCGCTCGCTCGATGGCGTCGCTGATCGCGGTGCCGAGGCTGCCGGGGTGGCTGGGGGCCTCTTGGAGGATCCTGCGCCCGATCGCCGTGTGCGTCGACGGCGAGGGCCGTACCTCGGCTCCCAGGAGCTCCATGTAGTGCCGCCGGTAGGGCTTCTGCTCGAGCGAGCACTTCACCATGAAGATCTCGGCCCGCAGACCGGACATCTTCGCCGCCAGCGCGACACTCATCCCCCACTGACCGGCCCCGGTCTCGGTGATGAGGGTCGTCCGCCCCTCCTGGGCCGCGTAGTACGCCTGGGCTATCGCGGTGTTCAGCTTGAAGCTTCCGGTGGGCAGAACGTCCTCACGTTTGAGGTAGATCCTCGCGCCGGTGCCGAGATGCCTCTCGAGTCGGTGCGCCCGGTGCAGCGGTGTCGGCCGGCCGCATTGGCGCAGCCACTCCACGACCGGTTCGGGTATCGCGATCCATTGCTCGTCCGAGCCGTTCTGCTCGATGAGAGCCCGTGGCCGGACCTTCGCGGCGATCTCCGCGGCGGTGGGAGTTCCGAGGTCCCTGACCTCGGGCATGGGGCCGGGCAGATCTCCCAGGAAGTTGTACCAGTGGGTGGGCATCCCCGGTAATGGCGAACCGCTGCGAGCAGCGCGGTGAAGCACGGGCGGTTGCTCATTCCCGACACGGCTCGGGCCCAAAGAATTCATGTCCCCCCGCTTAGAACGTGTGAGAGTCACCGTACAAATCGAGCGAGCGGCGCGCAACCGTCGCACCGAGGTTGCGATATCGCCGTTGAGATCTTTCGGCGACCACCCCACTCGCGGACGGAAATCAGCGACACCCCGCGCATGAAAGGGCCGCGAGTGCCACCGAATACGCCGCGGCGGCATTTCACGGAATGTGCCGGAAGAAGCGAGAAGGCATTGCCGAACGAATCGGCCGGGAACGCCGCGCCGAGGAGGTCGGCGACGGCGCCTGCCACCGGCTGAAGCCACTATGCGTCAGTGTCTCCGGATTTGATCCGCTCCGTCAACGATTCCGCCAGAAGGTGCCAGCTCTCGGCGTAGTGCCGGGCCAGCTCGGCGATCATCGGCGCGCAGTGCATCGGAAGGCTGCTCGCCATCGCCGCCCAGTCGTGGGGTCGGGTGGCCGAGGGGTCCAGCGTTCGCAGCAACTTCCGGCCCACCTCGGTGAACCGGAGCGAGGGGTCGGCCTGCAACCGCCGGACCGCCGCCGACAGGTCGGCGCTCGGCGGGTGCGCTCCGGGACGTTTCACGGCCGCGGGGTGGCCGGCTCCGCGCTCCCGGACCGGCCGGTCCTCGGACTGCTCCGCGGCCTGCGGTTCCCCCGGGACGGCGCGCGCCCGCTTCAGCGCGTCCTTGGCGGTGGTGAGCGAGATGCCGACGGCGCCCGCCACCTCCCGCGCGGACGCGTCGGGATGCGCGGAGAGGTACGCCAGCGCGCGGCTGCGGCCCTCGGCCGCGGCCAGCGGGTACGCCACCCCGTCCCGGCCGACTCGCACGGCGGTCGGGTGCGGAAGTTCCGCACCCGACCGCCGGCGGAGAGCCGCGATGGTCTTGTCCGACAGGCCGACGACCCCCGCCAGCCGCCGGTTGGACCACTCCGGGAAGTCGGCGAGCATATGGAGGGCCGCCGCCCTGCGGTCGGCCAGGGACAGCGGCAGCCCGTGGTGGCTGTTCAGCTTGACCGCGAGCACGAAGGCCTCTCGCTCGTCACCGTTGAAGAGCACGGCACTGATGTGCGTGGCGCCGCTGTTCTCCACGGCCCTGAGCCGGTGCACACCGTCGATGACGGTCATCGACTTCCGGTGGATCACGATGGGCGGCAGTTCGGAGCACACTTCGGCGAGTGCCGTGACGTGCTCCGGATCCTCGCCGCCCGTGCGGAGCGACCCCGCGACCGTGATTCGGCTTATCGGCACCTGGGTGATCTCCGACAGGAGTCCGCCGAAGTACGAATCCGGGCGACGTAAGTGGTGCGGTATCGGCGTCTGCGCGGATACGGAGATCTGGTCCATCACCCTCCCTCTTCCAGCTGCGCGTACCGTCAGGCAGCGCGACGACCCGCGGATCGATGGAAGGAGGAGCTGTCACGGGTGATCGGAAAGGTGCACGACATCGAGTCCCCCCGTGGCCGAAAATCGAGAACCGACCCCCAAACCCTGACAGGAGGATCGATTGTATGCAAGACCCGCGTCACGGCGCCCTGGCGAGAAAATGGTTCGCCTTTCAAGCGTCGAATGATCGACGACGGGAGCGAAAGGGCCCCGTGGAAAGATCCCTGTAGGTGGAATGATCTATTCCCCGCAGGCGGGCAGGGAATATCCCCGTGAAGAACGCATGACCCCCTTTGCATTCCGAACGCACGCCACTTCCCGCACCGCTCCCGCACCACGCGCCACATCGTTTCCGCACCACTCGCCTCCCGCGCCCGCACCACTCGCCACGTCGCTCCCCACCCTGCCCACGGCCTCCGGATCCGCGGCCGGAGGTTCGCCACCGCCCACGGACCCCGGCCCTCAGCCGGAGGGGCAACGGGCCGGGATCACGGCGCCCGTGCTCCCGGACGAGGCCCCCGAACCATCACCCGAAGGCCGCTCTGACCTGCAGAAACGCTCCTCCCGGGGAGTCGTGTCCCCCTTCGGGTGAACCGCGCATGACGGCGATCGGGGCAGGGCAGCTTGACCGCGTCCTCCCGTCGCCCAGGGACGGGGTCCTCCACCGCACTCCGGGAGCCGCCCATGCTCCGCAGGTCCGCCCTCCGCACCGCCGCCCTCTCCCCCACCGCACTCGCCGCCACCCTCTCCGCCGCCCTCTCCCTCGCGGCGCTCCCCGCCCCCGCGGGAGCCGCCCCCGTGGCACCCGCCGCCCCCGGTCAGGTCTGCTTCTGGACCGGGGCCGGGCAGCACGGCACCGGATGGTGCTACAGCCCACCGGGCTACCGGGACGTCCCCGCATTCCTGCACGACAACGCCGCGTCCTTCCGCTCCGACGTCAACCGCGCCGTGTACGCGATCGACTGGGCCCGCGGCACCTGCTACGCCCGGCTCATCCGCGCCTACGACCACAGCGACAACTGGTCCTGGGGGTCGCGGATCGACGGTGTGGCCGACACCGACCAGGGCTGCGAGGCCGGCTGAGCCGTGCGTGCCCTGCGAACCGCGTGCGCCGCCGTCGCCGCCCTCGTCCTCGCCGGATGCGCGACCGCGCCCGCCCGGCCCGCTCCCGGCCCGCCGGCGGCCGAAGGACGCCGGGACGCCCTCATCCGGCACGCCCAGCGGATCCTGGTCGACCGCTGCCTCGCCGGCCAGGGTCTCACCTCGGCGCGGAAGCCCTCGTCGGAGGAGGACGACAGACGGCTGCGGACCGCGCTCTTCGGCTCCGGTCCCACGGAGCTGTCCCTCACCCTCCCCACCGGTCACACCGTCCACGCCCACACCGACGGCTGCCTGGCCGCCGCCCGGCACACCCTCTACGGCGACCAGCGCCGCTGGTTCCGCGCCGAGGTCACCGTCAACAACCTGCGTGCGGAGGCCGCCGCGCGGATGCGGGCCGATCCGGCCCACCGTGCGGCCCACGCCCGGTTCATCCGCTGTCTGGACCCGGCCGGTGAGGCCGGAACGCCGCCTCGGCAGACGGCCGTTGAATCCCGAACGCCGCCCCGGGAACCGGCCGTCGGGACCCGAACGCGCCCTCCTCAAGCGGCCCTTGAGCCCCGAACGCCCGCCCGGCAGTCGGCCGGCGAGGCCCGAACGCGCCCTCCGCACATGGCCGTCGAGCGGAGATGCCGCGGCGAGAGCGGGCTGGCCTCGGTGGAGGCCAGGCTCGAACCGGTCCGGCTCGCCGAGGTCCGCTCCCTCCGGCGCGCGGAGCTGGCCGCCCACACCCGGCTGCGCACCAGCGCAGCGCACCGCGCGGCGGAGATCTCCGCCGCCGTCCGCCACGGGAAAACCCCAGAGAAAGGTTCCGTATCGCCATGACCCTGAAGCGCACCCTCGCCGCCGCGGCGACCACCGTCCTCCTACTGACCGGCGGGCTCGCCGCGGCCGCCGCGCCGGCCGGCGCCGCCGACTGCCCGAGCGGTGAGTTCTGCGTGTGGGAGCACGCCGACTTCACCGGGCAGCGGGCCAACTGGTCCGGGGACGACCGCTGGTGGGAGAGCTGGATCGCCGACGAGGACTCCTCGTGGGCGAACCACGGCATCTCCGGCCCCGGTATCAGGGACCACGTCAGGGTGTACTCGAGCGCCAACCTGGGCGGGCATATGACGATCTGTCTGGCTCCGGGTCAGGAGGTCGGCTACAACGGCGCGGCCAACGACGACGGTGACTCCCACACCTGGGCCATGAGCTGCTGACCCGCCCGGTGCCCCCGCACCCGGGTGCGAGGGCACCGGCCGCCGATCGGCCCCGGGGCACCCGGTGAACGCGACGCACCCGCCTCCCTGCACGCCCGTGCGGGACGGGCGTGCGGCAGACGGGTGCGGGAAGCGCGGGGGAACCGGCCTCAGGTGTCGAGGTTCACCGAACGGGCCGACGTGGCACCGATCTCCTCGGCGATCTCGCTGAGCACGTTCGGCGGCACGGTGTCGTCGACGGTGAGCACGACCAGCGCCTCACCGCCCTCCTCCTGACGCGAGACCTGCATGCCGGCGATGTTGAGCCCCGCCTCACCCAGGATGCGTCCGACGGTGCCGACCACGCCCGGACGGTCCTCGTAGCGCGCGACGACCATGTGGTCCGCCAGCGCCAGGTCGATGTCGTAGTCGCCGACGGCCACGATCTTCTGCAGGTGCTTGGGTCCGGCCAGGGTGCCGGACACCGCGACCTCCTCGCCGCCCGCCAGCGTGCCGCGCACCGTCACCACGTTGCGGTGGTCCGGGGAATCCGAGCTGGTGGTCAGGCGGACCTCGACACCGCGCTCCTGCGCGAACAGCGGGGCGTTCACATACGACACGGTCTCGTCGATGACGTCCTCGAACACGCCCTTCAGCGCCGAGAGTTCGAGCACCTTCACATCGTGCTGGGTGATCTCGCCGTACACCTCGACATCGAGCCGGACCGCGACCTCGCCCGCCAGCGCGGTGAAGATCCGGCCGAGCTTCTCGGCGAGCGGCAGGCCCGGGCGGACGTCCTCGGCGATGACCCCGCCCTGGACGTTGACCGCGTCCGGCACCAGTTCACCGGCGAGCGCGAGGCGGACGGACTTGGCCACCGCGATGCCGGCCTTCTCCTGGGCCTCGTCCGTGGAGGCGCCGAGGTGCGGGGTGCAGACGACCTGGTCGAACTGGAACAGCGGGGAGTCCGTGCACGGCTCCTTCGCGTACACGTCCAGGCCCGCGCCCGCGACCCGGCCCTCCTTCAGCGCGCTGGCCAGGGCCTCCTCGTCGACGATCCCGCCGCGGGCGGCGTTGACGATGCGGACGGTCGGCTTCACCCGGTGCAGCGCCTCGTCGCCGATCAGGCCGATGGTCTCGGGAGTCTTGGGCAGGTGGACGGTGATGAAGTCCGAGACCTCGAGCAGTTCGTCCAGCGAGAGCAGCTTGACGCCCATCTGCGCGGCGCGCGCGGGCTGCACATAGGGGTCGAACGCGACGATCCGCATCCCGAAGGCGGACATCCGCTGGGCCACCAGGACGCCGATGCGGCCGAGGCCGACGACGCCGAGGGTCTTCTCGCTGAGCTCCACGCCGGTGTACTTGGAGCGCTTCCACTCGCCGTTCTTCAGCGCGGTGTTGGCCTGCGGGATGTTGCGCGCGGTGGCGACGATCAGACCGCAGGCGAGCTCGGCGGCGGTCACGATGTTGGACGTCGGGGCGTTGACGACCATGACGCCGGCCTTGGTGGCCGCGGAGACGTCGACGTTGTCCAGTCCCACACCGGCGCGGGCGACCACCCTGAGCTTCCTGGCGGCGGCGACGGCCTCGGCGTCGATCTTGGTGGCGGACCGCACCAGGACGGCGTCGACATCGGCGATGGCGGGGATCAGCTCGGCGCGGTCCGCGCCGTTGCAGTGCCGGATCTCGAAGTCCGGACCGAGCGCGTCCACGGTGGCGGGCGACAGCTCTTCGGCGATGAGTACAACGGGTTTACGGGGCGCAGTGCTCACGTGAGTCCTCACTGGTCCAATGCGGACGGCCGTCCCGACGGCCGCTGGCGGTGAAGGGGCTAGCCGCGTGGAAGACGCACGACGCTGTGGGCCTGACCTGACGCGTATGTGCTGACCACTCTAGTGGGGTGGCGGGGCGTCTTTTCCGCCTTGGCGGAAGGATCACCCGTCCGGGTTGGACTTGCTGTCCAACGGCGGTCCCGGGATGTGGCACGAGGGTTCCGGAGGACCGTCGCCCAGTCCCGGGACGAGGTACGGCGGGCCCGCGAGGGGCCCGCCGTACCGGGGCTCACGCCTCCTCGGCGTCCACCCAGCTCATGAGCTTGCGGAGCTCCTTGCCGGTGGTCTCCAGCAGGTGGTTCTCGTCCTGCGTCTTGTACTCGTTGTACTTCTTCAGGCCGCCGTGGTACTCGTCCATCCAGTTCTTGGCGAAGGTGCCGTCCTGGATCTCGTCGAGGACCTTCTTCATCTCGGCCTTGGTCTGGTCCGTGATGATGCGCGGGCCGGTCACGTAGTCGCCCCACTCGGCGGTCTCGGAGACGGACCAGCGCATCTTCTCCAGGCCGCCCTCGTACATGAGGTCCACGATCAGCTTCAGCTCGTGGAGGCACTCGAAGTAGGCGATCTCCGGCTGGTAGCCCGCCTCGACCAGGGTCTCGAAGCCCGCCTTGACCAGCGCGGCGGTGCCGCCGCAGAGCACGGCCTGCTCACCGAACAGGTCGGTCTCGGTCTCCTCGGTGAAGGTGGTCTTGATGACGCCGGCACGGGTGCCGCCGATGCCCTTGGCGTACGAGAGCGCCAGCGCGAAGGCGTTGCCGGTCGCGTCCTGCTCGACACCGGCGATGCACGGGACGCCGCGGCCCTCCTCGTACTGGCGGCGCACCAGGTGGCCGGGGCCCTTGGGGGCGACGAGCGCGACGTCCACGCCGGCCGGGGGCTTGATGAAGCCGTACCGGATGTTGAGGCCGTGGCCGAAGAACAGCGCGTCGCCGTCCTTGAGGTTGTCCTTGACGGACTCCTCGTAGACCTGGGCCTGGATCGGGTCCGGGACCAGGATCATGATGACGTCGGCCTCGGCGGCGGCCTCCGACGGCGTCACCACGCGCAGGCCCTGCTCCTCGGCCTTGGCCTTGGACTTGGAGCCCTCGTGCAGACCGACGCGGACGTCCACACCGGAGTCACGCAGCGACAGCGCGTGGGCGTGGCCCTGGCTGCCGTAGCCGATGACCGCGACCTTGCGGCCCTGGATGATGGACAGGTCGGCGTCGTCGTCGTAGAACAGCTCGGCCACTGGGTTTCTCCTTGGGTGTTCCGGTGTTGCGTCCCACCGTACGGCGGGGAGCGGTGAGGGGGTCCGGGGGTCTCGCCATCCGGGCGGCCCGGCCTGGGACGGCCGGGCCGCCCGGCTCAGGCGCTGCGCTCCAGGGCGCGCAGGCTGCGGTCCGTGATGGACCGGGCGCCGCGCCCTATGGCGATCGTGCCGGACTGGACGAGTTCCTTGATGCCGAACTGCTCCAGCATCTTCAGCATGGCCTCCAGCTTGTCACTCGAACCGGTGGCCTCGATCGTGACGGCCTCGGGTGAGACGTCCACGGTCTTGGCGCGGAACAGCTGGACGATCTCGACGATCTGGGAGCGGGTCTCGTTGTCGGCGCGGACCTTGACCAGGACGAGTTCGCGCTGGATCGCGGCGCTGGGCTCCAGCTCGACGATCTTCAGCACGTTGACCAGCTTGTTCAGCTGCTTGGTCACCTGCTCCAGCGGCAGGTCGGCGACGTTGACCACGATGGTGATCCGGGAGATGTCGGGGTGCTCGGTGACTCCGACGGCGAGCGAGTCGATGTTGAAGCCGCGGCGGGAGAAGAGGGCGGCGATCCTGGCGAGGATGCCGGGGGTGTTCTCCACCAGGACGGAGAGCGTGTGCTTGGACATGGTCGTCGTGTCTCTCTCTTCGCTCAGTCGTCTTCGTTGTCGCCGAAGTCGGGGCGGACGCCGCGCGCGGCCATGACCTCGTCGTTGGAGGTGCCGGCGGCGACCATCGGCCACACCATGGCGTCCTCGTGGACGATGAAGTCGATCACGACGGGGCGGTCGTCGATGGCGTTGGCCTCGGCGATCACCTTGTCCAGCTCGGCCGGGTCCTCGCAGCGCAGGGCGACGCAGCCCATGGCCTCGGACAGCTTCACGAAGTCCGGGATGCGGGTGCCCTTGCGGGGGGTCTGGCTCGCGCCGACCTGGGAGCCGATGGTGTGGTGACCGGTCTCGTCCGAGTGCAGGACGGTGCTGGAGTAGCGCTCGTTGTAGAACAGGGTCTGCCACTGGCGGACCATGCCCAGCGCGCCGTTGTTGATGATCGCGACCTTGATCGGGATGCCGTTCAGGGCGCAGGTGACCAGCTCCTGGTTGGTCATCTGGAAGCAGCCGTCGCCGTCGATCGCCCACACGGCGCGGTCCGGCATCCCGGCCTTGGCGCCCATGGCGGCCGGGACGGCGTAGCCCATGGTCCCGGCACCGCCGGAGTTCAGCCAGGTGGCCGGCTTCTCGTAGTCGATGAAGTGCGCGGCCCACATCTGGTGCTGGCCGACGCCGGCCGCGAAGATCGTGTTCTCCGGCGCGAGCCGGCCGATCCGCTGGATGACCTGCTGCGGCGAGAGGCTGCCGTCCTCCGGCAGGTCGTAGCCGAGCGGGTAGGTCTCGCGCCAGCGGTCGAGGTCCTGCCACCAGGCGGTGTAGTCGCCCTTGTTGCCGTCGCTGTACTCCGCCTGGACGGCCTGGACCAGGTCGGCGATGACCTCGCGGGCGTCACCGACGATCGGGACGTCGGCGGCCCGGTTCTTGCCGATCTCCGCCGGGTCGATGTCGGCATGGACGATCTTCGCGAAGGGCGCGAAGCTGTCCAGCTTTCCGGTGACGCGGTCGTCGAAGCGTGCGCCGAGGGCGACGATCAGGTCGGCCTTCTGCAGCGCGGTGACGGCGGTGACCGAACCGTGCATGCCCGGCATCCCCACGTGCAGCGGGTGGCTGTCGGGGAAGGCGCCGAGCGCCATCAGGGTGGTGGTGACGGGCGCGTTGGTGAGCTCCGCGAGGACCTTCAGCTCGGCGGTGGCACGGGCCTTGAGGACGCCGCCGCCGACGTAGAGGACGGGGCGCTTGGCCTGGGTGATCAGCTTGGCGGCCTCGCGGATCTGCTTGGCGTGCGGCTTGGTGACCGGCCGGTAGCCCGGCAGTTCGGTCTGGGGCGGCCAGCTGAACGTGGTCCGCGCCTGGAGGGCGTCCTTGGCGATGTCGACCAGGACCGGGCCGGGGCGGCCGGTGGAGGCGATGTGGAAGGCCTCGGCGATCGTGCGCGGGATGTCCTCGGCCTTGGTGACCAGGAAGTTGTGCTTGGTGATCGGCATGGTGATGCCGACGATGTCCGCCTCCTGGAAGGCGTCCGTGCCGATGGCCTTGCTGGCCACCTGGCCGGTGATCGCGACCAGCGGGACGGAGTCCATGTGCGCGTCGGCGATCGGCGTGACCAGGTTCGTGGCACCCGGGCCGGAGGTGGCCATGCACACGCCGACCTTCCCGGTGGCCTGCGCGTAGCCCGTCGCCGCGTGCCCCGCGCCCTGCTCGTGCCGCACCAGGATGTGGCGCACCCGGGAGGAGTCCATCAGCGGGTCGTACGCCGGGAGGATGGCGCCGCCGGGAATGCCGAACACCGTCTCGGCCCCGACCTCCTCGAGAGAGCGGATGAGGGACTGCGCGCCCGTGACGTGCTCAACGGTGGCGGGGGTGTGCCCGCCGGTGCGGGCCCGCGGCTGCGGATGGTGGGCCCCGGTGGCCTGCTCGGTCATCGGCATTCTCTTCTCGAAGCTGAGGGTTTTAGCGGTTCTCGAAGCTGAGGGTGGTGCGGCGAAGGGTTTTGCGGGGTTTTGGTAGTACCAGTGCAACAAAAAACCCCTCGTGCCGGGAGGCAAGCGAGGGGAGCGCGCCGGTGCGGTCTGCAGAGCCCGTGCAGGGCCGTGCTTCAGCCGACGCGCTGTCCAAGTACGAGAATTCGGGTGCGCATGGCACTGACCCTCTCCCCGGCGCACCATGGCTGTCAAGTGGGTGGGACAGGCGTCTCATTATTTGAGCGCATCGGGGGTCGGCCGACGATCTCGGGGGTGACCGGGGAGCGCCGGGCGGGCAGTGTCCGGCCGGACAGGACCGGCAGATTGGACCCGCCGGGCACCGGGAACTCGCCGCGCGCCAGCACACGGCGGAGCCGGTGCTCGTCGAGAGGCCCGGAGAACGCCATCCCCTGACCGTGGGTGCATCCCATGGCGCGCAGGGCCAGCACCTGCTCCGGCCCGTCCACGCCGTCCGCCACGGACTGCATCCCGAGGTCCCGGGCGATCCGCAGCAGCCCCGCGGTGATCTTGTGCAGTCTGGCCGACTCCACCACTCCCTCGACCAGCCCGCGGTCGAGCTTGAGCACGTCGATCGGCAGTCTGCGCAGGGCGATGATCGCCGCGTATCCGCTGCCGAAACCGTCCAGGGCGATCCGCACGCCGAGTCTGCGCAGCGCCACCAGGCGGTGCTCCAGTTCGTCGAAGGAGATCCGCGGGTCGCTGTCGGCCAGTTCGATCACCAGGGAGCCCGAGGGCAGCCCATGGAGGGTGAGCAGGCTCTCGATGGAGCCGAGCGGCGTGGACCGGTCCAGCAGTCTGCGGGCGGGGATCCGTACCGACACGGGGATGCGGTGACCGAGCCGGACCCGCTCCGCCGCCTGCTCGACGGCCTCCTCCAGCAGCCGGTGCCCGAAGCCGGCGGTCGGGTCGCCGTCCTCGGCGACCCGGCGCAGTTCGTCGGGGGTGAACAGGATGCCCTGGGACGATCTCCAGCGCGCCTGCGCCGCCACGGCCGCGATCCGGCCGTCGGCGAGGCCGACCACGGGCTGGTGGAGCAGGGTGAACTCGCCGTCCCGGAGCGCGGGCCGGGCCCGGGCGGACCGGTCCGCGACCGCGGGGGCCCCGGTCTGCATCTGGGGCGCGTAGAGCTCGACCCGGTCCTTGCCTCCGGCCTTGGCCCGGTACATGGCCAGGTCGGCGTTGCGCAGCAGATCGCCGGCGCTGATGCCGGGCTCGGCGAAGGCGACGCCGATGGACGCGGCGACCCGCAGCTCATGGCCCTCCACCCGGTACGGCTGGGAGAGCATCAGCCGGAGCCGGTCGGCGATCTCCTGCACCTGGCGCTCCCGGGCCCCCTGGTCGCGTGAGCCGTCGCCGAGGATGAGCGCGGCGAACTCGTCACCCCCGAGCCGGGCCGCGGTGTCCCCGGCCCGCACGGACTCCTGGAGGCGGCGGGCGGCCTGGATCAGCAGTTCGTCGCCCGCCTGGTGGCCGTGGCGGTCGTTCACTCCCTTGAAGCCGTCCAGATCGATGAAGAGCACGGCCGTGCCGGCGTCCCCGGCCCGCCGGCCGGAAAGGGCCTGCCGCACCCGTTCGGTGAACAGGGCCCGGTTGGGCAGGTCGGTGAGCGGATCGTGCTCGGCGTTGTGCTGAAGCTGGGCCTGGAGGCGCACCCGTTCGGTGACGTCCCTGCTGTTGAAGATCAGGCCGCCCTGGTGGCGCTTGACCGTGGACTCGACGTTCAGCCACTGGCCGGTACCCGACCTGAAGCGGCACTCGATCCGGGTCGTGGGCTCGTCGGCGGGCGGCGCCGCGAGGAATCTGCGCACCTCGTGGACGACGCGTCCGAGGTCCTCCGGATGGATGAGCGACGACAGCTCGGAGCCGATGAGCTCGTCCGCGTCACGGCCGTAGACACCGGCGGCGGCCGGGCTGACGTAGCGGAGCACGCCGGTCGGGGCGGCAATCATGATCACGTCGCTGGAGCCCTGCACCAGCGAGCGGAAGTGGTTCTCCTTCTGGGCGAGTTCATGCGTCAGGGCGATGTTGTCGAGCAGCATGATGCCCTGCCGCACGACCAGGGCGAGGACGACCGTGCACCCGGTGAAGACCACCACCCGGTCCACCCGGCGGCCCTCGATGACGTTGTACAGGATGCCGAGCGTGCAGACGGCGGCGGCCAGATAGGGGGTCAGGGCGGCGAGCGATCCGGTGATGGGCCGGACCGCCGGACGCGGGCCGCGGACCGGCGCCGGGGGCGGCTCCGGCCGGCGCACCCCCCAGGGCGCGTAGGCGAGCAGCAGCGAGGCGGCGAACCAGCCCGCGTCCAGCAACTGGCCCGAGCGGTAGCTCTCCCGCAGCAGGGGGGAGGTGAACAGCGCGTCGCACAGCACGGTCAGGGCGAGTGCGGCGATCGCGGTGTTGATACCGGACCTGTTGGCGTGCGACCGCCGGAAGTGCAGGGCCAGCACCATGCTGACGAGAACGATGTCGAGCAGCGGGTACGCGAGGGACAGCGCCGCCTCGGACACGCTCTCGCCCTCGAAGTGCGCGGTGTGCGCGAGGGCGAGGCTCCAGGAGAGGGTGAGCAGCGAACCGCCGATGAGCCAGGCGTCCAGCCCCAGGCACACCCAGCCGGCCCGGGTGACGGGCCGTTTGGCGAGGACGAGCAGCCCGACGATGGCGGGCGGGGCGAAGCAGAGGAAGAACAGGTCGGCCGGGGACGGACTGGGCACCGGCCGGCCGAGGACCACCTCGTACCAGCCCCAGACCGCGTTCCCGCAGGCGGCCATGGCGGAGGAGACGGAGAACAGCATCCAGGCCGGCCGGAAGCGGCTGCCCCGCGCACGCGCGTAGAGGAAGCAGGAGACCGCGGCGAGTCCGGCGGCGCAGCTCAGCCCGAAGTCGCCCATGATCAGCGCGAGTTGCCCGGATCCCCAGCCGAACGCCGCGCCGATGGCGTAGCCACCGCTCGCGAGCACCAGCAGGACCTGGGGCAGCAGTCCCGTCCCGCCGTCTTCCCGCACCTGGCGGCGGGCGAGGAGCGCCGCGGGGGCGATCACCGTACGGCTCCTGACGGCGTCTTCATCCGGCTCCGTCCGCGGGGCCGCCCGTTCGGGCCGCCCCGGAAGCGCTTGCGGGGCACGTCCGGCGGGCCGGGGCGGGCCCGAAGAGCCGGCCCCGGCACCGGTCCGTGCGAGGGTGGTCGGCGGCGCTCCCGCCGCGTCGGATGGTTCGTCCACTGGCCGTGCATCGCCCGTCGACCCCCCTCGAAGTCTGGTCGCTCCGCAGCGCCGTTCTCGAACCCGACGCAGCCCCCAAGTCGGGACGATACACCAGAGTCGTCACTCAGGGACATAGGTCGTCTACGCTCCGTGACGGCAAGGCAGTTTGTCGACACTTGTCGGCACTGCGCGCATCCGTACGACTCCGCACGGTGTCCGGGCGTACCAGTGTGGCGTCTACGCGGTCGTGAGGACCACGTTTCGCAGCGGCTCGCCCGCCGCGTACCGGGTCAGCTGCCCGGCCAGCAGCCGCTTGGCGCGCGGCATGAACGCCGAGGTGGAGCCGCCGACATGAGGGCTGATGAGGACGCCGGGGGCGTGCCAGAGCGGGTGCCCGGCGGGCAGCGGCTCGGGGTCGGTGACGTCGAGCGCCGCGGTGATCCGGCCGGACTCGACCTCCTTGAGCAGCGCTTCGGTGTCGACGACCGGTCCGCGCGCCACGTTCACCAGCAGGGCGCCGTCCTTCATCCGGGAGAGGAATCCGGCGCCCGCGAGATGACGCGTCGCCGGCGTGAGCGGCGTGCAGAGGATCACCACGTCGGCTTCCGGGAGCAGAGCGGGCAGATCGGTGAGTGCGTGCACTTGGCCGCGCTCGGTAGTACGGGCGGAGCGCGCGACGCGCGCCACCCGCGCGCATTCAAACGGCACGAGCCGGTCCTCGATGGCCGCGCCGATCGAGCCGTAGCCGACGATGAGCACGGACTTGTCGGCGAGGGCCGGGTAGAAGCCCGCGTGCCACTCCTCCCGGCGCATGCCCTCCACGAAGCGGGGGATGCCGCGCAGGGAGGCGAGGACCAGGGCGAGGGTGAGCTCCGCCGTGCTCGCCTCGTGGACTCCCCTGGCGTTGCACAACCGCACTCCGGACGGCAGGGAGCCGAGGCCCGGCTCGACGTGGTCGATGCCCGCCGAGAGGGTCTGCACGACCCGCAGACGCGTCATGGCGGCGAGCGGACGCACGGCGACCTCCGTGCCCTTCATGTACGGGACGGCGTAGAAGGCGCAGTCCGCGGGGTCCGCGGGGAAGTGCTGTCCGCCGTCCCAGAAGCGGTAGTTCAGCCCCGCCTCCGCCGGAGCGGGGAGCCCTTCGATCTCGTCGGCCGGAATCGGGAGCCACACGTCAGCAGTCATGGTCAGGAGGCTAACCGCCGGAGGCTGGGCGCGGCGGGGCGGGAGCCGGACGTTAGTTTGGGGGGCGGCACGAGGAGGGGTACGGGCAGGTGGACCGCAGGACAATCGGTGCGGCGGCGCTCGGGGTGGGCGCGATCGGCCTCGGATGCATGCCGATGAGCTGGGGGTACACCGGCTCGCAGCAGCGCGGCGACCGGTCGCTCCGGGCGGTGCACGCGGCGCTGGACGCCGGTGTGACGCTGCTCGACACGGCCGACATGTACGGCCCCTTCACCAACGAGCTGCTGCTGGGCAGGGTGCTGAAGGACCGTCGGGCCGACGTCTTCGTCTCGACGAAGGTCGGACTCCTCGTCGGCGACCAGCACATCGTCGCCAACGGCCGGCCCGGGTACGTGCGGCGGGCCTGTGACGCGTCGCTGCGCCGGCTCGGGACCGACGTCATCGACCTGTACCAGCTCCACCGGGCGGACCCGGAGGTCCCCGTGGAGGAGACCTGGGGGGCCATGGCGGAGCTCGTGTCGGCCGGGAAGGTCCGGGCACTGGGACTGTGCGCGGTGGGGGCCCGCGCGTCGCGCAGACCCGGCGCGGGGCGCCACGACGAAACGATCCGGCAGCTGGAGCGGATGCAGCAGGTCTTCCCGGTGAGCGCGGTCCAGGCGGAGCTGTCGGTGTGGTCGCCCGAGGCGCTGGACTCACTGCTGCCCTGGTGCGAGGCGCGGGGTGTGGGCCTCATGGCCGCGATGCCGCTGGGCAGCGGCTTCCTCACCGGCACGCTGACGCCCGGAGAGGGCTTCGAGCCCGACGACCTGCGGGCCCGGCACCCGCGGTTCACCGCGGAGATGATGGCGGCGAACCAGCCGCTGGTGGCGGGGCTGCGCAGGATCGCCGAACGGCACGGCCCCGGCACGACCCCCGCCCAGGTGGCGCTGGCCTGGGTCCTGGGGCAGGGTCGCCATGTCGTACCGGTGCCGGGCGCCAAGCGGGAGCGGTGGGCGGTGGAGAACGCGGCCGCGGCGCGGCTGGAGCTGACGCCGCGGGACGCCGCCGAGATCGCGGCACTGCCGCCCGCCAGGGGATCCTGGGACCAGTAGGTTCGTGAACGACGGCAACCCCGGGCCGGGCCGCGGTGCGGGGGCCGGCGGGCGGGCGGCTCCCGCGGTCCGCGCGCCGCACCGTCGACCCGGCGAAGGGAACCAGGACAGTGCAACGTTCAGTGGTGACGGCCCTGCTGGCAGCTGCCGCGCTGATGCTCTCCACCGGATGCTCGTCCGACGGCGGGGCAGGGGCTTCGGCCGGCCGGGACGGCACTCCCTCCCGCCCGGCGCCACCGTCGGCCACGGCCGGCGGCCCCTCCGTGACGGCACCCCCGGCCAAGGGGTCGGTGAAGGTGGCGGTCACACTCACCCGGGATCTGAAGTCGCCCTGGGGCCTCGCGGCCCTTCCCGGCGGCGACCTGCTGGTGTCGTCACGCGACGAGGGCACGATCACCCGCGTCGACGCCGAGACCGGGAAGCAGACGGTGATCGGCTCGGTGCCGGGCGTGGCCCCGGCCGGCGAGGGCGGGCTGATGGGCCTCGCCGTCTCCCCCGACTTCGCCTCGGACCACCTGGTGTACGCGTACTTCACCACCGCGTCCGACAACCGCATCGCCCGCATGCTGTACGACGAGCGCAAGCCGGCGGGGCAGCAGCTCGGCGCGCCCGACACGATCCTGCGGGGCATCCCCAAGGGCCGTATCCACAACGGCGGGCGGATCGCCTTCGGCCCCGACGGGATGCTGTACGCGGGCACCGGCGAGGCCGGTGAGCCGGGGCTGGCCCAGGACAGGGAGTCCCTCGGCGGCAAGATCCTCCGAATGGCCCCCGACGGCCGCCCCGTCCACGGCAACCCGTCGGCCGACTCCGTGGTCTATTCGTACGGCCACCGCAATGTGCAGGGCCTCGCCTGGGACGCGCAGAAGCGGCTGTGGGCCTCCGAGTTCGGGCAGAACACCTGGGACGAGCTGAACCTCGTCGAGCCGGGGAGGAACTACGGCTGGCCCGACGCCGAGGGCAGGGCCGGGAAGGCCGGACTGGTGGACCCGGTGGCGCAGTGGCGCACGGAGGAGGCGTCACCGAGCGGGATCGCCTACGCCGCGGGGTCCATCTGGATGGCGGGGCTCAGGGGCGAGCGCCTCTGGCGGATCCCGCTCGCCGGCACCGAACCGTCCGCGGCCCCGCAGGCGTTCCTCGAGGGGGAGTACGGCCGGCTGCGCACGGTCCTGCCGGTCGCCGGGAGCGCGGGCGGACGCGACGTCTGGCTGGTCACCAGCGAGACGGACAACAGGGGCACGCCGGGGGCCGGGGACGACAGGATCCTGCGGCTGACGGTCGAGTGACCCCCGGCCCGCCACCCACGGCCGGACGGGTGCCGGGTTCGCCCGGGGGGTGGGTACGGGCGTCGGCTGACCGGGAGCCGTACGGGGGCGCGCACCCACCGGGCGGGGGCTGAGGCACGGGTGCGGGCGGGCCGACTCGCCTTCTCCCCCGCGCCTGCCGCCGCCCTCCCTCGGCTCCCGTGCCGCCCCTCCGCCCCTCGGCTGCTCAGCGGCGCCCGGCCTCGCGGCGCGC
The DNA here is from genome assembly GCF_003097515.1 of Streptomyces tirandamycinicus. Taxonomy (NCBI): domain Bacteria; kingdom Bacillati; phylum Actinomycetota; class Actinomycetes; order Kitasatosporales; family Streptomycetaceae; genus Streptomyces; species Streptomyces tirandamycinicus. The sequence continues at coordinate 4,876,106 of NZ_CP029188.1, read as the reverse complement.
CCGCCACTCGGGCGCCAGGACGGACCAGACCTCCATGTCGTGGCGGACCCCCTGCCATGGGAAGCTCTCGCGCAGCACTCCGTCCCGGCTCATCCCGAGCCGCTTCGCCACGGCGATGGACCGGTGGTTGGCGGAGGAGGCGAGCCATTCGACGCGGTGCATCCCGCGCTCCTCGACGGCCCAGTCGACGAGCACCTCGACGGCCCTGCCGACCAGTCCCCGTCCGGCGGCGGCCGGCTCCAGCCAGACGCCGACCTCGCAGGTCTCGTTCGCGGTGTCGAAGACCCGGAAGAGCACCCCGCCGACGAGCGTGCCGTCGAGCCGGACGGCCCAGAGCCGGCCGGTGTCCGCGGCCTGCCTGTCGGCGAAGTCCTGGAGCAGGGCCCGGGCCGACTCGACGTCCGTCACCCTCACCATCAGCGGCACCCAGGGGCGGGCGTACTCCCGGGCGCGTTCGATGTGCTCCAGGAACTCCTGCGCCTGCCAGGGTTCGACGGGCCGCAGCTCGGCGCCGTCGCCCAGGGGTATCGCGAACATCCCGCTCCTCACACCCCGTGACGCGTCATGCGCGCCGGGGCCGCTCCGTGGTCCTCGTCCCGGTCGGCCGGTGGTCTTCGTACCGGTCTACCGCACGAGCGGGCCGTCCTCGCCCACCCGCACTCCGGTGATCCTCGCATGCGCGGCCGGAGGGCTCTCGGGGGTTTCGATGCTGATGCGCGGGAGCCTGCGGTCCAGCCAGCGCGGCAGCCACCAGTTGGCACCGCCCAGCATGTGCATGAGCGCCGGCACCAGCAGGGTGCGCAGGACGAAGGCGTCCAGGGCGACCGCGGCGGCGAGCCCGATGCCGAACATCGCGATGACCCGGTCGCCGCCGAGGACGAACGCGAGGAAGACGGAGATCATGATGATCGCCGCCGAGTTGATCACCCGGCTGGTCTCGGCGAGGCCCACCCGTACGGCACGCCGGTTGTCCCGCGTCTCCAGCCACTCCTCGTACATCCGGCTCACCAGGAACACCTGGTAGTCCATCGAGAGCCCGAAGAGCACCGACACCATGATCACCGGGAGGAAGGGCTCGATCGGCCCCGCGCCCCCGAGTCCCAGCAGCTCGGCGCCCCAGCCCCACTGGAAGACCGCGACGACGACGCCGAACGCGGAGGCGACCGCGGCCACGTTCATCAGCGCGGCCTTGAGCGGTATGCCGACCGAGCGGAACGCGAGCAGCAGCAGCACACAGCCCAGCGCGATGACGACCCCGACGAACGGCGGCAGTTTCCCGACGATCACCTCGGCGAAGTCGTCGTAGCTCGCGGTCACCCCGCCGACGTGGACCTCGAGAGAGGTCCCGCTCCCGGCGGCGGGCAGCACATCGGCGCGCAGCCGGTCGACGAGTTCGCTGGTCCGCTGCGACTGGGGCGCCGAGTCGGGGACCACGACGACCACGGCCGTGTCGGACCGGCTGTTGAACGTCACGGGACTGACGGAGGCGACGCCCTCGGTGGCCCGCAGGGCGGCGGGCAGCTGCTGCATCGCCAGCCGGTCGTCCGCACCGTCGAGGGCGGCGACGAGCGTGAGCGGTCCGTTGGCGCCCGGCCCGAAGCCCTCGGCGATCAGGTCGTACGCCTTGCGGGTGGTGCTGGAAGCGGGGTCGTTGCCCTGGTCGGAGGTACCGAGGTGGAGGGAGAACGCGGGCAGCGCGAGAACGGCCATCACGACGGTGGCGACCAGCCCCAGCGTCTTGGGGCGGCGCTCGACGAAGGCGGACCAGCGTGCGGACAACCCGGTCGGGAGCTCCGGCCGGGGGCCGCGCCGGGCGAGCCGCCTGCGTTCGGGGCGGCTCAGCGCGCGCATCCCGATGAAGGACAGCAACGCGGGCAGCAGGGTCACCGAGGCGGCGACGGTCAGCAGGACGGTCAGGCAGGCGGCGATCGCCACTCCGTTGAGGAAGGAGAGCCCCAGGACCAGCATGCCCAGCAGCGCGATGCAGACGGTGAGACCGGCGAAGACGACCGCGCGGCCCGTCGTCGCCACGGCGTTCTCGGCGGCCTCGGCCACCGGGAGCCCGCGCCGCAGGCCCTTGCGGTGCCGGGTGACGATGAACAGCGCGTAGTCGATCCCGACGCCGAGCCCGATCAACAGCCCGAGCACGGGCGCGAAGTCCGCCACGTCCATGGCATGGCCGAGGAGCACGATGCCCGCGTACGCGGCGCCGACGCTGACGAGCGCGGTGGCGAGGGGCAGCAGGCTGGCCGCCACCGACCCGAAGGCGAGGAAGAGGACCACGGCGGCCACCGCGACTCCGACGACCTCCGCGAGATGCGAGGTGGGCGTCTCGGTGAGCGCGGTGGCGCTGCCGCCGAGTTCGACCTGGAGACCGTCGCCGGCGGCCGCCTTGGCCGTTTCGACGACGGCACGCGCCTGGGCCTCGGGGACGTCCCCGGCCTTCCCCTCGAAGACGACGGTCGCATAGGCCGTACGCCCGTCCTCGCTGATCTGCGCGGCTCCGCCCGTCTCCTCGGAATCCGCGCCGGAGTCCTTCGCGGAGCCCGAGTCCTTCGCGGAGCCCGCCTCGGCGTCCTTCCCAACCGCCTTGTCGGCGCCATTCCCGGAGCCCTTGTCGGCGTCCTTCCTGAAGCCCTTGTCGGAGTCCTTCCCGGTGCCCTTCCCAACCGCCTTGTCGGCGCCCTTCTCGACGCCCTCGTCAGCGCCCTCGTCAGCGCTCTTGCCGACGCCCTTGTCAGCGCCCTTCTCGGACCCGGGCTCCGGGGACTCCCCGTACGGGCCGGTGACCGAGACGACGCCGTCCAGCCGCTCGACCTTCTCCAGCATCGCGGTCATCCGCTGCTCGACGGCGGCCGCCCGGACGCTGCCCCGAGCGCTGTGCCAGACGATGGTGTCCCCGCCGTCGAAGCCGCCCTGAAAGCCGTCCCGGAGGAGGTCGGCGGCCCGCCCCGACTCGGTGCCGGGCACGTCGTAGTCGTTCGAGTACGCAGTACCCGTGAACGCCGCGGCCACCGAGACGCCGCAGAGGGCCGACAGCCAGAGCAGGACGGCGACGAGTCGGTGCCTGATGCACCACCGGGCGATGGCGGACACGGACGAGCTCCCTGGTGGTTCGTGGATCTTCACTGGGAACTGCCCGCAAAGAACACATGACCTGCAGGGCAACACTCTCTCAGGAGAAAGTGATCGTTAGGGCCCCTTCGCCCGGTTCGTGGCCATACTCACAGCGGTGGGGGAATACGGGGCGGGGCCGCCGCCGAACTCCCCTGCCGGACGTACCGTCTGTCCGCGTTCCGCCGCCGTCCCGTCCGCCCGCGAACTCAACCGGAGACGCTGGGCCGCCCGTCCTCGATGTGCCCCATGAGACGACGGCGGAAGCCGCTCCCGTCGTCCGTCGTCACCTCCACGTCGTACCAGCCGTGGGCGTCGGCGGCAGAGTGGACGAGGCTGCGGCTGCGGCCGGGCTTCACCGTGATCTCGCGGGTCCAGTCCCCCAGGTCCTCCTCGTCGGCGTACCCGAGCGGGCGGAGGGTGAAGGTGACGGCACTCTTCCCGCCGTTGCGGAAGGTGAGATGCAGGTCGCGGTCGTGCCGGTCGATCCGCGAGGCGACCTCGGGGCCCGCGTCCGTGGCCGGTCCCTCGAACTCCCGGCGGAAGCCGTTCGGCCCGGTGATGGTGAAGCGGTAGGCGTCCCCGGCGACGGGCACGCTCCACCGCGCCGCGCCCTTCACGTCCCTGTGCTGCGGGACGGGGAACTCACCGGCGTACGGGTAGAGCGCGAAGTGCACGCTCTCCCGCCCGGTGTTGGCGAGCGCGACCGTCACCTCCTCCCCGCCGGCCCTCGCCCAGGCGTCGGGCTGGTACGGCAGCGGACGCGCCGGGCGGGTACCCGGCTCCTGCACGGGCATGCGCTGGACCTTCGGCGGCCGCGGCTGCCACCGGCCCGTGAACGGCGGGATCGGACCCGGCCGCGCCACCTCGGGCAGCCGCCGGCCGTGCCGGAAGTCGAACGCGGAGGTGAGGTCGCCTGCGACGGCGCGCCGCCATGGGGTGATGTTGGGCTCCGCGATCCCCGTCCACTTCTCCAGGAACCGGATCACCGAGGTGTGGTCGAAGGTCTCGGAGCAGACCCAGCCACCGACGGTCCACGGGGAGACCACGAGCAGCGGGACCCGGATGCCGAGGCCGGTGGGCCTGCCCTGCCAGCGCTCGCGGGTGTCGCCGGCGGGCGGGACCGGCGGCGGCACATGGTCGAAGAACCCGTCGTTCTCGTCGTAGTTGATCAGCACGACGGTGTGCCGCCAGACGTCGGGGTGGGAGCCGAGGGCGTCCAGCACCTTGTAGACGAGGGTCGCCGAGGCGATCGGCGAGGAGGAGCCGGGGTGCTCGGAGTCGATCGCGCTCGGCACCAGGTACGAGACCTCCGGGAGTTCCCCGCTCGCCACATCGGCACGGAACCGCTCGGCGAGGCTGCCGGTCTCACCGCGCCGCAGCCCACGTTCGAAGAGCGACCGCTCCGCCGGGTCCAGCGCCGCGACGCCCTCCTCCAGCGCGGCGAGCAGCCGCTCGCGCTCGGCCGGGTCCGCGCTGTCGCGGACCCTCGCGTAGAAGGCCTCCATGTAGGTGAAGCCGCCGGTCCGGGCGAGCGCCTTCCGGGCGATCCGCTTGAAGGTGGTGAAGAACTCGATGTTGTTGTCGGTGAAGTTCTCCCACTCCTGGTACGTCTTCCAGCTGCGGCCCGCCCGCTCCAGCCGCTCCGCGTACGTGGGCCACGGGTAGCCGGGGTGGGTGCCCTCGGCGTACGCGGCGTTCGTCACGGCACGGCTGCCGTCCGCCTCGTAACCGGTCCAGCCGCTCCAGAGGTGGTTGCGGTTGGGGCTCGTCGACGTGTGGATCGAGGAGTGGTAGGCGTCGCAGACGGTGAAGGTGTCGGCCAGCTCGTAGTGCAGGGGGATGTCGCGGCGGTCGTAGTAGGCCATGGTCGCGGCGGTCTTCGCGGGGATCCAGCCGTCCATCCAGCCGTCGCGCCACGCCCGCGCGCCGCCGTCCCAGGAGTGGTCGAGGTCGCCGATGTACTGCAGGTCCTTCGCCTGGGTCTCGGCGGCGCCCCGCACCGGGAACGGCAGCACGGGGCCGCCCAGCCCGGGCTGTTCGAAGACGGAGTTCCCCGAGGGGAGTTCGACGGCGTTGCGGTCGCCGAAGCCGCGCACCCCGCGCAGGGTGCCGAAGTAGTGGTCGAAGGACCGGTTCTCCTGCATCAGGACCACCACGTGCCGGATCGCGCGCAGACCGCCGGCGGGCGGCTCGGCGGCGAGCGCCGCCTGCAGGGAGGGCGGCAGCAGGGACCCGGCCGCGGCGGCGCCGAGTGCGCCCCCGCCGAGTGCGAACAGCCGTCGCCGTGAGATGTCGGTGGCCAAGTGATCCTCCTGAGTCCCTCGTTACCGCCCGGAAGCTAGTGAGGCAGGGTGGCGGAGGAAAGGCCCGTGGACGACCGCGGGATGAACGTCCGAAAGGGCACCCCGACCCGGGAGCCTCCGGGCGGGATCCCGCCAGTGGCCGACGGGCCGTCGGAGCCAATTCGGTGGCGCTGTCGCAGCGGACTGTCACCATGGGCTCATGACCAGTAGGGGGGAATCGCAGACCGTCATCACCACGGCGGCCACCACGGCCACCACGGCCGCCGAGATCGCCCGGCACCTGCACCGGTCGCCCGGGGACCATCTGGGCGGGCCGCCGGTCGCCATCGTGCGCCATCCGCCCGAGGCGACGCGGATGGAGCGGCGTGAGGCGTTCCGGCAGGTCTACGGGCCGATCGTCGCCGCGATCGGGGAGCCGACGCTGTACGGCGGATCCGCTTGGGGTCCCAGTGTCCGCTGGCGTGACGCGGACCGGCTGGTGCTGCTGTCGGGAGACCGGTTCCATGTCACGCTCTCGGTCCACCGGCCGGAGGAGCTGGAGCACGGTGAGCACAGCTGCTTCACCTGGGGCGGCGCCTGGTCGGCCGACGAGCCGCACGACTTCGACCTGCTGCCGTACAGCTGGCAGCTGTATCGCGGCGGGCCGGGCGAGTCGCCCGGGCGGCGCCCGGACCATCGGCTCGCGGGTGACTGGGAGCAGTTGGAGAGCGCCCTGGAGCTGCTGCTCGCCGCTTGGGCGGAGCAGCTTCCGGTGCAGGTACCGGGCGACTGGGCCGGGTTCACGGTGGTGGCCGACCGGGATCCCGGCCGAGATCTCGTCGTCTCGTACAGCCCGGACGAGGGGCTGGGGGTCGCGATAGACGACCGGGACGCGGAGCAGGGACCCGAGCGGGACTGGCTGATGCGGGAATGCGGCTGGCACGGCCACGACCGGGGCTGGTGGCATTCGGCGTTCCCGGAGGCCGCGGAGAGCTCCCCGACCGCGGCGGCGCGGCTGGCCGTCGCGGAACTCCGCTCGCGCGGCGCGAGCGGCCCGCAGGAGCTGTCCGCCCGGGAAGCCGGCGTCGACGGCCGCGGTGAGCTGTGGCTGCCGGGTCTGGGGATACGGACGTACTGAGGTCCACGCCGGGCCCCGGGTCGGGGCATACGCACGCACCGAGACCCACGCCGCGCCCCGGGTCAGGGCATACGCACGCACCGAGACCCACGCCGCGCCCCGGGATACGGACCTGCCGACGCCCGCCCCGGCACCGGCCCGCGGGGATACGGACCTGCCGACGCCCACGCGTACCGCCGCGGAACCCTTCCCGTACCGGAGAAGACGGTGCGGGGTGGGACACCGGCACGGCGTCCCACCCCTCGTGTCGAAGCGCCGGGGATCAGCCCTCGGTCACGCCGAGCTTCTGCAGGATCAGCTCCTTGACCCGGGCCGCGTCGGCCTGGCCGCGCGTGGCCTTCATGACGGCGCCGACCAGCGCGCCGACCGCGGCGACCTTGCCGCCCCGGATCTTGTCGGCGACGGCGGCGTTGCCGGCGATCGCCTCGTCGACGGCCGCGCCCAGCGCGCCCTCGTCGGAGACCACCTTCAGGCCCCGCTTCTCGACGACCGCGTCCGGGTCGCCCTCACCGGCCAGCACGCCCTCGATGACCTGGCGGGCCAGCTTGTCGTTGAGCGAGCCGTCCGCGACCAGTGCGGTCACCCGGGCGACCTGCTCCGGTGTGATCGGCAGCTCCTCGAGCGAGCGGCCGGACTCGTTGGCGTTGCGCGCCAGCTCGCCCATCCACCACTTGCGGGCGGAGACGGGGTCGGCGCCCGCCGCGATGGTGGCCACGATCGGGTCGAGCGCGCCCGCGTTCAGGATCGACTGCATGTCGTGCCCGGACACGCCCCACTCCTCGCGGAGGCGGTTGCGGCGCACCCGCGGCAGCTCGGGCAGCCCGGCGCGGAGCTCCTCGACCCACTCACGGGACGGGGCGACCGGGACGAGGTCGGGCTCCGGGAAGTACCGGTAGTCCTCGGCCTCCTCCTTGACCCGGCCGGACGTCGTGCTGCCGTCGTCCTCGTGGAAGTGACGGGTCTCCTGCACGATCGTGCCGCCGTCGCCCAGCACCGCGGCGTGACGCTGGATCTCGAAGCGGACGGCGCGCTCCACGCTGCGCAGCGAGTTGACGTTCTTGGTCTCGCTCCGGGTGCCGAACGTCTCCGAACCCTTCGGCATCAGCGAGAGGTTCACGTCGCAGCGCATCTGGCCCATCTCCATCCGGGCCTCGGACACGCCGAGGGCCCGGATGAGCTCGCGCAGTTCGGCGACGTACGCCTTGGCGACCTCGGGGGCGCGGTCACCGGCGCCCACGATGGGCTTGGTGACGATCTCGATGAGCGGGATGCCGGCCCGGTTGTAGTCGAGCAGGGAGTGGGACGCGCCGTGGATACGGCCGGTGGCGCCGCCGACGTGCGTCGACTTGCCCGTGTCCTCCTCCATGTGGGCCCGCTCGATCTCCACGCGGAAGATCTCGCCGTCCTCCAGCTGGACGTCCAGATAGCCGTCGAAGGCGATCGGCTCGTCGTACTGCGAGGTCTGGAAGTTCTTCGGCATGTCCGGATAGAAGTAGTTCTTCCGGGCGAAGCGGCACCATTCGGCGATCTCGCAGTGCAGCGCGAGGCCGATCTTGACGGCGGACTCGACGCCGACCGCGTTGACCACCGGCAGCGAGCCGGGCAGGCCCAGGCAGGTGGGGCAGGTCTGCGAGTTGGGCTCGGCGCCCAGCTCGGTCGAGCAGCCGCAGAACATCTTGGTCCTGGTGCCGAGTTCGACATGGACCTCCAGGCCCATGACGGGGTCGTACGACGCGAGTGCGTCCTCGTACGACACCAGGTCAGTCGTGACGGTCACGGTGAAACTTTCCCTCTCAGCCCAGCAGGACGTCGTCGTCGCCCAGGCGCTTCAGCTCCCGGTAGAGGATCGCGAGTCCGGTGACGATGGCGGCGGCGGACACGGCGGCGTCGATCAGCCGGAGCGTGTCGTGCTCCAGGCGGGCCTTCCGGGCCTGCTTGGCGACGCCGATGGCTCCGAACGCGGTGGCGGCCATGGACACGTACGTCCCGGTACGGGACTTCGTGAAGCCCTTGGCCTTCTGCAAGCTACTCACAGTGACGGTGCCTCCTCCAGCAGCGGGTGGCCCCAGCGTGCCACGAACGCCGCCTCGACGGCCGCACCCACCTGGTAGAGCCGTTCGTCCTTCATGGCGGGGGCGATGATCTGCAGACCGACCGGGAGACCGTCCTCCGGCGCCAGGCCGCAGGGCAGCGACATCGCCGCGTTGCCGGCCAGGTTGGTCGGGATGGTGCACAGGTCGGCGAGGTACATCGCCATCGGGTCGTCGGCGCGCTCGCCGATCGGGAAGGCGGTGGTCGGGGTCGTCGGGGAGACGATCACGTCGACCTGCTCGAAGGCCTTCTGGAAGTCCTGTGTGATCAGGGTGCGCACCTTCTGGGCGCTGCCGTAGTACGCGTCGTAGTAGCCGGAGGACAGGGCGTACGTGCCGAGCATGATCCGGCGCTTGACCTCGTCGCCGAAGCCCTCCTCGCGGGTCAGCGAGGTGACGTCCTCCGCCGAGCGGGTGCCGTCGTCGCCGACGCGCAGGCCGTAGCGCAGGCCGTCGAACCGGGCGAGGTTCGAGGAGCACTCGGACGGCGCGATCAGGTAGTAGGCGGAGAGAGCCAGGTCGAAGGAGGGGCAGTCGAGCTCGACGATCTCCGCGCCCAGCTCCTTCAGCAGCTGCACGGACTCGTCGAACCGCTGCACCACGCCGGCCTGGTAGCCCTCGCCGCGGAACTGCTTGACGACACCGACGCGCATGCCCGCGACCGAGCCGTTGCGCGCGGCCTCGACGACCGGCGGGACCGGGGCGTCGATGGAGGTCGAGTCGAGCGGGTCGTGGCCGGCGATGACCTCGTGCAGCAGCGCCGCGTCCAGGACCGTGCGGGCACAGGGACCGCCCTGGTCGAGCGACGAGGAGAAGGCGACCATGCCGTAGCGGGAGACGGCACCGTAGGTGGGCTTCACGCCGACCGTGCCGGTGACGGCGGCGGGCTGGCGGATGGAGCCGCCGGTGTCCGTGCCGATGGCGAGCGGGGCCTCGTACGAGGCGAGTGCGGCGGACGAGCCGCCGCCGGAGCCGCCGGGGATACGCGTCAGGTCCCAGGGGTTGCCGGTCGGGCCGTACGCGCTGTTCTCGGTGGAGGACCCCATGGCGAACTCGTCCATGTTGGTCTTGCCGAGGATGACGACGTCGGCCTCCTTCAGCCTGCGCGTCAGGGTGGCGTCGTACGGCGGGATCCAGCCTTCGAGGATCTTCGAGCCGACCGTGGTCGGGATGCCCTCGGTGGTGAAGATGTCCTTCAGCGCCAGCGGCACACCGGCCAGCGGGCCGAGCTTCTCGCCGCGCTCGCGCTTCTCGTCGACGGCACGGGCCTGGGCGAGGGCGCCGTCACGGTCGATGTGCAGGAACGCGTGGACCTTCTCGTCCACGGACTCGATCCGGGCGAGATGCGCCTCGGTGACCTCGACGGCGGTGAGGTCGCCGGAGGCGATCTTCGCGGCGATCTCCGCCGCGGTGAGCTTGATGATGGGGCTGTCCGTCATCGCTGGTCAGTCCTCCCCGAGGATCTGCGGCACCTTGAAACGCTGCTGCTCCTGTGCCGGGGCGCAGGAGAGCGCCTGCTCGGGGGTGAGCGACGGACGGACCTCGTCCGCGCGCATGACGTTGGTCAGCGGCAGCGGGTGGGAGGTCGGCGGTACGTCTCGGTCGGCGACCTCGGCGACGCGGGCGACCGCGCCGATGATGTCGTCGAGCTGTCCGGCGAAGTGGTCGAGCTCTTCGGCCTTCAGCTCCAGACGCGCCAGCCGGGCGAGGTGGGCGACCTCCTCGCGCGTGATGCCAGGCATGCAGCGATCCTCAGGGGTGAGTGTGATGGTTGTGGCCCAATCCTATGGGCCCGGCCGGGGTGCCCGCGAAACCCTTTGCCGCGGGACCGGGCCGGACCCGCGGCGGCGGCCGGCTCCGGGCGTGCGGCGGGGGCTCCTGCCAGCCGGCCCAGCCCGGCCCGGACCCGAGCGGACGGCGCCACCGTGCCGCCGGACCACGGGGCCACCGGGCACCGGCACCGGGCCCGCCAGGCCGCCGGGTACCGGGCACCGGGCTCACCAGGCCGCCGGGCACCGGGCTCACCAGCTCACCAGCTCACCAGGCCGCCGGGCTCACCGCCCACCCGGCCGGAGGAGCAGCTGCCCGCCTGGCCGCGACCGCTCAGTTCACCAGGCCCGACGGACGGTCCACCTCGGACGGGGCGGCGGGGAGCTCGCCCACCGGGCGGCGCCAGCCGTGCTCGCCCCGGGCCCGCAGCCAGGCCGTGGTCTCCTGCGGCGGCATCGCCGCCGCGACCAGCCAGCCCTGCACCGCGTCGCAGCCCAGGTCGCGCAGCCGCTCCCAGGTCTCGTCGTCCTCCACGCCCTCGGCGACCACGAGCAGTCCGAGGGAGTGGGCGAGGTCGACGGTGCAGCGGACGATCTCCGCGTCCTCGGCGTCGAACGCCAGCCGGGCGACGAACGACCGGTCGATCTTGAGCTCGCTGACCGGCAGCCGGCGCAGATGGACCAGGGAGGAGTAGCCCGTGCCGAAGTCGTCCAGCGACATCTTCACGCCGTGGCCGGTGAGCGCGGCGAGGGTGTCCCCGGCCCGCTGCGGGTCCTCCAGCAGCACATGCTCCGTGATCTCCAGCTGCAGCGCGCCCGCCGGGACGCCGTGCCGGGCGAGCCGTGCCGCGACGGAGCCGGCGAAGCCCGGGGTGTGGACGTCGCGCGGCGACACATTGACGGCGACCGGCACCTCGAGGCCCTGGGAGCGCCACCGGGCGACCTGGCCCAGCGCGGACTCCAGCACGTACTCGGTCAGATGCGGCATCAGCCCGGAGGACTCCGCGATGGCGATGAACTCGTCGGGGGGAACCCGGCCGCGGTCCGGGTGCACCCAGCGCACCAGTGCCTCCAGCCCCGCGACATGGCCGTCGAAGCGGACCTTCGGCTGGTAGTGGAGCTCCACCTCGCCCGCGTCCAGCGCCCGGCGCAGATCGCCGAGCAGTCCGAGCCGGTCCGGGGTGTTCGAGTCGCGCTTGGACTCGTACACCTCGACGCCCGTACGGTCGCGCTTCGCCTGGTACATCGCCACATCCGCCCGCCTGAGCAGCCCTTCGGCGTCCAGGGCGTGGTCGGGGAAGACGGCGAGGCCGGCGCTGGCCTCCAGCACCAGGGTGAGCCCGTCGAGGTCGAGCGGTGAGGACAGCTGGGCCACGAGGTGCCGGGCGACCCGCTGGGCACTGGTGGTCGAGTCGGTCGTGGGCAGCAGCACGGCGAACTCGTCGCCGCCCAGCCGCGCGGCCTCCGCTCCGCGTGGCAGTGCGAGCTTCAGCCGCTCGGCGATCTGGAGCAGCAGCCGGTCACCGGCGAGGTGACCGAGTGTGTCGTTGACCGAGCGGAACCGGTCGAGGTCGATCAGGACGAGAGCCGAGCGCGCCCCGACGCCCTCGGCCTCCTCCAGCGCGGTCCAGGTGCGCTCCAGCAGGCACTGGCGATTGGGGAGTTTGGTGAGCGGGTCGCGCAGCTGCTCCTCGGCGCGGGCACGGGCGATCCACAGCGTGGAGTCGAGGGCGATCAGCGGCACGGCGAACAGCGGCAGCAACACGGGCAGGGTGGCCGCCACGACGCAGATCAGCGGGGCGATGCCGAGCAGGGCGACGGCGACGAGCCCCTGCCGCATCAGGGCGGTGCGGGCGACGGTGGGCAGGCCGCTGCCCTGCGGCGCCAAGGCGTACCAGAGCAGCACCCGGGTGACGGCGATGTACGCGGCCGCGGCGAGCACCACCTCGGGGATCGCGTCCGGTCCCCACTGCAGGGGCTGCCAGGGGTACTCGACGGTCGGTGCCTCGCCGAACGCGGCGAGGACGAGTGCGGCCGCGCCGATGCCCAGGACGTCCACCGCGCCGTGCAGGGCGCCCTGCAGCAGGCGGTGCCGCCGCGCGGTGCCGACCAGCACCACCACGGCGAGGCTGACCATGGCCGCCGGAACCCAGCCGTACAGCAGCAGCACCGCGAGCGTCAGGGCGGCGCCGGAGCCGGTGCCGCCCCACCAGCGGTCGCGCCCGAGGGCGACCAGATGGCCGGCGATGACGGCGGTCAGTGCGGCGAGGGACCAGCCCTCGGTGCCCGAGGGGAAGAGCGCCCGGCCCTCCCGCAGGGCGCCGAAGAGCCCGGTGGCCAGGGTGAGTGCGGCGATGCCCGTGACGACGAGCGGCAGCGTCGACGCGATGCCCGCGACGAACGCGAGCCCCGCGAGACCACGCGGCCGTGAGACCGGGGCGGCGCTCTCGGTCGGTTCCATTCCCGTCCCTCTCACAGCCGGCGGTGCCGATGCCACGTGGTGGCTTCCGTGTCATGCGACCACGGCCGGAACCTCACCACGCGGCCGTGCACGACAGGCGCATACCTCAACAGTAGGCCGCGGCGGGCCCCGACGGGCAGCGCTCTACAGCTCTTGCCCGAATGCGACCCGGCCACCCTTATCCATCTGATATGCGCCGAACGAGTGATCCTGACGGGGAGTCGGTTCGTACAGCCGTGCTACTCCTCGATCGGTGCGGCCGCCTCGCGGGCCGCGTCCGGGCCCTGCTCGAGCAGGACCGCGAAGCCGTCCTCGTCCAGTACGGGCACCTTAAGTTGCATGGCCTTGTCGTACTTCGATCCGGGGTTGTCACCCACAACGACGAATGAGGTCTTCTTCGAAACGGAACCCGTCACTTTCGCTCCCCGGCTCTGGAGCGCGTCTTTTGCGCCATCTCTCGTGTACTTCTCGAGCGTTCCGGTGACGACGACCGTGAGCCCCTCGAGCGGGCGCGGCCCCTCGTCCTCGCCGGAGCCCTCCTCCTCCATCCGGACGCCCGCGGCACGCCACTTGCGGAGGATCTCGCGGTGCCAGTCCTCCTCGAACCACTGCTTCACCGAGGCGGCGATGGTGGGTCCCACTCCCTCGACGGCCGCGAGCTCCTCCTGGGAGGCCTGTTCGATGCGCTCGATCGAACGGAACTCACGGGCCAGTTCCTCGGCGGCGACGGGGCCCACATGGCGGATGGAGAGGCCGGTGAGGATGCGGGCCAGCGGCCGCCGCTTGGCGGCCGCGATGTTCTCCAGCATCGCCAGCGTGTTCTTCTTGGGCTCGCCCTGCTGATTGGCGAAGACGGTGACGATCTTCTCCTCGCCGGTCTTCGGGTCGCGCTTGGGGAGTCCGCTGTCCTGGTCCAGCACATACGCCTTGATGGGCAGCAGCTGCTCGACCGTCAGGTCGAACAGGTCGCCCTCGTCGGCCAGCGGCGGCTCGGCGGGCTCCAGCGGCTTCGTCAGGGCCGCCGCGGCCACATAGCCGAACGCCTCGACGTCCAGGGACTTGCGGCCCGCCAGGTAGAACAGCCGTTCCCGCAACTGGGCGGGGCAGCTACGGGCGTTGGGGCAGCGCAGATCGACGTCGCCCTCCTTCATCGGCCGCAGGGCCGTACCGCACTCCGGGCACTCGGCCGGCATGACGAACTCCCGTTCGCTGCCGTCCCGCAGATCGGCCACCGGGCCGAGGATCTCCGGGATGACGTCACCCGCCTTGCGCAGCACGACGGTGTCACCGATCAGGACGCCCTTGGCCTTCACCACGTCCTGGTTGTGCAGGGTCGCGAACTCGACCTCGGAGCCCGCCACCGTCACCGGCTCCACCTGCGCGTACGGCGTGACCCGGCCGGTACGGCCCACCCCGACGCGGATGTCGACCAGCTTGGTGTTGACCTCCTCCGGCGGGTACTTCCAGGCGATCGCCCAGCGCGGCGCCCGCGACGTCGAGCCCAGCCGGCCCTGGAGCGGGATCTCGTCCAGCTTGACGACCACCCCGTCGATCTCGTGCTCCACGGAGTGCCGGTGCTCGCCGTAGTACGCGATGAACTCCCGCACCTCCTCGAGGGAGTCCACCACCTTGTAGTGCCGGGCGGTCGGCAGGCCCCACTCGTGCAGGAGCTCGTACGCCTCCGACAGCCGGCTGATCTCCAGGCCGTCGCGCGCCCCGATCCCGTGCACCACCATGTGCAGCGGCAGGGTCGCGGTGACCTTGGGGTCCTTCTGCCGCAGCGAACCCGACGCGGAGTTGCGGGGGTTGGCGTAGGGCTGCTCACCGGCCGCGACCCGGCGGGCGTTGAGCTCCTCGAAGGCCTCCATGGGGAAGTAGACCTCGCCCCGGATCTCCACCAGATCGGGCACCCGCTCGCCCCGCAGGCGGACCGGGATGTCCGCGATCGTCCGCACGTTGGGGGTGATGTCCTCGCCGGTGCGGCCGTCGCCCCTGGTCGCGGCCCGGGTGAGCCGGCCCTTCTCGTAGGTGAGGTTGACCGCCAGGCCGTCGACCTTCAGCTCGCACAGGAAGCGGTACGCGGAGGTGCCGACCTCCTTGGCGATCCGGTCCGCCCAGGCCGCCAGCTCCTCCTCGTCGAAGGCGTTGTCGAGGGAGAGCATCCGCTCGCGGTGCTCGACGGCCGTGAACTCCGTCTCGTAGGCGACCGCGACCTGCTGGGTCGGCGAGTCGGGCGTACGCAGCTCCGGATGCTCCTCCTCCAGCGCCTCCAGGGACCGCATCAGCCGGTCGAACTCGGCGTCGCTGATGACCGGCTGGTCCTTCACGTAGTACCGGAAGCGGTGCTCCTCGACCTGCTCGGCCAGCCGGGCATGCTCGTCCCTCGCCTCCGCCGGCACCGGCCCCTGCTGTTCGACAGCCACCGTCACGTCCTCCCGTTACCTCAGCCCTCAGTCCATCACTCAGGGTTGTCCGCGAGCGATCTCGCCGCCCGGACGCAGTGCGCGAGGGCCGCACGGGCGTAGCCGGGCGAAGCACCCGCGAGCCCGCACGACGGGGTGATCACGACGGACTCGGCGAGAGTCCCCGGATTCAGCCCCAGCCTGCGCCACAGCGTCCTGACACCCATGACGCTACTAGCAGGGTCGGACAACGGGCCGTCGGTGGACGGCACGACGCCCGCCAGAAGTCTCGTACCCCCCTCTGCCGCCTCACCGATCGCATCGTCGTCACGCTCGGTGAGCAGTGCGAAATCGAACGAGATCCCGGCTGCACCGGCCCGGCGCAGCAGGGCGAACGGCACGTCCGGAGCGCAGGAGTGCACGGCCACCGGCACCCCGGCGGCGGCGACGACCTCCCGCAGCGCGCTCTCGACGAGCTGCCGGTCCACGGCGCGGTGCGTCCGGTACCCGCTGGCGGTCTTCACCCGGCCGGCCAGCACCGCCGTCAGGGAGGGCTCGTCGAGCTGCAGCACGGGGCGCGCGCCCGGTACCCGGCGCCGCACCTCGGCCAGGTGACCGCGCAGGCCCTCGGCGAGCGAGTCCGCGAGGTCCCGGCAGGCGCCGGGGTCGGCGAGTGCCGCCTCGCCGTTCCTGAGCTCCAGGGCGGCCGCGAGCGTCCACGGCCCGACGGCCTGGACCTTGAGCGGGCCCTGGTAGCCCTGGGCGAACTCCTCCAGCGCGTCCAGGTCCTCGCCGAGCCACGACCTGGCCCGCCGGGTGTCCCGGCCCGGCCGGTCACCGATCCGCCAGCCGCTCGGCTCGACGCGCGCGTACAGCTCCACCAGGAGTCCCGCGGTCCGGCCGATCATGTCGGCGCCGGGGCCGCGGGCGGGCAGCTCGGGCAGGTGGGGGAAGTCCTCGAAGGACCCGGTCACGGTCTTCGCGGCCTCGCGGGCGTCCCCGCCGGGCAGCGAGCCGACTCCGGTGGCGGGGCCCCACACGGCGCCGCTCACCGCCCCGGCCGGACGGTGAGGTCGTGGATGTCGGCGTCGCGCGGCAGGTCGAGGGCCGTGAGGATCGCCGTCGCCACCGACTCGGGGTCGATCCACCGCGACGGGTCGTACTCCTTGCCCTCCTGCCGGTGGACCTTCTCCTGCATGGGGCTCGCGGTCCGGCCGGGGTACACCGAGGTGACCCGGACGCCGTGCTCCTTCTCCTCGTGCCGCAGCGCGTCGGCCAGTGCCTTGAGACCGTGCTTGGAGGCGGCGTAGGCGCCCCACTCGGCGTGGGCGTTGAGCCCGGCACCCGAGTTGACGAAGATCACCGCGCCCCGGGAGACCCGCAGTTGGGGCAGCAGCAGCCGGGTGAGCTCCGCCGGGCTCACCAGGTTCACGTTGAGCTGCGCCAGCCATGTCCTGGGCGTGAGGTCGGCGATCCGGCCCAGGTCCACGACGCCCGCGATGTGCAGCAGCGAGTCGACCCGCTCGGGCAGCGTCTGGTGCGAGAACGCCCAGGAGAGCCGGTCGGGCGTGCCGAGGTCGCCGACGAGGGTGCGGGAGCCGGGGTAGGCCCGGACCAGTTCCCGGGCGCGGCCCGCGTCCCGGGCCAGCAGCACCAGGTCGTCGCCGCGCTCGTGCAGCCGGCGCGCGACGGCCGCGCCGATGCCGGAGCCCGCTCCGGTGATCAGATGGGTAGCCATACCGGCCATGCTCGCATCACCGCACCCGCGCGTTCCTCCCGAGGTGGGGGGCGGGCAGCCCACCGGGTCCCCGGCGAAGAAGACCAGGTCGGTCAGGGGCACCGGCAGGAAGCCCTCGTCGTCCATGCGCTGGAACTGCTGCTCAGCCCGTCGTGGAACCCGCCGTGCAGGGCAGCACCACCGGCTTGGCCGTGAAGTGCGGCTTGGTGCCGACCACCTCGAAACCGTCCGTCCGGGTGCTACGTGCCCTCGGTGCCGACGCCCACACTGGCCAGGAGCCGCCACACATCGCTCGAAGGATCACGCTTGAGCGGATCGCATCCTGGCGCATGTCCTGTGCGGCGGGTCCAGTCCTCGTACGGCTCGGTGCGCGGCGCCGGGATCGGGGTGAGGTCCGCGTGCCTGGCCGAGCACTCTCCGTACGGGCAGAGCGAGACCAGCTTCCGCGCGTTGCGCACGGCTGTCCTCTCCCGGTCGAGGAGTGCCCGGCCTCGCTGCCCGCCGAGGCCTTTGCCCCTGTCACCGGACTGCTGGTCGTACCCCTCGTACCCCTTGGCATCCTTGTGCCCGCGCAGACGTTTGAGGACCTCTCTGCTGAACCCGTTCTCCTGACTGGTGAACTGCTGGAAGTGGAGGAGAAGCCACAGCTCGAAGGAAGGGTGGGAGAGCGCGACCTGAACACCGTTCCTGTGCGCCCTGTGCATGGCCCGCGGGATCTCGCCCTCCCTCGCGTCGCCTGCGTCTCGGTCGAAGAAGGCCCACTTCTCGTCCCCGGGACCTGCCACTGCCAGTACCTGATCGACGACCTGCTCCGGACGGAGCCCGTTGTCGTGGCCCGGATGGCAGAAGTGCAGCCGGAACCGACTGCCGTCGCGCTCGCCGTAGGTGTCGTTGAGTAAGGCGATGTAGTCGCGCTCGGTCTTGGCGCCCTCCGCGGCCACGTAGATCACGCGCCGTGACCGGTCACCGTACGAGGAGACCGGGCGCCGCAGCATGCCCGCGCCGTCGGGGCGGTTGCGGCGCCGTCCGCGGCCTGGGGCGTCGCGCTGTCCTCTGGTGGTCACGCTGTGGCCTTCCGCCCCTCTTCGACCAATGCCAGCTGCCGGGCGACCTCGCCGGTGGTGATGCGCGGGATTCCGCCGTAGTGGCCGTGCAGGTACCGGCGCTCGAGGTTCTCGTCGTTGCGGATCTTTCGGGCGGCGGTGAGCGGGTAGAGCTCGGTCTCTCCGGTGCCGCTCTTCAATGTGATCCACACCTGGTCACGATCGAGCGGCCGTTCGGCGACGGAGGGCCCGAGCAGCGTCGCGTCATGTGTCGTGAAGATGAGCTGCGCCGTTCGCGGATTGGATTCGCGGTCCTGGAAGAGCCGGATGACCTCGGCAGCGAGGAGCGGATGCAGGCTGGAGTCCAGCTCGTCGGCAAGCAGGGTGCCGCCCTGGTCGAGGACGTGGAGGAGCGGGCCGAGGAAGGCGAACCAGGCATGGGTGCCGAGCGATTCCTGTTTCCAGAAGTCGAGCGGCTTGTCCCGACCGTCCGAGGCGCGGTGCAGCAACTGAGGATCACCGGTGTCGGCGTCGACGCTGACATCCGTGATGCCCAGATCGGCGACTCTGAGCAGGGTGACGAAGCGCTTCCGCATGTCGTCGTCGGCGGTGTGCATCAGGAGGTTGCGAGCCCAGCGAGTGCGCGCTTCGACGTCCTGTCCCGCCGTCACGAGCCACAGGTTGTCCCGGAACCAGCGGTGCACTGCGGTCAGCTGCGGATGGTTCATGGCGGCAGCCACCGTGAGGAACAAGGAGTTCGGGCGGGTCAGGGCCACGTAGCTCTCCTTGGGTCCGCGCAGTCCCGAGCCGCGGAAGACGAATTCATCGCCCCCGTCGGCCGGTCGCCCCGCATCCCGGTCGAACCACTCCTGTTTCCGCCCGGACGGATAGGCGTGCAGCCACTCGGCCTCGACCCTTTCGTCCGAGAGTTCGAAGCCGTACGTGTAGCGCACGCGTTTGCCCCGGCTGCCGAGCAACAGGTCGACCTCGAAGAGGCTGGTCTCCTCACGGGCCTCGTCAGCGAGCGTGAACGGTTCCCGGGGCACGCCGCCGTCCTTGTCCCACTCGGCGAAGGACTCGCGCACGGCCTTGCGCATGAACCGCATGGCGGAGAGCAGGTTCGACTTGCCCGAAGCGTTCGCACCGAAGATCCCGACCGCTGGCAGGCAAGACACCTGCTTGCCCTCGGAACGGACACCGGTGTCCCGGCCGGTCCGCTCATTGAGCTCGGTCGCGACGAGCGACAGCTCCTGTTCATCGCGAATCGACCGATGATTGGCCACTCGAAAGCTGAGCAGCACAGCGGACCTCCTTGTGAGGCGGTTCGCGGATCGCCCCTAGCTCAGTTGCGTACGGGTAACCCGTACGAAAGAGCCTATGACGCGGACGAGGCTGGCGCCACTGCCACGTCACCTCGAGTGACAAGCCGGCCCGAAGCGGCCCGGCAGCGGTGCGCGTGTCCCTGCCCTACGACCGGATCCGGCGCCGACGGCACGGCGGCACGGCGCGCTGCGTGGTCTCAGGCCGTGACCGTGCTCGGCCGGCGCGTCGTCGAGGCGATCGTCGCCGAGCCGACCACGCGGGTGCCGTCGTACAGCACGATCGCCTGGCCGGGGGCGACCCCGCGGACGGGTTCGGCGAACGCCACCCGCAGCTCGCCGCCGACCAGCTCGGCCGAGACCTCCGTCTCGCCGCCGTGGGCGCGCAGCTGCGCCGTGTACGTGCCGGGGCCGGAGGGTGCCGTGCCGCACCAGCGGGGCCTGACCGCGGTGAGCGCGGAGACCTCCAGGGCCTCGGCCGGGCCGACGGTGACGGTGTTGTCCACCGGCGAGATGTCCAGGACGTAGCGCGGCTTGCCGTCGGGCGCGGGGTGGCCGATGCGCAGGCCCTTGCGCTGGCCGATGGTGAAGCCGTACGCGCCGTCGTGGGTGCCCAGCTTGGTGCCGGACTCGTCGACGATGTCGCCCTCCGCCCTGCCGAGCCGCTTCGCCAGGAACCCCTGGGTGTCGCCGTCGGCGATGAAGCAGATGTCGTGGCTGTCGGGCTTCTTCGCCACCGCCAGTCCGCGCCGCTCGGCCTCCGCGCGGATCTCGTCCTTGGTGGTGAGGGTGTCGCCCAGCGGGAACATGGCGTGGGCGAGCTGCCGCTCGTCGAGCACGCCGAGCACATAGGACTGGTCCTTGGCCATGTCGCTCGCGCGGTGCAGTTCGCGGCCGCCGTCCTCGCGCTCGACCACGGTCGCGTAGTGGCCCGTGCACACGGCGTCGAAGCCCAGGGCGAGGGCCTTGTCGAGCAGCGCCGCGAACTTGATCTTCTCGTTGCAGCGCAGGCAGGGGTTGGGGGTGCGGCCCGCCTCGTACTCCGCGACGAAGTCCTCCACCACGTCCTCGCGGAACCGCTCGGCGAGGTCCCAGACGTAGAACGGGATGCCGATGACGTCAGCGGCGCGGCGGGCGTCGCGCGAGTCCTCGACGGTGCAGCAGCCGCGCGCGCCGGTGCGGAACGACTGCGGGTTCGCCGAGAGTGCGAGATGCACCCCGGTCACGTCGTGGCCCGCTTCGGCGGCCCGGGCGGCGGCGACGGCGGAGTCCACGCCGCCGGACATGGCGGCGAGGACGCGGAGGGGGCGCTGGCGAGTCTCAGTCATAGCCCTATCAGGGTACGGGGCGCCGGGAACCGAAAGCCCGCGAGTGAGCGTTCGGGAGGTGACGGGGTGCGGAAGAGGGGTGGCATGGGCGGCAGGAAGGCAGAGCGCGGCGTCGGCAGGCGGGCCGTGCTGATCGGCGGTGGGGCAGCCCTCGTCGGGGCGGGTGTGGTGGCCCGGGACGAGCTGGGGCGGCTGTGGTGGCGGCTGCCCGGCACGGAGAAGCCGCGGGTGGAGGGTGAGCTGGACCACGCGGGCGCGGTGTGGACGGCGGCCTCCGGGGCGAACTGGCGGCGGGCCGACCGGCCCGACGACTACACCATCGACCGGGTGGTGATCCATGTCGTCCAGGGCAGCTACCGCACGGCCCTGAAGGTGTTCAAGGACCCCGGCCACGGCGCCGCCACGCACTACGTGGTGGGCGGGGACGGGCGGGTCGCGCAGATGATCCGCGAGCTCGACGTCGCCTTCCACGCGGGGAACCGGGACGTCAACGAGCGGAGCATCGGCATCGAGCACGAGGGCTTCGTCGACCGTCCCGAGGACTTCACGGACGCGATGTACGCCTCGTCGGCCCGGCTGACGGCCGGCATCTGCGCGCGGTACGGGATCCCGGTCGACCGGGAGCACATCATCGGCCATGTCGAGGTGCCGGGGACCGACCACACCGACCCGGGCCCGCACTGGGACTGGGACCGGTACATACCGATGGTGCGGCAGGCGGCGGCCCGGCCGTCGCCGGGGACGACCCGGCTCTAGCGTCGCCCGGGGCGGCGTGGCTCCGGCGTCGCCCGGGGCGGCGTTGTTCCGGCGTCGCCGGTGACGGCGCGCCTCCAGCCGGCTCTAGCTGAGGCCCGCGGCGCGGGCCCGCTCCACGGCGGGCCCGATCGCCCTGGCGACGGCCTCGACGTCCTCCGCGGTGGAGGTGTGGCCGAGGCTGAAGCGGAGCGTGCCGCGGGCCAGGTCCGGGTCGGTGCCGGTGGCGAGGAGGACGTGGCTGGGCTGGGCGACGCCGGCCGTGCAGGCCGAGCCGGTGGAGCACTCGATGCCCTGGGCGTCCAGGAGCAGCAGCAGGGAGTCGCCCTCGCAGCCGGGGAACGTGAAGTGGGCGTTGGCCGGGAGCCGGTCGTCCGGGTCACCGCCGAGGATCGCGTCGGGCACGGCCTCGAGGACGGCCTGGACGAGCCTGTCGCGCAGGGCGCCGATGTCGCGGGCGAAGTCCTCGCGGCGCTCGGCGGCGATCCGGCCGGCGACGGCGAAGGCGGCGACGGCTGGGACGTCCAGCGTCCCGGAGCGCACATGGCGTTCCTGGCCGCCGCCGTGCAGCACGGGCACGGGGGTGTGCTCGCGGCCCAGCAGCAGCGCGCCGATACCGTACGGGCCGCCGATCTTGTGGCCGCTCACGGTCATGGCGGCCAGGCCGGAGGCGGCGAAGCCGACGTCGAGCTGACCGACGGCCTGGACCGCGTCGGAGTGCAGCGGGACACCGAACTCGGCTGCCGTGTCGGCGAGTTCGCGGACCGGCATGACGGTGCCGATCTCGTTGTTGGCCCACATGACGGTGGCCAGCGCCACGTCGGAGGGGTCGCGCCCAAGGGCCTCCCGCAACGCCTCCGGGTGCACCCGGCCGACGGCGTCGACGGGCAGGTACTCGACGTTCGCGCCCTCGTGCTCGGCGAGCCAGTGCACGGCGTCGAGGACGGCATGGTGCTCGACGGGGCTGGCGAGTACCCGGGTGCGGCGCGGGTCGGAGGCTCGCCGGGCCCAGTAGAGGCCCTTGACGGCGAGGTTGTCCGCCTCGGTGCCGCCGGAGGTGAGGACGACCTCGCTGGGGCGCGCCCCGAGCGCCTCGGCGAGGGTCTCACGGGCCTCCTCGACGGTACGGCGGGCCCTGCGGCCCGCTGCGTGCAACGACGAGGCGTTGCCGGTGACGGCGAGCTGGGCGGTCATCGCCTCGACCGCCTCCGGAAGCATCGGAGTGGTCGCGGCGTGGTCGAGGTAAGCCATGGTGGACACGATTCTACGAGCCGCCCGGAGCCCGGCTTCCGCCCCGGGGGCCGGGCGGGTCAGCCGGCCGGACTCCAGACGACCATGCCGTCGCCCACCACGAGCACGGCGAGTACGGCGAGGTCGGCGATGCCGAGCGCCAGCCCCAGGAGGGCCCGTCCGCGCCGGGCGGTGCCGCGCCGCAGCGCGAGGCCGGCGAGGACGACGGCGACGGGCCCGAGCACGATGTTCATCACGAGCAGCCCGACCAGACCGAGGACGAACGACGCGACGGCCATGCCGTCGGCGTCACGCGTACCGGTGAACCGGCGGGCGGGTGCGGCGAGTTGCACGGCGATCCCTCCCCGGATCAGCGGGCGGTCCGGCGTGCGTGGCGCTCCCGCACGGCGAACACGAGCAGCCAGCCGGCGATGACGGCGGCGGCCACGCCGGACAGGGGCAGCGGGACATGGGCCACGGCACCCAGGAGGACGCCCAGTAAGGCGACCGCGGCGACGAGGGCGATCATCTTCCTCGACCTTCCTTTCGCAGGGAAATCGGGAGCCGGCCCGGAGCCGGACCCCCGGGAGATTCAGAGTACGACTGTTCACTGACTACCCGGTCCAGGGTTTCGCACACCAGAGGACGGCGCTTTACTGCTTGCCATGAGTCACAGCGTCGGCGTCCGCCAGGCCCAGAAGTTGAAGACCCGTCAGGCGCTGCTGGACGCCGCCCTGCGACTGCTGGAGCACCAGAGCCTGAGCAGTCTCGGACTGCGCGAGCTGACCCGGGCCGTCGGTGTGGCACCGACGGCGTTCTACCGCCACTTCCCGGATGTGGCCGGGCTCGGCGTGGCCCTGGTCGAGGAGACGCTGGGCAGTCTGCACGGGCTGATCGGGGCGATCCTCGCGGAGACCGGCGACGCCGAGGTGCGGATCGCGCGGACCGTGGAACTCATCGCCCGTCATGTACGGGAGCAGCCCGCCCACTTCCGCTTCATCGCGCGCGAGCGGCACGGCGGCGTCGGGCCGGTGCGCGCGGAGATCGCCGCCCAGTTCGACGCCTTCACCGCGGAGGTGGCGGCGGCGCTCGGGCGCGAGCCGGTGTCGGCGGGCTGGAGCGAGGAGGATCTGCACATGCTGGGCGGCCTGTACGTGGAGCACATGGTGATGACGGCCTCGGCGTTCCTCTCGGCCCGGGAAGCACGCGAGTCCGGCGCCCCCGAGGCACCCGGCGAGGAGCAGGTCGCCCGTACGGCCCGCGACCGCCTCCGGCTGGTGTCGCTCGGCCGTCTGCACTGGGCGGGACGCGACCCCGACCCCGGACACTGACGGCACGGGCCCCGGCGCCCCCGGCCCGGCGCCGCTCCCTGACCCCGACCCGGCGCCGCTCCCTCGGCTCGTCCCCACCCGGGCGCGGGCGGGGCCCGGCGGCGGGCGCGCCCTCCCTACTCGCCCCCGGCGGGACGCCCCTCCCCCGCCATGAAGCGCCATACGAGGCCGTGCCCCAGCACCACCAGCAGGATCAGCAGAACCGCCTCCGCCTGGATCGGTGCGAGACCGATCACACCCGCGATCTCGGGCACGACCCCCACCACCGCGATCAGGACGTAGAACAGCGCCGCCGCCCCCATGATCACGGCCAGTACGGGGGAAGACCCGTCCCTGCGCCCCTGGGCGAGGAGCCGCAGGGTGGACACACAGCCGATCACGGCGAGCAGGGCGAAGCTCGCCCGCCAGACCCCGGGCGTGGACGCGCCGCCGACCTGGGCGAACAGCCCCATCAGCGCCGGCAGCAGGAACGAGAGGTAGACGCCCCCGACGATGCGGCGCAGGGCGGGCCGGCGCAGCCAGTCGTCGTGCCCCTGGACCACGTTCCACCAGAGACCGACGAGCGTGAAGCAGGTGGCCGCGAACAGGGCGTAGAACGTGCTGACATCCATCCGGCCTCCTGCGTCGGGGCGGCCACGCCGTGGCCCGGGTCCGCGCCGGGGTGACCACCACGTGCGCCCGGCACGGGATCCGCGGGACGCGGACCGTCCGGTGACACATCCCGCCCCGGCGTGGGCGAGCGTCCCATGCCGGCGGAGCCGTCCCGGAGCACCGACACTCCCCGGCCACCCGGGCGGGCGCGGGAGCGTGTCATGGCGCCGGCCGGGAGAGACGCTGGCGGTGCGGTGGCGGCGGACGGCGGGAGGACGGCAGGGACGCCGGCCGGATGCGGCCCGGCCGGCGTCCCTGCCCGTGAACCGAGGGATCAGCCGCGTGATCAGCCGTGCAGCCGTGATCAGCCGCGCTCAGCCGCGCGCGAGCGGCGCCTTCGCCAGCTGGCGGGACTGGGCGACGAGACGGCCCGCGCTGTCCCAGACCTCGGCGTCCTCCTCCAGGAAGCCGCCCGCGAGATTGCGGGTGGTGATGGAGACGCGCAGCAGACCCGGTGCCGGGCGGCAGCGGATGTGGGTGGTGAGCTCGACGGTCGGTGTCCAGCCGGTGAGACCCAGGTCGAAGGCGGTCGGCGGGAGCGCGTCGACGGTGAGCAGCAGGGAGAGCGGGTCGGCGTCCCGGCCGTCGGCGAGTCCGAACCAGCCCCGGACCTCGCCCTTGCCCGAGGGCGCCCCGACCGCCCAGCCGACGGTGGCGGGGTCGAGCTTGATGTTCAGCCGCTCGGTGATGGCGGAGGAACCCGGGATCGGCGCCGGACCGTCGGACGGGCCGAGGCAGTCCCGGTAGGCGGGGATGGCCGGGGGCAGGGCGGTCGTCCTGACCTCCCCGGGCAGTGCGTCCAGGTCGCCGTAGGTGGCGAGGACACGGATGCGCTCCACCTCGGTGCCGTCCTCCGCGTACTGGAAGAGGGACGCCTGGCCGGTGGAGAGGGTGCGGCCGGTACGGATCGTCTCGGTGCGGATCACCGCGGGGCCGGGCGCGGAAGGAGTGAGGTAGTGCGCCGAGACCGTGAACGGGTCGGAGTGCGGGAGGGCGTCGCCGAGGGCGCGTCCGAGCAGCGCCAGCAGATAGCCGCCGTTGACGGCGGTGATGATCGTCCAGCCCGCGGAGAGCTCCGCGTCGTAGACGCCGGGTACGCCGGGGTCCCGGAGGGCGACAGCGGTGTCGCGGTCGAACTCGCTGTTGCCGATGGTTGCCTGTGCCACCTGTGCCATGACCGAACCGTACAACAGACAAGTACTAAGCGGTAGCTTTGCCGAAGCCCTCGTTGCCCGGCTCGGTCGCGGTGGACCGGCGGTTCCAGGCACGCGGCGCCCGCCAGTGGAACCGCATCGCGAGCAGGCGCACGGAGAAGGCCGTCAGTGCGGCGACTCCGCTGGTCAGCCCGTTGAGCGCCTCGAAGCGGATGAACAGCGCGACCATGGTGGCACCCACGATCGCGGGAACGGCGTACAGGTCGCGGTCCCAGCGCAGCAGGGAGGGCACCTCGTTCGCGAGGACGTCGCGCAGCACACCGCCGCCGACCGCCGTCGCGAGCCCGAGCGTCGCGGAGGCGGTCAGACCGAGGCCGTACTCGTACGCCTTGGTCGTGCCCGTGACGGCGAACAGCCCCAGACCGGCCGCGTCGAACACGTTGACCGAGCCCTGGATCCGCTCGACCTCGGGATGGAGGAAGAAGACCAGCACCGTCGCCACCAGCGGCATCAGGAAGTAGCCGAGATCCGTGAACGCGGCGGGCGGGACGGCGCCGATGACCAGGTCACGGAAGAGTCCGCCGCCCAGCGCGGTGACCTCGGCGAGCACCGCGATGCCGAAGACGTCGAAGTTCTTCCGCACGGCGAGCAGGGCGCCGGAGATGGCGAAGACGAAGATGCCGGCGAGATCGAGAGCGTGTTGGACGGAGGGGGTGAACAGTTCCTGGAGCACCGGCCAATTGTGCCGCCTCCGGAACGGGAACCCGCCCGGGCCCCGACCAGGACGCGGGCCGGGTGGCCCGCGTCCCGGTGGGTGTCGCTATGTGCTCGCGGGAGCCTCCGAGGTCTTCTCCGACGAGGTCTTCTCCCCCGACGAGGCCTTCTCCCCGGAAGCCGCGTCCTTCCCCGTCCTGCCGCCGGAAGTCACCCCGGAGGCCCCGGCGTCCGACCCGCCACCGGACGGCCCCTGCGCTTCTGCGTCGGCGGACGGCTCCGACGCCTCCCCGGCGCGGGACGGGTTACCGCCACCGGACGCGTTACCGCCGCCCGACGCGTCTCCGCCACCGGACGCGTCGGCCGCCCCGGCGTCCCCGTCCGCCGTCCCGGCCCGGGGCGGCGGCACCGCGCCCCCCGAGCCGTTCTCCGCGCCGTTCTCCGCGCCGTTCTCCGCGTCGGACTCCGCGTCGGCGTCCACGACGCCCTCGCGGACCGCCGGGACGACCTCGCCCGAGGTGCGGGCGATCTCGCCCGACGCGATCTCCGCCGCGAAGTGGCAGGCCACCCGGTGACCGCCGCCGAGGTCCCTCAGTTCGGGGCGCTCCGTGGCGCACCGGGTGTCCTGCTTCCACGGGCAGCGCGTGTGGAAGCGGCAGCCCGCGGGCGGGTTCGCCGGGGACGGCAGGTCGCCCAGCAGCAGAATGCGCTCGCGGCGGTCCTCCACCTCCGGGTCCGGCACCGGTACCGCCGACATCAGCGCCTTGGTGTAGGGGTGCTTGGGCCCCTCGTAGAGCGCGTCGCTCGGAGCCTCCTCCACCAGGGAGCCGAGGTACATGACCCCGATGACGTCGGAGATGTGCCGGACGACGGCGAGGTCGTGGGCGATGACCAGGTACGTCAGGCCCATCGCCTTCTGAAGCTCCTCCAGCAGGTTGACGACCTGCGCCTGGATGGAGACGTCCAGCGCCGAGACCGGCTCGTCGCAGATGATCACGTCCGGTTCGAGCACCAGGGCGCGCGCGATGCCGATGCGCTGGCGCTGGCCGCCGGAGAACTCGTGGGGGTAGCGGGACAGGGCGTTCCCGGGAAGGCCCACCTTCGCCAGGATCTCCTTGATCTTCTCCCGGCGCTCCTCCTGGTTCGCGCCGATACCGTGCGCGGCCATGCCCTCGGACAGGATGGACTCGATGTTCTGCCGGGGGTTCAGGCTGCCCAGCGGGTCCTGGAAGACCATCTGGAGCCGCCGGCGGAACGAGCGCATCTCCCGCTCGGGAAGCTGTGCCACGTCCGTGCCGTCGAGGACGACCCGGCCGTCCGTGACGTCGACGAGCCGCAGCACCGCCCGCCCGAGCGTGGTCTTGCCGCAGCCGGACTCGCCGACGAGCCCGTACGTCTGGCCGGCCTCGACGGACAGCGAGACGCCGTCCACGGCGTAGACGTGCCCGACCGTGCGGTCGAAGAGGATGCCCTTCTTGACGGGGAAGTGGACCTTCACTCCGTCGAGTTCGAGCAGGCTCATGCCGGGACCTCCGTCGTGGCCAGGACCGGGTTGACGCAGCGGGCCTGGTGCCCGGCCTCGCGGGGTTCGGTCAGTTCGGGCGTACCGGTCAGGCAGCCCATCTCGTAACGGTCGCAGCGGGGTGCGAAGGCGCAGCCCTCGGCCCAGGCGATCTGGTCGTTGATGGACCCGCGAATGGGGTGGAGCGGCTCGCCGCGCGGTGCGTCGAGCCTCGGGATGGAACCGAGCAGACCGTGGGTGTACGGGTGGGTCGGGTGCGCGAACAGCTCCCGCCGCCCGGAGGACTCCACGACCTTGCCCGCGTACAGCACATTGACCTGGTCGCAGAGCCCGGCGACGACCCCCAGGTCATGGGTGATCATCAGCAGGGCGGTGCCCTCCTGGTCGACGAGTTCCTTGAGCAGTTCGAGGATCTGCGCCTGGATGGTGACGTCCAGCGCGGTGGTCGGCTCGTCGGCGATGAGCAGCCGGGGCGCGCAGGCCACGGCCATGGCGATCAGCGCCCGCTGCCGCATACCGCCGGAGAGCTGGTGCGGGTACTCCCTCAGCCGCCGGTCCGGGTCGGGGATACCGACCCGGTCCAGCAGGTGCGCGGCCTCCTTGCGGGCGGCCTCGCCCTTCATACCGCGGTGGCGCTTGAGGATCTCGGTCACCTGGACGCCGATCGGGACGACCGGGTTCAGCGAGGACAGCGGGTCCTGGAAGATCATCGCCAGTTTGCTGCCGCGCAGGTCCCGGATCTTGCCGGGGGTCATCGCCAGCAGGTCGGCGCCCTCGAAGTCGGCCCGTCCGCCGAGGGTCACGCCCTTGCGCGGGAGCAGCCCCATCAGGGCGAGCGAGGTCACGGACTTCCCGCAGCCCGACTCGCCGACGAGTCCGACGACCTGGCCCTCGTCCACGGAGAAGGAGACCCCGTTGACGGCTTTGACGGTGTTGTCCTTGACGGCCTCGGCCGTCTGTTCCCCGACGGCCTCGTCGCCGTTGACCGCCGGGACGGCCTCGACGCCTTCGACCGCCTTGGCCGTCTCGACCGCCTTGGCGGCCTTGCGGCCGCGACCGCCGAAGGTGACGGTGAGTTCGTCCACATCGAGCAGTGGCATGACATCAACCTCGCAGCTTCGGGTCGAGGGCTTCGCGCATGGCCTCGCCGAGCAGGGTGAAGCCCAGGGCGGTGA
Source organism: Streptomyces tirandamycinicus (assembly GCF_003097515.1). NCBI lineage: Bacteria > Bacillati > Actinomycetota > Actinomycetes > Kitasatosporales > Streptomycetaceae > Streptomyces > Streptomyces tirandamycinicus. Next base: position 4,846,889 of record NZ_CP029188.1, on the reverse strand, counting down.
CGATGATGGCGACCGCCGGGTACATCGACATCATCGGCGCGTTGTCGAAGAAGCGCTGCGCCTGCGAGAGCATGACGCCCCACTCCGGGACGGCCGGGTCGGGGTTTCCGAGACCGAGGTAGGACAGGGCGGCGGCCTCGATGATCGCGGTGGCGAGACTGAGGGTGGCCTGGACGATCACCGGGCTCAGCGAGTTGGGCATGATCTGGGTGAGCACGATGCGCCGCTTGCGGATGCCGAGGGACCGGGCGGCCAGCACGTAGTCCTTGCCGCCCTGGGCGAGCATCGAACCGCGCAGCAGCCGGGCGAAGATGGGGATCTGCACCACACCGACGGCGATCATCACCGTGGTCAGCGACTGCCCCAGCACCGCGGCGACGGAGACCGCCAGCAGCAGCGACGGCAGCGCCAGCATGATGTCGGTGACCCGCATGACGACGTCGTCCAGGCGCTGTCCCGCGCGCCCGCCGAGAGTGGCCGCCGCGCCCGACACGACGCCCACCAGGGCCCCGAGCACCAGGCCGATCAGCATCGACACCACGCCGACCAGCAGCGTCTGCCGGGCTCCCACGAGCATGCGGGAGAACATGTCGCGGCCCAGGTGGTCCAGGCCGAACAGGTTCTCACCGCGGGCGCCGACGAACCTGCCCTGGTTGGCGAAGACCTCGCCGCGCCAGGTCTGCGCCGTCGGGGCGTACGGGGCGAGCCAGGGGCCCACGATCGCGACCACGACGAACGCGGCGATGACGATCGCGCCGATGATCGCCATCTTGCTGCCGCGCAGCCGGCGGAAGGCCTCCCGCCAGAGGCTGGCGCCGCTGGACGTCTCCTTCTTCGCGGTGAGCTCCGCGAGCCGGTCGATCTTCGATGTCTTGGTGGTAGCCAGGCTCATCAGTGCACCCGCACCCTCGGATCGATGACGCTGTACGCGAGATCCACCAGCAGGTTGATCAGGACGTACACCATCGCGATGAACATGATGAAGCCCACGAGCACCGGGTAGTCACGGGCGTCGATCGCGTCCCGGATGAAGGAGCCGATGCCGCCGAAGGAGAACACCGACTCGGTGAGCACCGCTCCCGAGAGCAGGCTGCCGGTGAGCAGGCCGACCGCGGTGACCACGGGCAGCAGCGCGTTGCGCAGGATGTGGCGGCCCCGGACGGTCCTCCGCTCCAGGCCCTTGGACTCGGCGGTGCGGACGTAGTCCTCGCCGAGGACCTCCAGCACGCTGGCGCGGGTCATGCGCACGATGACGGCGAGCGGGATGGAGGAGAGCGCGAGCGCGGGCAGCACCAGGTGCATGATCGCGTCCCACGAGGCGTCGATCTCACCGGTGAGGACGCCGTCGAGGACGGCGAAGCCGGTGACGCTGGTGGCGTCGACTCCGGTGGTCAGACGGCCGAAGGTCGGGAAGAGACCGAGGTTGACGGCGAAGATGCCCTTGAGGATCAGGGCGAGGAAGAAGACCGGGATGCAGATCCCGACGAGCGACCCGGAGACCGCGGCCACGTCGAGCCAGCCGCCGCGCCTGCGGGCGGCGAGATAGCCGAGCGGAATGCCGACCGCCACGGCGATCAGCATGGCCGCGACGCTCAGTTCGACCGTCGCGGGGAACCGGAGGACGAACTCGTCCCACACCGGCTGCCCCGTCTGGGTGGAGGTGCCGAGGTCGAGTTCGAAGATGCGCTTGAGGAAGCGTCCGTACTGGACGTGGAGAGGCTGGTCGAGTCCGAGCGCCCGGTTGATGCGCGCCACTTCGGCTTCGGTCGCCCGCTCGCCCAGGATCGCTGAGGCGGGTCCGCCGGGCAGTCGGTTCAGCCAGAGGAAGAGCAGAACCGACAGGCCGAGCAGGGTGGGTATCAGCTGTAGCAGCCGTCGTACGACGAGTCGCAACACCCCGCGTGCCCCTTTCTTGCGTGTGTTGTACGAGTGGTACGGGATTGGGATGCGGGTCCGCCCGGCCACGAGTGCTCCGTGGCCGGGCGGACCTGACGCGGTGTGCTACTTGAAGGAGACCTCGGCGAAGTTCTCCTGCGTCAGCGGGGAGACGTTCGGCGGGTTCACGTTCTTGCCGAAGGCGATGGCCGGCGGCGAGGACGAGATCGGGAGCCCCGGCAGGTACTCCATGATCGTCTCATTGGCGTTCTTGTACGCGTCGACGCGCTTGGCGGGGTTCGCCTCCTTCGACGCGGCGTTCACGGCGTCGAAGACCTTCGCCTCGTCGAAGCCCCACTGCTTGTCCTTCTTCGCGAACCAGGTCCCGATGAAGTTGAAGCCGTCGTTGAAGTCACCGGTCCAGCCCAGCATGTGCAGGGAGCAGGAGCCCGCCTCGGTGGCGTCCAGGTAGTCCGGGGCCCACTTCATCGGCTTCGGGGTGATCTTGATACCGGCCTTCTCCAGGTCGGCCTTCATCAGCTCGAAGATGTCCTGCGGGGCGGGCATGTACGGGCGGGTGACCTCGGTCGGGTAGCAGAAGTCGAGCGAGAGGCCCTCCTCCTTGGCCCCGGCCAGCAGCGACTTCGCCTTCGCCGTGTCGAACGGGTACTGCTTCACGTTCTCCGAGAAGCCGTCGACGGTGTCCGGCATGAACTGGGTCGCGACCTTGCCGCCCTCGGGGAGCTGGGTCTTGACAATGTTCTCCCGGTCGATGGCGTGCGCGATCGCCTGACGCACCTCGGGCTTCTTCAGCGCCGGGTTCTTCCCCTGGGTCATGCCGAGGTAGAAGAGGTTGAAGACGTCACGGGTCGGCACCGTGAAGCCGGCGCTCTCCAGGGTCTTGATGTCGGCGGGAGCGACCAGGTCGTAGCCGTGGATGTCACCGGCCTGCAGCGCCTGACGCCGGCCGTCCTCGGTGCTGATCGTACGGAAGACCAGGTTCTTCACCTTGGCCTTGTCACCCCAGTAGTCGTCGAAGCGTTCGAGGGTGACTTCCTTGTTGCCCTTGTTCCACTTCGCGATCCGGTACGGGCCGGTGCCGGCGACCGTGCCGGCCTCCTGGCTGTACTTGGGGTAGGTGATCGCGTCGCCCTTGGAGGTCGCCTGCTGCTTCTTGTACTCCTCGAGCGACTTCGGGGAGTGGATCGCGAGGGCCTGGAGGGAGAAACCACCGGGCAGGTTCGCCGAGGGCTCGTTGACCTCGATGACCGCCGTGTTGTCGTCCTTCGCGGTGCAGGACTTGTAGTTCGCCTTCGGAGCCTCGGGGTCCTCGTTCTTGGCGAACCCGCCCATGATCTTCCGCCAGTAGTACGACACGGCGTCCAGCTGGTACGTGCCCGTCCAGTTGAACCAGTGGTCGTAGTTGGCGCACACCGCGGCGGCGTTGAACGCCTCACCGTCGTGGAACTTCACGCCCTGGCGCAGGTTGAACGTCCAGACCGTGCCCTCGGGGTTGCTGGACCACTTCTCCGCGAGACCTCCGACCAGCTCGCTGCCGCCGGACTCGTGCTCCAGCAGCGCCTCGAAGGCCTGACGGGTGACACGGAAGGTCTCGCCGTCGCTGGCGAGGGCCGGGTCCAGGGAGCCCGGGTCACCCGGTGCGCCGAAGACAAAGGTGTCCTTGTCGCCGCCCTTGTCGCCGTCCTTGCCGCGCTCACTCGCACAGCCGGTGGCGACGAGGCCGACCGCGACGGCCGCTGTGATCACTTTGACGGCTCTGGACTTGAATATTGGCATGGTCCACCCCTGGAATCCGCCTGTGGAGGAGGTCTTGACCGGCCGAACACTACAGACGAGTCCCGAACGGGAGAACAGTCCGCATAGCGGTGATGCACAGTCGAGACCCGGACAGTCGCCAAAACGGCTCGATCCGGGACATCGGGCCTCACCCCGTCGACTTCCCGGGCCCCCGGCGCCGTTGGCCCGGTGCGCGGTGCGGCCCCGGACGGGCCGTCAGGGCGCTCGCCTGGGCCGAGGGGGCTCGCCGGGCCGAAGGGGCTCAGCGGGGGCCGAAGGGGCTCGCCTGGCCGAAGGGGCTCAGCGGGACTGGGCGGGCGGGTAGCCGTAGCCGGGCTGCCGGGGAGGACCGGCGTGGGCCTCCCGGTCGTAGAACGGTCGGGTGCTGGCCCTCAGCCACATGGCGACCGGGTCGTAGTCGTCGGACATCGCGACGGTGGACACCGGAAGACCGTCCGGGACGGCGGCGATCGACTGCTGCATCATGGCGCGCACGGACTCGACGGACTGCCGGCCCGTGTCGTAGAGATCGAGGCCGATGGCCAGGTACGGAGCGCCCAGCGACGGCTGCACCCAGGCCCTGCGCAGCGACCGGACGACCGGGGTGCGGTGTGCGTTCTGTGTGAGCAGCGCGTAGAACTGGGGGATCTCGATGGCCGGTTCCGTCAGCCGCAGGGGCCCGGCGGGCATCCGGTCGAGGCCGGTGGCGATCCGGCGCAGATCGGGCCAGGGGATGCCGACGCCCCCACCCGGCGCGTGCGGGTTGAGCCAGATGCCCCAGCGGTCGGGGAAGAGGGCACGGGCCACGTCGGCGCCGGCGACCACCTCGTGGGCCCTGGTCCAGCCGGACGCGGAGAGCTCCTCGGCCGAGGTGACGCAGGGCGCGTACCCGAGGCCGTCCACCTCCATGTTGCCGTACTGGGCGTCGGGAGAACCGGCCTGGCCGTGCCAGAGCAGCATCCACACCCGGCCGTCGGCGAGGGCCTGGAGCAGCGCCTCGTACGCGTCGTAGCGCCCGGGCGTCACCTGGCGCAGCATGTGCTCGACCTGCCCGGCCGCCGCGGTGCCTGACGCACTCACTCTGGGTCCCGCCCCTCTTCGATCCGCCGTTCCCTCGCGCCGCCCTGGGCACGCGAGTGCGGCAACCCCGTCATCAAACCAGCTTATGCGGCCGTACCGACACCAACGTGACCTCTACGCGTACTGCCGGGTGTAGAAGGGCCGGACCCTGGTGAGCATCCAGTCGCCGACGGGGTCCTGGGCGATGTCGAGCAGCACCAGGTTGACCGGCCACTTCACGGCGACCCGGCCGAGGGCACGGCCGAGGGCGTCCATCGGGGCGGCACGGTCGGGGTCGTCGAAGGCGGAGAGCTGGACGCCGACGAACAGCACCGGCGGGCCGCCCTCGATGCTGGCCAGGATCCTGCGGGCGGTCTGGACGACCCGGGTCGACTCGAACTCCCCGGCCGCGGCGGCGAGGAAGTCGACCGGCTCCTCCTGCCAGTCCGGCTCGAAGAGCCTGACCCGGCCGCCGCTCGCCGCGCCCCCTCGCTCGTGGCTCCCGGCAGCGGAGGTGCCGCCCAGCGGCCCGGAGCCCATCCGGCACAGCTCGGCCACGGCGGGCGGCGGCAGCGGCACGCCGACGGCGCCGCCGGGGTTCACGGCGATGCCGAGCTGCGGGGGCAGCCCCCGGGCGAACTCGACGGCGGGCGCGACGGTGCCGGACATGTGGTCGCCCGCTCCGAGGCGGAACTGCTCCTGGGAGCTGAAGACGGGGACGTAGGGGATGCCGTCCATCTCGACCGTGGGCAGGTCGAGGCTGGCGCTGTCGGGGCCGCCGCCGTTGGGCAGCGGCACCCACACGGAGCTGCGCCCCAGCACCTCCACGAGCCGCCCCCCGGCCGAGGGGTTCCCGACCGATGCGGCCAGCACCTCTTCGAGCTCATTGGCGGGCCATGTCGTGTCCACTGCGATCCCTGCTTCCCCCGCCGACCCGGACAGGCCGGCCGCGACGTCCTGCGCAGCAGGGTAGCGGCCGCGGCGGGGGTGGCGCGGGCCCGGACCCACCATGCGGCCGCGCGCTCTCCGGCCCGTCGTCAGGGCTGCTCGGCGAAGCCGATCCGGGTCAGCGCGGAGGCCGCGGCGCGGTCGAGCAGGGTCGCGGAGGCGCAGCCCGCGGGGAGGTGGCCGCGCTCGACGGCCCGGAGGATGCGGGAGACCGCTCGGCGGTGGCGCGCGAAGGCGTAGCCGGAGACGCCGCGGCCGCGCTCCCGCTGGCCCGCGCGGGCGGTCTCGGGTGTGACGTCCAGCAGGAGCAGATGGAGCTCGCAGCCCCGCCTGCGTGCCTCGCGGGCCAGCCAGCGGCGGACCCACGACTGGGTACCGCAGTCGTGCACGATCACGCTCTCCCCGGAGCGCAGCGCCCGCCGCAGCCCCGCGTAGTGGGCGAGGCGCACGAGCGGGCGGTAGACGGCGTACGGCACGGCGCGGGGCATCCGCCGGTCCCAGCGGTCCCGGGTGTCCTGGGAGTCGATCCCGCCGCCCTCGGCCGCCCGCCGGATGAGCGTGGACTTGCCGCTGCCGGGCAGCCCGGAGATCACGACCAGGTCGCCGCGGCGGAAGGCCAGGGCGCGCGGGCCGTGCCCCTGCCGTTCCCGCAGGTCGCGTACGAGGGGCGGGGCCGTGGTGAGGCCGATCGGCAGGCCGCGCCCGGCGGCCCCGGCGGCTCGCGCGGGGAATCGGGGCCGTGCGGGCACCCCTGCGGTCGCCGGATACGCACCGGGCTGCTGCAACGTCATCAGCTCACTCTCCCCCTGTCGGGTCTCCAGACCCTGCCCAAGAAGCCTAAAGAAAAGGTAATGGCCACCAAGTGATTTGCCGACGCGAGCACCCGTGCAATGATGTCCGCGCAAACTGCATACCGGCCGCTTGAATCCGCGCGGGAGAGTCCCGGCCACTCTGTGGGCCGGGCGCCGAAGGAGCAAGTCCCTCCCTTGAATCTCTCAGGCCCCGTACCGCGCGCGACGAGGCAGATCTGAAAAGCGGACCGCAGCTCCTGCGGTTCCACCCAAGGTGCAAGTCACGCCCTCCGCGTACGTCGGCTACGTGTGGTCGTGACGAACCTCTCAGGTTTCGATGACAGATGGGGAGGATCGTCCTCGCCAGTCATGCCCTGGGAGCCCCATCCATGAGCAACGCCCCCCGTCTCACCGCCCTCGACGCCCTGCATCGCTCGCTGGGCGCGACCATGACCGATTTTGCGGGCTGGGACATGCCGCTGCGGTATACGAGCGAGCGCGACGAGCACCACGCCGTCCGGACGAAGGCCGGTCTCTTCGACCTCTCCCACATGGGCGAGATCAGCGTCACCGGGCCGCAGGCCGCCGCGCTGCTGGACTACGCGCTGGTCGGCAACATCGGCGGCGTCGCCACCGGCCGCGCCCGCTACACGATGATCTGCCGGGAGGACGGCGGCATCCTCGACGACCTGATCGTCTACCGCCTCGGCGACACGGAGTACATGGTCGTCGCCAACGCCTCCAACGCGCAGACCGTCCTCGACGCCCTCACGGAGCGTGCCGAGGGCTTCGACGCCGCCGTACGCGACGACCGTGACGCATATGCGCTCATCGCCGTACAGGGCCCCGCGTCACCGGGCATCCTCGGCTCGCTCACCGACGCCGACCTGGACGGACTGAAGTACTACGCCGGCCTCCCCGGCACCGTCGCCGGCGTCCCGGCGCTGATCGCCCGCACCGGCTACACCGGCGAGGACGGATTCGAACTGTTCGTCGAGCCCCGGCACGCGGAGACGCTGTGGCAGGCGCTGACCGAGGCCGGCGCCCCGGCCGGGCTGGTGCCCTGCGGCCTGTCCTGCCGCGACACGCTGCGCCTGGAGGCGGGCATGCCGCTGTACGGGCACGAGCTGACCACGTCGCTCACCCCCTTCGACGCCGGTCTCGGCCGGGTCGTGAAGTTCGAGAAGGAGGGCGACTTCGTCGGCCGCAAGGCCCTGGAGGCCGCCGCGGAGCGTGCCGCCACGAACCCGCCCCGCAAGCTGGTCGGCCTGGTCGCCCAGGGCCGCCGGGTGCCGCGGGCCGGGATGTCCGTGGTCGCCGGTGGCGAGGCCGTCGGCGAGGTGACCTCCGGCGCCCCTTCGCCGACCCTGGGCAAGCCGCTCGCCATGGCCTACGTGGACGCCGCGCACGCCGCGCCCGGCACCGAGGGCGTCGGCGTCGACATCCGCGGTACCCATGAGCCGTACGAAGTCGTGGCGCTCCCCTTCTACAAGCGCCAGAAGTAGCCACTCCGGCATCCCCCATCAGCAGCACGTCCCCGCGTACAGGAGAATTCAGGTCATGAGCAACCCCCAGCAGCTGCGGTACAGCAAGGAGCACGAGTGGCTGTCGGCCGCCGAGGACGGCGTCTCGACGGTCGGCATCACGGAGCACGCGGCGAACGCCCTGGGCGACGTCGTGTACGTCCAGCTCCCGGAGGTCGGCGACACGGTGACCGCGGGCGAGACCTGCGGCGAGCTGGAGTCGACCAAGTCGGTCAGCGATCTGTACTCCCCGGTGACGGGTGAGGTCGTCGAGGCCAACCAGGACGTCGTGGACGACCCGTCGCTGGTGAACTCCGCCCCCTTCGAGCGCGGCTGGCTGTTCAAGGTGCGGGTCGCACAGGAGCCGGAGGACCTGCTCTCCGCCGCCGAGTACACCGACTTCGCCAGCTGAGCAGGACCCGACCCTAGGGATAGCAAGATGTCGCTTCTCAACACCCCTCTCCACGAGCTCGACCCGGATGTCGCCGCCGCCGTCGACGCCGAGCTCCACCGCCAGCAGTCCACCCTGGAAATGATCGCGTCGGAGAACTTCGCCCCGGTCGCGGTCATGGAGGCGCAGGGCTCCGTCCTGACCAACAAGTACGCCGAGGGCTACCCCGGCCGCCGCTACTACGGCGGCTGCGAGCACGTCGACGTGGTCGAGCAGATCGCCATCGACCGCATCAAGGAGCTGTTCGGCGCCGAGCACGCGAACGTGCAGCCGCACTCGGGCGCCCAGGCCAACGCGGCGGCGATGTTCGCCCTGCTGAAGCCGGGCGACACGATCATGGGCCTGAACCTCGCGCACGGCGGGCACCTGACCCACGGCATGAAGATCAACTTCTCCGGCAAGCTCTACAACGTGGTCGCCTACCACGTCGACGACGCCACCGGCCAGGTCGACATGGCCGAGGTGGAGCGGCTCGCCAAGGAGTCCAAGCCGAGGCTGATCGTCGCCGGCTGGTCGGCGTACCCGCGTCAGCTGGACTTCGCCGCGTTCCGCCGGATCGCGGACGAGGTCGGCGCGTACCTGATGGTCGACATGGCCCACTTCGCGGGCCTGGTGGCCGCCGGGCTGCACCCGAACCCGGTGCCGCACGCCCATGTCGTGACCACGACCACCCACAAGACGCTCGGCGGGCCGCGCGGCGGAGTGATCCTCTGCACCGCCGAGCTCGCCAAGAAGATCAACTCCGCGGTCTTCCCCGGCCAGCAGGGCGGCCCGCTGGAGCATGTGATCGCCGCCAAGGCGGTCTCCTTCAAGGTCGCGGCCTCGGAGGAGTTCAAGGAGCGCCAGCAGCGCACCCTGGACGGCGCGAAGATCATCGCCGAGCGCCTGGTCCAGGACGACGTCAGGCAGGCCGGGGTCTCCGTGCTGTCCGGCGGCACGGACGTGCACCTGGTGCTGGTGGACCTGCGGCACTCGGAGCTGGACGGCCAGCAGGCCGAGGACCGGCTCCACGAGGTCGGCATCACCGTCAACCGCAACGCCGTCCCGAACGACCCGCGCCCCCCGATGGTCACCTCCGGCCTGCGGATCGGTACCCCGGCGCTCGCCACCCGCGGCTTCCAGGCCGAGGACTTCCGCGAGGTCGCCGACGTCATCGCCGAGGTGCTCAAGCCCTCGTACGATGCGCAGGCCCTCAAGGGACGCGTCTCGGCACTCGCCGCGAAGCACCCCCTTTACCCTGGTCTGTAAGCAGACCTGAGCGCGACCGGCGGGGCACCGCGCACACCGGACGGTGCGTGCGGTGCCCCGCACCGTGCACCCGGCGCGCACCCCCGCGCCTCCCTGCCCCGGCCCCACGGCCGGGGGTCCGGCCCGCGGCGCAGCCGCACTGGGACACCGCGTCCCCCGGGAAAGCACAGCCATCCCACAAGGAGTACCACCCGTGGCCATCTCGGTCTTCGACCTGTTCTCGATCGGCATCGGGCCGTCCAGCTCCCACACCGTCGGCCCGATGAGGGCGGCGGGCATGTTCGCCCGCCGGCTCAAGAACGAGGGCGTGCTGGCCCACACCGCGGCGATACGCGCGGAGCTGTACGGCTCCCTCGGTGCGACCGGGCACGGCCACGGCACCCCCAAGGCCGTCCTGCTGGGCCTGGAGGGCAGCTCGCCCCGCACGGTCGACGTCGAGACCGCCGACGACGAGGTCGAGCGGATCAAGAGCGACCGGCGGATCAGGCTCCTCGGCGCGCACGAGATCGCCTTCGACTTCGACCGGGACCTGGTCCTGCACCGCCGCAAGGCGCTCCCGTACCACGCGAACGGCATGACCCTGTGGGCGTACGACGCCGAGGGCGGCACGCTGCTGGAGAAGACGTACTACTCGGTGGGCGGCGGCTTCGTCGTCGACGAGGACGCGGTGGCCGGGGAGAACCCGATCGTGCCGGACGACACCGTGCTGAAGTACCCCTTCCGCACCGGCGACGAGCTGCTTCGGCTGTCCCGCGAGACGGGACTGTCGATCTCCTCGCTGATGATGGAGAACGAGAAGGCCTGGCGGACCGAGGACGAGATCCGCGACGGGCTGCTGGACATCTGGCGGGTCATGCAGGCCTGCGTCTCGCGCGGCATGTCCCGCGAGGGCATCCTCCCGGGCGGGCTCAAGGTCCGCCGCCGCGCCGCCAACACAGCGCGCAAGCTGCGCTCCGAGGGCGACCCGCAGGCGCTGGCGATGGAGTGGATCACGCTCTACGCGATGGCCGTCAACGAGGAGAACGCGGCGGGCGGCCGTGTCGTGACCGCCCCCACGAACGGCGCGGCGGGCATCATCCCGGCGGTCCTCCACTACTACATGAACTTCGTGCCGGGAGCCGACGAGGAAGGCGTGATCCGCTTCCTGCTCGCGGCCGGCGCGATCGGCATGCTCTTCAAGGAGAACGCCTCGATCTCGGGCGCCGAGGTCGGCTGCCAGGGCGAGGTCGGCTCGGCCTGCTCGATGGCGGCGGGCGCGCTCGCCGAGGTGATGGGCGGCTCCCCGGAACAGGTCGAGAACGCCGCCGAGATCGGCATGGAGCACAACCTGGGCCTCACCTGCGACCCGGTCGGCGGGCTCGTCCAGATCCCATGCATCGAGCGCAACGGCATGGCCGCGGTGAAGGCCGTCACCGCCGCGCGGATGGCGCTGCGCGGCGACGGCAGCCACAAGGTCTCCCTCGACAAGGTCATCAAGACCATGAAGGACACCGGCGCGGACATGTCGGTGAAGTACAAGGAGACGGCGCGCGGCGGGCTGGCGGTCAACATCATCGAGTGCTGAGGCAAGGCCCTGACCAGTGCGTTCGTGTCTTTCAGCGCTGTCGGGGCCTTCTCCGCGCACGCGGTGGAAAGGTCCCTGGGACTCCCTGGGACGGACGTGAGAGTCCCTGGGAAACTGTTCGCCGATCGACGTCTGACCTGGGGTACATCCCACCTGCTCGACGACGGCCCCCTCCCCCAGCGCCCTTCGATCGGCTCTGCGGTGACGATCAGCCAAGGGCTGTCCCGCAATCACCGGCGCATCAGCGCGCGGCGTCAGATGGGGTGCATCGCAAGGCGGAGGGTCGTCCTCATACTGGGCGTATTCGGGCGATCCGACAACACAGCGAGGTGCCGCAGCTGTCGTCGTGCGCCCGCTGGGGATGGCGGGACAGCCCTTGGGCGATGTCTGCACGAAGGATCGGGCATGGTTAGCGACCCCCTCAATAACAAGAGTGTTGTTAAAGTAGATCCATGGCCACCTCCTCCGCTCCCGGCGAAGGCCCCGTCCGTCCGGTCTCCGTCTCCCTCCATGAAGGCACCATCGCCGCGCTCAAGGCACGTACCGGCAAGCGTGGCATGTCCGCGTACGTCGAAGCCCTCATCCAGCGCCAGCTGGAGCGGGACCGGCTGCGCGAACTCATCGAGGACGCCGAAGCCGAACACGGCCCGGTGGACCAGGCAGCGGTCGAGACCAAGCGAGCCGTCCTGCGCGGTGACACGGCCAGCTCGGCGGACGCCGCGTGAGCGGGACGCTCGTCCTGGACTGCGAGGGGCTGTCCAAACTCGTACGACACTCCCCTGAACTCACCGAGTGGCTGACTGCGGCCGAGGCCGAGGACATCCGCGTGGTCACCAGCTCCGTCACGCTGGTCGAAGCACGCGATCCCAAGGTCAACCAGGCCCGCTTCGACTACGCCGTTTCCCGCGTGAACATCGTGCCGCCCACCGAAGCCATCGCCCGCCACGCCAGCAAACTCCTGGCCGCTGCCAGCCTGCACGGCCACAAGTACGCCCTCGACGCCATCGTGACCGCCACCGCACTCGCCTCGCCCGCCCCCGTGACCGTCCTGACGTCGGACCCCGAGGACCTCCTCATGCTGTGCGGCCCCGGCATCCGCATCGTCAAGGTGTGACCGCGAGGCCGCGGCTCAACGGAACGCGGGTATCCCTGCGTGTGGAGCGCGCCGCGCACAGCCCGCAGCCGGTCTTCGTCCCATCCTCCGGCCCACGGCCCCGACGGTAGCGCGCCACCGAGGACGTACGACGCCGGGACCCAGACGTTCCAGCGGGCGGGGTACCGGCCGGTGGCCGGGCGGCCGGCGCGGACGGGCCGCCGTACCCGCGCCGGGTCAGCGGAAGACGCCCGTATGCCCCAGGGAGTAGCGGCCGGGCTGGGGGTAGACGGCGAGGCCGTGCGGACCGCTGCCGACGGGGATGCGGGCGAGTTGCTCCCCGGTCGCGGTGTCGATCGCGTACACCTCGGAGTGGTAGCGGCCCGACAGCCACAGCACCCTTCCGTCCGCGGAGACGCCGCCCATGTCCGGGGAGCCGCCGTTCGGCAGCCGCCACTTCTTCGTCAGCCGGTCCTGGGCGAAGTCGAAGACCGAGACCGATCCCTCGCCCCGGTTGGTGACGTACATCTCGCGGGAGTCGCGGCTGACGTACAGGCCGTGGCAGCCCTTGCCGGTGGGCAGCAGGTTCGGTGTGGTGAACCGGTCGCCGTCGAGCACCCACATGCCGTCGGCGACCATGTCGGCGATGTAGAAGGTCCTGCCGTCCGGCGAGAGTTTCACGTCCTGCGGCATGGCGCCGCGGAACGGCAGCTTCTGCTGGCCGACGACCTCCATGCTCTCCGTGTCGACCTTGAGCAGCTCGCCGGAGAACTCGCAGGAGACGATGAAGTAGCGGCCGTCCGCGGAGAAGTCCGCGTGGTTGACGCCGTAGCAGGTGACCGGCGTGGTCTTGAGCGTGCGCATGGTGTGCGGGTCGCGGAAGACCAGTTCCCGGTCCAGGGAGGCCATGACGACGGCGTAGCGGCCGTTGGGCGTGAAGTAGAGGTTGTACGGGTCGTGGACCTCCACCGGCCGGCCGGCCGTGCCGGTGGCCGGGTCGATGGGGGTGAGGGTGTGGCCCCGGTTGTTGTTCACCCACAGGGTCTTCAGATCCCAGGAGGGGACGACGTGCTGCGGCTGGACGCCCACCGGGATGGTCTCGACGACCTTGTAGGTGGCCGGGTCGATCACCGAGACGGTGTTGGAGCCGGTGTTGGGCACATAGACCCGCGACGGGAAGTCCCGCACCACGGGTGAGAGCCTGCCGGGGCGGTCGGCGGCGTAGACGTCCCTGGGGTCGAGGAGCGGCGGCATTCCGGGCAGCCCCACCGGTACGCCGTCCTCCCGCGCCCGGACGGGCGGGGCCGCCACGGTCCCCTCCTTCTCCGCGGGCGCGTCGCAGCCCGCTCCGAGGGCCGCGAGCAGGAAGGCCGCGAGGAGCGGCAGGGATCGCTGGGTGGGATGCGGCATGGGCGGCGGCTCCGTGGTCGGCACCGGCGGCACCGCGGGCGGTCCGGGTGCCCGTGCGGCGGGTGCGATGCGGACGAAAGGTAGCGAGGGGCATGGCCGAGGGCCGCCGTCCGACACACACGGGGAGAGCTCCGGTCCGAAGATTCACCCATCTGGCCCCATACCCATTCATCGTTTGCCAGACAGGGGGTCGAATTCACCTTTGATTCAATGTTGCATTGCCGGGCTGTGCATAGAAAGACCGAAATGCACCATTGATGGATGGCCGAATGTCTGCCATAGTCGGTCGCGCGACCCCCATCGACCCGGGCCAGGTCGTCCAGAAGAGCGGCAGCGCGGATACACCCCACCCCGTCCGCGCCCGCACACACGAAGCCCCCTCGGCGCCTCGACGGCGAAGGGGGCTTTCGTGCGTGCACGGCCCGTGCCGCACACGCACCCGGTCCGCGCCGCAGGGATTCACGGCTCGCGCAGCGCACGTTCAAGGCCGCACCGCGCACGCTCACGGCCCGCGCAGCGCACGTTCAAGGCCGCACCGCGCACGCACCCGGCCCGCACCGCGCACGCACCCGGCCCGCACCGCGCACGCTCACGGCCACGCGGCGCACGCACCCGGCCCGTGCTACGTACGCTCACGACCCACGGCGCATGCGCTCCCCGTCCGCATCCCGCACGGGGCGGGCCGCCGCGCTTCACGCACCCCGGGCCCGCCCTCTCGCCCCGGGGGCCACGCGGACCCCGCCCCGGGCACCGCGGGGGCCCGGCTCAGCGGTCGTCCGTCCGCATCTCGAACCAGGTGGTCTTGCCGCGCGGCAGCAGATCGACACCCCACCGGTCGGACAGCTTGTCGACCAGGAAGAGGCCCCGGCCGCTGGTGTCGAGCTCGCGGACCGGCATGAGACAGGGCAGCCCCCGCGAGGGATCGCGCACCTCGATGCGGATCCAGCCGCGCCGGCGGAGCATCCGGAGTCCGAACACCCGGGCCCCGGTGTGCCGCACCGCGTTGCCCACCAGCTCGGAGACCAGCAGGATCGCGTGCTCGGCGGTCTGCGGGGAGAGTGCCCACTGGCGGAGCGCCACGCACTGCGTCAGCCGGCGTGCGACGGCCGCGGATTCGGGTCGTGAGGGGAGTTCGACCTCCCCCTCGGAGGGATCGCCGAACAGCTCGACCGCCTCGAGCGCCCGCTCGTCGTCGACGGCCGGCGCCCACCGCGCGGCGGTCGCGCTGCCGCGCGCCCGTGGTTGCTCCACACCTTCCAGCCCCGCCATGCCCCCATCATGGCCGCCCGGAGGCGCCCCCGTGACCGTTCCGGAGGATTCGGCACCCCGGGGAGCGGAGCCCGGGGGTGCCGAATTGACATATGCCACTGGCACTCAGAGGCCCTCATACCGCGACTCACCTGCGATGACGCAGCGCTTACGCGTGATCGCCAAGAGCAGCGGGCGACGGCGCTCACGGTCTCTTCAAGGTTCGACTAAGCCAGGCGCCATGTTGACGAAACCGGCGCCGGTGTCCAATTCCCTGCCCTCTCGGGCCGGTTCACAGGAACTTGGCCTTCCCCGGGCCCTCCTCGACGAAGCTCCGCATCCCGCGCTCGCGGTCCTCGGTCGCGAACAGACCCGCGAACCAGTTCCGTTCGATCGCGAGTCCGGTGTCGATGTCCGTCTCGAGCCCGGCGTCCACGGACTCCTTGGCCGCCCGCAGCGCCAGCGCCGGCCCCTGGGCCAGCTTCGCGGCCCAGGCGTGCGCCTGCCCGTGGACCTCGGCGGCCGGTACGACGCGGTCGACCAGCCCGATGGCCAGCGCCTCGTCCGCCTTCACATGGCGGCCGGTGAAGATGAGGTCCTTGGCCCTGGACGGGCCCACCAGCCGGGCCAGCCGCTGGGTGCCGCCGGCGCCGGGGATCAGGCCGAGCAGGATCTCCGGCTGGCCCAGCCTGGCGTTGTCCGCCGCGATCCGGTAGTCGGCGCAGAGCGCCAGCTCGCAGCCGCCGCCCAGGGCGTAGCCGGTCACGGCCGCGACGACGGGCTTGGGGATGCGCGCGACGGCGGTGAAGGAGTCCTGCAGGGCCTTCGACCGCTTCACCATCGCGGCGTGGTCCATCACCTGCATCTCCTTGATGTCCGCTCCGGCCGCGAACACCTTCTCCCCGCCGTAGAGGATCACGGCGCGCACGTCGTCCCGGTCGGTCGCCTCGGCGGCCAGTTCGCGCAGCCGGTCCTGGGTCGCGATGTCCAGGGCGTTCATCGGGGGGCGGTCCAGGCGGATGGTGCCGACGCCTTCGGAGACTTCGAGAGTGACTGTCATACGGGGAGGTTAGCCCTCGTTCACTCCGAGGGGCCCGGTGCCGTCCGGGTTCCGCCGGCCGGCACGGCACCGGGCCCCTCGTCCCTACCGTCGCGGGACTATCCGATCCACTCCGCCCAGGGCATGTTCCAGCCGTTCAGGCCGTTGTCGGGGGCGATCTGCTTGTCCTTGGAGTTCTTCACGACCACCACGTCGCCGATGATCGAGTTGTTGAACATCCACGCGGCCGGGGTACCGCTGTCGTAGGCGCCTCGCACATCGCGCAGACCGACGCAGCCGTGGCTGACGTTCGCCGAGCCGAAGGTGCCGCGGGAGGCCCAGTAGTTGCCGTGCATGAAGGTGCCGGACGTCGACAGGCGCATGGCGTGCGGGACGTCCTTGATGTCGTACTCGCCGCCGAAGCCCACGGTGGCGCCGTTCATCCGCGTCACCTTGTACTTCTCGCTGATGACCATCTGGCCGTTGTACGTCGTGGTCGACGGGGCGCCCGCGGTGATCGGGATGGTCTTGATCAGTTCGCCGTCGCGCACCACCTTCATGGTGTGGGCCTTGGCGTCGACGGTGGAGACCTGGCTGCGGCCGATGGTGAAGGAGACCGTCTTGGCCTGCTTGCCGTACACGCCGGGCCGGCCCTCGACACCGTCCAGGTTGAGCCGGACCGTCACCTTGGTACCCGCGGCCCAGTACTTCTCGGGGCGGAAGTCCAGGCGGTCGTTGCCGAACCAGTGCCCCTCGATCGGCACCGACGGCTCGGCGGTGACCTTGATGGCCTTCTCGACGGCCTCGGGGTCGGTGATGCCGCGGGTGAAGTTGATGGAGACGGGCATGCCGACGCCGACCGTGGAGCCGTTCTCGGGGGTGTAGTGGCCGATGAAGGTGTTCTTGGGGACGAGCGTGGTGAAGGTCGTGTCCTTCGCGGACTCGCGGCCCTCGGCGTCCTCGGCCACGGCGTGCACCCGGTACTTGGTGGCCGACGCGAGGTGCTGCAGCGGCTCCCAGCTCGCACCGCCCGCCGCGATCCTCCCCTCGACCGCGTTGCCCTTGTCGTCCTTGACGGCGACCTCGGTCAGCCTGCCCCGGTCGGCCGTCACCTTGAGCGTGCCGCTGGTGGCGACCGCCTTCGCCCCGTCCTTGGGCGCGACGGTCACGACCGCCTGCGACGCCGCCGTGCCGACCTTGCCGGCGTCCTCGGCTTTCTTGCCGGCGCCGGCCGGGCGGTCGGAGCCGCCGCCGCAGGCGGACACCAGCAGCAGCAGCGCACCCATGGCGAGGGCCGGCAGCGCGGTGCGCCCGCGTCGCCGGCCCGTCCTGACCGCTGCCCCCGATATCGGCTGCCCGTTCACGATGAGTTGTCTCCCCTCGCACGGCCCGGCCCCGCCGGGGCCCGCACCCCCACGCGCTCGAACGGCGCGCACTGCGACAGATAATCACACCGCAGGTCGCCGCGGCTTCTCACCGATGTCACCGTTCAGTCGCAAATCTGCCCGGTGGGGGCGCCGCCCATGCGGCGGGGCGCTCAGCGCAGCGCGGAGCCGGCCTTCCACGCCTCCCAGCCCATGTTCCAGCCGCTCAGCCCGTTCCACGGGTCGACCGTGCGGTCCGGGGAGTTGACCACTTCCACCACGTCGCCGACGAGCGTCCGGTCGAAGAACCAGCCCGCCGGGGAGTCCTGGCTGCCGCCCTTCTCGTCGCGCAGCCCGATGCAGCCGTGGCTGACGTTCCGCGCGCCGAAGACGGCCGGGTCGGCCCAGTAGTTGCCGTGCAGGAAGGTGCCGGACGTGGTGAGCCGCATCGCGTGCGGAACGTCCTTGATGTCGTACTCGCTCTTGCCGTCGTCGTCGGTGAAACCGACGGTGGCCCCGTTCATGCGGGTGACGTCGTGCATCTCGCTGACGACCATCCTGCCGTTGTACGTCCGGGTCTTCTTCCCGCCGGTGGTGACCGGCAGCGTCGTCAGCAGCCTGCCGTCGCGGCGCACCTCCATGGTCTGCTCGCGGGCGTCGACCACGGAGACCTGGGACCGGCCCACGGTGAAGCGGACGGTCTTGCGCTGGACTCCGTACACCCCGGCCGCCCCCTCGACGTCGCGCAGGGCCATGTCGACGGTGACCTTGGTGCCCGGCTTCCAGTACTCGCGCGGGCGGAAGTCGAGGCGCTCCGCGTCGAACCAGTGGCCCACGACCTCCACCGGCGGGACGGAGGTGACGCGGATGGCCCGCTCGACGGCCGCACGGTTCCTGATGCCGCGGTTGAAGTCGAACGAGATGATCATTCCGACGCCCACCGTGGAGCGGTTCTCCGGGGTGAAGTAGCCGATGAACCGGTGGTCGGGGACGACGGTGGTGAAGGTCGTGTGCCGCGCCGAGCGGCGGCCGTGGACATCCAGCGCCACCGCGTCGACGCTGTACTTGGCCGCCAGCGCGAGCCGGGTGCCCGGCTTCGGGCGCCAGGTCAGGCCGTTCGGGGAGACGGCGCCCGGGACCTCGGCCGGCTGCGCGTCCTCGATCCGGGTGACCTTGACCCGCTCCAGCCGCCCGCCCGCCAGCGCCACTTCGAGCCTGCCGTCCGCGGGCACCGCCGTGGCCCCGTCGGCCGGGGTGATCCGGATGGTGTCGCCGGGCGCCCGGGGTTTGTCGCCTTCGGCGGCCGGACCGCCGGCACTCCCGGCACTCCCGGCTTCGCCGGTGCAGCCGGCCACGCCGGCGAGCAGTACCGTCCACAGCGCGGCGACGGCCAGCGTGGCCCTCGTCCGCCTCACCGCGTTGCTCACAGAGTCCACCTCGTGGGATCGCAGAGACACAGCACGTCCCGCCCAACGACGGCCACCCTCCCGGGGAAACGTCGGCGCCGGTCATGCGGGGGGCGGGGCGTGCCGGGGGCAGGGCGTGCCGAAGGGCGGGGCGGGGAAGCGGGTCATGCCGGGAGCGGGCCATGCCGGGGGCAGGGTGTGCCGGGAGCGGGCCATGTTGAAGGCGGGCCATGCCGGGAGCGGGTCATGTTGGGAGCGGCGCGGCGTCGGGCAGAGATGGTGGGAGGACCGCACGCGGGGAGCCACGGCCGGGACGCCGGGGCGGGAGCCGCGCGGGCCCGACGAGCCGCGGGAGGCCGACAGGTGTCGAGCGCAGCCGAGCAGGAGGCGGTACGGGAAGGGGAGCGGCCTCTTCCCGCCGTGGGGCCGCGCCCGGCCCCGCACGGGCGGCCGAGGAGGGCGGACGGCTCCGGACCCCCGGTCTGGCCGGGGGCGCCGACACCGCTGGGGGCCCGGTTCCGGGTCGGTCCCGACGGGGTCGCCGGCACCAACTTCGCCCTGTGGGCGGGCGGCGCCGAGGCCGTGGAGCTCTGCCTCTTCGGCGAGTCGGGCGCGGAGGTCCGGCTGCCGCTGACCGAGCTCACCCACGAGATCTGGCACGGTTTCGTGCCGGGCGTCGGGCCCGGCCAGCGCTACGGCTTCCGCGTGCACGGCCGCTGGGACCCGTGGACCGGGGCGCGCTGGAACCCGGCGAAGCTGCTGCTCGACCCGTACGCCCGGGCGGTCGACGGCGAGTACGCGCTGCCGCCGGAGGTGTACGGGCACGTCCGCGACTGGCCGCACCAGCATGTCGCGGACACCGTGCGCGACGACCGGGACTCGGCCCCGTACGTCCCCAAGGGCGTGGTCGTGCACGACGACGCGCCGGACGACGAGTGGGCGGACGACCGGCGGCCCAAGACCCCCTGGGCGGACTCCGTCATCTACGAACTGCATGTGCGCGGCTTCACCCGGCTGCACCCCGGCATCCCCCCGGAGCTGCGCGGCACCTACGCGGGCCTGGCGCACCCGGCGGCGATCGGCCACCTCGTACGGCTCGGGGTGACGGCGGTCGAACTGCTCCCGGTCCACCAGTTCGCGCACGAGGACCACCTGCTGCGGCGGGGCCTCAGGAACTACTGGGGCTACAACTCGATCGGCTATTTCGCGCCGCACGCCGGCTACAGCGCGTCCGGGACGGCGGGGCAGCAGGTCGGCGAGTTCAAGCGGATGGTGCGCGCCCTGCACCAGGCCGGCATAGAGGTCGTCCTGGACGTGGTCTACAACCACACCGCGGAGGCCGGGGAGCTGGGGCCGACGCTGAGCCTGAAGGGCATCGACAACCGCGGCTACTACCGCCTCCGGCACGGCGACGCCCGCCGCTACGCCGACTACACCGGCTGCGGCAACACGCTGCACGTGGTCCAGCCGCAGGTGCTGCGGCTCATCACCGACTCGCTGCGCTACTGGGTCACGGAGATGGGTGTCGACGGATTCCGCTTCGACCTGGCGGCGGCCCTCGCCCGCTCGATGCACGACGTCGACATGCTGTCCCCGTTCCTCGCCGTGATCGCCCAGGACCCGGTGCTGCGCCGGGTGAAACTGATCGCCGAACCGTGGGACGTCGGCAGCGGCGGCTACCAGGTGGGCGCGTTCCCCCCGCTGTGGACGGAGTGGAACGACCGCTACCGGGACGCGGTGCGGGACTTCTGGCGGGGTGCGCTGCCCGATCTGCGGGACCTGGGCTACCGGGTGTCCGGTTCCAGCGACCTGTACGCCTGGGGCGGCCGGCGCCCGTACGCCTCGGTCAACTTCGTCACCGCCCACGACGGCTTCACCCTGCGCGACCTGGTCAGCTACGAGCGCAAGCACAACGAGGCGAACGGCGAGGGCAACCGGGACGGCACCGACGACAACCGCGCCTGGAACTGCGGCGCGGAGGGCGAGACCGACGACCCCGAGGTCAACGCCCTGCGGTGGCGGCAGGTCCGCAATCTGCTCACCACCCTGCTGCTGTCCACCGGCGTCCCGATGCTGGTGGCGGGCGACGAGATGGGCCGTACGCAGGGCGGCAACAACAACGCCTACTGCCAGGACAACGAGACCGGCTGGCTCGACTGGTCGCTTCCGGAGCAGCCGGGGCCGGACGGGCTGCTGGCCCTCACCTCCCGGCTGCTGGCGCTGCGCGGCGCGCACCCGGTGCTGCGGCGCCGGGCGTTCTTCTCCGGCCGGCCGCAGACCGCCGACGGGCTGCGCGATCTGGCCTGGTTCACGCCGCACGGCGCGGAGATGACCGAGCAGGACTGGTACGCGCCGTCCTCCACGCTGGCGCTGTTCCTGTCGGGCCGGGACATCCCGGGCCGGGACGCCCGGGGGGCCCAGGTCACCGACGACAGCTTTCTGACGATCCTGCACGCGGCCGGCCGGCCGACGGCCTTCCGGCTGCCGGGGCCGCCGTGGGCGGCGGAGTACGAACTGGTCGTGGACACCTCGCTGGAGGAGCAGTCGGCGGCGCCGGGGACGGTGCACCGGGGCGGGGAGCGGATGACGGTGCCCGCGCGTTCGGTGCTGCTGTTGCGGGTGCGCGACGCGGGCTGAGCCGCCGTGGGGCGGCGGGGAACGGCGGGCGGCGGGGAACCGCAGGGGGAGTCGGCGGGAGGCGCGGCGGCGGACGGGAGGGCGCGGCGTCAGGGCCGGACCGGGGCGGAGGAGTCGGACCGCGGGGGCGCGAGGGCAGGACCCCCGGGGCGGGAGAAACTCGGTGGGCCATGTCAGTGGTGAACCGTAGGCTCGCTCCTGATGTCCACCACAGCTGAAGCCACCCGGCCCGACCGGTCCGCCGTCCGCTCCCTGCTGCGGCTCTGGCCGTACGTACGCCCGGTCAGAGCCCGGTTGTTCACCGCGGCGGTCGTCGCGATCGTCGCCTCCTGCCTGAGCCTCGTCATCCCGCTGGTCCTGAAGTGGATGGTGGACGGGCCGGTCGCCGACCGGGACGTGGGCGGGGTGTGGCTGGGGGCCCTGTACCTGCTGCTGCTCGGTGTCGCGGAGGCGCTGCTGTTCGGCTTCCGGCGCTGGCTGGTGGCCCGTCCGCTGGCCGGGGTGGAGGCGGCGATGCGGGCGGATCTCTTCCGGCACCTCCAGCGGCTGCCCGTGGCGTTCCACGACCGGTGGGCGTCGGGGCAACTGCTGTCGCGCGGGACGACGGATCTGATGCTGGTACGGCTGTTCCTGGCGTTCCCGCTGACGTTCCTGCTCGTCAACGGGGTGACGATCGTCGTCGGCGCGGGGATCATGCTGGCCCAGCAGTGGACGCTCGGACTGGTGCTGCTGGCCCCGGTCGCGCCGCTGGTGTTCGTCATCGCCCGGTTCGAGGCGCGCTACTCGTCGGTGGCGCGGACCGCGCAGGACCAGGTGGGCGATCTCACCACCGTCGTCGAGGAGAGCGTCCTCGGCATCCGCGTCATCAAGGGCTTCGGGCGCCACCGCAGCCAGGCGGCGGCCTTCCGTGCGCTGTCCGGGCGGCTGCGCGGGACCGAGCTGGTCAAGGCCCGGCTGCTGGCGGGGATCTTCGGCGTCATCATGACCGTCCCCGAGCTGGCCATCGGCGCCGCGCTGGTGCTCGGCACGATGCAGGTCGCGGACGGCACCCTGTCGGCCGGCACGCTGGTCGCCTTCCTCTCGACGGCGCTCGCGCTGCGCTGGCCGGTGGACGCGATGGGCTTCCTGCTCGCGATGAGCCAGGAGGCGGCGACGGCGACGGACCGCTACTTCGACGTCCTGGACGCGGAGGTGGAGGCGGAGACGGAGGTGGAACGGGAGGGGAAGCACGGGGCCGGGGACGGGCCCGTGGAATGGACGGGGCCCGTGGAATCGACGGGGCTCGTGGAGGGCGGGCTCCGGTTCGAGGGCGTCCGCTTCCGCTATCCCGACGCCTCCGAGGACGGAGAACCGGTGCTGAAGGACATCGACCTGCACATCCGGCCCGGGGAGACCATGGCTCTCGTCGGCGCCACGGGCAGCGGAAAGACGACGCTGACCGCGCTCGTACCGCGGCTGTACGAGGTGACCGCCGGGCGCATCACGCTGGACGGGCGGGACATCGCCGCCATGCCGCGCGAGGAGCTGCGGACCCTGGTGTCGATGGCCTTCGAGGAGCCGACGCTCTTCTCGGCCAGTGTCGGGGAGAACGTGCGGATGGGCGCCGAGCACGCCGATGACGAGGAGGTGGTGCGGGCGCTGGACGTGGCCCAGGCGCGTTTCGTGGACGCGCTGCCGCAGGGATGTGCCACCCAGGTCGGCGAGCAGGGCCTCAGCCTCTCGGGCGGCCAGCGGCAGCGGCTCGCCCTCGCCCGCGCCGTCGTGGGCAGGCCGCGGTTCCTCGTACTCGACGACCCGCTGTCGGCACTCGACGTGCACACGGAGGCCCTTGTGGAGGCAGCGCTGCGCCGGGTCCTCCGGGACACCACCGCCCTGGTGGTGGCGCACCGGCCGTCCACGGTGCTGCTCGCCGACCGGGTGGCGCTGCTGTCCGGGGGCCGGGTCGCGGCCGTCGGCACCCACCACGAACTGCTGCGGGACAACGCCGAGTACGCCTGGCTGATGTCGGGCGCTCATGCCGAGGAGCGAGAGCGATGACGTCATCGACGGCCACGACGCCGCAGCCGGACGGCGGGGACGCCTCGGCCGGGGCCGTCCCGGAGTCCCCCGGGGCACCGGGCCCGCACGGCACGGCCACCGGCGGAACCGCCGCGGGCGGGACGGGCCCTGACGGGACGGCAGCGAAGGCAAAGGCCCCTGACGGGACGGGCCTGGACACCGGTGGCGACGCCTTCGACCGGGACGCCCTGCCCGCGCCCGACGGCGCCACCGGCGCACTGCTGAGGTCGCTGCTGGCCCCCCTCCGTGGCCGGGTACTCGTCGCCGCGGTCCTGCTGCTGCTCCAGCAGGCCGCTGCCCAGGCCGGACCGCTGCTCGTCGCGTTCGCCATCGACCGCGGGGTGCCCGCCTTGCGCGACGGCGACCACGGGCCCCTGGTCGTGGTGGGCGCCGGGTACGCGGTGTGCGCTGTCGGGTCCGGTGCGTTCCAGTACGCCTTCATCCGCGCGTCGGCCCGGGTCAACCAGGACGCGCTGCTCGATCTGCGGGGCCGGATCTTCCGGCACGCCCAGGCACTGAGTCTGGACTTCCACGAGCGCTACACCTCGGGCCGGATCATCTCCCGCTCCACCACCGACGTCGAGTCGCTGCGCGAACTGCTCAGCGAGGGACTGCAGGAACTCCTCGCCGTGGCCCTGTCGTTCGTCTACATCTCGGCGATGCTGCTCTGGCTCGACCTCGGCATCGGCGGCCTCGCCGTGCTCAGCTTCGTCCCGCTGTACCTGCTGGTGCAGCTCTACCGGCGGCGCGCCGCGATGGTCTTCTCCGAGCGGTCCACCGCCATCGCCTCCGTCATCGTGAAGTTCGCGGAGACGATGAACGGCATCCGGCCGGTGCGCGCCTTCCGCCGCGAGCGGGCGAACGACGAGCACTTCCGCGCGCTGAACGCCAGGCACGCCCGCAGCAACGGGGACGCGCTGCTGGAGATGGCCCGCTATGTCGTGGGGTCCCGGCTGGTGGCCAACACAGCGGTGGCGGGAATCGTGCTGTGGGGCGCGTACCGGGTGACCGAGGGGACGCTGGCGCTGGGCGTGCTGGCGGCCTCGGTGCTCTATCTGCGGCGGCTGTACGACCCGATCGACCGGCTCGGCATGTTCCTCAACTCCTACGAGTCGGCCGCCGCGTCGCTGCAGAAGATCGCGGGCCTGCTCGCCCAGACGCCGTCCGTACCGGAGCCGGCCCGCCCGGTGGGGCTGCCGGAGCGCGCCGGTGCCACCGGTCCGGGCCGGGAGGTGGTCTTCGAGGACGTGCGCTTCGCGTACCGCACCGGCGGAGAGGTGCTGCCGCGCTTCCATCTGACGATCCCCGCAGGCCAGACCGTCGCCGTCGTCGGCTCGACCGGCGCGGGCAAGTCCACGCTGGCGAAGCTGCTGGCCCGGTTCTACGACCCGGCGGACGGGCGGGTCCTGCTCGACGGGACCGATCTGCGCGACCTTCCGGTGCCCGAGCTGCGGCGCGGGGTGGTGATGGTGACCCAGGAGGCCTTCCTGTTCTCCGGCACGGTCGCCGAGAACATCGCCATCGGCCGGCCGGAGGCGACGCGTGCGGAGATCGAGCGGGCCGCGAAGGCCATCGGGGCGCACGACTTCATCTGCGGCCTGCCGGAGGGCTACGACACGGATGTGCGCAAGCGCGGGGGAAGGATCTCCGCGGGCCAGCGCCAGCTCGTCGCCTTCGCCCGGGCGCTGCTGGCCGACCCGGCGGTGCTGATCCTGGACGAGGCCACCAGCTCGCTCGACGTCCCCGGCGAGCGCGCGGTGCAGCGGGCCATGGACACGGTGCTGCGCGGGCGTACCGCCATCGTCATCGCGCACCGGCTGTCGACGGTGGAGATCGCCGACCGGGTCCTGGTGATGGAAGGCGGCCGCATCGTCGAGGACGGCAGCCCGGCCGCCCTCGTCGACGGCGCGGGGCGTTTCGCGGGGCTGCACCGGGCCTGGCGGGAGAGCCTGGTCTGACGGCGGGGCGGCGGCGGGATGCGCCGGCGAACCGGGCTTCACGCCGTGTCACGACGGCAGCCTGCGGGCGGGAAGACTGCCGCACACCGCACAAGCCGGAGAAGCCCGGCCGAGGCACGATCCCGGGCATGACCGACACCAGGGAAGTGATCTGCCGCCCCCACCCGAGCCGCGGCCTGTGGTTCGTCCTCGGGCTCGGGGCGGCCGGGGCGATCCTGGCCGCGCTGCGCATGGCGTACCGGGGCGGGCTTCCGGACCCGTGGGCGTGCGGGGGCCTGCTTGCCGCGTCGGTGGGGTTCGGGTGCCTCTACCGGGCCACCGCGCAGGTGAGCGCCGATGTGTACGGCCTGCACTCCCGGACGCTGCTGCGCCGCTGGAGCCGGCCCTGGCACGACGTCGCCGACCTGCGCGTGTACATGCAGTACAGCCGAGACGGCTACGACTTCCGTCGCGTCAGCGTGCTGCTGCGCGACGGCCGCACGCGGCGCCTGCCGCTGCCGTGGAGCACTGCCGTCCACCACCGCCCGGACTTCGACGCGCAGCTGGACGCGCTCCGCGCGCTGCACCGCCGGTACGGAGCCCCGCAGTCCAGCCACGTCCCCGTCATCTCGTACCGTGCCGCCGGGCGCGGCTCGGCCGGGTGGCTGGTCCTGTGCGTGCTGCTGCTCGCGGGCGCGGGCCTGGCCGCGTGGTCCGTGCCGAGCGCCGGGGCGGAGCAGAGGGCGTGGCGGTCGGCCGTCCCGTGCACCACCGAGACCGCGGAGCACGGCGATTGCCTGACCACCCTGCCGGCCGTGATCGCGCGGACCGAGGTCGGGACCGTGAAGGGACGCAGCCGGCTGTACTTCGCCGACGGCCGGCCGCTGGAGCGGCTCTCGATCTCGCGGGAAGGAGTCCAGGGATTCCAGCCCGGCGACAGCGTCGAACTGACCTTGTGGCGCGGCCAGGTGAGGGAGGTCACCGGAGAACGGCACGTGTGGCGCGAGCACTTCACCGGCGCCGGGGACGTGGCCGTCATGGCGGCCGCGTGCGCCCTCGCCGCGGGCTGTCCCGGCGCCCGGGTGCTGCTGCGGCTGCGCGGGCGCCGGCTGCCCGACGACGAGGTCCTTCCGTCGGCCGGTCCGTTCACGGGTGCGCTCGCCGGTACGGCCCTGTGGCTGCTGCCGCTCTGCTACCTCCACCCCACGACCCTGCTCACCTCTCCCGTGGCGATCACCTGGGCGGCCGCGGGCTCGCTCGCCACGCTGGGGCTCCTCGCCTGGGCCTGGCGCGCCACCCGGGTCCGTACGCCCGGGGAAGCCACGGCGGGAGCGGCGGAAGCCGCCCAAGAGCCCTCCGGGGAGGTGTTCCTGGCCGCCAGCTTCCTGGAGCACACCGACTACAACCCGCACGGCTCCGGCACCCATATCGTCCTCGGCGACGGCCCGCCCGCGGTGACGCCCCACCCCGGCCCGGACCGGTTCGCGGCGAAACGGATCCCGGTGGAGCGGCTCACCGTCAAGGACGTGCGGCGCGCCCGGGGCGGTGACGGCGACGGTGTCCCCAGAAGCTGGCACGTCGCCGAAGTCGACGACGCGGGCAGGCCGGTCCGCCTCGCGGCCGCCCCGGCCGATCTGATCCGCATCATCCGCATCATCCGCGAGCTGGGCGGTGCGGGGAACCACCGCGACACCGTGAAGTCCGGGCGATGACCGCCTCTGGCCGCTGACGACGGCGACGGCGACGGCGAGCGCCGTCGAGGGGGTTCCCGGCTCCGCGGGTGCGCCGGCTGTGGGGCCGGTCACCGCCGCCGTGCGGGCCGTGCGGGGCCGTGCAGGAGTGTGCAGGAGCGTGCAGGAGCAGGTCTCCGTAGGGCCGGTGAAGCCCGATGGGCGGAATCGGGGTTCACCGCGGCCGTGGACGTCCCCCTCGCGACTCGCTGTCACCGAGCCGCGCGCGGATTCCCGCCGATCGCCCACCACGCACCGGCACGGTCACCGCTCGGCGTCCCCGGACTTCGACGCTTCGGCGGGAACCAGGATTCGCCGGACCGGACCCCGGGGCGTGCCCCGGGTGGGCGGCAGCGGTGCGCGCGTCCCGTCCGTGACTCCGCCCGTCAGGCGATTTCCCGCGGCTTCGCGCGTGCCCCTCGCCTCGGCCGGCAGGCAAGGGCTTAGCTTCGGGCGCGGCGGCCGTCGCCGCGTTCCGGTTCCGGGGCCGGCTCCGGGACGGGGTCCGGGACCGGCTCCGCGGCCCGGGCAGGGGCCCGGTAGCAAGTCCGGCACCGGGCCCCGGGCCAGGTCCCGGCTCCGGCTCCGGCTCCGGCTCCGGTGCCCATGAGGGTCCGTCAGCCGATGCTCTCGGGAGGTTCGCATGTCCGGTCCCGTACCGCGCGCGCTGGTGGCCTCGGTGCTGGCGGGCCTGCTGGTGTACGTCCAGCCGGCCGGCGCTCACAAGACGGCCCGGACGACCGGGACGACCGCCGCACCGCCCGTCCCGGCGGGACCCTCAGTCCCCGCCCCGCTCCCCGTCCCCGGCCCGCTCTCCGTCCCGGGCGGACCCGGGGCCCGGGCCCTCGCCTATGTGGCCGAACTCCACTCGGACTCGGTGTCCGTCGTGGACACCCGCACCAACCGGGTCGTCGGCACCGTGCCCGTCGGGGACGGGCCGGATAGCACCGCTGTCACCCCGGACGGCTCGACGGTCTATGTCACCGACTCGGGTGCGGACACGGTGTCGGTGATCGACGCCCACCGGGGCGAGGTCGTCGCCACCGTGCCCGTCGGCGACGAACCGAGCAGGGTGGCCGTCTCCCCCGACGGCCGCCGCGTCTATGTCGCCAACGTCGCGTCCGACGACGTCTCCGTCATCGACGCCCGCCGCAACCGGGTCGTCGCCACCATCGAGGTCGGCGACGCCCCTCTGGGCCTCGCGTTCCTGCCCGACGGCTCGCGCCTCTACGTCGCGAACGCCGGCTCCGACGAGGTGTGGGTGATCGGCCCACGCCGCCACCGGGTCCTCGGCACCGTCCCCGTCGGGGAAGGACCGACCACCCTGGCGGTCACCCCGGACGGCTCCCGGGTGTACGTCTCCAACCTCACCTCCGGCGATGTGTCGGTCGTCGACACCCGCCGGGACGAGGTCGTCGCCACCGTCGAGGTGGGCGACGGACCCGCCGGGGTGGCCGTGCTCCCCGACGGCCGCCGTGTGTACGTCGCCAACACGGTCGGCGACGACGTGTCGGTGATCGACACCTGCCGGAACGAGGTGACCGCCACCGTGCCGGTCGGCGAAGAGCCCAACGGGATCGCCGTGACCCCCGACGGTTCACGGGTGTACGTCACCGAGTTCGCGGACGACGAGGTCTCGGTGATCGGCACCCGCCGCGACCGGGTCGTCGCCACCGTCGAGGTCGGCGCCGGGCCGACCGGGGTGGCGATCACCCCGGCGGAGAGCGGGAGACCCGGATGGAGTGCGCGGAGGCCACCGTTCGGGGGCGAGCCCGGCGGATGTCCTCGCCCGGTCGGTCCGCGTCCGTAGGCGGACAGCGTCCGTGGACGACCGCGTTCGTAGGCGATCCGTGTCCGTGGACGGACCGCGTTCGTAGGCGATCCGCGTCCGTGGACGGACCGCGTTCGTAGGCGATCCGCGTCCGTGGGCGGACCGCTACGGCGCTGCGGCGCTACGGCCGTTGCCCGGCGCTTCGTCCCGACGAGGCCGCTCTGGGGGCGTACCGCGGGTTCCGGTCCCGCCCCGGCCCGTCGTGGACGGTGTTCGACCGTGGAGCTGACACCTTTTCAGACAATCCCCGGAACGGTTCACGCCGTCGTCCGGCGCATCCGGCAGGGCCGGGGCCCGCCGGGCGGTTCGGCGGCGCGCGGCGCTCCGCCGGGCGCCGCGCGGCGCCCGCCCGACGGGAACGCGCCACGCCGGGGCGCCGGCGTGACGGGCGGCGCGTACCATCTGCACTCCACGGTTCCGCAGGCGGCCCCAGAACCGGATGTCTTCAGTCCGAATCCCGCCGAAGCCGCCGTACTCCGCCCGCCAGGGCCGTAGGACGGCGCCGGCGGAGCCCGCGGCGAAACGTCCGCTTAACGAACACGGCCTCTCACTCAACGAACGCGATCCGGCCATTCTCTTGACGCGCCCCTGACAGAAACCGTTAACCCCTGCGACGCTTCCACCGAGCCACGCACTACATGCTCCTCGGTTCTGCCGGGCGGCCCACCCAGCCGCCTTCGACCCCCCTCGCAGAAGGAGTTCGCGTGAGACCCACGCCCAGCCGTCGCGCGTCCGCGACCGGCGCTCTGCTCGCAGTCGCAGCCCTCCTGGCCGTCGGAGTCCAGTCCGGCTCCGCCGCCGCGGCACCCGACGCCGCCCCCGCAGCCCCGGCACAGCAGTCCGCCTCCGGGGCCGACCCCGGCGCGCTGCCCGCGAAGCTCTCCCCCGCCCAGCGGGCGGAGCTGCTCCGCGAGGCCAACGCCACCAAGGCGGCGACCGCGGCCGAACTCGGCCTCGGCGCCCAGGAGAAGCTCGTGGTGCGCGACGTCGTCCAGGACCGGGACGGCACCACGCACACCCGCTACGAGCGCACCTACGCGGGCCTGCCGGTGCTCGGCGGCGACCTGGTCGTCGCCGAGACGAAGGCGGGACGGACCGAGTTCGTCGGCAAGGCGTCGACGGCGGCGCTGAAGAACGTCGACACCAGTGCCGACGTCGCCCCGGCCACCGCCGAGCAGCAGGCCGTGGCGGCCGCCCGCGCGGAGGGCTCGAAGGACACCACCGCCGACCGGGCCCCGCGCAAGGTGGTCTGGATGGCCCAGGGGCAGCCGACGCTGGCGTACGAGACCGTCGTGGGCGGTCTGCAGCACGACGGCACCCCCAACGAACTGCACGTCGTCACCGACGCCACCACCGGCGCGAAGCTGTACGAGTGGCAGGCGGTCCACCAGGGCACGGGCAACACGATGTACAGCGGCCAGGTGACCCTGGGCACCGCTCCGTCGTACACCCTGACCGACACCACCCGCGGCAACCACAAGACCAACAACCTCAACCGCGGCACGTCCGGCAGCGGCACGCTGTTCTCCGGAACGGACGACGTCTGGGGCGACGGCACCCCGCAGAACCTCGAGACCGCCGGCGCCGACGCGCACTACGGCGCGGCGCTGACCTGGGACTACTTCAAGGACGTGCACGGCCGTTCCGGAATCCGGGGCGACGGCGTCGGCGCGTACTCCCGGGTCCACTACGGCAACAACTACATCAACGCGTTCTGGCAGGACAGCTGCTTCTGCATGACCTACGGCGACGGCGCCGGCAACGCCAAGCCGCTGACGTCGATCGACGTGGCCGCGCACGAGATGACGCACGGCATCACCTCCAACACCGCCAAGCTGATCTACAGCGGCGAGTCCGGCGGCCTCAACGAGGCGACGTCCGACATCTTCGCCGCCGCCGTCGAGTTCCACGCCGCCAACACCCAGGACAAGGGCGACTACCTGGTCGGCGAGAAGATCGACATCAACGGCAACGGCACCCCGCTGCGCTACATGGACAAGCCCAGCAAGGACGGCAAGTCCAAGGACGCCTGGTACTCGGGCATCGGCAGCATCGACGTGCACTACTCCTCCGGCCCGGCGAACCACTGGTACTACCTGCTCTCCGAGGGCAGCGGGGCGAAGACCATCAACGGCGTGAACTACGACTCGCCGACCTCCGACGGCCTGCCGGTCACCGGCATCGGCCGCGACAAGGCGTCGCTGATCTGGTTCAAGGCGCTCACCACGAAGTTCACCTCGACGACCAACTACGCGGCCGCCCGCACCGGCACGCTCGCGGTCGCGACGGAGCTGTACGGCGCGAACAGCGCCGAGGTCAAGGCCGTGACCGACGCCTGGGCCGGCATCAACGTCGGATCCCGGCCCGGCGGCGAGCCCGGCCCCGGCAAGGTCTTCGAGAACACCGGCGACGTGAACATCCCCGACCTCGGCACGGCCAGCTCCCCCGTCGCGGTCACCGGCATCGCCGGAAACGCCCCGTCGAACCTCGCGGTCGACGTCGACATCCGGCACACCTGGCGCGGTGACCTGGTCATCGACCTGGTGGCCCCGGACGGTACGGCCTACCGCCTGAAGAACTCCAGCGGCAGCGACTCCGCCGACAACGTGATCGCGACCTACACCGTGAACGCCTCCAGCGAGGTGGCCAACGGCACCTGGAACCTGCGGGTCCAGGACGTCGCCCGCTACGACACCGGCTACATCAGCAACGTCAAGCTGACGTTCCCGTAGGCACCCGGGCGGGTCGCCCGCCCTCGGCACCGCCCCGGCCGCCCGGGGGAGCCCCCGCTCCCCCGGGCGGTCCCGCGCGACCCGCACGGCCCGCACGCCCCGCCGTGCGACCCGTACAAGCCCCGCACACCCACGCTCCCCGCCGCGCGGCCGCACGGCCCGCATGCCCCGCACGAGTTCAGCGCATCAGCACCCCCGCCCCCTCGCCCGTCGCCCCCGTCGGCCACGCCACCAGACCGAGGTCCGCCCCGTGCGGCAGCAGCGGGTGCGCCGGCAGCACCCGGACCGTGTAGCCGAACGGGCCGGTGCGGTCGAGGGCCAGCGGCCCCTCGTAGACCAGCCGGCCGGCGGTGTCGGGGCCGCTCGCGACCGGTTTCAGCGGGAAGGTCCGGGGCTCGGCGATCGAGTCGTCCGGGTCGACCCGGCCCGCCACGGCCTGCACCTCCACGTCCTCGGGCCGCAGCAGGCCGAGGGTGACGCACACCCGCAGGGCCAGCGTCGAGCCCAGCTCCGCCGCGCCCGTGCCCTCGGAGTCGTCCGCGCCCGCGCCCACCTCCGCGCCCGCCTCGACGTGGTCGACCGAGACGGCGGGCCAGGCCGCGCGCACCCGGGCCTTCCAGGCGGCCAGCTCGCCGGCCGCGCCGGTGTCCAGGGCGAGAACCCGGTGGGCCCGGGCGGCCGGGGCGTAGAGCCGGTCCACGTACTCGCGGACCATCCGGTCGGCCAGCACCTTCGGCCCCAGCGCGGTCAGCGTGCGCCGGACCATCTCGGTCCAGCGGGCGGGCACCCCGTCCGCGCCCCGGTCGTAGAACAGCGGCGCGATACGCTCCTCGACCAGTCCGTACAGCGCGGCGGCCTCCAGATCGTCGCGGCGGTCCTGTTCGCGGGCGGCGGTGCCGTCGGCCGTGGGCACGGCCCAGCCGAAGTCCGGCTCGTACCACTCGTCCCACCAGCCGTCGAGCACGGACAGGTTGAGGCCGCCGTTGAGTGCGGCCTTCATCCCGCTGGTGCCGCACGCCTCCAGGGGGCGGAGGGGGTTGTTCAGCCACACGTCGCAACCCGGCAGCAGCTTCCGCGCCATCGCCATGCCGTAGTCGGGCAGGAAGACGATCCGGTGCCGTACCCGCGGGTCGTCCGCGAACCGCACGAGTTCCTGGACCAGCCGCTTGCCGCCGTCGTCGGCGGGGTGCGCCTTGCCCGCGACGACGATCTGGACCGGGCGCCGCGGGTGGAGCAGCAGCTCCGTGAGCCGTTCCCGGTCGCGCAGCATCAGGGTGAGCCGCTTGTACGCGGGGACCCGGCGGGCGAACCCGACGGTGAGCACGTCCGGGTCCAGCACCCCGTCGATCCAGCCCAGCTCCGTCGACCCGGCGCCGCGCCGGCGCCAGGAGGCGTACAGCCGCTCGCGGACCTCCTGCACCAGCCGCTCCCGCAGGACCCGGCGGAGCTCCCAGAGGTCGGCGGCCGGTGCCGCCGCGATGTCCTCCCCGAGGGCGAGCACCTCGGGCGCCACCCAGGTCGCGGCGTGCACCCCGTTGGTGACCGAGGTGATCGGCACCTCCGGCGTGTCGAAGCCCGGCCACAGACCGCGGAACATCTCACGGCTCACCGCGCCGTGCAGCGTGGAGACCCCGTTGGCGCGCTGGGCGAGGCGCAGCCCCATGACCGCCATGTTGAACACCCGGGGCTCGCCGCCGGGGTAGCTCTCGGTGCCCAGCCTCAGCACCCGTTCCGCGTCGATGCCGGGCAGTTCGCCGTCCGCACCGAAGTGACGGGCCACCAGCTCGCGGTCGAAGCGGTCGATGCCTGCCGGAACGGGGGTGTGGGTGGTGAACACCGTTCCGGCCCGGACCGCCTCCAGGGCGGCGTCGAAGTCGAGGCCGTACGGCAGCAGCTCGCGGATCCGTTCCAGCCCCTGGAAGCCGGCGTGGCCCTCGTTGGTGTGGAAGACCTCGGGCTCCGGGTGCCCGGTGAGCCTGCAGTACGCGCGGACCGCGCGGACCCCGCCGATGCCGAGCAGGGCCTCCTGGAGCAGCCGGTGCTCGCTGCCGCCGCCGTACAGCCGGTCGGTGACGTCGCGCTCCCCGGGGGCGTTCTCCTCCACGTCCGAGTCCAGCAGCAGCAGCGGTACCCGGCCGACCTCGGCCTGCCAGATCCGGGCCCGCAGGGTGCGTCCGCCCGGCAGGCCGAGGGACACCTGGGCGGGGCTGCCGTCGGGCTCCCGGAGCAGGGTCAGCGGAAGCTCGTCGGGGTCGAGGACGGGATAGTGCTCCTGCTGCCAGCCGTCGCGGGACAGCGACTGCCGGAAGTAGCCGTGCCGGTACAGCAGTCCGACGCCGATCAGCGGGACCCCCAGGTCGCTGGCGGCCTTCAGATGGTCGCCGGCGAGTATGCCCAGGCCGCCCGAGTACTGGGGCAGCGCGGCGGTGATGCCGAACTCGGGTGAGAAGTAGGCGACGGCCGCGGGCAGCGGCACCCCGTCACCGGACTGCTCCTGGTACCAGCGCCGCCCGCGCAGATAGGCGTCCAGATCGCGGGCGGACTCCGAGACGCGGAACAGGAACTCCGGGTCGGTGGCGAGTTCGGCGAGCCGGCCCGCGGTCACCGATCCGAGCAGCCGCACCGGGTCGCCGCCGGCCGCCCGCCAGCCGGCGGGGTCCGCGCAGCGGAACAGCTCCCGCGTCGGCGCGTGCCAGGACCACCGGAGGTTGCGGGCCAGCTCGCTGAGCGGGGCGAGGGGCTCGGGGAGGACGGGGCGGACGGTGAATCGACGAATGGCCTTCACGGGTCCCACCTTCGAGACAGAGGTTCATCCGGGGACGCACGACGCTGTGCGCCCGTCCGACTCCTCGACCGTAGTGGCGCGCCGCCCGGCTCAACCACGGCGCGAGGAGGGCGCATAGAGCCGTGCCACCATCGGCCGATCCCGGCCGTGCCGCGTTCCGCGCCGCGAGCGGGGTTCGTACGGCTCGGGGCGGCCGGTCGCGTCCGCCCCGCAGCGGTGCCCCCCGGGGCGCGGTGCCGATACGCCCCGGCGCCGGTGCCGGTGCCGCGGCGGCCGGGCCGCCCGCGTCCGGCGCCCCCTCACCACCGGGCCGGGCCCGGGCGGGCGGGGCGGGGCCACCGCCACCGGCGCGCCGGGCCGGGCCGGGCCGGGCCAGGCCGAAAACCTGACCTGACCGGGCCGGGCCCGCGGTCTGCCGGACCTGGTTCGCGCAGGGAGCTGCCCAGGTGAGGGGGCACGCGTCACCGGACGCCGGAAAGCGGAGCCTTCGCTCCGGATGAAGATTCACGGTGACCGTCCCGTGGAGGGCGGCACGGCCTATTCACCGTCTTTCGGCAAACACCGGCCGACGCGCCCCGCGATCGTTCCGGCGAACCCCGGCGATTGGCCGGAAAGAACCCTGGCGATCGGATTTGTATTACCAATCAGGAATTAGCGAACTCAACACGGTAAGAAGACGACTGAAGTTGACTTCACATGTTCATGGTGGTCGCCTCCCGCACCGGGTGAACGGTTCCGGAAGGGCCCGGGAACGGCCTCCGGACGGCCTCGGCCTTGTGCGCCGACCTACGCCCTAGTAGGTAACGGTCCACCGGATTGCCGACCCGAAGCGCGTGGGAAGGCTCCCCCGGTACGCCCGGAGCGCACTCGCGACCCTTCCATTCGAGTGAACGCGGACAGGAGCGGCCATGCCCGCAGCCCGCCAGCCGTCAACGGAGCAGCTACAAAGAACACCCGCCCCCAGTGAAGTGGGAGCGTCCGTTCGACCCGCCGAGCCCGCACAGCCCCCAGGTGATGCCGTGAAAACGCTGATTGGCCGCATTCCCGTGCTGGACGTACGCCCCCTCGTCGACTGCGGCCGAAGGCCCGCGAAATCGGTGGTCGGTGAAACGTTCCGGATCAGCGCCACCGTGTTCCGCGAAGGACACGACGCGGTGGCCGCCAATGTCGTCCTGCGGGACCCCGCGGGCCGCCAGGGCCCCTGGACGCCGATGCGGGAACTCGCACCCGGCACCGACCGCTGGGGCGCGGAGGTCACACCGGACGCCGAGGGCCGGTGGACCTACAGCGTCGAGGCGTGGAGCGATCCGCTGGCCACCTGGCGGCACCACGCCGGCATCAAGATCCCCGCCGGGATCGACACCGCCCTGGTCCTCGACGAGGGCGCGCAGCTCTACGAGCGTGCCGCCGCGGGCGTCCCCAAGAAGGCGGGCCGGGAGGCCGTGCTCGCCGCGGCCGACGCCCTGCGCGACAAGGACCGGCCGGACCGCGAGCGGCTGGAGGCGGCGCTCGCCCCGGACGCGCTCGCCGCGCTGGAGCGCCATCCGCTGCGCGAACTGGTCACCGCCTCACCCCTGTTGCCGCTCCAGGTGGAGCGGACCCGCGCGCTGTTCGGCTCCTGGTACGAGTTCTTCCCGCGCTCCGAGGGCGCCCGGACCGAGGGCGGAAGGCCCGTCTCCGGCACCTTCCGCACGGCGGCGCAGCGACTGCCCGCCATCGCCGCGATGGGCTTCGACGTGGTGTACCTCCCGCCGGTCCACCCCATCGGCAGCACCTTCCGGAAGGGCCCGAACAACGCGCTCGACGCCGGACCGCACGACGTCGGAGTGCCCTGGGCGATCGGCTCGCCCGAGGGCGGCCACGACGCCGTCCACCCGGACCTCGGCACCCTCGAGGACTTCGACGCGTTCGTGCGGTGCGCCCGGGACCTGCGGATGGAGGTCGCCCTCGACTTCGCCCTGCAGTGCTCCCCCGACCACCCGTGGGTGACCGAGCACCCCGAGTGGTTCCACCACCGGGCGGACGGCAGCATCGCCTACGCGGAGAACCCGCCGAAGAAGTACCAGGACATCTACCCGATCGCCTTCGACCGCGACATGCCGGGGATCGTCGCCGAGACCCTGCGGGTGCTGCGCCACTGGATGGCGCACGGGGTGCGGATCTTCCGCGTCGACAACCCGCACACCAAGCCGGTGGCGTTCTGGGAGAAGGTCATCGGCGCGGTCAACCGGACCGACCCGGACGTCGTCTTCCTCGCGGAGGCGTTCACCCGCCCGGCGATGATGCACACCCTCGCCGCGGTCGGCTTCCAGCAGTCGTACACCTACTTCACCTGGCGCACCACCAAGCAGGAGCTGACCGGGTACCTGACGGAGCTGTCGGGCGAGGCGGCCGCCTGGATGCGGCCCAACTTCTTCGTGAACACCCCGGACATCCTGCACGCCTACCTCCAGGAGGGCGGTCGGCCGGCGTTCGAGGTGCGCGCCGTGCTCGCCGCCACCCTGTCCCCCAGCTGGGGCGTGTACGCGGGGTACGAGCTGTGCGAGAACACCCCGCTGCGGCCCGGAAGCGAGGAGTACCTGGACTCGGAGAAGTACCAACTGCGGCCGCGCGACTGGGAGTCGGCGGAGCGCGAGGGGCGCAGCATCGCGCCGCTGATCACCGCGCTGAACCGGATCCGGCGGCGCCACCCGGCGCTGCAGCAGCTCCGGAACCTCCGCTTCCATCACACCGACAACGACTCCGTGATCGCCTACAGCAAGCGAACGGGTTCGAACACCGTTCTGGTGGTCGTCAATCTCGACCCCCACCACACCCAGGAGACGACGGTCTCGTTTGACATGCCGGAGCTCGGCCTCGACTGGCACGAGACCGTACCGGTGCGCGACGAGCTCACCGGCGAGACCTATCACTGGGGCAGGGCCAGCTATGTGCGCCTCGAGCCGGGCGTCACGCCTGCGCACATCGCCGTCCTGCGACCGTCCCCGCCGATCGGAGGGTCACCCACATCATGATCGTCAACGAGCCCGTCCCCGACACCTTCGAGGACACCCCCGCCAAGGACCGGGACCCCGACTGGTTCAAACGCGCCGTGTTCTACGAGGTGCTGGTGCGCACCTTCCAGGACAGCAACGGCGACGGCATCGGCGACCTCAGGGGGCTCACCGCCAAGCTGGACTATCTGCAGTGGCTGGGCGTGGACTGCCTGTGGCTGCCGCCGTTCTTCAAGTCCCCTCTCCGCGACGGGGGTTACGACGTCGCCGACTACACCTCGGTGCTGCCGGAGTTCGGCGACCTCGCCGACTTCGTCGAGTTCGTGGACGCCGCGCACCAGCGCGGGATGCGGGTCATCATCGACTTCGTCATGAACCACACCAGCGACCAGCACCCGTGGTTCCAGGAGTCCCGGAGCAACCCGGACGGCCCCTACGGCGACTACTACGTCTGGGCCGACGACGACAAGCAGTTCCAGGACGCCCGGATCATCTTCGTCGACACGGAGACCTCCAACTGGACCTTCGACCCGGTCCGCAAGCAGTACTACTGG
The DNA here is from genome assembly GCF_003097515.1 of Streptomyces tirandamycinicus. NCBI lineage: Bacteria > Bacillati > Actinomycetota > Actinomycetes > Kitasatosporales > Streptomycetaceae > Streptomyces > Streptomyces tirandamycinicus. The sequence goes on along the minus strand of NZ_CP029188.1, from coordinate 4,808,816 downwards.
CACCGCTTCTTCTCCCACCAGCCGGACCTCAACTACGAGAACCCGGCGGTGCAGGAGGAGATCATCTCCGCTCTGCGCTTCTGGCTGGACCTGGGCATCGACGGCTTCCGGCTGGACGCCGTGCCGTACCTGTACCAGGAGGAGGGCACCAACTGCGAGAACCTCCCGGCCACCCACTCCTTCCTCAAGCGGGTCCGCAAGGAGATCGACGCCCACTACCCGGACACGGTGCTGCTGGCCGAGGCGAACCAGTGGCCCGAGGACGTGGTCGACTACTTCGGCGACTACCCGTCGGGCGGCGACGAGTGCCACATGGCCTTCCACTTCCCGGTGATGCCGCGCATCTTCATGGCCGTGCGGCGGGAGTCCCGGTACCCGGTCTCCGAGATCCTGGCAAAGACCCCGCAGATCCCGAAGAACTGCCAGTGGGGCATCTTCCTGCGCAACCACGACGAGCTGACCCTGGAGATGGTCACCGACGAGGAGCGCGACTACATGTACGCGGAGTACGCCAAGGACCCGCGGATGCGCGCCAACATCGGCATCCGCCGCCGGCTGGCCCCGCTGCTCGACAACGACCGGAACCAGATCGAGCTGTTCACCGCCCTGCTGCTGTCCCTGCCCGGCTCCCCGATCCTCTACTACGGGGACGAGATCGGGATGGGCGACAACATCTGGCTGGGCGACCGGGACGCGGTGCGCACGCCGATGCAGTGGACCCCGGACCGCAACGCGGGCTTCTCGTCCTGCGATCCCGGCCGGCTCTACCTGCCGACCATCATGGACCCGGTCTACGGCTACCAGGTCGCCAACGTCGAGGCCTCCATGGCGTCGCCCTCGTCGCTGCTGCACTGGACCCGCCGGATGATCGAGATCAGGAAGCAGAACCGCGCCTTCGGCCTCGGCACCTTCACCGAACTCCCTTCGTCGAACCCGGCCGTGCTGGCGTATCTGCGCGAGGCGCCCGCGACCGGGGACGGCTCGGACGACCTGGTGCTGTGCGTGAACAACTTCTCGCGCTTCGCCCAGCCGACCGAGCTGGACCTGCGCCGGTACAACGGCCGCCATCCGGTGGAGCTGATCGGCGGGGTGCGCTTCCCGGCGATCGGCGAGTGGCCGTACCTGCTGACGCTGGCCGGGCACGGCTTCTACTGGTTCCGGCTGCACCGGGAGCCGGTGGCCACGGAGAGCTCGGCGCGCGGGCCCGGGCGCCGGGCCCGGACGCGCAAGGGCGGCTGATTCCGGCACATGCCATGTCGTGTGCGGGGCGGTTGGACCGCCCCGCGCGGGGCACGCTCCCCCTCATATCGGTACCCGGTCCGAGTCCGTACGGACCATCCTCCGCCGACACTCCCCCTGCCTGCGGCGGGGGGACCCCCACGCACAGCCCGGACAGCTATTATTTGCCGCAATCCGGGACACTCTTCGCAACCTGTGGTGTGCCCGGGGAAAGGACGCGATGCCATGTCGGAGGCTGCATCCACCCGGACCCCCGTCGCCCTGCTGCCTTCGCTCTCGCCCCTGCTGCGCGAGTGGCTGCCCAGGCAGCGGTGGTTCGCGGGAAAGGGGCGCCCGGTCACCGGCTTCGCGCTGGTGGCCGCGGTCGAACTGCTGCCGGTCGACGCGGCCGGCCCCGGACTGCTCCATCTGCTGCTGCGCGTCAGGCAGCCCGGCCAGGCCCTGAACCCCAGGACCACCGCCGGGCGGGCACCGTCCGCACGGTGCGACCCGGGGGCGGGCGGCGACTGCTACCAGCTGCTGCTGGGCGTGCGCACCGCGGTCCCCCCGTATCTCGCCCCGGCGCTGATCGGCCGCGTGGCCGAGGGGCCGCTCGCCGGACGGACCGTCTACGAGGGACTGCACGACCCCCGGCTGGCGGGGCTGCTGCTGGAGCGGCTGCGCACACCCGGCCGGTTCGGCCCGCTGCGCTTCGACCGGGCCGCTCCCGTCCCGGGCGGGCTGCGCGCCCGGGTGCTCGACGCCGAGCAGTCCAACTCCTCGCTGGTATATGGGGATTCACTGATCCTCAAGATCTTCCGCCGGGTGTACCCGGGCATCAACCCCGATCTGGAACTGCCCCTCGCGCTCGCCCGCGCCGGCTGCGACCGGGTGCCCGCGCCCGTCGCCTGGTTCGAGTCGGACACCCCCGAGCCCTGCACCCTCGGCGTCCTCCAGCCCTTCCTCCGCGGCTCCCAGGACGGCTGGCAGCTCGCGCTCAAGGCGCTCGCCGGCGGCGACGACTTCATCGGCGAGGCGCAGGCCCTGGGCCGGGCCACGGCCGAGGTGCACACCGCGCTCGCCGCAGCGCTGCCCACCGTCTCGCTGAGCCGGTCCCAGACCGAGCACCTGGCGACGGCGATGAACGAGCGGCTGGACGCGGCACTGCGGGCGGTGCCCGCGCTGCTGCCGTACGTCCGCGGGCTGCGCGCCGCCTTCGACGCCATCGCCGGCGCGACCTTCGACGGCGACGGCAGGGCCCAGCGCATCCACGGCGACCTGCACCTCGGCCAGACCCTGCGCACACCCGACGGGGGCTGGTCGGTCATCGACTTCGAGGGGGAGCCGGCCCGCCCGCTCGACGAACGCCGCCGGGTGCAGCCCCCGGTGCGCGACATCGCCGGGATACTGCGCTCCTTCGACTACGCGGCCCGCTCGCACCGCCCCTGGAACCCGGCCTGGGCGGCGCGCTGCCGGGCCGCGTACTGCGAGGGCTACGCCGACGCCTCGGGCTCCGACCCGCGCGCCGAGGCGGAGCTGCTGCGCGCCTACGAGACCGACAAGGCCGTGTACGAGGTCGTGTACGAAGCCCGCCACCGGCCGGACTGGCTGCCGGTCCCCATGTCCGCCATCCAGCGCCTGGCCGGCCCCGCGGGCTGACGCCCGCAACCGCCCCGCACCGCCCCTGCCCCTGCCCCTGCCCCCGATCTTCCCCCTGAGTACAAGGAGGCCGTCCCCCGTGACTCCCCGCAACGGCGTACGCCCCGCCGCACCGCTCGACGAATCCGACCGGGAACGGCTGCTCGGCGGCACGCACCACGATCCGCACTCCCTCCTGGGGGCGCACCTGGGGCGCGGCGGGGTGGCCTTCCGGGTGCTGCGGCCGTACGCGGAGTCGGTGACGGTCCAGGCCAAGGGCCTGCGCGCCGAACTGCACGACGACGGCGACGGCTTCTTCTCGGCGCTGCTCCCGCTGCGCAGGATCCCCGAGTACACCCTCCAGGTCGCGTACGAGGAGGCCACCCTGGAGCTCGCGGACCCGTACCGCTTCCTCCCCGCCATCGGCGAGCTCGATCTGCATCTGATCGGCGAGGGGCGCCACGAGGAGCTGTGGCACGCCCTCGGCGCCCGGCCCATGACGCACCAGGGCGTCACGGGCACCCGCTTCACGGTCTGGGCGCCCAACGCCCGCGGGGTCAGGGTCGTCGGGGACTTCAACCACTGGGACGGCACGGCCTGCGCCATGCGCTCGCTGGGCTCCTCCGGGGTGTGGGAGCTGTTCCTGCCCGGCGTCGGCGAGGGCGCGCTGTACAAGTTCGAGATCACCCGCCCCGACGGCTCCCGCACACTCCGGGCGGATCCGATGGCGCGCCGGACCGAGGTGCCGCCCGCGACGGCGTCCGTCGTCGCCGAGTCCCACCACGTGTGGCACGACGAGGCGTGGATGGCGAGGCGCGGCACCCGCCCGGTCCACGAGGCCCCGTTCTCCGTCTACGAGGTGCATCTGCCGTCCTGGCGACCGGGCCTGACGTACCGCCAACTGGCCGAGCAGCTCCCCGCCTACGTCAAGGACCTCGGCTTCACCCATGTCGAGCTGATGCCGGTGGCCGAGCACCCCTTCGGCGGCTCGTGGGGCTACCAGGTCACCGGCTTCTACGCGCCGACGGCCCGGATGGGCACCCCGGACGACTTCCGCCACCTGGTCGACGCGCTGCACCGCGCCGGGATCGGGGTGATCATGGACTGGGTCCCTGCGCACTTCCCCCGGGACGACTGGGCGCTCGCCGAGTTCGACGGACGCCCGCTGTACGAGCACTCCGACCCGGCCCGTGCGGCCCACCCCGACTGGGGCACCCTGGAGTTCGACTACGGGCGCAAGGAGGTCCGCAACTTCCTGGTCGCCAACGCCGTGTACTGGTGCGAGGAGTTCCACATCGACGGGCTCCGGGTCGACGCGGTCGCCTCGATGCTGTACCTCGACTACTCCCGCGAGCACGGCGAATGGAGCCCCAACGAGCACGGCGGCCGGGAGAACCTCGACGCCGTCTCCTTCCTCCAGGAGATGAACGCCACCGTCTACCGGCGTTGCCCCGGCGTGGTGACCATCGCCGAGGAGTCCACCGCCTGGGACGGCGTGACCCGGGCGACCCACCATGTGGGCCCGGCGGGCTTCGGCGGGCTCGGCTTCGGCCTGAAGTGGAACATGGGCTGGATGCACGACTCGCTCGGCTACGTCGAGCACGAGCCGGTGCACCGCAGGTTCCACCACAACGAGATGACCTTCTCGATGGTGTACGCGTACAGCGAGAACTACGTGCTGCCGATCTCCCACGACGAGGTCGTGCACGGCAAGCGCGCCCTGGTGTCGAAGATGCCCGGGGACTGGTGGCAGCAGCGCGCCAACCACCGGGCGTACCTCGGCTTCATGTGGGCCCACCCGGGCAAGCAACTGCTCTTCATGGGGCAGGAGTTCGCCCAGGGCGCCGAGTGGTCCGAGGGCCACGGCCCGGACTGGTGGCTGCTCGACCCCTCCTACTCGGCCGAGGCCGACCACCGCGGGGTGCGGGACCTGGTGCGCGACCTGAACCGGGTCTACGCGGCCACTCCGGCGCTGTGGCAGCGGGACACCGTCCCCGAGGGCTTCTCCTGGGTGGACGGCGGGGCCGCCGACGACAACGTCTTCGCGTTCCTGCGTATCGACGCCGACGGCGCCCCGCTGCTGGCGGTCTCCCACTTCTCACCGGTGGTGCGGCACGAGTACCGGCTCGGTGTGCCGCCCTCCGTGCCCGCCTGGTCCGAGGTGCTGAACACGGACGCGGCGCGGTACGGCGGCGGGGACGTCCGCAACGACGACCCGGTGAAGCCCGAGTCCGTCACCGCCCACGGCCACCGCACCAGCGTGCAGCTCACCCTGCCGCCGCTGGCGACGGTGTGGCTGAGGCCGGCGTGACGACCCCGAGCCGCTGGGTGGCCCTGGTCAGCGCCACATAGAGGTCGTTGGGCGGCATCCGCTCGGGCGCGACCACCAGCACCGTGTCGAACTCCAGGCCCTTGGCCTGGCGCGGGTCGAGCAGCACCACGGGCCGGGAGAGGTCGAGCGGCCCGTCGCCGCCGAGGCCGGTGAGCGCGCCGTGCAGCTCGCGCGGCGCGATGACGGCGAGCCGGCCCTCCTCCGGGACCTCGGCGGCGGCGAGGTCCGCCACGTCGGCCAGGTCCGCGGTGCGCTCGAAGGGGGCGGTGCCGGTGGACCGGATGGAGCGGGGCGGGGTGAAGTGCGGGTCGGTGCGCCGGCGCCGCTCTGCGGCGTAGTCCATGATCTCCGCGGGCGTACGGTAGTTGACCCCGAGCCGCGCCAGCCGCCAGCGGTCCTCGACGTAGGGGGCGAGGATCCGCTGCCAGAAGTCCACGCCCTCCCCCTCGGACCCCGGCGCGGACGGCGCCGCCGGGTCCCCGGCCTGCGCGGGACCGCCGGTCTGCCCCGGGTCGTCTGCCTGCGCCGGGTCGCCGGTCCGCGCCGGGTCGCCGGTCCGCGCCGGGTCGCCGGTCTGCGCCGGGTCGCCGACGAGCGTCATCGAGCGGGTCGGGCAGCGGCGCATCAGCAGCCGCCAGGCCATGGCCGACAGCTCCTGCGCCTCGTCGACGATGATGTGCCCGAAGGCCCAGGTCCGGTCGGCGGCGGCGCGCTCGGCGGCGCTGCGGTGGTCCGCCTCCTCCTGGCGCTCGGCCATGCGTTCGGCGTCGATGACGTCGTGGGCGGCCAGCACCTCGGAGGCGTCGGCGTCGACGTCCTCCTTGTCCTCGAACTCGTAGGTGCGGGAGGCGTACGAGACGTCCAGCACGCCCTGGGCGTAGGCGATCCGGCGGGACCGCTCGGCCTCGGCGGCGGCCCGGGCGGCGGAGTCGTCCGCGCCGAGGAGTTCCGCCGCCTCGTCGAGCAGGGGCACGTCGGCCGGCGTCCACGGCCCACCGGAGCGCCTGATCAGGTCGGCGTCGGCGTCATCGAGGTGCGTGGGGTCCGCGAGGTAGCCGGCGAGGAACTCCTGCGGGTCGAGCGGCGGCCACAGCGACGCGATGGCGGAGTGCACCTCGGCGCTGGCGGCGACGGCCTTGCCGAGCTGGGCGATGTCGTCGGGGCCGAGGAAGTTGGGGCCGCCGTACGGGTCCTCGCCGATGCGGTCGGCGAGCTGGGTGGTGAGGTCGTCGATGACGCGGAAGGCGAAGTACGGCCGGGCGAGATTGTGCGGCAGCCCGGTCTCACGGGCCTTGTGCCGCGCCTCCACGGCGATGTCCCAGTCGAGGACCAGCTCGCCGTCGTCGTGCGCGATGACGATCGGCTCCCCCTTCTCGGGCACCCGCTGCCGGTCCCGTACGGCCTCGGCGAGCACGGCCGCCATCTCCGGGCGGCCCTTCACCGCCGCGGCGGCGGGGCCCTCGGTGCCGGTGGCGTGGATACCGGGGTAGAGCTCACCGACGGTCGACAGCAGCACCCCGGTCTCGCCCAGCGAGGGCAGCACCTCGCCGATGTAGCCGAGGAACGCCGGGTTGGGCCCGACGATCAGCACCGCCCGCTTGGCGAGCTGCTCCCGGTGGGCGTACAGCAGGTACGCGGCGCGGTGCAGCGCCACGGCCGTCTTGCCGGTGCCGGGACCTCCCTCGACGACCAGGACCCCGTGCTGCGGGGCGCGGATGATGCGGTCCTGCTCGGCCTGGATCGTGGAGACGATGTCCGCCATCCGGCCGGTGCGGGCGCTGTTGAGGGCGGCGAGGAGCACCTCGTCGGCGTCGTGCGACTCGTGACCGGTGCGGGTCGGGTCACGGAGATCCATGATCTCGTCGTGCAGCGCGGTGACGGTGCGGCCCTCGGTGGTGATGTGCCGGCGCCGGCGCAGCCCCATCGGTTCGTATCCCGTCGCGAGATAGAACGGGCGCGCGACGGGCGCCCGCCAGTCGATCAGCAGCGGAGTGCGCTCGGCGTCGTCGGCGCGCAATCCGAGTCGCCCGATGTGATGCGTCACTCCGTCGCGCCGGTCGACGCGCCCGAAACAGAGTCCGGAGTCGGCGGCGTTCAAAGCGGCGAGTGAGGCGGACCGCTCCGCCACCTCGATATCGCGCTCCATCCGCGCCTGCCGACCGGTGCCGACCTGCGCCATCGTGGCACGCACAGCGGCCTCGGCCTCCCCGCGCAGCTGATCGAGCCGCTCATGGGCGAGCGAGACGAATTGCTGTTCCTGCCGCATTTCCTCGGTTGACAATTCAGCTCCTGACGCGCTAGAGTACGTTTATTAGAGCGTTTTGCATTTCCGGTTCCGCTCCAATACGGAACTATTCAATATACGCGAGGAAATACCCGGGCCGTCACTGCGGACCGGGTTTTTTGTCGGCCGGGACGACGTGGCCGCCGGCGGAGGGCCCGGCCGCCCGCACCTCGACCTGCCCGCTGCTGAGCCCGGGCACCTCCTTCGTCAGGCCGGCGAACCGCTCCGCGATGCGCGGCGCGCCCAGGATCTTCCCGTCGGCCTCCGCGCCGGGGCCGCGATCCCCCGCAGAGGCTGCTGCCGGATCACTCGGCGCCGCGGTGCGCCCGGCGCGCGGCGAAGAGGCGTCAGGCCGGGCCGAAGCCGACGATCACGCGCTCGGACGTTCCGCGGCCGTCCCGCCCTCGACGCCGGGCACACCGGCAACGCGGCGCCGCCGCGCGCCGCGTCAACCGGCTCACGCAGGGGCGCGGGCCCGGTCACCCGAGCCGGCAAGCCCACCGTCGCCTGCCAGGCCGCATTCCACCCCGCCGCCATGAGTTGCCCCGCCGGGCGGGACGCGGCGTCCGGCACCGGATACGGCAGCCCTTCCCCCAAGTGGCTTGTGCATTCAGGAAGTCAACGCACGCAAGGCATTGACGCCGACCGTGCGTCCATCTACAAAACCTGAGAGCGCTCTCAACCAGTTCCGGCACCACCCCCTCACCGGAGGTCGTCCTTGACCACGAGCCGCGTCAGCAGACTCTCCCGTACCCCGATCGTCACCGTCCTCACGGCCTTCGCCGTCGCCCTCACCGGACTCCTGGCCCTCGGTCCCGCGAGCCCGGCCAGCGGCGCCGTACCCCCCGCACCCGGCTGGAATTTGCAGTGGAGCGACGACTTCAACGGCCCCGACCGCTCCCTGCCGTCCTCCGCCGACTGGCAGATCGACACCGGCCACGGCTATCCGGGCGGCCCCGCCAACTGGGGCACCGGCGAGATCCAGAACTACACCGACAGCCCGGACAACCTCAGCCTCGACGGCAGCGGCAATCTGCGCATCACCCCGCTGCGCGACGGCGCCGGCAACTGGACGTCCGCCCGGATCGAGACCCGCCGGGCCGACTTCAAGGCCCCGGCCGGCGGCACCCTGCGCATCGAGGGCCGGATCCGGATGCCCGACGTCACCGGTGACGCGGCGCTCGGCTACTGGCCCGCGTTCTGGGCGCTCGGCGCACCGTACCGGGGCAACTACTGGAACTGGCCCGGTATCGGCGAGTTCGACATCATGGAGAACGTCAACGGACTCAACTCCGTCTGGGGCGTGCTCCACTGCGGGGTGAACCCCGGCGGGCCGTGCAACGAGACCAGCGGCCTCGGCGCCAGCCGCACCTGCCCCGGCGCGAGCTGCCAGTCGGCGTTCCACACCTACCGCTTCGAGTGGGACCGCTCCACCTCGCCCAACACCCTGCGCTGGTACGTGGACGACCAGCTCTACCACACCGTCGACCAGAGCCAGATGGACGCCGGCACCTGGGCCGACATGACCGAGCACGCGGGCTACTTCATCCTCCTCAACGTCGCCGTCGGCGGCGCCTTCCCGGACGCCCTGGCGGGGAAGACCCCGACCGCCGCGACCGTTCCCGGTCACCCGATGCTGGTCGACTACGTCGCCGTGTGGACCCGCGGCGGCGGCACGACCCCGCCGCCCACCGACCCGCCGCCGTCCGGCTCCTCGCAGCTGTACCTGCGCGGCGGTGGCGCCGCCGGGGACGCGGCCGGTTCCGGGTCCTCCGTCAGGCTCGCGTCCGCGGGCGGCGCGAACCACGACGGCACCCCGCACAGCCCGCAGGTGTTCACCTCCGGGCCGGTCACCCGCGCGTACAACGGCGGTACGACGCAGTTCGATCTCTTCGTGGACGCCGGTACGACCGTCGCCAACGGCCAGCAGGTGCGGGTGAGTTACGACCGCACCGGCGACGGGACATGGGACCGCACCGAGACGTACCACTACTTCGCCACCGATCCCGTCCCGGGCTACGAGCACTACACCCAGGCGCGCGGCCTGCGGTCCGCCACCGGCACACACGGCGATCTGAGGAACGGCAAGGTGCGGATCGAGGTGTGGAACGCCATCGGCAACGGCGCCAGCACCCTGGGCATCGGCAACCAGTCCTTCGTCCGCATCCCCTTCGGCTGAGCGGAGGAGGCCGCACCGATCCGCGGAGGGTGAGTCGCGGAAGGCGGCGCGGTCCGGCACGGTGCCGCCGCCGCGGTGCACGGGCGTGCCGCCGGACCGCGCCGCCACGGTGCACGGCATGTGCCGCCGGATCCCGGCGGCACGTCCGTGCGCCGGGGAGGATCAGGCTCCGGGTGCGCGGAACTCGACCGGCTTCCGCGCGGCCGCGTCGATGTCCTCGGGGCTGAGCAGGAGCACGGCCCGGGACCGGACCGCCCCCGTGGCGCGGACCTTCATGGAGGTGGCGGCCATCGAGACGGCGTCGGGCATGTCCACCACGCAGTACAGGTCGTCCTCGCCGAACGCGAAGTACATCCACTCCAGGCTGCCGCCGCAGGAACGGAGGACCTGCTCCACGGCCTCCCGGCGGCCCGTGCCGCCCTCGGCGAGCAGCCCCTCGGTGCCCTGTGCGGTGTAGCTGGCCTGGACCAGGTATTTGGGCATCTTGTCTCTCCCGTCGGATCACCCTCGGGTCCACCGTCCGATACCGGCCGGGTTCCGGCCAGCCGGAGGGGGCCGCGCGGGGTGCCGGGGCCGCAGGGCCGGCACGAGGCCGGTCCCTGCCGGCCGGCTGCCCGGTCGGCCGCGTCCGCGCCGCCGGTCCGGCCGGCCGACGGGCCGGGGGCGCTCAGGCCGCACACGGGCCGATCCGGGGAACCGCCGCCCGCGCCCATGCCTGCACGGTGCCGCTTTGCAGCGTCAGTGCGGCCTTCCAGGGGCCGCCGGGCAGGCGCGGTTCGAGGGGCACGGTGACCGTGCCTCCGGTACGGGGCGAGGGTGGTGCCGGAGCGGCGTGGAAAGGGCCCGGGCCCAGGTAGCGGGCACAGGGCCGAGCCCAGGTGCAAGGCCCAGGGCGTGACCGTGCCCCGGGCCTGCACCCACGGCCTCCTGCTCAGACCGTGACGGCCGGCTGCCTGCGGTCCTCGTCCCGCCGCTCCGGCGCCTCGGCGGAGTCCGGGGCCGGGGCCGGGGCGTGGTCGTCGACAAAGGTCTCCTCGTCGAACGGGAGGCGTCCCGCGAGCACCTCGGCGGCGCGCTTACTGTCGATCTCCTTCGTCCAGGTGCCGACCAGCACCGTGGCGACGGCGTTGCCCGCGAAGTTGGTGAGGGCGCGCGCCTCGCTCATGAAGCGGTCGATGCCCACGATCAGGCCGACACCGTCGACCAGGGCGGGCTTGTGCGACTGGAGGCCGCCCGCGAGGGTCGCGAGGCCCGCGCCGGTGACGCCCGCGGCGCCCTTGGAGGCGATGATCATGAAGATCAGCAGCGAGATCTGCTCGCCGACCGAGAGCGGGGTCCCCATCGCCTCGGCGACGAACAGCGAGCCCATCGTCAGATAGATCGCGGTGCCGTCCAGGTTGAAGGAGTAGCCGGTCGGGACGGTGATGCCGACGACGGGCTTCGAGACGCCCAGGTGCTCCATCTTCGCGATGAGCCGCGGCAGCGCCGACTCGGACGAGGAGGTGGAGAGGATCAGCAGGAACTCACGGCCCAGGTAGCGCAGCAGCGAGAAGAGGTTCACTCCGGCGACGACCCGCAGCAGCAGACCGAGGACGACGACCACGAACAGCGCACAGGTGACATAGAAGCCGATCATGATGACCGCGAGCGACTTCAGGGCGTCGACACCGGTCTCGCCGACCACGGCGGCGATCGCGCCGAAGGCGCCCACCGGGGCCGCCCACATGATCATCGCGAGGATGCGGAACACGAGCTTCTGGATGTGCCCGACACCGCGCAGGATCGGCTCCCCGGCGGGGCCCATGGCCTGCAGGGCGAACCCCGCGAGCAGCGCCACGAGCAGGGTCTGCAGCACCTCGCCCTCGGTGAAGGCGGAGACCAGGGTGGTCGGGATGACCCCGAGGAGGAAGTCCACGGTGCCCGCGCTCGCGCCCTCGGCCTGCTTGCCGCCCGCCGCCCTGGCCGCGTCCGTCAGTTGCAGTCCGTGGCCCGGGTCGAGCAGGTTGCCCACCACCAGGCCGATGGCCAGCGCGACCGTCGACATCACCAGGAAGTACCCGAGGGCCAGACCTCCGACGGCACCGACCTTGGCGGCCTTGCGGACCGAACCGACGCCGAGCACGATCGTGCAGAAGATGATCGGGGAGATCATCATTTTGATCAGGTTCACGAACCCCGTGCCGATCGGCTTGAGTTCGACGGCGACGCCGGGGGCGGCGAAGCCCACGATGACGCCGAGCACGACGGCACCGATGACGGCGAGATACAGATAGTGGGTGCGGTCCCGCCTTGCGGCTGCTGGGGTTGCCACGGGGATTCCTCCTCGGCCTGATGTGCGTCCACGTCCCGGTGGACGCCCGTGACTATTCAGCACCCTGTGACCCCGGTCACCGTTGCGTACGTTTCGTTCACACGAAACCGGCCAGGCAGACTTGGGCCATGCGCACACCCCGCCCACGGAGCCTCGCCGGCCAGCTCTTCGCGATGCAGGTCGTGCTGGTCGCCGCGATCGTCGGCGGCTTCGCGCTCTTCTCGTACGTCATGGACCGCACCCAGGCCGAGGAGACCGCGCGCCGCCAGACGACGGCGACGGCGACGGCGGTGGCGGACCACCCGTCGGTGGTGACGGCCGTCCGGTCCGCCGACCCGACGGCACTGCTGCAGCCGTACACCGAGCGGCTGCGGCAGGACGCGGGGGTCGACTTCGTGGTGGTCATGACGCCGGACGGCAGACGATGGACCCACCCCGAACCGGGGCAGATAGGACATGTCTATCTGGGTCATATCGACGAGGCGCGGAAGGGACGCACGGTCTCGGAGACCTACACGGGGACGCTCGGACCGTCGGTGCGGACGGTCGCCCCGGTCCGGGACGGCTCCGGGCGGACCGTCGCGCTGGTCAGCGCGGGCATCACCATCGACAAGATCAGTGAGCAGCTCGGCAGGCAGGTCACCGCCCTGCTGGGGATGGCGGGCGCGGCCCTCGCGCTCGGCGGCCTCGGGACGTACCTGGTCAACGCCCGGCTGCGGCGGCACACCCACGGGATGAACGCGGCGGAGCTGAGCCGTATGCACGACTACCACGAGGCCACACTGCACGCGGTGCGCGAGGGGCTGCTGATGCTCGACGGGCAACGGCGCATCGCCCTGATCAACGACGGGGCACGGGAGCTGCTGGGGCTCGGCCCGGACGCGGTGGGCCGCGGCGCCGGCGAACTGGGCCTGCCGCCCGGGCTGACGGGGGCCCTGCTGGGGAGCGAACCCCGGGTCGACGAACTGCACCTCACGGCCGACCGGGTGCTGGTCGTCTCCACCCAGCCGGTGGTCGGCGGCGAGCGCCGCGGCACGGTGGTGACCCTGCGGGACCACACCGAACTCCAGTCGCTGACCGGTGAGCTGGACTCCGAGCGCGGATTCACCCAGGCGCTGCGCGCCCAGGCCCACGAGGCGGCCAACCGGCTGCACACCGTGGTCTCGCTCATCGAACTGGGCCGGGTGGACGAGGCGGTCGAGTTCGCCACCGCCGAGCTCGAACTGGCGCAGGTCCTCACGGACCGGGTGGTGACGGCGGTCGGCGAACCGGTCCTGGCGGCCCTGCTCCTCGGCAAGGCGGCGCAGGCCAACGAGAGCGGCGTCGAACTGGTCCTCACCGAGGACAGCCGCATCGACGACGGCGTCCTCCCGCCCTGGCTGCCGGCCCGGGACCTGGTCACCGTCCTCGGCAACCTGATCGACAACGCGGTCGAGGCGTCCTCCGCGCCACGGCCGTCGCGGACGCCGGGCGCACCATCCGGCACCGCGGCCGAGCCCTCGCCAGGCGCCGTCGCACCGTCCGGCACCGGGTCCGGCACCGGAGGCGCGACCGGAGCCGGGGGCGGGGCCGAAGCCGGGGCCGAAGCCGGGGCCGAAGCCGGGGCCGGAGCCGCGACCGGAGCCGGGGGCGGGGCCGGGGCCGCGACCGCCGCGCACGTCCGTGCCGCGGTGGCACGCCCGCGCGTCGAGGTCACCGCCCGCGCGGACCGGGACGAGCTGGTGCTGCGCGTCAGGGACACGGGACCGGGGTTCGGACCCGGCGACGCGGAGGCCGTGTTCACACGGGGCTGGTCGACCAGGGGACCCGGGCGGGGTCTGGGGCTCGCACTGGTGCGGCAGGCCGCACACCGGGGCGGGGGCACGGTCGAGGCGGCCCGAAGCCCCTACGGCGGTGCGGAGTTCACCGTACGGCTGCCCCTGCGGACCTCGGAGGCCGGCACATGAACGGACGCCGTTGCGGCAGACGCGGGACGGAGCCGGCGAGATGACCACCGCTCCCGCCCGGATCAGGGTGCTCGTCGTGGAGGACGATCCCGTGGCCGCCGACGCTCACGCGCTGTACGTGGGCCGCGTACCCGGCTTCACCGTGGCCGGGATCGCGCACTCGCGGGCCGAGGCGTACCGGGCGCTGGAGCGCACACCCGTGGAGCTGATCCTGCTCGACCTCTATCTGCCGGACGGCCACGGACTGCACCTGCTGCGCGCCCTGCGGGCCGCGGGGCACTCGGCCGACGTGATCGCCGTAACCTCCGCCCGTGATCTGTCCGTGGTCCGTGAGGGGGTGTCCCTGGGAGTCGTCCAGTACGTCCTGAAGCCGTTCACCTTCGCCACGCTGCGCGACCGCCTGGACCGGTACGCCGAGTTCCGCGCCACCGCGGGCGAGGCCGCCGGGCAGGACGAGGTGGACCGCGCCCTGGCGACCCTGCGCACCCCGGGGCCCGCCGCGCTCCCCAAGGGCCTCAGCGCACCGACCCTGGAGGCGGTCACCCGCATCCTGCGGGACGCGGACGGCGGGCTCACCGCGGCCGAGGCCGGTGCCGCGGTGGGGATCTCCCGCATCACGGCACGCCGCTATCTGGAGCATCTCGTCACCGAGGGGCGGGCGGCGCGCAGCCCGCGGTACGGTCAGGTCGGCCGGCCCGAGCTGCAGTACCGCTGGATCCGCTCCGGCCGCTGACCGGCACCCGCCACCCCGCACCGACGGGCCGGGGCGGCGAGGCGGCCGCGCGGGCGGGGCGGGGCGGGGTCGCGGGCGGGGCGGGGTCGCCTCCTGGACCCGGGAGGGTGATCGACGCGGTCGACTACCCGTTGGTACGCTGCGGCTCGCCCCGACGCGCGTGGCGGACCGCCCGCCCCCACCGTCGGAACGGCAGAGCGCCGCCCCGGCCTCCCGCTGGACCTTCCTACGAGATCACACCTTGTGCAAACGCACCGTAGGCGGCGGTGACTCTCCGCTCCTACGGTGTGCGCGTGTACTCCACCCCGCCTTTCAACGCTCCTGCCGCCCGCCGTCTGCGCGAGGCCCTGGGGATGGCGCCGGGCCATGTCGCCTACGGACTCCAGGCCCAGTACGGACTCCCGGTCACCCCGGACACCGTGGTCGCCTGGGAACGGGGACTCCAGGCGCCGGAGTCCCGGGAACTGACCGCGCTCGCCGGAGTGCTGTGGTGCTCGCCCGGCGAGCTGCTCGGCACCCCCCAGAGCCTGCGCGAGTACCGGATCGCCCGCGCGCTGGGCCCCGACGAACTGGCCCGCCGGGTGGGCATGGACCCGTCCACGTACCAGCGCATGGAGAACGCCGACCGCTGGCGCGGAAACGAGCGGCAGACCGCCGCGCTCGCCGAGGCGCTGTCCCTGACGCCACGCGAGCTGCTGACCGCGACCGGCCGCGGGGAGGAGCTGGCGGAGCTGCTGCGCAGCGCGGCGACCACCCGCTGGCAGGCGTACGTACGCCCGGTGGCGAAGCTGCTGCCGCTTCCCCGGCGACGGCTCGACGACGCCCTGCAGCGGCTGCACGCGGACTACCACGCGCGGATGGCGGCCACCTCCAGCTGGGGCGCCTCGGCCGGCTCGGGGGAGTCGGGCAGGGACTTCCTCGACCGGATCGCGGACCACTTCTGGGCGGTCGTCTCCGATTAGCGCGGCAGGTGCGGCACCGGCGTCCACGGGCCCGGATCCCCCTTGCGCCACTGCGTGGTTACCAGGGGGTAGATGGAACGCTCCATTCCGTCCATGGTTGAACGCGAACATGCCAAGGCGTTCTCGGCGCTCCCCGGCCGACGGGCGTCCACCGGACCTCCCTCAGGAGCGAACCCCCCATGCATGTACGCAGATGGACCACCCGCGCCGCGGTGACGGCCGGCGCACTGGCCCTCACCGCCACCATGACGGCCACGGCCTCGGCCGGCACCGTGAGCACCCCGCCGGCGGCCTCGCCCGCGACATCCGCAGCCGCCTCCCCCGCGGCCTCCCCGGCGACCGTGGCCTCGGCCTCGACCACGGCCTCCACCTCAACCACGGCCTCGATCACGAGCACGACCACGGCCACGGCCTCGACCGCGGGGACCACGCACGCGCCGAGGACGACCGACCTCACCGCCGCCGGGCTGGCGGGCATCGACTACGCCACCTGGCAGCGGGACGTCACGGCGGCCCTCGCCACCGCCCGCCCCTACGTCGAGCAGCGCACGGCCGGCGCCTCCGGCGAGCGGCTGGCGATGGTGCTGGACATCGACAACACCTCGCTGGAGACGGACTTCCACTACTTCTGGGAGTACCCGACGCCCGCGGTCGCGCAGGTCCTGGATCTCGTCCGCTACGCCGACTCACGCGGAGTGGACATCTTCTTCGTCACCGCCCGTCCGGACATCATCGGGTCGCTGACCTCGTACAACCTCAAGAAGGCCGGCTTCCCGGTCGACGGACTGTACGTGCGCAGCCTGCCGGACCTCTTCGACGAGGTCAGCGCGTACAAGACCGGCAAGCGCAAGGAGATCGAGGCCAAGGGCTACACGATCATCGCCAACGTCGGCAACCGGCCCAGCGACCTGTCCGGCGGCCACGCCGAGCGGACGTTCAAGCTGCCCGACTACGGCGGCAAGCTGTCCTGACCGGAGCCGCGCCGCCCGCGCGGGTACCGTCCGCCCGCCGGCCCGGGCCGTCCCGCGGCCCGGGCCCCGCGCGCGGGTACGTCCGTCCCCCGGCCCGGGGTACCCGCGACCCGGCCGGCGGACGGGCCGCACCCCCGCCGGACGGTTCAGAACACCGACTCGGCCTCGTGGACCCGGTCCTCCGGCACGGTCTTCAGCCTGGTCACCGCCTCCGCGAGCGGCACCGTGACCACCTCGGTGCCGCGCAGCGCGGTCATCCGCCCGAACTCGCCGCGGTGCACGGCCTCCACCGCGTGCCAGCCGAAGCGGTTGGCCAGGACCCGGTCGTAGGCGGTGGGCGTTCCGCCGCGCTGCACATGGCCCAGGATGACCGGGCGGGCCTCCTTGCCCATCCGCCGCTCCAGCTCGGCCGCCAGCCGGGTGCCGATGCCGGTGAACCGCTCGTGCCCGTACTGGTCGATCTCGCCCTTCTTGTACTCCATGGAGCCCTCGACCGGGTGCGCGCCCTCGGCGACGCAGATGACCGCGAACTTCTTGCCCCGGGCGAAACGCTCCTCGACCATCTTCACCAGGTCCTCGACCTGGAAGGGACGCTCGGGCAGGCAGATCCCGTGTGCGCCGCCGGCCATGCCGGACTCGAGCGCGATCCAGCCGGCGTGCCGTCCCATGACCTCGACGACCATGACCCGCTGGTGGGACTCCGCCGTCGTCTTGAGCCGGTCGATGGCCTCGGTGGCCACCATCACGGCGGTGTCGAAGCCGAAGGTGCGGTCCGTGGAGGAGATGTCGTTGTCGATGGTCTTCGGTACGCCGACGACGGGCATTCCGGCGTCCGAGAGCATCCGCGCGGCGGTCAGCGTGCCCTCGCCGCCCACCGGGATGAGGGCGTCCAGTCCGTACTTGCGCGCCAACTCCGCACTGCTCTCGGCGGCTTCGCACAGCCGGGAGCGCTCCAGCCGGGCCGAGCCGAGGATCGTGCCGCCGCGGGCGAGGATGCCGCTCACGGCGTTGAGATCGAGGGTGCGGTAGTGGCCTTCGAGCAGGCCCTTGAACCCGTCCTCGAATCCGATGACTTCGTCCCCGTAACCGGTCAGCGCACGGTGCACGACCGACCGGATCACCGCGTTGAGGCCGGGACAGTCGCCCCCCGCGGTCAGAATTCCGATGCGCATGGTGCCGTGTCTCCTGCTCGCTCGTGGGACCAGTGAGCCTCGTTTCGATTCTCACACGCAGGGCCGGGTCCACGCCGGTCCGGCGGTCCCGGACGGCTCGCGACCCGGCGGGCACGTAACCCAGCCGCAGAGGTATTGTCAAGGGGATATTGCCACCCTATCGGGTTTTCTTGGGCCCTCGGTCGCGTCCGGCATCTCGTGCTCGGCCGCGGCCCGGCAGGACCCGAGCGGGACCCAGCAGCACCCGAGCAGGACCCAGCAGCAACCCAGCAGCAACCCAGCAGGACAGGAGAGCACGCGTGACGCGCAGCGTGTACGTGACCGGGATCGACCGCGGGGACGGCCGCCAGGTGGTGGACCTGGGAGTCATGGAGCTCCTGACCCGCCAGGTGGACCGCGTGGGGGTGTTCCGGCCCCTTGTCCACGACGGTCCCGATCGCCTGTTCGACCTGCTGCGGGTGCGCTACCGGCTCTCCCAGGACCCGGCGACCGCGTACGGCATGGAGTACCACGAGGCGGCGGCGCTGCAGGCCGAGAAGGGCACCGACGAGCTGGTGTCCCGGCTGGTCGACCGGTTCCACGAGGTGGCCCGCGACTACGAGGTCGTCCTCGTGCTCGGGACCGACTTCCGCGCCACCCAACTCCCCGACGAGCTGGCCCTCAACGCCCGGCTGGCCAACGAGTTCGGCGCGTCGGTGATCGCCGTCGTCGGCGGCAAGGGCCAGCCGGCCGAGGCCGTACGGGCCGAGGCGCGCAACGCCCACCGCGCCTACGAGGTGCTGGGCTGCGACGTCCTCGCGATGATCGTGAACCGGGCGGCGGCCGAGGACCGCGACGCGATCGCCGAGCGCCTCACCGCCCGGCTCCCCGTCCCCTGCTACGTCCTGCCCGACGAGCCGGCGCTGGCCGCGCCCACGGTCGCCCAGGTCAGCCAGGCCCTGGGGGCCACCGTGCTGCTCGGGGACGACTCCGGGCTGGCCCGTGACGCGCTCGACTTCGTCTTCGGTGGCGCGATGCTGCCGAACGTGCTGAACGCCCTGAAGCCGGGCTGCATGCTGGTCACCCCCGGGGACCGCGCCGACCTGGTGATCGGCGCGCTGGCCGCCCACTCTGCGGGCACCCCGCCCATCGCCGGTCTGCTGCTGACCCTCGACGAACGCCCGGGCGACTCGATCCTCACGCTGGCGTCCCGCCTCGCGCCGGGGACCCCGGTCATCTCCGTGCCGGGCGGCTCCTGGCCCACCGCGGCCGAACTCTTCTCGCTGGAAGGCAAGTTGAACGCGGCCACCCCGCGCAAGGCCGAGACGGCACTCGGCCTCTTCGAGCGCCATGTCGACACCGCGGGCCTGCTGGCGCGTCTGGAGGTCGCCCGCACCGGACGGGTCACCCCCATGATGTTCGAGCACGACCTGCTGGAGCAGGCGCGGGCCGACCGCCGCCGGGTGGTGCTGCCGGAGGGCACCGAGGAGCGGGTGCTGCGCGCCGCGGACGTGCTGGTGCGGCGCGACGTCTGCGACCTGACGCTGCTCGGCGACACCGACGTGATCCGCAAGAGGGCCGCCGACCTCGGCATCGACCTGGGCGGCGTCCAGCTGATCGACCCCGCCACCTCGGAGCTGCGGCCGCGCTTCGCCGAGCTGTACGCGCAGCTGCGCGCCCACAAGGGCGCCACGGTGGAGCTGGCCTACGACGTCGTCTCGGACGTCAACTACTTCGGCACGCTGATGGTGCAGGAGGGTCTGGCCGACGGCATGGTGTCGGGCTCGGTCCACTCCACGGCCGCCACGATCCGCCCCTCCTTCGAGATCATCAAGACCAGGCCGGGGGCGTCGATCGTCTCGTCCGTGTTCTTCATGTGCCTGGCCGACCGGGTGCTGGTGTACGGCGACTGCGCGGTCAACCCGGACCCGGACGCCGAGCAGCTCGCGGACATCGCGGTGCAGTCGGCGGCGACGGCCTCCCGGTTCGGCGTCGAGCCGCGGATCGCGATGCTGTCGTACTCCACCGGCACGTCCGGCTCCGGCGCGGACGTGGACAAGGTGCGCGAGGCGACCAAGCTGGTGCGCGAGCGGCACCCCGAGCTCCGGATCGAGGGCCCGATCCAGTACGACGCGGCGGTCGAGCCCTCGGTCGCCGCGACCAAGCTGCCGGACTCCGAGGTCGCGGGCCGGGCCACCGTCCTGATCTTCCCCGACCTCAACACCGGCAACAACACCTACAAGGCCGTGCAGCGTTCGGCCGGCGCGGTCGCCGTGGGCCCGGTGCTCCAGGGTCTGCGCAAGCCGGTCAACGACCTCTCGCGCGGCGCACTCGTCAGCGACATCGTCAACACGGTCGCGATCACCGCGATCCAGTCCCAGGGTCAGGAGTCCACCGCATGACCGGTCCCGCCACCGCCACCCGTGTACTGGTCCTCAACTCCGGCTCCTCGTCGGTGAAGTACCAGCTCATCGACATGGAGGACGGCACCCGCCTCGCCGTCGGACTCGTCGAGCGGATCGGGGAGGAGACCTCCCGGGTGGTGCACACCCCGCTGACCGGCGACGCCGGAAGGCGGGAGCGCACCGGCCCGGTCCCGGACCACGCCGCCGCGCTGAAGGCCGTCGCCGACGAGCTGGCGCACGACGGACTGGGCCTGGACTCCCCCGAGCTGGCGGCGATCGGGCACCGGGTGGTGCACGGCGGGATGCGGTTCTCCGCCCCGACCGTGATCACCGACGAGGTCCTGGCGGAGATCGAGCGCCTGGTCCCGGTGGCGCCGCTGCACAACCCGGCCAACATCACCGGCATCCGCACGGCCCGGGCGCTCCGCCCCGACCTGCCCCAGGTCGCGGTGTTCGACACCGCGTTCCACACGACCATGCCGGAGTACGCGGCGCGCTACGCGATCGACGTGGCGACCGCTGACGCGCACCGGATCCGGCGCTACGGCTTCCACGGCACCTCCCACGCGTATGTGTCGCGCAAGGCCGCCGAGCTCCTGGGCAAGGCCCCGGAGGAGGTGAACGTGATCGTGCTGCACCTGGGCAACGGGGCGTCGGCGTCCGCGGTCCGGGGCGGGCGCTGCGTGGACACGTCGATGGGACTGACCCCCTTGGAGGGGCTCGTCATGGGTACCCGCTCCGGTGACATCGACCCGGCGGTCACGTTCCACCTCAAGCGGGTGGCGGGGATGTCCGAGGACGACGTCGACGCGCTGCTCAACAAGAGGAGCGGACTGGTCGGCCTCTGCGGCGACAACGACATGCGGGAGATTCGGCGGCGGATCGACGAGGGGGACGAGCGCGCCCGGCTCGCCTTCGACATCTACGTCCACCGGCTGAAGAAGTACATCGGCGCGTACTACGCGGTGCTCGGACGGGTGGACGCGGTGGTGTTCACGGCTGGGGTCGGCGAGAACTCCGCCCCGGTGCGGGAGGCTGCCGTCGCCGGCCTGGAGGAGCTGGGGCTCGTGGTGGACGCGGACCTGAACGCCGTACGGTCGGACGAGCCGCGCGTGGTCTCGCCCGACTACGCGCGGGTGACGGTCGCCGTGGTGCCGACCGACGAGGAACTGGAGATCGCCGGGCAGACATTCGCGCTGGTCGCCGCGGACCGCCGGGGCGGCGACCCGGAGGCCTGAGAGAGGTGCGGCAGCGATGTGAGGAAGCAACGACTGAGCGACCCGGCGCCCATTTGTACATTCCACCAGACGGAATATTCCGCGTAGAAACAAACCGATAGGATCCGCCCTATGCGCCGTTCCAAAATCGTCTGCACGCTGGGCCCCGCCGTCGACTCCTATGAGCAGCTGAAAGCGCTCATCGAGGCCGGCATGAACGTGGCCCGTTTCAACATGAGCCACGGGACCCAGGCAGAGCACCAGGAGCGGTACGACCGCCTCCGCCGCGCGGCGGCGGAGACCGGCCGCGCCGTGGGCGTGCTCGCCGACCTCCAGGGCCCGAAGATCCGTCTGGAGACCTTCGCCGAGGGACCGGTCGAGCTGGTCCGCGGTGACGAGTTCACGATCACCACCGAGGACGTCCCGGGCGACAAGTCGATCTGCGGCACGACCTACAAGGGGCTGCCCGGCGACGTCTCCAAGGGCGACCAGATCCTGATCAACGACGGCAACGTCGAGCTGCGCGCGGTCGAGGTCGAGGGGCCGCGGGTGAAGACGGTCGTCATCGAGGGCGGCGTCATCTCCGACCACAAGGGCATCAACCTGCCCGGCGCGGCCGTGAACGTCCCCGCCCTGTCCGAGAAGGACGTCGAGGACCTGCGTTTCGCGCTGCGCATGGGCTGCGACCTGGTCGCGCTCTCCTTCGTGCGGAACGCCGACGACGTCAAGGACGTCCACAAGGTGATGGACGAGGAGGGCCGCCGGGTCCCCGTCATCGCCAAGGTGGAGAAGCCGCAGGCCGTGGAGAACATGGCGGACGTCGTCATGGCCTTCGACGGCGTGATGGTGGCGCGCGGCGACCTGGCCGTCGAGTACCCCCTGGAGCGGGTCCCGATGGTGCAGAAGCGGCTGATCGAGCTGTGCCGGCGCAACGCCAAGCCGGTGATCGTCGCCACCCAGATGATGGAGTCGATGATCACCAACTCCCGCCCGACCCGCGCCGAGGCCTCCGACGTCGCCAACGCCATCCTGGACGGCGCCGACGCGGTCATGCTCTCGGCCGAGTCCTCGGTGGGCGCGTACCCGATCGAGACCGTCAAGACCATGTCCAAGATTGTCAGCGCGGCGGAGGAGGAGCTCCTCTCCAAGGGCCTGCAGCCCCTGGTCCCCGGCAAGAAGCCGCGCACCCAGGGCGGTTCGGTGGCCCGCGCCGCCGCCGAGATCGCCGACTTCCTCGGCGGCAAGGCCCTGGTCGCCTTCACCAAGTCCGGCGACACCGCGCGCCGCCTCTCCCGCTACCGCGCGGAGCAGCCGATCCTGGCCTTCACCACGGACGAGTCCACCCGCAACCAGCTCACCCTGAGCTGGGGCGTCGAGCCCTTCATCGCCCCGTTCGTGGAGACCACGGACGCGATGGTCGACCTCGTGGACGCCGCACTGCTGAAGCTCCAGCGCTACAGCGAGGGCGACACCATGATCATCACTGCGGGCTCCCCTCCGGGCGTCCCCGGCACCACGAACATGGTCCGGGTGCACCACCTGGGCGGCGACAAGCACCCGGCCTGACCGGGCCCGACCACTCACGCCTGTGGGCCGCACTCCCGCGAGGGGGCGCGGCCCACAGGCGTCGGGGTCCGGGCCGGCCGGCGTAGCCCGGCCCTTCTTCACGAAGCGGGTCTCGTCCACGATCAGCGCACCGTCGTCGGGCCGAGGTGATCGACGTCGTAGGCGTCACGCCGGTGGTCCCGCACCGTGTCGGCGGGCTGCTGAACGGCTGCGGGCCGCGCCCCCGCGAGGGCGCGGCCCGCAGCCTTCTTCCGCGGCTCCCGGAAGAATCGGGTGGCGTTCTAGTCGGTGATGTAGTTGTGCAGGCCCGGCACGGTCAGTGTGCCGCCGAACTGGCCGGCCTGGGTCACCTTCACGTCGGTGAACATGGCGAACGGGACGTTCAGCGGCGGTGGGGTCTTCGGGCTGAACGTGACGGGGATGATGCCGAAGAGGTTGCCCTTCAGCTCCTCCGTGTACATGGTCACCGTGCCGTTGCGGATGGTGGAGGTTGAGCCGCGCTGCGCCTGGACGTGGGTGGTGGTGCCGTTGGGACCCTGCACCAGCTGGTGGAGGTCCTTGATGTCCACGCCCGACGCGGTGAACTTCAGCACCTTCTTGATCTTGCCGCTGCCGGTCCGCACCTCGACGATGCCCTTGTAGTCGAGCCCCGTCAGGGTGAGCCGGGAGCTCTGCAGCACCCACGGCTCGTCGGGGAGCGCCGGGATGCCGGGCTCCGCCTTGGCGTTGGCGAGTGCCTCCGGGTCGGCGGTCGGGCACGGGAAGCGGGGCTTGCCGTCGGCGCCCTCGGGGATGTCCTCGTCCTCGACCGGGTCGAGACCCTTGACCTTGTCGTCCAGTTCCTCCACCTCGGCGCCGGCCTGCTCGGCGGCGTCCCTGATGGCTTCCTTGGTCCTGTCCACGGCCTCGTCGGCCGCGTCCGCCACATCCTCGACCAGGTCGGCGGGCTTCTCGGACAGCTCGTCCAAGGGCTTCGAGGCGGCGCCTTCGGCCGACTTCGACGGCTCCTCGGGCGCCTTCGGCTGCTCCTCGGCGGACGCGGTGGTCTCGCTCGCCGCCGGGGTGGTCTCCCGCTCCTCGTCGGGGCCGTCGAGGAGGTCCTTGACGGCGTCGCCGACGCCCAGCGGGTCGAGCGGGTTCCGGGTCTCGGACTCGCTCGGGGTGGGTGCCGGGGACGGGTCGCCCTGCGCGGGCGGGTCGTCGGTGCGGCCGGGCGCGGAGGCGGAAGGGCTCCCGCCGGGCTCCGGCTCATCGGTCCGCTCGTCGGCGGAACCGCTCGGGGACGGCTCGGGCTTGTCCGTCTCCTGCTCGGACGGCTGCTCCGACTGAGAGGCGGACGGCGACGCCTCCGGCTCCTCCGGTTCGTCCGAGCGGGTCACGCACGGGCCGGGGGCGAACGGGAACTCCTGCTTGTCGTCGGCCAGCGCCAGCTTCGGCGTCAGGCCCATGCCCACGAAGACCGCGGTCGGCATGGCGGCGATGGCCATCGCCTTGCCGGCGGGTATCTGGAGCTTCGTGAGCAGTCTCTTCCGGGGGGCGGCGTGGCGCGGTCCTCCGGGCTTCCGCCCGCCGGGACCGAGGCCCGCCTCCGCCTCCGTCTGATCACCCCGCACTGTTCCTCCCCCCGTCCACATGGACACCGGTCTTCTGCGTGATGGTGCCGTCGCCCACCTGCGGACCCGGTACCAGCGGCACGTCCCGGCCGTCCGCCGGCGCGGACGGGCCCGGTGCCTCCTCCGTCTCGCCCTTGCCCGGTGCCCAGGCGATCGACAGGGCGCCTCCGATCAGGGCGAGCAGGAAGCCGATGAGGAAGCCGCCGACGTTGGACACCGGGAGGGAGACCAGGGCCAGCAGGATCGAGGCGACACCGGCGAACACCCGGACGATGTGGTGGAACCACATGGTCAGGCCCAGCGTCACCAGAAGTACGCCGATGATCAGCGAGCCCGCACCCGCCGTCGTGGCCATGGCCAGCGTCATATGGCCGATCTTGAGGCTTGCGTAAGGGAAGTAGGCGATCGGAATGCCGCCGAGGATGGTCAACAGTCCGGCCCAGAAAGGCCGCTGACCGCGCCAGTCGCGGAAACGCCGCTTGATGACTCGGAGAAAGTGCTCGTTCTGCTGCCCCGGGGACTCGGCGCTCATGGAAAACAGCTCCCTGGAACCGGTGTTGCTCGAAGAAAGTGGGGAGGATCGGGCGGACGGACCCGCCTGCCGGCGTTCCCGTCCGCCCTGGCGAGTGCTTAGTAGCACTCCTTGACGCCCTTGTGCAGCTTCATGCTGAGACCGCTCAGCTTGAAGGTGCCGGCGGTGGTCGCCCACGCCGTCTGCTTGACCTTGGTCAGGTGGGCCTCCTCGGCACGCTGGGCGAATCCGAAGGGGTTCGCCTGCGTGCCCGGCTGGATGCCCGGCTTGTTGTTCTTGTCGCCGGCGGCGACGCCGATGTCGATGTTCTTGAACGTGGCGTTCGCCTCGAGCGAGGCCACGTCCAGGTACAGGTTCTCCGCCTCGACCGGCGTGCCCTTGCCACCGGCACGCAGCTCGAGGCTGACGTTGCCGAAGATCGGGACGTCAGGGGTGACGACCGACTGGCACATGTTGGTGATCGTTGCGGACCCGAAGGCCGACACCGCGACGGGGTGAGCCGTCTTGTTGCCCTTGAGGTCGGTGCCCTGGGCGAGGCTTCCGTACTGCAGGAAGTCCTTGCCGTCCAGCGCGTCCGCCGTCACCTTGAAGCTCTGGCCGGAGACGCTGAACGACGCCGCCAGCGCACCCTGGGCCAGGCCCACACCGATCGCGGCCGTCGCGGCCACGGACGGCACCATGACGACGGCGAACCGCTTCCATCTGGTCCCACCACGAACCTGGGACATAAGTTTCCTCCTTCTCGGACGTACATCTCCGGCGCGGACCCTCAAGTCCGCCCTGGGATGGGAGAAGTGCTACGTCCTCGGGAAGGAGAGCGCCTGTGCCTCTGGCGCGAGCCGCGTCCATATCACCGGCGATCACCCCCGAGCGACAACCACTGGCCACGCCTTCGCGCGACCTCGTCGGACAGGCCCTGCCGGCGAGGCAGGAACCCCCCTGTCCGCGGCCGGCGCCTCTGCCGCCGGCCGGCCCGGTGGGGACCCAGGACCGCGGTACGCGGCTGGCTGCCGGGCGGGATGCGGTGATGGACCGAGCGTGGCCGATCGTGGTGCATTACGCGCCGGGGCACAAGGGGGTTCGTTACTCGCTAGTAACGGACCGATAACCACACCACGACGGGATGCCGCCGTCCGGCCACACAGGGTGCCCCGGCAGGGCTCGCCAGACGGGGAGGTTCACGCCGAAAAGAGGACAGAACAATGCCCCTGATTTACTGCGAGTAACAGCGGCCGCGCTTTACCAATTTTCGGTAAAGCAGGGCCGATGTCGTCACTGTTCCGCCGACTTGGTCCGCGCCTCCGGCGGGGCGGCCGCCCCGCCGGAGGCGCGTCACGGAACCCGGATGCCGCAACCCGGTCCCGGCACCGTCAGAAGAGGACCCTCGCCAGTGCCGTGCGCGCCGCCGTCACCCGCGGGTCGTCCGGGCCGATCACCTCGAACAGCTCCAGCAGCCGCAGCCGCGCGGCGTCGCGGTCCTCGCCCGCGGTCCTGCGCACCGCCTCGACCAGCCGGCCGAACGCGTCCTGCACATGGCCGCCGGCGAGGTCCAGATCCGCCGCGGCGATCTGCGAGCGCACGTCGTCGGGGCGGTCGGCGGCGTCCTGACGCACCTTCTGCGGGTCCATCTCGCGTACCCGGGACAGCAGTTCCGCCTGCGCGAGGCCGAGCTTGGCCTCGGAGTTGCCCGGGTCGTCGGAGAGGACGTTCTTGTACGCCTGGATGGCGCCGCCGAGGTCGCCCGCGTCCAGGGCGTCGACCGCCGCCTCGAGCGCCGCGTCGTACGGGCCGGCTACGGGGGCGGGGGCGGAGGCGGCCGCCGGTTCGCCGGCGTCCGCGTCGACGGTCAGCCCGGTGAGGCCGAAACGCTGCTCACTGACCTGGATCAACTGGTCGAGGGTCTCGCGGATCTGGGGCTCCGGTGCCAGCCCCTGGAAGAGCGGCAGCGCCTGGCCGGCGACCACCGCGAACACGGCCGGGATTCCCTGGATCCCGAACTGCTGCATCAGCATCTGGTTGGCTTCGACGTCGACCTTGGCGAGCACGAAACGGCCGTTGTACTCCAGGGCCAGCCGCTCCAGCACCGGGCTCAGCTGCTTGCAGGGCTCGCACCACTCGGCCCAGAAGTCGAGGACGACCGGGACCTCGGCGGAACGCTGGAGGACGTCGCGCTCGAAGCCCGCCTCGTCGACATCGATCACCAGGGCGGACGGGGGCACCGCACCGCCGCCGCCCTGCCGGGCGGCCTCCGCGCGCGTCTGCTCGGCCTTGGCCTTGGCCTCACCGGCCGCCTTCACCGCGGCGAGGTCGACGACGCCACTCATGGACATGTTCCTAGGCTGCATGAGTACATCCTCCCCCCTCCGCGCGCGCGAGTGAAAAATCGGAGCGCCGGGCCCGTGCACCGGTCGTGCGCACGGCCCCGCGCGCCTGCGCCGGGTCCCCACCCGGCGCCAGCGGCTGTCGCTTTCGCTACGAGTCGTAGCGTAACTCGTCCGATACGGAGCCGGGGCTGTTCCTCCGGTGAAGTGGCTCACAGCAATCCGCCTACTGGCCGGTATGGTCCCCTCCATGTGCAGTCACCGTCGTCGGGCCGCGGCCCGTACCGGCCGCCCCCGCAGCACCGAGGCGGACGCGGCCATCCTCGACGCCACCAGGGCGGCGCTGGTGGAACTGGGCTGGTCGCGGCTGACGCTCGGCGACGTGGCGGCCCGGGCCGGGGTGGCGAAGACGACGGTCTACCGGCGCTGGGCGGGCAAGAGCGAGCTGGTCGTGGACGCGGTCGCGGAGCTCTTCGACGAGCTGGAACTGCCCGACCGGGGCAGCCTGGCCGCGGACATCGAGGGCGTGGTGCTGCAGTTCGCCGCACTGCTGGAACGGCCCGAGGCCAGGACCGCGCTGATGGCCGTCGTGGCGGAGTCGACGACCGACGTTCCGCTGCGCGAGCGGATCAGGGTCTCGATCGTGGACCGGCAGAAGCGACTGGTCCTGGAGGGCCGCGCCCGGGCCCAGGCACGCGGAGAGCTGCCCGAGGAGCCCGACCCGGTCGCGGCCGCCCGCGCGGCCGACCTGATCTTCGATGTGATCGCGGGCTCTGTCGTGCACCGCGCGCTGGTGAGCTGCGAGCCCGTCGACCGGGACTGGGTCGGCCGCTTCACCGCGGTCCTGCTCGGCGGGCTCGGGGCGGCGGCGGAGTCCTGACGCGACCGCGCCACGGGCGGTTCGGAGTGGCTGCCGGTCGCCGGCGGTCGGGGCGGCCACACACGGCCGCCGGTCGGGGCGGCCACACACGGCCGGTGGTGCGGCCGGCCGTCGACTGCCCGCCTGACCGCCCGGCGCCGACCGCCCGGCTCGACCCCACGCCGTCTGTCGAGCCGGAAGTGGTGCGCCGGGAGGCAGGTCACCGTTCCGCCCACGCGGCGAGAGCCGGCGGCGGAGCGCGGGGCCCCGGCCGTCACACCCCGGCCGTCACACCGCTGGCGACATCGCGGGCGGCATGACGGCCGGGTCGTGACCCGTCGCGCGGGTACGCCTCAGAAACCGGCGGGCTCGGTGTACGTGCCCCACTCGTCCCGCAGCGCGTTGCAGATCTCGCCGAGCGTGGCCTCGGCGCGGACCGCCTCGAGCATCGGCTCGATCATGTTCGAGCCGTCGCGGGCGGCATCCAGCATCCTCTCCAGCGACGCCTTGACGCGGGCGTCGTCGCGGCGCTCCTTGCGGTCGCCGAGGATGCGCACCTGCTCCCGCTCGACCTCGTGGCTGACGCGGAGGATCTCCAGATCGCCGGTGACCGAGCCGTGGTGCACGTTGACACCGACGACCCGCTTGTCGCCCTTCTCCAGCGACTGCTGGTAGCGGAAGGCCGACTCGGCGATCTCGCCGGTGAACCAGCCGTCCTCGATACCGCGCAGGATGCCGGAGGTGACGGGCCCGATGGGGTGCCTGCCGTCCGGTTGGGCGCGCAGTCCGCGCTCCTTGATCCGGTCGAAGATCTTCTCGGCGTCGGCCTCGATGCGGTCGGTGAGCTGCTCCACGTACCAGGCGCCGCCGAGCGGGTCCGCCACGTTGGCGACGCCGGTCTCCTCCATCAGCACCTGCTGCGTACGCAGGGCGATCTCGGCGGCCTGCTCCGACGGCAGCGCCAGCGTCTCGTCCAGGGCGTTGGTGTGCAGCGAGTTGGTGCCGCCGAGGACGGCCGCGAGGGCTTCGACGGCCGTGCGCACCACGTTGTTGTACGGCTGCTGCGCGGTCAGCGAGACACCGGCGGTCTGGGTGTGGAACCGCAGCCACTGCGCCTTGTCGGTCCGCGCCCCGTAGACCTCCTTCATCCAGCGGGCCCAGATGCGGCGGGCCGCGCGGAACTTGGCGATCTCCTCGAAGAAGTCCAGGTGCGCGTCGAAGAAGAAGGAGAGGCCGGGCGCGAACACGTCCACGTCCAGCCCCCGGCTGATGCCGAGCTCGACGTACCCGAATCCGTCGGCCAGCGTGTACGCGAGCTCCTGCGCGGCCGTCGCGCCCGCCTCGCGGATGTGGTAGCCGGAGACGGACAGCGGCTTGTACGCCGGGATGTCCCGGGCGCAGTACTCCATCAGGTCGCCGATGAGGCGCAGATGGGGCTCCGGCTCGAACAGCCACTCCTTCTGGGCGATGTACTCCTTGAAGATGTCGGTCTGGAGCGTGCCGTTGAGGACGCCCGGGTCGACGCCCTGCCGCTCGGCGGCGACGAGGTACATGCAGAAGACGGGGACGGCGGGACCGCTGATCGTCATCGATGTGGTGACGTCGCCGAGCGGGATGTCCTTGAAGAGGATGTCCATGTCGGCGGCGGAGTCGATGGCGACTCCGCAGTGGCCGACCTCGCCGAGGGAGCGGGGGTCGTCGGAGTCGCGGCCCATCAGCGTCGGCATGTCGAACGCCACGCTGAGCCCGCCGCCGCCGGCGGCCAGGATCATCTTGTACCGCTCGTTGGTCTGCTCGGCGTTGCCGAAGCCGGCGAACTGGCGGATGGTCCAGGTGCGGCCCCGGTAGCCCGTCGGGTACAGACCGCGCGTGAACGGGTACTCGCCCGGCCATCCGATCCGCTCGAAGCCGTCGTAGGTGTCGCCGGGCCGTGGCCCGTAGACCGGCTCGACCGGATCACCGGAGAGGGTGGTGAAGTCGGCGTTCCGCTTCTTCGCGGAGTCATAGCGGGCCTGCCAGCGGCGGCGGCCCTCCTCGATGGCGTCAGCGTCCATACCGTCGAATTTACTAGGACGTCCAAGTAAATGTCGATGGCAGACCGCCGTACGCGTGCGTACGGCGGAGTGACTACGCCTTGGCGACCGCCGGCTCCGGCTCGTTGACCAGCGGCGCCACCGAACGTGTGACGGTGCGCTCGACGAAGAAGGCGACGAACGGGATCGTCCCGGAGAGCAGCACCCACAGCAGCCGGCCGAACGGCCACTTCGCCTTGGAGCCGAGGTCGAAGGCGAAGATCAGGTAGATGATGTAGAGGATGCCGTGCGCCTGGGAGACGGCGAAGGTGATGTCCTCACCCGTACCGAACCCGTACTTGAACACCATGCAGGTGCACAGCACCAGCAGCATCACGGCGGTGACGTAGGCCATCACCCGGTAACGGGTCAGGACGCTCTTCTTCATGGCGCCGAGCGTAACGGTCCGCTTTGGGCGATCTTCCGGCGGGTCGGCCCCTCCGGCGACCGGACCCCCGCGCCCCTCCGCGGAAGCGGGTCAGCCTTGGTCAGCATTCGTCGAAGTCGTGCGCGGCGACCCTGAGCGGCCGCAGCAGCGCGAAGATCTCCGCGCACTCCTCGGCGTCGTAGGCGCCGAGCCCGAAGTCCATCTCCATCAGGTCGCGGGTGGCCGCCTCGACGACCTCGCGCCCCTTGTCGGTGATGGAGGCCAGCGTGCCGCGGCCGTCGTTGGGGTTGGGACGCTTGGCGACCAGGCCGGACCGCACCAGGCGGTCCACGGTGTTGGTGACGGAGGTCGGGTGGACCATCAGCCGCTCGCCGATCTTGGACATCGGCAGTTCTCCGGCCTTGGAGAAGGTGAGCAGCACCAGCGCCTCGTACCGCGCGAAGGTGAGCCCGTACGGCTTGACCACGGCGTCCACCTCGGCGAGCAGGATCTGGTGCGCCCGCATGATCGAGGTGATGGCGGCCATCGAGGGCACGGGGCCCCAGCGCTGCTGCCAGAGCTCGTCGGCTCGGGCGATGGGGTCGAAGGGAAGGCTGAGCGGCTTCGGCACGGCACCGACCTTACCCACTGGTCATATGCTGGTCAGCCCCGTCTCGAACTTCGGTCCTCCCCCGGGCCGGACCCCGGGCGCCCCGGGGCGCGGAGACCGGCCGGGCGGAGGCCGCGCGGCATTCAGACAGGCGTCGGGCAGGAGTCCGAGCCAGGCACGGGCCAGGCACGGGCCAGGCAGGAGCCAGAAGCCAGTCAGGAGCCAGTCAGGAGTCCGAGCCGGGCAGCAGTCTGGAGTCAGGCGGCCTCAGGGGGAGAGATGACGCTCCACGGTCTCGACCTTGCTCGTCAGGCCGTCCGTGACACCGGGCCTGATGTCGGCCTTGAGGACGAGGGAGACGCGCGGGGCGCGCGCCTCGACCGCGGCCACCGCGCGCCTGACCACGTCCATGACCTCGTCCCACTCGCCCTCGACCGAGGTGAACATCGCGTCCGTGCGGTTCGGCAGACCGGACTCGCGGACGACGCGGACGGCGTCGGCGACGTACTCGCCGACGTCCTCGCCCACGCCGAGCGGCGTGACGGAGAAGGCGACGATCACGCGTTCACCGTGCCCTCGCGGCGGGCGCGGGAGGCGATGACCGCGTCCTCGGCGGCGCGCTTGAGCTTGCGGTCGGCGTAGAAGCCGCCGAACGGCAGCACCGACAGGGCGAAGTAGACCGCGGCGGTCTTGACGTCCCACTTGGCGCGGTTCCAGGCGTCCAGCCAGAAGATCACGTACAGGACGAAGAGGGCGCCGTGGATCGCGCCCATGACCGGGACCGCGTTGAACTCCGTCGTGCGCTTGAGCACCGAGCAGACGAGCAGCAGCAGGAAGGACACGGCCTCCGGTGCGGAGACGAGCCGGAGGCGGTGGAGGGCGGAGGCGGTCTTGATGTCCACGGGAGGCACCTTCAGGGGCTTCGGAGGGGGGATGTTCTTGTGAACGGACGCACAAGCGTAGCCATTCTGGCATCGCGCCCTTCCCACCCCTCGCCCGGGTGGCCTCGGGGTCGGGTCAGGGTCGGGTTCATTCCAGGGGGCCTGTCCGAATCCACGCCCCGCCCAGTACCTTCACCCCCGTGGCAATGTTCCGACTGCAAGGCAGCAAAGTGCTCGCCGTCGACATGACCGGGGACTCCGTCAAGGCGAAGAACGGGTCCATGGTCGCGTACGACGGCCGGATGGACTTCAAGAAACTGACCGGCGGCGGCGAGGGCCTGCGCGGCATGGTGACCCGCCGCCTCACCGGCGAGCAGATGGCCCTGATGGAGGTGAAGGGCCAGGGCACCTGCTACTTCGCCGATCGCGCCTCCGAGATCAACCTCGTCTCCCTGCACGGCGACAAGCTGTACGTCGAGTCCAGCAACCTCCTCTGCACGGACGGCGGGCTGCGCACCGGCACCAGCTTCACCGGACTGCGCGGCGGCGCGACCGGCAACGGCCTGTTCACCACGACCGTGGAGGGCACCGGCCAGGCCGCGATCATGTCGGACGGTCCCGCCGTGGTGCTGCGGGTGACGCCCCAGTACCCGCTCTCCGTGGACCCGGGGGCCTATGTCGCACACCAGGGCAATCTCCAGCAGCAGTTCCAGTCCGGGGTCACGTTCCGGACGCTGCTGGGCGAGGGCGGCGGCGAGGCCTTCCAGATCCGGTTCGAGGGCGACGGGCTCGTCTATGTGCAGCCCAGTGAGCGGAACACCGTGGGAGGGGACGTCTGATGCCGTTCCGCGAGGTCAACTCGAAGATGGTCGAGGCGACGGTGGTCCCCGGCCAGAAGATGTACAGCCAGCGCGGCGCGATGCTCGCCTACCGGGGCGACGTCTCGTTCACCCCGAACATCACGGGAGGCCAGGGCGGGCTGATGTCGATGATCGGCCGCCGGGTCACCAACGAGGCGGCTCCGCTGATGACGGTGGAGGGGTCCGGCACGGTCATGTTCGGCCACGGCGGCCACCACATCCAGGTCATCGGCCTCACCGGCGACACCCTGTACGTCGAGGCCGACCGGCTGCTCGCCTTCGACGGCACGCTGCAGCAGGGCACCATGTTCATGGGCTCGCAGGGCGGCGTGATGGGGATGGTGCGCGGGCAGGTCACCGGCCAGGGCCTGTTCACCACCACCCTGAAGGGCCACGGCTCGGTCGCGGTCATGGCGCACGGCGGGGTGATCGAACTGCCGATCACGCCCGGCCGGCCGGTCCATGTCGACCCCCAGGCGTACGTCGCGCACCACGGCGACGTACGGAACAAGCTCTCCACGGCGCTGGGCTGGCGCGACATGGTGGGGCGCGGCTCGGGCGAGGCGTTCCAGCTGGAGCTGAGCGGCAGTGGTGCGGTGTACGTCCAGGCGTCGGAGGAGAAGCTGTGAGCACGCCGGTGGTCCATGACCCGATGTCGCTGCCGAGCGACGACAACGTCAATTCGTACACCTTCTGCGTGGAGCTCAAGGGCTCCCAGTGGTTCCTGCAGAAGGGGAAGATGATCGCCTACTACGGGCGGATCGACTTCAACGGGATCGGCCACGGCCGGCTGGACCGGCTGATGCGCACCAGTTTCCACTCGCCGCTGCACGCGAGCGACTGGGTGGTCGCCGAGGGCAGCGGCAAGATGCTGCTCGCCGACCGGGCCTTCGACGTCAACTCGTTCGACCTCGACGACGGCAATCTGACGATCCGCGCCGGGAACCTCCTGGCGTACCAGCCCTCGCTGGCGCTGAAGCAGTCGATCGTGCCGGGCTTCCTCACGCTGATCGGCACGGGCAAGTTCGTCGCCGCGTCGAACGGGCCCGTGGTCTTCATGGAGCCGCCTATCCGGGTGGACCCGCAGGCGCTGGTGGGCTGGGCGGACTGCCCCTCTCCGTGCCACCACTACGACCACGGGTACATGAGCGGGGTGATGGGCGGCCTGCGGCAGCTTTCCGGGATCGGCGGGGCCTCCGGCGAGGAGCACCAGTTCGAGTTCGTGGGCGCGGGCACGGTGCTGCTGCAGTCGACCGAGACGCTGATGCCGGAGGTGGCGACGGGTGCGGTCCCGCACGCGGACGGGGTGCCCGGCGGTGGTCACGGCCCTGGTCAACACGGCACCGCCCCGCGTCTCCCCGGTCAGCTGGGGGACCTCCAGCGTCGCTTCGGGTTGTGAGCGGTAGGCTGCGGAGTGTGACGTCGAACGTCTGCACCCTTCACGGGGGACTCGGGGTGCCGGATGTCACCGTCCCCGATTTCGTCCGGATTTCAACTTCTTAGGGTAGCATCCACATATGGAGACCGAGACGGCCACACGCTGGCTGACCGATACGGAGCAGTGCGCCTGGCGCACCTATCTGGACGTCAACAGGTTGCTGACGTACCAGATGGAGAAGGATCTGCAACCGTTCGGCCTGACCAACAACGACTACGAGATCCTCGTCAACCTCTCGGAGTCCCCCGAGCGGCGGATGAGGATGAGCGACCTGGCGGCGGCCACGCTGCAGTCCAAGAGCCGGCTGTCCCACCAGATCACCCGCATGGAGAACGCGGGCCTGGTGCGCCGGGAGAACTGCGAGTCCGACCGCCGCGGGCTGTACGCGGTGCTCACCGACCAGGGCATGGAGACCATGCAGAAGGTCGCGCCGCACCACGTCGAGTCCGTGCGCCAGCACTTCATCGACCTGCTGTCCCCGGAGGCGCTGGCCGACCTCCACGAGTCCCTGAAGCCCGTGGCGGAGCACCTGCGCGGCCGCCGCGGCAGGGTCTGACGGTGCCCGCACGCGCCGCCGGCTCCGGCGCCGGCCGCTGACGCCGACGCGCGGGCCCGCGGACCGCGCCGCGCCGTGCCGTGCCGTGCCGTCCGAGCACGTGCCCTGGGGGAATGGGCACGGGCGAGGCCGGGGCGGTGCGGGGACGGCCGCACCGCCCCGGCCCGCCGCCGGGTCAGGGCGCCAGGGGCAGACGGAGCACGAAGAGAGCACCGCCGCCGGCCGCCGCCGAGACCGTCAGCGTGCCGCCGTGGCGCCGGGCCACGTCCCGGGCGATCGCGAGCCCGAGACCCGCGCCGCCCGCATCCCGGGTACGGGCGTCGTCGAGGCGGACGAAGCGTTCGAAGACCCGCTCACGCTCCTGCTCCGGCACCCCCGGACCGTCGTCCGCCACGGTGAGCACCGCGTCGCGGCCCTCGCGCCGGACCGTCACGGCCACCGTGCGGCGCGCATGCCGCTGCGCGTTGTCCAGCAGATTGCCGAGGGCCCGGGCCAGCTGCCCGGGCGACCCCGCCACCGCCACCGGCTCCCCGGCCTCCACGGCCACCGGCAGACGGTCCGCGGCGCCGCGCAGCGCGACCTGCTCGCGGACCGTCTCCGCAAGGTCCAGCCGGGTCCGGCCGGGCCTCTCCCCCGCGTCCAGCCGCGCCAGCAGCAGCAGATCGGCGGCCAGTTGCTGCAGGCGCACGGTGTCGGCGACCGCACCGGCCACGTCCAGCAGACCGGGGTGCGCGGCGCCCACCTCCAACTGGGTGCGCAGGGACGCGATGGGGCTGCGCAGCTCGTGCGAGGCGTCCGCGACGAAACGCCGCTGCCGCTCGACCGAGGCCTCCAGCGAGGCGAGGGTCTCGTTGGTCGTCCGGGCCAGCCGGGCGATCTCGTCACGCGAGTCCGGCTCGGGTACGCGCCGGGAGAGATCCTCGGACGCGGTGATCGCCGCCATCTCGCTGCGGACGGCCTCCACGGGGCGCAGCGCACGTCGCGTCACCAGCCAGGTCACCCCGGCCACGACGGCCAGCAGCGCGGGCAACCCGATCAGCATGGCGTCCCGGACCGTGTCGACCGCCCGGTGCACGGCGGCCAGCGACGCTCCGGCGGTGACGGTGACGCTCCCGCCGTGGCTGCCGTCCGCCCGTACCGCCGCGAAGCGGTAGTCCGCCGTCTCCCCGTCGACCGTGGCGGTGCCGTTTCCGAAGCGCGGCCGGTTCCCGTCGCCGTCCGGGGCGTCGGGCGTCCCGGTCATCGCCTCCAGGTCCTCGCTCGCCGCGCGCTCCCGGCCGTCCCCGGCGGTCACCCGCACCGGATGGTCCTCGCCGTCCGGCAGGTCCAGACCGTCGTAGGGCACACCGAGGTCGAGCTGGGTGGCGACGTTCCGGGCGGTGGCCTCGGCCTGCAGCCCGGCCTGGTCGGTCAGACTGGCCCGCAGCACGAACAGCACGGTCAGCCCGGCACCGATCAGGGCCACCGCGACGACGAGCGTGGCCCCCAGCGCCGCCCTGGCCCGTACCGAACTCACCGGTCCGCCAGCCGGTAGCCGGCGCCGCGCACCGTCTGGATCGCCGAGGCGCCCAGCTTGCGGCGCAGCGAGCTGATGTAGACCTCGACGATGTTCGGATCGCCGTCGTAGGCGAAGTCCCAGACGTGCTCGAGGATCTCCGGTTTGCCGACGACTTCGCCGGGGCGCAGGGCGAGCTGCTCCAGGACCGCGAACTCCTTGGCGGTGAGGGCGATCTCGTCGTCGCCCCGGTGCACGCGCCGGGCGGCCGTGTCGACGGTGATGTCCCCGGCCCGCAGCACCGGCAGGGCGCTGCCGGCGCGCCCGCGGCGGCGCAGCAGCGCCTTGATCCGGGCGACGAGGACGACGTACGAGAACGGCTTGGTCAGATAGTCGTCGGCGCCGGTGTCCAGCCCCTCGGCCTCGTCGTACTCGCCGTCCTTCGCGGTCAGCATCAGGATCGGGACGGCGTTCCCGGCGGCGCGGAGGGCGGCGCAGACGCGGTAGCCGTTCATGCCCGGCAGCATGACGTCGAGGAGGACCAGGTCGTACGGGCACTCGCCGGCGCGGTGCAGCGCCTCCAGGCCGTCGTGGACCACGTCGACGGCGTAGCCCTCGGCGGAGAGCCCGGCGGCGAGGGACCACGCGAGCCGCTTCTCGTCCTCCACGATCAACAGCCTCATGGGCAACAGCGTCGCAAACGGAACCTGAAGGCGCCTTCAGGTGCCTTCAGGCGGGCTTCAGCGT
Organism: Streptomyces tirandamycinicus; assembly: GCF_003097515.1. NCBI lineage: Bacteria > Bacillati > Actinomycetota > Actinomycetes > Kitasatosporales > Streptomycetaceae > Streptomyces > Streptomyces tirandamycinicus. The sequence goes on along the minus strand of NZ_CP029188.1, from coordinate 4,771,552 downwards.
TACCCGGGCAGGGTGGATCCCGTCATCACGTCCCGTCACCGGAAGGCACGACTCATGAGGCGACGCACACTGGCCATCGCGACCCTCACCGCGGCGCTCCTCGCCGGAGGAGGCACCGCCGGCGCGTTCGCCGCACAGGACGGGGACGGGGACCGTGGTGAACCGCCACAGTCGAAGATCACCATTTCCCAGGCGATCGGCACGGCCCTGGACACGGCACCGGGGACCGTCACCGGCGCCGGCCTGGACGACGCCGAGTGGGAGGTCGACATCCACGGCGAGGACGGCGACCGCCACGACGTGACCGTCGACGCGGCCACCGGGAAGGTCGTCTCGACCGAGAGCTCGGACGGCGACGATCACGCGCCGTCGGCGCGGGACGCGAAGGACGCGCCGGTCACGGCCGCCCGCGCGGCCGAGGCCGCCGAGTCCGCCGTCCTCGGCACCGTGACCTCGGTCCAGCTCGACCACTCCGACGATCCGGGCGGCGCCGTCGTGTGGGAGGCCGAGGTCCGGGGGCTGGACGGCCGGGAGCACGAGCTGACCGTGGACGCGAAGACCGCGAAGGTCTCGACGGAGGCGCGGGAGGCCTCAGGAGCGGAGTCGGACAAGGACGGATCGGACGGCGACGGGTCGGACAGGGACGGGTCGGACGGCGACGGGCACGGCGACAGGCACGGCGACGCCTGCGACCGGGACGGGGACACCGACGGCGACTGACCATGCGGATCGGCCGTGGCACCGGACGGCGGACACGCGCCGCCCGCCGTCCGGGGGCCGTACCGGGAGGACCGGCCGGTAGGGGCCGGTACGGGCCGGGCCGGATCGGTACGGATCGGTACGGATCGGTAGGGGTCGATCCGGGCTGGTCCGGGTTCGATCCGGCCGGGGCGTCGCGGCGCCGGGCCGCCGGCCGGGACGGGGCGCGTCCCCGTGCCGCCGCCGTGGGCCGTCTTCGTGCCCCGTCTTCGTGGCCCGCCGCCGTGACCGGGCCCGCCCGGCGCCTCTGAGGCGGGCGCGCCCGGCACCGAGGCGCCGGGCGGGGCTCAGTCGCCGGTCAGGCCCGCCACCAGTTCGTCGGCCGCCGCGTAGGGGTCCAGTTCGCCCGCGACGATCCGCTCCGCGAGGGCGCCCAGGCGGCGGTCGCCGCGGAGGTCGCCGATGCGTTCGCGGAGGGCGGTGACGGCGATGGTCTCCACCTCGTGCGCGGCGCGCCGGGCGCGGCGTTCGGCGAGGACACCGTGCTCCTCCATCCAGGCGCGGTGCTTCTCCAGGGCCTCGACGACCTCGTCGACGCCCTGCGCCCGCGCGGCCACCGTCTTCACGATCGGCGGACGCCAGTCGCCCGGCCCCCGGGACTCGCCGAGGCCGAGCATGTGGTTGAGCTCGCGGGCGGTCGCGTCGGCGCCGTCGCGGTCCGCCTTGTTGACCACGTACACGTCGCCGATCTCCAGGATCCCCGCCTTCGCGGCCTGGATGCCGTCGCCCATCCCGGGCGCCAGCAGCACCACGGACGTGTCGGCCTGGGAGGCGATCTCCACCTCCGACTGGCCGACCCCGACCGTCTCCACGAGCACCACGTCGCAGCCGGCCGCGTCGAGGACCCGGATCGCCTGCGGCGCGGCCCAGGCGAGACCGCCGAGGTGGCCGCGGGTGGCCATCGAACGGATGTAGACCCCCGGGTCGGAGGCGTGCTCGGACATCCGCACCCGGTCCCCGAGCAGCGCACCGCCGCTGAACGGGGACGACGGGTCGACGGCGAGCACCCCGACCCGCTTGCCGGCCTTCCGGTACGCCGTCACCAGCGCCGAGGTGGACGTGGACTTGCCGACGCCCGGCGAACCGGTCAGGCCCACCACGTACGCGCCCCCGGTCAGCGGCGCGAGCTCCGCCATGACCTCGCGGAGCTGCGGGGACGCCCCCTCGACGAGTGAGATCAGCCGGGCCACGGCCCGCGGCCTGCCCTCCCTCGCCTGGGCGACCAGCTGGGGGACGTCCACCATCGTGCGTGCTCCGATCTCCGAGAGGCTTACTTCGCCGGCACGCGCACGATCAGCGCGTCGCCCTGGCCGCCGCCGCCGCACAGCGCCGCCGCGCCGATCCCGCCGCCGCGCCGCTTCAGCTCCAGCGCCAGGTGCAGCACGATGCGGGCGCCGGACATCCCGATCGGGTGGCCCAGGGCGATCGCGCCGCCGTTGACGTTCACCTTTTCCGGGGACACCCCGAGGTCCTTCATCGACTGCACGGCGACCGCGGCGAACGCCTCGTTGATCTCGATGAGGTCGAGGTCGGAGACCTCCAGGCCGTCCTTCCTCAGGGCGTGCGCGATCGCGTTGGACGGCTGGGACTGCAGCGAGTTGTCCGGGCCCGCGACGTTTCCGTGGGCGCCGATCTCCGCGATCCAGTCCAGACCGAGCTCCTCGGCCTTGGCCTTGCTCATCACGACCACGGCGGCGGCGCCGTCGGAGATCTGCGAGGAGGTGCCGGCCGTGATCGTGCCCTCCTTGGCGAACGCGGGGCGCAGCTTGCCCAGCGACTCGACGGTGGTCTCGGCGCGGATGCCCTCGTCCTTGCTGAAGACGACCGGCTCGCCCTTGCGCTGCGGGATCTCGACGGGCGTGATCTCGGCCTCGAACAGGCCGTTCTTCTGCGCGGCGGCGGCGCGCTGGTGGGACAGCGCGGCGATCTCGTCCTGCTCGGGACGGGCGATGCCGAGGCGGGTGTTGTGCTTCTCGGTGGACTCGCCCATGGCGATGCCCTCGAACGCGTCGGTGAGACCGTCGTGCGCCATGGCGTCGAGCATCCCGATCGCGCCGTACTTGAAGCCCTCGCGGGACTTCGGCAGCAGGTGCGGCGCGTTGGTCATGGACTCCTGGCCGCCGGCGACGACGATGTCGAATTCACCCGCACGGATCAGCTGGTCGGCGAGGGCGATCGCGTCGAGCCCGGACAGGCACACCTTGTTGACCGTGAGCGCCGGAACGCTCATCGGAATGCCGGCCTTGACGGCGGCCTGACGGGCCGGGATCTGCCCGGCGCCGGCCTGCAGCACCTGGCCCATGATCACGTACTGCACCTGGTCGCCGCCGATGCCGGCCCGGTCCAGTGCGGCCTTGATGGCGAAGCCGCCCAGGTCGGCGCCGGAGAAGGACTTCAGAGAGCCGAGCAGCCGTCCCATGGGGGTGCGGGCCCCGGCGACGATGACGGATGTGGTGCTGTTCGTTCCGGTCATGAGAGGCGATCCCCTTCCAGCACGGCGGCTGAGGAGTGAACGAGGGTTTACTCGAACTGTACTGAGCGGTCCGCGTTCGGGTCACCGGGCTGCGTGTGTGATCGCGCGCACGTTGCGTAACCACCACCGGGGGCGCTGCACTGGAGGCATGCTGACGCGAATCGACCACATCGGGATCGCCTGTTTCGACCTCGACAGGACCGTCGAGTTCTACCGGGCCACCTACGGCTTCGAGGTCTTCCACACCGAGGTCAACGAGGAGCAGGGCGTCCGGGAGGCCATGCTCAAGATCAACGAGACCTCGGACGGCGGGGCCTCCTACCTCCAGCTGCTGGAGCCCACCCGCGAGGACTCCGCGGTCGGGAAGTGGCTGGCCAAGAACGGCGAGGGGGTCCACCACATCGCCTTCGGCACGGCGGACGTGGACGGTGCCGCCGACGACATCCGGGGCAAGGGCGTACGGGTCCTCTACGACGAGCCGCGCATCGGTTCGATGGGCTCCAGGATCACGTTCCTGCACCCCAAGGACTGCCACGGAGTCCTCACCGAACTGGTCACTTCCGCCGCCCCCTCATCAGCGGAGCACTGACCGCCGGGATTCCCGGCCCGGTAGAGTGGGCCGCTCCGGGCCGGGGCCGGGCCGGGGCCGCGCCGCGTCCTCGTTACTGATCTGACACCATTCCCCCGGGGGGCCGTTCAGGCGAACGGCGCTCGTCTGTAGAGAGTTGCGACCAGGGGACGGATGGGACCGCGCAGTGCGGGGCTACGAACGCCAGGAGAGCCACCGAGCTGACGACGACCACCTCTCGCGGTTCGAAGCCGAGATGGACCGGCTGAAGACCGAGCGGGAGAAGGCCGTCCAGCACGCCGAGGACCTCGGATACCAGGTCGAGGTGTTGCGCGCCAAGCTCCACGAGGCGCGGCGCACCATCGCGTCCCGTCCCGCCTACGACAGCGCCGACATCGGCTACCAGGCCGAGCAGCTGCTGCGGAACGCCCAGATCCAGGCCGAGCAGTTGCGCTCGGACGCCGAGCGGGAGCTGCGCGAGGTCCGGGCCCAGACCCAGCGCATCCTCCAGGAGCACGCCGAGCACCAGGCCCGTCTGCAGGCCGAGTTGCACGCCGAGGCGAACCAGCGCCGCCAGCGCCTCGACCAGGAGCTGGCGGAGCGCCGGCAGACCGTCGAGGCGCACGTCAACGAGAACGTGGCGTGGGCGGAGCAGCTCCGCGCCCGCAGCGAGTCCCAGGCCCGCCGGCTGCTGGACGAGTCGCGCGCGGAGGCCGAGCAGGGACTCGCCGCCGCCCGCGCCGAGGCCGCCCGGGTCGCCGAGGAGGCCCGGCAGCGGCTCAGCTCCGAGGCGGAGACCGCGCGCGCCGAGGCCGAGGCGGTCCTCCTGCGCGCCCGCAGGGACGCCGAGCGATTGCTGAACGCCGCCTCCACCCAGGCCCAGGAGGCCACCAGCCACGCCGAGCAGCTCCGCTCCACCACGACCGCCGAGTCCGACCAGGCCCGCCAGCAGGCCGCCGAGCTCAGCCGGAGCGCCGAGCAGCGGATGCAGGAGGCCGAGGACCGGCTCCGCGAGGCCCGTACGGAGGCCGACAAGGCCGTCGCCGAGGCCAAGGAGGCCGCGGCCAAACTGCTCGCGAACGCCGAGTCGGCGAACGAGCAGCGGGCCCGCACCGCCAAGTCCGAGATCGCCCGGCTCGTCGCCGAGGCCACCAAGGACGCCGAGAACCTCAAGAGCGAGGCCGAGCAGGCGCTGGCCGACGCCAGGGCCGAGGCGGAGAAGCTGGTCGCGGAGGCGTCGGAGAAGGCCCGCACGGTGGCCGCCGAGGACTCCGCCGCCCAGCTCGCCAAGGCCGCCCGGACCGCGGAGGAGGTCCTGAACAAGGCGTCCGAGGACGCCAAGGACACCACCCGCAAGGCCGCCGAGGAGGCCGAGCGGATCCGCCGCGAGGCCGAGGCGGAGGCGGACCGGCTGCGCGCCGAGGCCCATGACACGGCCGAGGAGCTCAAGGGCGCGGCGAAGGACGACACCAAGGAGTACCGCGCCAAGACCGTCGAACTGCAGGAGGAGGCCCGGCGGCTGCGCGGCGAGGCCGAGCAGCTGCGTTCCGAGGCCGTCGCCGAGGGCGAGCGGATCCGCAGCGAGGCGCGCCGGGAGGCCGTCCAGCAGATCGAGGAGGCGGCGAAGACCGCCGAGGACCTGCTGACGAAGGCGAAGGCCGATGCCGACGACGTGCGGTCCAAGGCCACCACGGACAGCGAGCGCGTCCGCACCGAGGCCATCGAGCGGGCCACGACGCTGCGCCGGCAGGCCGAGGAGACGCTGGAACGCACCCGTACCGAGGCGGACCGGCTGCGCGCCGAGGCCGAGGAGCAGGCCGACGAGATGAAGGCCGCGGCCGAGCGGGCCGCGGCCGGGCTCCGCGAGGAGACCGAACGCGCCGTCGCCGCCCGCCAGGCCGAGGCCGCGGACGAGCTGGCCCGTCTGCACTCGGAGGCGGAGGCCCGGCTGGCGTCGGCCGAGGAGGCGCTGACCGGGGCGCGCGCGGAGGCGGAGCGGATTCGCCGGGAGGCCGCGGAGGAGGCCGAGCGGCTGCGCACCGAGACGGCCGAGCGCGCCCGTACGCTGATGGAGCAGGCCGAGCAGGAGGCCGAGCGGCTGCGGACCGAGGCCGCCTCCGATGCCTCGGCCTCCCGCGCCGAGGGCGAGGCCGTCGCCGTGCGGCTGCGCACCGAGGCCGCCACGGAGGCCGAGCGGCTGCGGACCGAGGCGCAGGAGACCGCCGACCGGGTCCGCGGCGAGGCCGCCGCGGCGGCCGAGCGGGTCGGCCAGGAGGCCACCGAGGCGCTCGCCGCCGCCCAGGAGGAGGCGAACCGGCGCCGCCGGGAGGCCGAGGAGACCCTGGGCGCGGCCCGGTCGGAGGCCGACCAGGAGCGGGAACTGGCCCGCGAGCAGAGCGAGGAGCTGCTCGCCGCCGCCCGCAGGCGGGTCGAGGACGCCCAGACCGAGGCGCAACGGCTGGTGGAGGAGGCGGACCGGCGCGCCACCGAGATGGTGTCGGCCGCCGAGCAGACCGCCCAGCAGGTACGGGACTCCGTGTCCGGTCTGCAGGAGCAGGCCGAGCAGGAGATCGCCGGGCTGCGCAGCGCCGCCGAGCACGCGGCGGAGCGCACCAGGACGGAGGCCCAGGAGGAGGCGGACCGGGTCCGCGCCGACGCCTACGCGGAGCGGGAGCGTGCCACCGAGGACGCCAACCGCGTCCGGGCGCGCGCCGACGAGGAGGCGGAGGCCGCCAGGTCGCTCGCCGAGCGGACCGTCAACGAGGCGATCACCGAGTCGGACCGGCTGCGCACCGAGACCTCGGAGTACGCCCAGCGGATGCGCACGGAGGCGGCCGACGCCGTGGCCTCCGCCGAGCAGGACGCGGCACGGACCCGGGCCGAGGCCCGCGAGGACGCCAACCGGATGCGTTCCGAGGCCGCCGCCCAGGCCGACCAGCTGGTGGCCGAGGCCACCGGGGAGTCCGACCGGGTCACGACCGAGGCGTCCGAACTGCTGTCGCTCGCCGAGCGGGACGCGGAGCGGCTGCGCGCCGAGGCCGAGCAGGTCAAGGAGGACGGCGAGCGCCAGGCCGAGGAACTGCGCGCGGCCGCCCGCTCGGACGGCGGGAGGATCCTGGACGAGGCCAGGAAGGCGGCGGACAAGCGCCGTGCCGACGCGGCCGAGCAGGCCGACCAGCTCATCGCCGAGGCCGGGGCGGAAGCCGAACGGCTGCGCGCCGAGGCGGCCGACACCGTGGGCACCGCGCAGCAGCGGGCGGACCGGGTCAGGGCCGAGGCGGAGCGGCTCCGCGGGGACGCGGAGCGGGCCGCCGAGCGGATGCGCTCGGAGGCGCGTGAGGAGGCCGACCGGCTGCTCGACACCGCCCGGAAGGACGTGGCGAAGCGCCGTGCGGACGCGGCGGAGCAGGTCGACCGGTTGATGGCCAAGGCGCAGGAGGAGGCGCTGCGGGCGACGACGGAGGCCGAGTCGCAGGCGGACACGATGGTCGGCGCGGCCCGCAAGGAGGCCGACCGGCTGGTCGCCGAGGCGACCGTCGAGGGCAACTCGCTGGTGGAGAAGGCCCGTACGGACGCCGACGAGCTGCTGGTGGGGGCGCGGGGCGACGCGACGGCCATCCGGGAGCGCGCGGAGGAGCTCCGCCGGCGCGTGGAGAGCGACGTCGAGGAGCTGCACGAGCGGGCCCGCCGGGAGTCCGCCGAGCAGATGAAGGCCGCGGGCGAGCGCTGCGACCAGCTGGTGAAGGCCGCTGAGGAGCAGCAGGCCGAGGCCGGGGCGAAGGCCAAGGAGCTGGTGTCGGAGGCCAATTCGGAGGCCGGCAAGGTGCGGATCGCCGCGGTGCGGAAGGCGGAGGCACTGCTCAAGGAGGCCGAGCAGAAGAAGGCCGAGCTGGTCCGGGAGGCCGAGAAGGTCAAGGCCGACGCGGAGCGCGAGGCCGAGCGCATGATCGCGGAGGGGAAGCGGGAGCTGGAGGTGCTGGTGCGCCGGCGCGAGGACATCCAGGCGGAGATCTCCCGGGTGCAGGACGTGCTGGAGGCGCTGGAGTCGTTCGAGGCGCCGGGCGGCAAGGACGGCGGCGTCAAGGCGGGGGCCTCGGCAGGGAGTACCCGTTCGAGTGGCAAGACCTCCGAGAGCTAGCCACCCGAAAGGCTGGACATTCTCCATATCAAACGGGCATCTGCTCGATGACACGCCGCTTGGGCGCCTAGGATTCCCTCTAACACCTCAGCCGGTCTCATTCGACAGGATCCCCATGAGCGACACTTCCTCCCCCTTCGGCTTCGAGCTCGTGCGGCGCGGGTACGACCGCGGTCAGGTGGATGACCGCATCACCAAGCTCGTCGCCGACCGTGACAGTGCTCTCGCGCGTATCACCTCGCTGGAGAAGCGCATCGAGGAGCTCCATCTCGAGACGCAGAACGCCCAGGCCCAGGTCAACGACGCGGAGCCGTCCTACGCGGGGCTCGGTGCACGGGTCGAGAAGATCCTCCGCCTCGCCGAGGAGGAGGCGAAGGACCTGCGCGAGGAGGCCCGGCGCGCGGCCGAGCAGCACCGCGAGCTCGCCGAGGGCGCCGCCCAGCAGGTCCGCAACGACGCCGAGGCGTTCGCCTCGGAGCGCAAGCAGAAGGCCGAGGACGAGGGCGTCCGGATCGTCGAGAAGGCGCAGGGCGAGGCGAACTCGCTGCGCGCCGAGGCGCAGAAGGACGCGCAGTCCAAGCGCGAGGAGGCGGACGCCCTCTTCGAGGAGACCCGGGCCAAGGCCGCCCAGGCCGCCGCGGACTTCGAGACGAACCTGGCGAAGCGCCGGGACCAGTCCGAGCGCGACCTGGCGTCGCGTCAGGCGAAGGCGGAGAAGCGTCTCGCGGAGATCGAGCACCGCGCCGAGCAGCTGCGGCTGGAGGCCGAGAAGCTGCGCACGGACGCGGAGCGCCGCGCCCGGCAGACCGTCGAGACCGCGCAGCGCCAGGCCGAGGACATCGTGGCCGACGCGAACGCGAAGGCGGACCGCATCCGCAGCGAATCGGAGCGCGAGCTGGCGGCGCTGACCAACCGTCGCGACTCCATCAACGCCCAGCTGACCAACGTCCGCGAGATGCTGGCCACGCTGACCGGCGCGGCGGTCGCGGCGACGGGGGTGTCGGCCGACGACGAGCCGGTGTCCCGCGGCGTCCCGGCCCAGCAGTCCCGCTGACGCCGTGGGCGCACGGCAGTGCGCCCCGTGTGCGCCCGGTGCCTTCGACGGCACCGGGCGCACACGCCTTCGGGCCTCCGCACGCCCATGCGCCGCTCCCCTGGCCCGGGTCGTTGTCCGGATGGTGAAATGTGGCCGTCCGTCCGCCCTATCGGGTGGCGTTTCCCCCGTATGCCCCCGTAGCGTGAACGCATGATCGAGCTCGAGGGTCTCACCAAGCGTTTCGGCTCCAAGGTCGCGGTCGACCGTCTCTCCTTCACGGTGCGGCCGGGCGTCGTCACCGGATTCCTCGGGCCGAACGGCGCGGGCAAGTCGACCACGATGCGGATGATGCTGGATCTGGACAACCCCACCAGCGGGACGGTCCGGATCGACGGCAAGCACTACCGGGACCTGCAGGAACCGCTGAAGTACATCGGCGCGCTGCTCGACGCCAAGGCGATGCACGGCGGGCGAACCGCGTACAACAACCTGCTCTGCCTGGCCCAGGCGAACCGGATCCCGGCGAGCCGGGTGGCCGAGGTCCTCGACACGGTCGGCCTCACCGCGGTGGCGAAGAAGAAGACCAAGGGCTTCTCCCTCGGCATGGGGCAGCGGCTCGGCATCGCCTCCGCGCTGCTCGGCGACCCGGAGATCCTGATGTTCGACGAGCCGGTCAACGGGCTGGATCCGGAGGGAATTCACTGGATCCGCAATCTGATGAAACAGCTCGCGGCCGAAGGGAGAACGATCTTCGTCTCCTCCCATCTGATGAGCGAAATGGCCCTCACCGCCGATCACTTGATCGTCATCGGACAGGGGCGGCTGCTCGCCGACACGTCGATGGCGGATTTCATCCACCAGAACTCGCGCAGTTATGTACGGCTGCGCTCGCCGCAGCAGGAACGGCTGCGGGACGTGCTCCACGAATCGGGCCTCACTCCCGTCGAGGCCGGCAACGGCACGCTGGAGATCGACGGCGCCACCACCGAGCAGGTGGGGGAGCTGGCCGCCGAACACCGCATCGTGCTGCACGAACTGAGCTCCCAGCGCGCCTCGCTGGAGGAGGCGTTCATGCAGATGACGGCGAACGCCGTGGAGTACCACGCGCACTCCGCCTCCGGTCACGGCCCCCAGTGGGCCCCGCGCGACAAGGGAGCCTGACCCAATGGCCTCGGTACCCGCCGTTCTGCAGTCCGAGTGGACCAAGATCCGCACGGTCGCCTCCACCACCTGGACCCTCGTCAGCGCCTTCGTGGTGACGGTCGCCGTCGGCGCGCTGATCTGCGCGCTGCTCGCCTCGACCTTCGACGACCTGCCGCCGGCCGAGCAGGCCACCTTCGACCCGACGCTGGTCAGCTTCTCCGGCATGGTGCTGGGCCAGCTCGCGATGGTCGTCTTCGGCGTGCTCGTGGTCGGCACGGAGTACAGCTCCGGCATGATCCGCACCTCGCTCGCCGCCGTCCCGCAGCGCGCCACCTTCCTGTTCAGCAAGATCATGGTGGCCGGGCTGCTGGCGCTGGTGGTGGGGACGGCGACCAGCTTCCTCAGCTTCTTCCTCGGCCAGGCCCTGCTCGGCGAGCGCGCCACCTCGATCGGCGAGGAGAACGTGCTGCGCGCGGTGATCGGCGGCGGGCTCTACATGGGGCTCATCGCGCTGTTCTCCATGGGCGTCGCGGCGATGCTGCGCAGTTCGATGCTCTCGCTCGGCATCCTGATGCCGTTCTTCTTCCTGGTGTCCCAGATCCTGGCCGCCGTCCCGTACGCCAAGGACGTGGCCCGCTACTTCCCGGACCAGGCCGGCTCGAAGATCATGCAGGTCGTGCCGCAGGCGATGAACAGCGAGGAGGTCCCGTACGGGCCGTGGGGCGGCCTCGGCATCATGCTGCTCTGGGTGGCGGCCGCGCTGCTCGGCGGCTTCGTGGTCCTCAAGAAGCGGGACGCCTGACCCGTATCCCGAGCGGGACGCCTGACCCGTATCCCGCCCGAACCGGAGCGGCCGTCCGCCTTGGCCGGAACCGTCAGCCCCCGGATATCCTCCTAACTCTTACGGGGGGCTGCGGCCGTGTGCGGCCGTGCCCCGACGACCTGACCTGTCGATGGGGCTGGAGCAATGATCGAGGCAGTCGGCCTGACGAAGCGCTACGGCGCCAAGACGGCCGTGTACAACCTTTCCTTCCAGGTGCGGCCCGGTGCCGTCACCGGCTTCCTCGGGCCTAACGGCTCGGGCAAGTCGACGACGATGCGCATGATCCTCGGCCTCGACCAGCCGACTTCCGGCCATGTCACGATCGGCGGCCACCCGTTCCGGAAGCTGCCCAACGCACCACGTCAGGTCGGGGCGCTGCTGGACGCCAAGGCGGTGCACGGCGGACGGAGCGCCCGCAGCCATCTGCTCTCGCTCGCCCAGCTGTCCGGCATCCCGGCCCGCCGGGTCGACGAGGTGCTCGGGGTGGTGGGCCTCCAGGACGTCGCCAAGCGGCGCTCCAAGGGCTTCTCGCTGGGTATGGGGCAGCGGCTCGGCATCGCCGCGGCCCTGCTGGGCGACCCTCAGGTGCTGCTGTTCGACGAGCCGGTGAACGGTCTCGACCCGGAGGGCATCCTCTGGGTGCGCAATCTGATGAAGCAGCTGGCCTCCGAGGGCCGTACCGTGTTCGTCTCCTCGCACCTGATGAGCGAAATGGCCCTCACCGCCGATCACCTGATCGTCATCGGACGGGGCCAGCTGCTCGCGGACATGAGCGTGAAGGACTTCATCGCGCACAACTCGGCCGGCTTCGCCCGGGTACGGACGCCGCAGACCGAGCCGCAGCAGCGGGAGAAGCTGAGCGTCGTCCTCACCGAGGCCGGCGGCCAGGTCATGCCGGAGCCGGACGGGGCGCTGCGGGTGACCGGCCTCGCGCTGCCCGCCATCAGCGACCTGGCGCACGACGCCGACGTCCGGCTGTGGGAGCTCTCGCCGCACCAGGCCTCGCTGGAGGAGGCCTACATGCGGATGACCCAGGCGGCCGTGGACTACCGCTCCACGGAGGACCGGAAGGCCGGTCTGATGCAGCCGCCGCCGACGGAGTACGACCCGTCCGCGCTACTGGTCCCCGAGGTGCCGCAGCAGGGCTGGTACGCCCCGCCGCCGCCCGGCCACAACCCGTACACGGCCGCTCCGCCCGCCACCGTGGCGCCCGGCCACAACCCGTACGCGACCACTCCACCGGCCGCCGCTCCGGCGGCACCTCCGGCGGCGCCCCCGGCCGACGCCGCCCCGCCGGCCCCGGCCGCCGCCCCCGCAGACCTGACCAAGAGCAGCACCGAGGACGCCCGATGACGACCCCGTACCAGCAGCAGGACGCGTACCCGCAGGGCGCCTACGACTCCCCGATCCCGGTCCGGGCGGCGCACCTCGGCGACGCGCTCGCCTCCGAGTGGACCAAGATCCGTTCGGTGCGTTCCACCGTATGGACGCTCGGCGTGATGATCGTGCTGATGTTCGGCATCGGTGTGCTCTCGGCCGTGGCGGTGTCCTCGGTGGAGCCCGAGGTGGGCGAGGAATCCGTGCTCAGCCTCGGCTTCTTCGGCGTCCTGCTCGGCTCGATCTGCGTCATCACACTGGGTGTGATGACCATCGCCTCCGAGTACGGAACCGGCATGATCCGCACCACCCTGACCGCCTGCCCCAGCCGCGCCCGGGTGCTGACGGCGAAGGCGACGGTCTTCTTCCTGCTGGTCTTCGTGATCACGACGGTGACCGCCGCGATCGTCGGCGCCCTGCAGACGGCGATCGTGGACGGGGGCGTCAGCACCGGTGAGGACTGGTTCCGGGCGACGGTAGGCGTCGGGCTCTTCGTCGGCCTGCTCGGACTGCTCTCGCTCGCCGTCGGCGCGCTGATCCGGCACTCCGCGGGCGCGATCACCGTCATGATCGGTGTGGTCCTGCTGCCGCTGGTGCTGGCACTGTTCATGTACACGGAGTCGCTGCGGCAGGTGCAGGAGTTCCTGCTCGAGTACTCCATCCCGAGCCAGCTGGGGGTGCTCTACGACACTCCCGTCACCGACCAGGGCCCGAACGGCTGGGAGCCGCTGTGGATCATGCTGGGCGTGGCGGGCGCGGCCATGGCCGCCGCCTACCTCTCGCTCGACCGGCGCGACGTCTGACCCTGCCGGACCGGGCTCCGGCGGCCGGACCGCGCCTCGGCAGCCAGCCGGGCCGGGCCGTTCAGTAGCGAGGCGCGTTGCGGGACCGCTGCACCCGGGAGGTGCGGCGGTCCTTCGCGTTCCAGCAGGCCCTGTGCCAGTGACGCCGGTCGTCCACCCCGCCGTAGTCGGGCCAGGCCACTACGTGCGGGGTGCCGGACGGGATCTCCTGGTCGCAGCCCGGGCAGCGGTAGCGCTTGCCCGCGGCGCTCGCCCCCGCGACGTGCCGGACCCGCCACTCCTCGCCCTGCCAGCTCTCGGACCGCTCCACCCCGCCGTAGCGGTCGGCCATGTCACCGGCGCGGTCGGTCTGCTTCTCCCCTCCGCGGGGGCGGTTTCTGCGCGGGGACACGTGACACCTCGGGAGCAGATGCGGACAGTTCACTCCCAAGCCTACGGTCCCGGGCGGCGGGTAGACGCCCCGTACGGCGCCGACCACACCACCCGCCGGGCCCGGTTACCGGAAAATCGCAACAACTTCACTCGCGGCCGTGCCTTTGGCACGTGTCAGACGTTGTTGCCTGTGTGGGGGGAATGCCGCGTCGGCCGCAAGGAGGCATCAGGCGATGCGCGTTGGAGCTTTTGTACTGGCCGCCCAGTTCCCGGGCCAGGGGCCCGGGGAGGCACTGCACCGGGCCGTGCGGTCCGCCGAGGTGGCCGAGGCCGCCGGACTGGACTCGGTCTGGCTGGCCGAGCACCACTTCGTACCGTACGGGGTGTGCCCGTCGGCGGTGACCCTGGCCGCGCTGCTGCTCGGCCGCACGGAACGGCTCAGGGTGGGCACGGCGGTGAGCGTACTGCCGACCGTCCATCCCGTGGCGCTGGGCGAGCAGGCGGCGCTGCTGCACCTCACGTCGGGGGGCCGGTTCTCCCTCGGCGTGGGCCGCGGCGGGCCCTGGGTCGATCTGGAGGTCTTCGGCGCCGGTCTCGCGGCGTACGAGAAGCACTTCCCCGAGTCGCTGGACCTGCTGCTGCGCTGGCTGCGGGACGCTCGGGTGGGGAGCGAGGGGGAACGATTCGCTTTCCGTGAGGTCCCCGTCGTGCCGCGGCCCGGCGACCTGATCGGCGCGGACGGCCACGGCCCCGCGGGCCCCGAGGTGATCGTGGCGTGCACCTCCCCCGCGACGGTGCGGCTGGCGGCCGAGCGCGGGCTGCCGATGCTCCTGGGGATGCACTGCGACGACGCGGAGAAGGCGGACATGGTCGCCCTGTGGCGGAGCCACGCCCTCGCGTCGGGCCACGCCCCGGAGACGGTGGCGGCCGCGGGCCATGTGTCGGCCGGCGTGGTGCAGATCGCGGACAGCCGCACAGCGGCCGAGGAGACCCTCACCAAGGCGATGCCGGGCTGGCTGAAGCAGGGCCTGGAGGCCCATGTGACGGTCGACGGGCGGCAGCGCGCGATGCGCGACCCCGTCCGCTACACCGAACTGCTGTGCCGGCTGCACCCGGTGGGACCGCCGAGGCTGGCCGCGGACCGGCTGGCGGCGACCGCTGAGCGCACCGGCATCACCCGGTTCGCGCTCCTCTCCGAGGGGTCGGGCGATCTGGCGGCGACGGAGGACAACGTACGGCGGCTGGGCGCCGAGGTGCTTCCGCTGCTTCGCTGAACGGGCCGACGCGCGTGCGGGCCGCACGACCGTGCGGCCCGCACGCCTCCCCCGGCCCGTCGTCCGGTGGAGGCTGCCGCCCCGGCATCCATGACGCCTCGCGCGATGCGGAGCGGCAGCGGAAGACATCAGCAGTCGCGCAGTTCGGGCGACTGGTTGAGCAGCTGGGCCCTTACGGACGTGAAGCGGGCGAGCCGCTCATCCACCGAGGAGTCCAACGGGAACACCGCGACGCGGTGGCAGTTCTGGAAGGCGAGCCGCACTCCGAAGTGCCGCTGCAGCGCACCCCTGATGGCGTCGCTCGCGAGTGCGCGCAACAGCTGACCACGTGCCTGCTCGTCCGGCGGCGGCGTCTGGTTGTCGGCGAACTCTCCGCCGTCCACCTTCAGCTGTGCCACCAGAGAACTGATCATCTCCCATGCGTAGGGCAGGGAGGTCCGGACGCAGTCGACGAATGCAGCTTCGTCGACCTCGCCTCGCTCGGCCTGTTCCAACAGCGCCGGTGAGACGTCGAGCGACATGGGTTCTCCTCTCGCGACCCCGCCGGGCGGGGTCTTACGGGCAGGGAAGAAGGCGGCGGCGTGTGCCCGGCTACGGCTCCGAAGACGACGCAGCGTGCACGACCGGCGACCTCCTGCATCCACGTTATGCGCGCTGTCTGGTCCGCACCAGGAGAATGGGAAGACAACCGGCCACCTGGCCAAGGGCACAAGAGGGGCGACCGGTAGGGACTCGGACAGGGGTTGCGGGCGGCGGCGGGACGAATCGCGCGCGAGGAGGTCGGTCGAGTAGCGTTGCGCACCATGCGTCTCGTCATCGCCCGCTGTTCCGTGGACTACGCCGGCCGGCTCACCGCCCACCTGCCCTCCGCTCCCCGTCTGATCCTGGTCAAGGCCGACGGCAGCGTCTCCATCCACGCCGACGACAGGGCGTACAAACCGCTGAACTGGATGTCCCCTCCGTGCACTCTCAAGGAGGGCGACGACAACGTCTGGACGGTCACCGGCAAAACGGGCGAGAAACTGATCATCACCATGGAGGAGGTCCTCCACGACTCGTCCCACGAGCTGGGCGTGGACCCCGGACTCATCAAGGACGGCGTGGAAGCGCACCTCCAGGAGTTGCTCGCAGACCGTATCGAGACACTGGGCGAGGGCTACAGCCTGATCCGCCGCGAGTACCCGACGGCGATCGGCCCCGTGGACATCCTCTGCCGGGACTCCGACGGAGCGACGGTGGCGGTGGAGATCAAGCGCCGCGGCGAGATCGACGGGGTCGAGCAGCTCACCCGCTATCTGGAGCTGCTGAACCGCGACCCCCATCTCGCCCCGGTCCGCGGTGTGTTCGCGGCACAGGAGATCAAGCCCCAGGCCCGCGTGCTGGCCACGGACCGCGGCATCGGCTGCGTGGTGCTGGACTACGACGCCCTGCGCGGCATCGAGGACGACAAGCTGCGTCTGTTCTGACGGGGTAGCGCGGGCGACCGGCGGTCACCCCGGCGGCCGCAGGCGCCGCCGTGGCGGGCCCGGGCACCGTGCGGGCGCGGGTACGGCCCAGGCACGGCACGGTGCGGGCGCGGGTACGGCCCGGTGCGGGCGCCGTACGGGCACGGTCACGGGACCCGGACCGCGGCTCCGTGCGGGCACGGGACCGGCGACAGCACGCGGCTACGTGCGGGCGCGGGACCGGCGACAGCACGCGGCTACGTGCGGGCGCGGGACCGGCGACCGGCACGTCGCGGGTCCACGCGCGGCACGCCTCCAGGGCCCGGAGCCGCCTCGGTGCGCGGCCGGGCGCGGTGCGGCGTCCCTCCCCGTTCGCCCGGGCGCGGTGCGGCAGGTGTCCCCGCTCGGCACGGGACACCGCCCGAGCGCCCGTCCAGCGCCCGGGCCCCTTCGCGCGCCGGCACGGAGGCACCGAATGGGCGCACGGCCGCGCGGCTCGGGGGACTCCACCGCGCCGGACGGGACCGCCCCCCGTACCGGCCGGATGCGCTCTGCCGCAGGACCGGACGCCCCCGGACGCCCCCGCACGCCACCCCATGCGAACACACGCGCCCGGACGCGACCGTCTGACGCGGCTGTCTGACGCGGGAGGCGCACCGGCGCCCGGTCAGGACGACGAACTGCTCGGCCCCGCCAGGCTGCCGCTGGGACTGCTCGTCGTGGCCCCCGGGCTCCCGGTGGAGGACGCACCGCCATCGGAGCTGCCGCCATCGGTGGTGCCGCCGTCCGCGGCCCCGCCGTCGGCCGTACCGCCGTCCGTGGTGCCGCCGTCGGTGGTGCCGCCGCTCGCGGCCCCGCCGTCCGTGCTGCCGCCGTCCGTGGTGCCGCCGCTCGGGCCCGTGGAGGTCCCGCCGCTCGGGCCCGTGGACGTGCCGCCGCTCGACGGCGAGCCGCCGGTCGAACCCGTCGAACCCGTCGACGTGCCGCCGCTCGACGACGGACCGCCCGTCGACGACGAACTCCCGCTCGTACCGCCGGTGGCCGACGACGAACCGCCGGTCGCCGAGCCGTTCGTACCCGAGCCGCCCGTCGAGGAACCGCCGCTCTGCGTCGCGGGATCGCCCGCCGAGCCGCTCTCGCCGGGCCGCGCGGTGTCCGGGGCCGCGGGTGCGCCCCCCGTACCGCCGGATGTGCCGTCCGCGGGACGGCTGGTGGGGGTGCCGGCTGGCTCGTCCGCGTCCAGGCCCTCGCTCCCCTCCCCCTCGTTCGCGGACTGCTCGCTGGTCACCCGGTCCGCCGGGGTCTCCTCGTCGGAGGCCGCTCCGAGGGTCACCATCGTGCCGAGGACCACGGCCAGCAGTGCGCCCGCTCCGGCCGCGACGAGGTGGCGCCGGGGGCCGGAGACGACGAGCCGGCGCGCCTCCGCGACCAGGCCGGCGGGCCAGGCCGGGAGCTGACGGCGGGCATCCGCCGTCTCGACCGGCGCGGAGACGGCCGTGACGCCCAAGGCCGGGAACACCGGCTCCTCGGCGCGAGCGGCGGGGGCCGCCTCGCCCTCCGCGCCGTCCGCACCGGGCGGCCGGGGGCCCTCCCGGTCGGTCACGAGCGCCAGCGCCCTGCGGCCGGCGACCGTGCCGCGCTTGTCGGCGAGCGCCCCGCGCATGGCGATGGACGCCTCGAGTTCGGCGCGTGCCCGGTCGAGGCTGCCCGAGCACAGGGCCAGTACGCCCAGCTCGTGGAGGAAGTAGGCCTCTTCGGCGACCTCGCCCGCCGTCCGGGCCGCCTCCTGGCCGGTTCGCAGCGTGCGCTCCCACGCCTGCCAGTGCAGTCCCGCCGCGAACGCGGGCGCGGCGCTGCGGGCCAGCAGCACGGCGGTACCGGCGTGCCCGGCCTCCTGGGCGGGCACCAGCGCGCCCAGCGCCGCGAGGATCGCGTCCGCCTCGCCGGACGCCCGCGCGGGCGTCACCGACGGGTGCCCCGTCCACCAGGCGTAGTGCCGGGCGGCCGTGTGGGCGCGTTCGAGGGCGCCCTCGGCGTAGCCGGCGGCCTCCAGCTGGGCGGCGACTCCGGCCGCCAGCCGGTAGCGGGAGCCGACGGGGCTGAGCAGGGCGCAGCCGGTCAGCTCGCCGAGCGCGGCGTCGGCGTGGGTGTCTCCGATGAGCGCCGGGAGGTGTGCCTGGTGCGGGACCTCGCCGCCGAGGGCGACCGCGAACCGGAGGGTGTCGCGGGCGGACTCGCTGAGCCGGGACGCGAGCAGCGCGGCGGGGGCGGCTCCTTCGCCGAGCGTGGGCAGCGGGGTGTCGATCCCGTCGCCGAAGACGCTGCCCTCGTCGTCGTCCTCGTCGCCGGCGTCATCGGTGGCATCGGCGGACCGCTGCGCGGAGCCGTTGCGCAGGGTGTCGCGCTGCCTCAGGAGCGCACCGGCCTGGACGAAGCGCAGGGGCAGTCCCTCCGACTCGAACCAGAGGTCGCCGGCCCAGTTCGCCTCCTCGTCGGTGAGCGGCCGCTCCACGGCCCGCTCCAGGAGTTCGAGCGCCGTGCCGCGGTCGAGCCCGGAGAGGAACACCTCCTCGACCTGGGAGCCCGCCGAGGGCGCCGGCACGTCGGGGGTCGCGGCGAGCAGGAAGGCGCATTCCGGGGTGGCGTCGAGAAGTTCGTCCAGGGCGCCGCCGCCGAACTCCAGGTCGTCGACGAGGACGACGGCACCGATCTCGCGGACGTGGCCCAGCAGCTCGGCCGGGTCGGGCCGGTGCAGCGGGGCGTCGTGGACGGCCGCGAAGAGTTCGTGGAGCAGCTCGGCGGGCGTGCGGTGGTGTCCGGAGAGGCGGACGACACCGTCGGGGGCCAGGTCGGCGCAGTCGGCGGCTACGGCGTCGAGCAGGGCGGTACGGCCCGATCCGGCGGGCCCGGTCAGCCGGACCGTGCGGCCGCGCCCCAGGAGGCGTACGAGCCGCTGACGCTCTTCCTGGCGTTCCAGCAGCGGCAGTGCGGGGGCGGCCGGTCCGGGCGGGACCGGGGGCCGGAGGGCGCGCCGCCGTTCCTCGCGTTCCCAGGAGGTGTGCCGTGCGGGCGCGGCGGGTCGCTCGCCGGGGCGGCAGGGCTCGATCTCGCTGCCGTCGACCGGGTTGACGGTGAGCGCGAAGTCGCCGGCGATCACGCGCACCGTGCGTGCCGGCGTGGCCTTCTGGTGGGCGAACTCCGGCGGCACCGCGTCGCGCGGCGGTCGGTGCCCGGTGCCCCCGTCCGTGCCGCCGTCGGCGCTGCCGTGGTCGCTGTCGTGGCCGTGGCCGTCCGGTTCCGGATTCTTCGGGTCCATGGTCAAAGCCCCCAGATGGCGTCTCGTGCGGAAGCCCCTCCGGCCGGCTGCACGTTCGCTGCCGCTTGTGGACCGGTGCCCGCCGTGTGGGTTGGTGAAGAGGCGGGCGACCGGAGCCTAGACGTTCGCCGGGCGTCGGGGAACAGCCGGGGTGCCGGGCGCCCAGGACGTCACGGTGTCGTGATGATTGTGCGCCCTGGCGCGTGTCGCCCGCTCAGACCCGAGGCAGGGACTCTGCGGCGATTCCGCCCTCGATGGCCAGGATGCGGTGCAGCCGGGTGGCCACCAGGAGCCGCTGCATCTGCGGCGGCACTCCGCGCAGCACGAGGCGCCGGCCGCAGCGGCCGGCCCGTCGGTGCGCGCCCATGATGACCCCGAGACCGGTGGCGTCCCAGGAGTCCAGACTGCTCAGGTCGAGCACGAGATCGCCCACTCCGTCGTCGACGGCCGCGTGCAGGACCGTTCGGGCGTCCGCCGCGCTCCGGACGTCGAGGCGGCCCCCGACGACCAGCTCGGCGTGGTCGCCCCTGATGTGCATATGCGCTCCCCGAGAGTGCTGTTGTCCGCCAGAGCCGACATGTGCGCCGATTGTCTGACTGTGCGTTCGACTGTCGCGTTCGACCGTGAGGTTCGACTGCCTCTTTGTTTGCACCAACTGACTGCCGTACGTGCAGAGAAGTTGCCGTCTGTAAGCGAACCGATACCGAATTCACCCGAAGGGGTGAAGGTGGGCAGGGGCGTACGGCCCCCGCGCACCCGGGGTCGGCGTTCAGTGCTTGTAGAAGCCCTGCCCGCTCTTGCGCCCGATGTCACCGGCGTCCACCATCCGGCGCATCAGCTCCGGCGGCGCGAACTTCTCGTCCTGCGACTCGGTGTAGATGTTGCCGGTGGCGTGGAGCAGGATGTCCACGCCCGTCAGGTCGGCGGTGGCCAACGGCCCCATCGCATGGCCGAAGCCGAGCTTGCAGGCGATGTCGATGTCCTCGGCGCTCGCCACGCCCGACTCGTACAGCTTGGCGGCCTCGACGACCAGCGCCGAGATCAGACGGGTGGTCACGAAGCCGGCGACGTCGCGGTTGACGACGATGCACGTCTTGCCCACGGACTCGGCGAACTCGCGTGCGGTGGCGAGCGTCTCGTCGCTGGTCTTGTAGCCGCGGACGAGTTCGCACAGCTGCATCATCGGCACCGGCGAGAAGAAGTGGGTGCCGACGACGCGCTCCGGCCGCTCGGTCACGGCCGCGATCTTGGTGATCGGGATGGCGGACGTGTTGGAGGCGAGCACGGCCTCGTCCCGTACGAGCTTGTCGAGCGCACGGAAGATCTCGTGCTTCACCTCGAGCTTCTCGAAGACCGCCTCCACCACGACGTCCGCGTCGGCGACCGCGTCGAGGTCCGTGGTCGTGGTGATGCGCCCCAATGCGGCCTCGGCGTCGGCCGCTTCGAGCTTCCCCTTGGCCACGAACCTGTCGTACGAGGCCTTGATGCCGTCGGTGCCGCGGGTCAGGGCCGCGTCGGTGACGTCGCGCAGCATGACGTCCCAGCCCGCTTGGGCGGAGACCTGCGCGATGCCGGACCCCATGAGTCCGGCCCCGATGACGGCGAGCTTCCTGGCCACTGCTGCACCCCTTAACGCACGTTTGCCTACCGGATCCCTGCGGAGGTTAGCGGCCGCGGGGCGCCGTGTGGCGGCGAAGAGATGCGCGTCACGTCTCGAATGACGGACATCACACCGGGGACCGGGTGGGCCGCCGGACCCGGGCCGTCCCAAGGGCTGTCCCGTAGTCACCGGCGGATCGGTGTGCGGCGTCGGACGGGGTGCGTCGCGAGGCGGAGGGTCGTCCTCATACCGGGCGTATTCGGGATACCGGGCGTATCCGGGCGGTCCGGCGACACAGCGAGGTGCCGCAGCCGCCTTCGTGCGCCCACTGGGGAATTCGGGACAGCCCGTAGGCTGGCCACATGGTCAATCTGACGCGCATCTACACGCGCACCGGCGACAAGGGCACCACGGCGCTCGGCGACATGAGCCGCACGAGCAAGACCGATGTGCGCATCTCCGCGTACGCGGACGCCAACGAGGCCAACGCGGCCATCGGTGCGGCCATCGCGCTCGGCGGGCTGCCTCAGGACGTCGTCAAGGTCCTCGTCCGGGTCCAGAACGACCTGTTCGACGTCGGCGCGGACCTGTGCACGCCCGTCGTGGAGAACCCGAAGTACCCGCCGCTGCGCGTGGAACAGGCCTACATCGACAAGCTGGAGGCGGACTGCGACCGCTTCCTGGCGGACCTGGAGAAGCTCCGCTCGTTCATCCTGCCGGGCGGCACGCCGGGAGCCGCCCTGCTGCACCAGGCGTGCACCGTGGTGCGCCGGGCCGAGCGCTCCACGTGGGCCGCCGTCGAGGTGCACGGCGAGACGATGAACCCGCTGGCGGCGACCTACCTCAACCGCCTCTCCGACCTCCTCTTCATCCTCGCCAGGACGGCGAACAAGGAAGTCGGGGACGTCCTCTGGGTGCCGGGCGGAGAGCGCTGAGCGCCGCCCCGCGAGGCCGCGGACGCGGCCGGCGGGTGGCCTTTCGGCGCTGTGCGTCCGCGGTGGTGACGGCGGGTGCACGGCCGGTCGGGGACGGCGGCGCCCGCTAGCCGGCGCTCGCCCGGCGGCACTCGGCAGCCGCCGCCCGCCCCCTGGCGCTGCCGCCGCCCCTAACCAAGCCCCCGGCCCGTCGGGCGCACCGGCTCGCGCCCGGCGCCGACCGGCCCGGGTCCGGACCCCGCCTCCGCGGACCCCCGAGGCGCACGCTTCGGGAAGAGGGCGTAGCTCAGTGCGAACACCCCGTGGACGGCCGCGATCCGCCACGCAGTGTGCATCCAGTCCTCCAGGGAGCCGGTCCGGGCGGGGTCGCCGACGTACCAGACGGCCGACTGGAGCAGACCGGTGGCGACGGCCGCGCCCACCGCCGTGCCCAGCCACACCCGGCCCTCGTGGCGGGCGCGCGCGGCGCCGTGGCGCGGGGGCTTCGCGGGCGGCGGGCCGCCGCCCAGGCGGTGCGCGGCGTGCCCGTCGAGCCACCTGACGGTCCGGTGGCCGTGGCCCGCGGTGTAACCGATGTAGAGCGCGGCGAGACCGTGCCGCCAGCTCGGCTCGGCCCCGTTCGCGAGGTCGAGCACCGTCACCACCAGCAGGACGAGCTCCAGCAGCGGCTCCATGAGCAGCAGGGCCAGCCCGGTCCTCGGCATCCGGAGCAGATAGCGGGTGGCCAAGCCGGCGGCCAGCAGCACCCAGAAGCCGACCTCGCAGACGACGATCAGCGTGACGATCACGTTGTTCCCCCTTCGTACCGGAGCCAGCCTGCCGCCGCGCCGGCTCCCGCCGCGTCGTCGCCGGTGAGGAGCCGCGACTGCATCCTTCGATGTACCCCGGCTCACCCCGGACGGGGAGGCCGGCGGCCCCACCGGGCGTGTTTCATGGGGCGGTGACCATTCCCCGTCCCCATCGCGACGACGTCCTCATCGCCGTCACCGGTCTCGCCGGCGGCCTGCTGCTGTGGTCGCTGGGGCTGCACACCACCGAGGGCGTCCGTCCGCTGTCCGGGCCGTGGACAGTGCTGGTCCCGCTGCTCGCCATGTCGGGTCTGGAGCTGCTGCGGCGGACCCTGCCGATCGCCGCACTCCTCGCCGGCACGGCCGCGATCACGGCGGACCAGTTCACGCCGGGGAGCATCGCGACGGTCCTGATGTTCACGGACCTCGTGTACGCGGCCGTCGTGTACGGCCCGCCGGCCTCGGCCCGGCGCATCCCCTACGCCACCGGGCTGATCACCGTCGGGGCCACGCTCTGCTCCCTCGCCTGGTTCCAGGAGCCGTCCGCGCTGCTCCTCGGCCTGGTGGTGGGACTGGTGTCGGTCGGCCCGGCCGCGACGGGCGCACTCGTGCGCGACCACCGCGAGGCCGCGGAGGCGGCACGGCTGCGCGCCGGGCAGACCGCGCTGCTCGCCGAGCTGGACCGCCGGGAGGCGATCACCGCGGAGCGCGCCAGAATGGCCCGGGAACTGCACGACCTGGTCGCCAACCACCTCTCGGCCATCGCCATCCACTCCACCGCCGCGCTGTCCCTGGACGAGCCGGCGACGACCCGGCAGGCCCTCACCGTCATCCGGGAGAACAGCGTGGAGGGCCTGGCGGAGATGCGGCGGCTGATCGGGCTGCTGCGGGACAGCGGCGACACCGCCGGGCCCGCCGTCGCCCCCACCCTGGCCGGACTGGACGCGCTCGTGGCCCAGGCCAACACCAACGGCGCCGCGAGCGGACTGGGCTGCACCCTGGACGACGCGATCGACGCGGACGCGGCACCGCCGGCCCCGGTGGCGCTCGCGGCCTACCGGATCGTCCAGGAGTCGCTCACGAACGCACTGAAGCACGCCGACGCGGGCGAGGTCGCCGTACGGCTCACCGGTGCTGCGGGCCGGGCGCTGACGGTGACCGTGACCAGCCCCTACGGCGGAGGGCCGGGCCCGCGCGCACCCGGCTCGGGCGCGGGCCTGGTCGGGATGCGGGAGCGGATCGCGCTGCTGGGCGGCGAGTTCGAGGCGGGCCCCGGGCCCGGCCCGGCCGGCGGCCCGGCGAGGATCTGGCGGGTGCGGGCGGTGCTGCCCATGGTGGACGACAAGGAGCCCGCAGCATGATCCGGGTGGTGGTCGCGGAGGACCAGAAGTCCGTCAGGGCCGGTCTGGTCCTGATTCTGGGCAGCGCCCCCGACATCGAGGTGGTGGGCGAGGCGGGGGACGGCGAGGAGGCGGTGCGGCTGGCCCGGGCGCTGCGGCCCGATCTCGTACTGATGGACGTGCAGATGCCGCGCCTGGACGGCGTCTCGGCGACCCGTCAGGTCGTCGGGGAGGGCCTTGCGGACGTCCTGGTGCTGACGACGTTCGATCTCGACGCGTATGTGTTCGGCGCGCTGCGCGCGGGGGCCGCCGGCTTCCTGCTGAAGAACACCGAGGCGCGGGACCTGGTCGAGGCGGTGCGCACGGTCGCCCGCGGTGAGGGCCTGATCGCGCCGGCCGTGACCCGGCGGCTGCTCGCGGAGTTCGCCGCTCCCACGCCCGTGCCGTCGCGGGACGCGGCCGTGCTCGACGTGCTGACGCGGCGTGAGCGCGAGGTGCTGTCCTGTCTGGGCGAGGGCCTGTCGAACGCCGAGATCGCCGTCCGGCTCCGGATGGCCGAGGCCACGGTGAAGACCCATGTGAGCAGGCTCCTGGGCAAGCTCGAGCTGCGCAGCCGGGTGCAAGCGGGCGTGCTGGCAAAGGAGTTGGGAGTCTGAGCACCCGAAGACCCGCACCCCCGCCGCTGGTCTGGACCTCTTGACGATTGGTCCAGACCTTCCTACGCTCGCCGCACACACCGCGGTGAGCCCCGCGGAGTGTTCTGTACGGACCGCCCCCAACCCGTCCGTCCGCGAACTCGAGGAGCACCCCTTGAGCACGAGCACCCCCCGCACCAGAACCCGCCTCAGGTCCAGAGCGACGGCAGGACTCACCGCCCTGCTGCTGCCCCTCGCCGCCATGGTCGGACTCGCCACGCCCGCCCAGGCGGCGACCGCCGCCACCGCCACCTACGCCAAGGTCCAGGACTGGGGCACCGGCTTCGAGGGCAAGTGGACGGTGAAGAACACCGGTACCACCTCGATCAGCTCCTGGACCGTCGAGTGGGACTTCCCCGCGGGCACGTCCGTCACCTCCGCCTGGGACGCGGACGTCACCTCCTCCGGCACTCACTGGACCGCCAGGAACAAGAGCTGGAACGGCACCCTCGCGCCCGGCGCCTCGGTGTCCTTCGGCTTCAACGGCGCGGGCTCCGGCTCCCCGTCCGGCTGCCGGGTCAACGGCGGCTCCTGCGACGGCGGCACGGTTCCCGGCGACAACCCGCCGTCCGCCCCCGGCACCCCGTCCGCGAGCAACGTCACCGACACCTCGGTGACACTGGGCTGGACCGCGGCCACCGACGACAAGGGCATCAAGAACTACGACGTCCTCCGCGACGGCACACGCGTCGCGACCGTCACCGGCCTGACCTACACCAACACCGGGCTCACCGCGGGCACCGACTACTCGTACACCGTGCGGGCCCGCGACACCGCCGACCAGACCGGCCCGGTCAGCGGCGCCCGCGCCGTGCGGACCACCGGCGGCGACCCGGGCCCCGGCCCCGGTCCCGGCTCGAAGATCAAGCTCGGCTACTTCACCAACTGGGGCGTCTACGGCCGCAACTACCATGTGAAGAACCTGGTGACCTCCGGCACCGCCGCCAAGATCACCCACATCAACTACGCCTTCGGCAACGTCCAGAACGGCCAGTGCACCATCGGCGACTCCTACGCCGACTACGACAAGGCCTACACCGCCGACCAGTCGGTCGACGGCGTCGCCGACACCTGGGACCAGCCGCTGCGCGGCAACTTCAACCAGCTCCGCAAGCTCAAGCAGCGCTACCCGCACATCAAGATCCTGTGGTCGTTCGGCGGCTGGACCTGGTCCGGCGGCTTCCCCCAGGCGGTCCAGAACCCGACCGCCTTCGCCAACTCCTGCTACAACCTGGTCGAGGACCCGCGCTGGGCCGATGTCTTCGACGGCATCGACCTGGACTGGGAGTACCCGAACGCCTGCGGCCTGACCTGCGACTCCAGCGGCCCCGCCGCATTCCGGAACATGATGCAGGCCATGCGCGCCAAGTTCGGCCCGAACAACCTGGTCACGGCCGCCATCACGGCCGACGCCAGCACCGGCGGCAAGATCGACAAGACCGACTACGCCGGCGCCGCGCAGTACTCCGACTGGTACAACGTCATGACGTACGACTTCTTCGGCGCCTTCGACGCGGACGGCCCCACCGCCCCGCACTCGCCACTCACCTCGTACGCCGGCATCCCGCAGCAGGGCTTCACCTCCGCGGAGGCGATCGCCAAGCTCAAGGCGCAGGGCGTGCCCGCGGGCAAACTGCTGCTGGGCATCGGGTTCTACGGCCGCGGCTGGACGGGTGTCACCCAGTCCGCACCGGGCGGCTCGGCCACCGGACCGGCCCCCGGCACCTACGAGCAGGGCATCGAGGACTACAAGGTCCTCAAGAACACCTGCCCCGCCAACGGCACCGTCGCAGGGACCGCGTACGCCCACTGCGGCTCCCAGTGGTGGAGCTACGACACCCCGGCGACCATCGGCGGCAAGATGGGCTGGGCGAAGAACCAGAACCTGGGAGGCGCGTTCTTCTGGGAGTTCAGCGGCGACACGGCGAACGGTGAGCTGGTGAGCGCGATCAACAACGGGCTGGGATAGCCGCGACGCCCGGCGACGCACGAACGGGGGTGGTGCACCGCACCACCCCCGTTTCGCGTACCGCGCCCCGTCTCCCGTGCTGCCTCGCTTGCTGTACCGCCTCGCTTCCCTTACGTCCCGGGGAGCGGACCGCTCCCCACCCCGCGACACACCCCCCGGGGCTAGACCGTCACCGGATACGACAGCAGCAGGCTCACGGCCGCCAGCAGGGCCGCCACCGTGAGCCCGAGCAGCACCCACTGCGCGCGCCCCGGCCGGGCCCGGCCGGCCACCGCCGCGAAGAACAGGACGAGGGCGAACAGCACGGCGGTCAGCACGTAGTTGTCCGACCGCTGGTTCGCCTGACGCGCCGTCGCCGACTTCCGATCGGCCTCCCGCACCAGGCGCTCGGCCTTCTCCTCGGCGGCGACTCGGTACTCCGGCATGTCGAACGGCGTCGACGGCGCCTTCGGGTCGGTCAGCGGACGCCTCATGAGCCAGGCGGACACGGCCGGCTCGAACTCGTCGCGGAACCGGTTGAAGAGGAAGCCGGAGACGCTGCCGGGGTCCGGTGTGTACATGCCCTGCGGCCGCTTCGACGGATCGGCGACGATCTCGTCGTTGAGCGCGGTGAGCCACTGGGTGAAGGTGATCACGTCGATGGTCACCAACTGGCCCGCCTCGGCCGAACTCCGTGAGGACTCGGTGCGCGCCGCGGACGCCTGCGCGTAGGAGTTCGCCTGCACACCGCTCCACTTGGCGCTCTGGAACCCGGCCCACGCGGTGCCGACCGCGGCCAGCGCGAGGATGATCGTCAGAAGGAGCTCGATCCGGTCCCTCCCGCGGCCCCTTTCCGCCGGCTCGTCGCCGCCGGGGCCCCCCGCCCCGTCACTCTCCCGGTCCGCTCCCCCGTCGTCCGTGCCCTCCCCGGCACGCCCGTCCGCTGCGCTCATGGCGGGAGCCTATGCGCGCAAAGGTCGGGAAAGTGCCGCGAACCGGCCGGCAGTCGCCCAAGCGGGGGGCGACGAGCCGAGCATCACCCGGATTCCGTAGGCCCCCATGCTCGGATCCGGCACTCAGCCCCGCGCGGGTCGGACATCGCGACGTCGACAGCCGGCGGCCTCAGGCTCAGGCCACATTGCCCCTCCCCCAGACTCCGTCCGGGGGCACCCCCAACCACCGAGGCCCCCTACTCAGGCCACATTGACCCTCCCCCAGACTCCGTCCGGGGGCACCCCCAACCACCGAGGCCCCCTACTCAGGCCACATTGACTCGTTGGCCGGGAGGTGCTGCCTCGAGCCAGGCGAGGAAGCCGGTCAGGGCGTCCTCGCTCATCGCCAGTTCGAGGCGGGTGCCGTGGTGCAGGCAGCCGAGGACGACCGCGTCCGACAGCAGCGCCAGCTCCTCCTCGCCCTCGGGCAGGCGCCGGGAGACCACCTCGATGGCCGAACGTTCCAGGGCGCGGCGCGGCCGGAGAGCGTAGGAGAAGACCCGGAACCACTCGACCCGGTCGCCGTTGTAGCGGGCCACGCCGTACACCCAGCCCTTGCCGGAGTGGTCGTCCTCGTCCGGCACGTTCCAGCGCAGGCTGCAGTCGAAGGTGCCCCCCGAGCGCTGGATCAGTCTGCGGCGCAGGCCGAAGACGAAGAGCCCGATCACCACCAGTGCGACGACCAGTCCGCTCACAAGCAGAGCGAGGAACATCTCCACCGACCTCCTCGCTTCGTCCCGTAGCGGAATACGACCTGTATCTGCGTCTGCACCTGCATTGCCTCAGCCGCGACCTGGTCTGGAGAAGTCCAGTCCGGGCCGCGGCTGAGAGTGGTTCATCGGCGGGAGTGCGCTCAGCGCACCGCCACCGCGCGCAGCCGAACCTCGGCGCGCCGCCCGGCGGCGGCGTCGTCCTCGGCCTTCGCGCGCTCCAGCGCACGCTCGGCGCGCTGGGCGTCGATCTCGTCCGCCAGCTCGGCGATCTCCGCCAGCAGCGACAGCTTGTTGTCGGCGAACGAGATGAAACCGCCGTGCACAGCGGCGACGACCGTTGCCTCGCTCGTACGGATGGTCACCGGGCCCGATTCCAGCACACCGAGCAGCGGCTGGTGACCGGGCATGACGCCGATGTCGCCGGACGTGGTGCGCGCGACGACCAGGTTGGCCTCGCCGGACCAGACCTGGCGGTCGGCGGCGACCAGCTCGACGTGCAGCTCAGCAGCCAAGAGTGGCTCCTCGGGTCACCACCCGGCGGTCATGCCGGGTGTTGGGTCATAAGTCTAATAGGGGCCCGGGCGCCGAAACGCCCGGGGCCGTCCGGGGCCCGCCGCGCGGGCGGCTGGTTCAGGACCCCGGGAGGGCGTGGGGC
Organism: Streptomyces tirandamycinicus; assembly: GCF_003097515.1. Taxonomy (NCBI): domain Bacteria; kingdom Bacillati; phylum Actinomycetota; class Actinomycetes; order Kitasatosporales; family Streptomycetaceae; genus Streptomyces; species Streptomyces tirandamycinicus. The sequence goes on along the minus strand of NZ_CP029188.1, from coordinate 4,742,359 downwards.
GGGGGGCGGGACGAGACCCGCCCCCCGTCGTGAGTCGCGTGACTCAGGAGACGCCGAGCTCCTTGGCGTTCTTCTTGAGGTCCTCGAGACCACCGCACATGAAGAAGGCCTGCTCCGGGAAGTGGTCGAAGTCGCCGTCGCAGATCGCGTTGAACGCGGCGATCGACTCGTCCAGCGGAACGTCCGAACCGTCCACACCGGTGAACTGCTTCGCCGCGTGGGTGTTCTGGGACAGGAAGCGCTCGACACGGCGGGCACGGTGGACGACCAGCTTGTCCTCCTCGCCGAGCTCGTCGATGCCGAGGATCGCGATGATGTCCTGGAGGTCCTTGTACTTCTGCAGGATCCCCTTGACGCGCATGGCGGTCGTGTAGTGGTCCTGCGAGATGTAGCGCGGGTCCAGGATGCGGGACGTGGAGTCCAGCGGGTCCACCGCGGGGTAGATGCCCTTCTCGGAGATCGGACGGGAGAGAACCGTCGTCGCGTCGAGGTGGGCGAAGGTGGTCGCCGGCGCCGGGTCGGTCAGGTCGTCCGCGGGGACGTAGATCGCCTGCATCGAGGTGATCGAGTGACCACGGGTCGAGGTGATGCGCTCCTGCAGGAGGCCCATCTCGTCCGCCAGGTTCGGCTGGTAGCCCACCGCGGACGGCATGCGGCCGAGCAGGGTGGACACCTCGGAACCGGCCTGGGTGAAGCGGAAGATGTTGTCGATGAAGAACAGCACGTCCTGCTTCTGCACATCGCGGAAGTACTCCGCCATGGTCAGACCGGCCAGGGCGACCCGCAGACGGGTGCCCGGGGGCTCGTCCATCTGGCCGAAGACCAGCGCGGTCTTGTCCAGAACGCCGGACTCCTCCATCTCGGCGATGAGGTCGTTGCCCTCACGGGTGCGCTCACCGACGCCGGCGAACACGGAAACGCCCTCGTGCAGCTTCGCCACACGCATGATCATTTCCTGGATGAGGACGGTCTTGCCGACACCGGCACCACCGAACAGACCGATCTTTCCACCCTTGACGTACGGGGTGAGAAGGTCGACGACCTTCAGGCCGGTCTCGAACATCTCGGTCTTCGACTCGAGGTCCTCGAACTTCGGGGCCTTGCGGTGGATCTCCCAGCGCTCGGACTCCTGGCCGTTCGCCTCCGGCTCGTTCAGCACCTCACCGAGGGTATTGAACACCTTGCCCTTGGTGAAGTCGCCGACCGGGACGGTGATGCCCTTGCCCGTGTCGGACACCGGGGCCTGGCGGACCAGACCGTCGGTGGGCTGCATCGAGATGGTGCGCACGACACCCTCGCCGAGGTGCTGTGCGACCTCGAGCGTGAGGGTCTTGCTGGTGCCCGGGTTCGCCGGGTCCGGCACCTCGACGTTCAGCGCGTTGTAGATCTCCGGCATCGCGTCGACGGGGAACTCCACGTCGACGACCGGGCCGATGACCCGCGCGACGCGGCCGGTGGCCACGCCGGCCGGAACGGTCGGCTCAACAGTGGTGGTCATTAGTAGTCACTCCCCGCGGTCGCGTCGGCCAGGGCGCTCGCGCCACCGACGATCTCGCTGATTTCCTGGGTGATGTCGGCCTGGCGGGCCGCGTTGGCAAGTCGGGTGTAGGTGTTGATGAGATCACCCGCGTTGTCGGTCGCCGACTTCATCGCCTTGCGGCGGGACGCGTGCTCGGAGGCCGCGGCCTGCAGCAGGGCGTTGTAGATCCGGCTCTCGACGTACCGCGGCAGCAGTGCGTCGAGGACGTCCTCCGCCGACGGCTCGAAGTCGAACAGCGGAAGGAGCTCGTCCTTCGCACCGCCCCCGGCCTCCGCCTCACCGAGGCTGAGCGGCAGCAGTCGGCCGTCGACCGGCGTCTGCGTCAGCATCGAGACGAACTCGGTGAAGACGATGTGGAGCTCGTCCACGCCGCCCTCGGCCGTGTCCTTCTCGATCGCCTCGATCAGCGGCGCCGCGATCTCCTTGGCGTCGGCGTACGACGGGTTGTCGGTGAAGCCCGTCCACGAGTCCGCGATCTTCAGTTCACGGAAGCCGTAGTAGGCCACGCCCTTGCGGCCGACGACATAGGTGTCGACCTCCTTGCCCTCGCCACGGAGCCGCTCGGTGAGCCGGGCGGCCGTCTTGATGGCGTTCGAGGAGTAGCCGCCGGCCAGACCGCGGTCGCTCGTGAGGAGCAGGACCGCGGCACGGGCCGGGGACTCCGCCTCCGTGGTCAGCGGGTGCTTCGTGTTCGAACCGGTCGCCACCGCCGTGACCGCGCGGGTCAGCTCGGTCGCGTACGGCGTGGAGGCCGCCACCTTGCGCTGCGCCTTGACGATGCGCGAGGCGGAGATCATCTCCATCGCCTTGGTGATCTTCTTCGTCGCGCTGACCGTCTTGATACGACGCTTGTAGACCCGGAGCTGGGCTCCCATGAGTCAGGTCCCTTCCGTCGTCACTTCGAGACGTTGACGGTCGCCGGAGCGTCCTCGCCGAGCAGCCTGCCGTCGGAGGTCTCGAACTGCTTCTTGAAGTCGGCGATGGCCTCGGCGAGCTTCTCGAGCAGGTCGTCGGACATCTTGCCGCCCTCGCGGATGGAGGTCATCAGCGTCTTGTGCTCGCGGTGCAGGAACTCGAGCAGCTCGGACTCGAAGCGGCGGATGTCCTCGACCGGGACGTCGTCCATCTTGCCGGTGGTGCCGGCCCAGATGGAGACGACCTGGTTCTCCGTCGGGTACGGGGCGTACTGCGGCTGCTTCAGCAGCTCGACCATGCGCTTACCGCGTTCCAGGGCGGACTTCGAAGCGGCGTCCAGGTCGGAACCGAAGGCGGCGAACGCCTCCAGCTCGCGGTACTGGGCCAGGTCGACGCGGAGCCGGCCGGAGACCTGCTTCATCGCCTTGTGCTGGGCGGAGCCACCGACACGGGAGACCGAGATACCGACGTTCAGGGCCGGGCGCTGGCCGGCGTTGAACAGGTCGGACTCCAGGAAGCACTGGCCGTCGGTGATGGAGATGACGTTGGTCGGGATGAACGCCGAGACGTCGTTGGCCTTGGTCTCGACGATCGGCAGACCGGTCATCGAGCCGGCGCCCATGTCGTCGGACAGCTTGGCGCAGCGCTCCAGCAGACGGGAGTGCAGGTAGAAGACGTCACCCGGGTAGGCCTCACGGCCCGGCGGGCGGCGCAGCAGCAGCGACACGGCGCGGTAGGCGTCGGCCTGCTTCGACAGGTCGTCGAAGACGATGAGGACGTGCTTGCCCTCGTACATCCAGTGCTGGCCGATGGCCGAACCGGTGTACGGCGCCAGGTACTTGAAGCCGGCCGGGTCGGACGCCGGGGCGGCGACGATCGTCGTGTACTCCAGGGCACCGGCCTCCTCCAGCGCGCCGCGCACGGACGCGATGGTGGAGCCCTTCTGGCCGATGGCGACGTAGATGCAGCGGACCTGCTTCGACGGGTCGCCGGAGCGCCAGTTGTCGCGCTGGTTGATGATCGTGTCGACGGCCAGGGCGGTCTTGCCGGTCTGGCGGTCGCCGATGATCAGCTGACGCTGACCGCGGCCGACCGGGGTCATCGCGTCGACGGCCTTGTAGCCCGTCTCCATGGGCTCGTGGACCGACTTGCGCTGCATGACCGTGGGGGCCTGCAGCTCGAGGGCGCGGCGGCCCGAGGTCTCGATCTCGCCGAGGCCGTCGATCGGGTTGCCGAGCGGGTCGACAACGCGGCCGAGGTAGCCCTCGCCGACGGCGACGGACAGGACCTCGCCGGTGCGCTGGACCGGCTGGCCCTCCTCGACGCCGCTGAACTCACCGAGGACGATGGCACCGATCTCGCGCTCCTCGAGGTTGAGGGCGAGGCCGAGGGTGCCGTCCTCGAACTTCAGCAGTTCGTTGGCCATCGTCGAGGGAAGACCCTCGACCTTCGCGATGCCGTCGCCGGCAAGGCTGACCGTACCGACCTCCTCGCGCGAGGCCGCGTCCGGCTTGTACGACTGGACAAAGTTCTCCAGCGCGTCCCGGATCTCCTCCGGCCGGATCGTGAGCTCCGCCATCTGGGTTCCCTGCTCTCCTTGTTGGGCCCGAAGTTTCTTTGGGGGTCTGGGGCTGTGTCCATGACGGCTCGCGCCGCGGGACCCCCAGGAATCCTCTGCGGCCCAACCGGGCCGCTCTAGCAAATTCTTTTTGACTTGGTGGCCGGTCAGCCCGCGAGGCGGCGCTGCGCCTCGGCGATGCGGTCCAGGACCGTCCCGTCGATCAGCTCGTCGCCGACCCGCACCGAGATCCCGCCGAGGACCTCGGGGTCCACGTCCAGGTTCAGGTGCATCTCGCGGCCGTACACGTTCGCCAGCACGGCTCCGAGGCGCTGCTTCTGCCGGTCGGACAGCGGTACCGCGGAGGTGACCACGGCGACCAGCCGGTTCCGGCGCTCGGCGGCGAGCTTGGAGAGGGACTCGAGTCCCGCTTCCAGGCTACGTCCACGAGGTGCCGTGACAAGACGGAGCACGAGCCGCTCGGTGACGGGGTTGACCTTGCCGCCGAGGAGGCTGCGGACCAGCTGCGACTTGGCGGCCGCCGTGGCGGTCCGGTCGGTCAGCGCGGCGCGCAGCTCCGGGTTGGACGTGACGATCCGGCCGAACCGGAACAGCTCGTCCTCCACGTCGTCCAGGGCACCGGCCTGCTGCGCTGCCGTGAGCTCGGCGGTGGCCGCCAGCTGCTCGAGCGCGTCCACCAGGTCGCGGGACTGCGACCAGCGGGAGCGGACCATCCCGGAGACCAGGTCGGCGGACTCGCCGCCCACCTGACCGCTCAGCAGCCGGGCGGCCAGCTCGGCCTTGCCCTCACCGGGCTGCGCCGGGTCGGTCAGGACCCGACGCAGCGACACCTCGCGGTGGAGCAGCGCGGTGACGGCGACCAGCTCCTCGGCGAGCTTCGCCACGTCGACCGACGTGCTGTCGGTCAGCGCGTCGAGACGCTCGCGTGCGGCGGCCAGTGCCTCGCGGCTCGCTCCGTTCATCGGGCAGCCTCGGCCTTCTCCTCGAGCTCGTCGAGGAAGCGGTCGATGACGCGGCTCTGGCGGGCGTGGTCCTCGAGGGACTCGCCGACCAGCTTGCCGGCCAGGTCGGTGGCGAGCTTGCCCACGTCCTGGCGCAGCGCCGAGGCCGCGGCCTTGCGGTCGGCCTCGATCTGGGCGTGACCCGCGGCGACGATCTCCTCGCGCTGCCGCTGGCCTTCCGCGCGCATCTCGGCGATGATCGCGGCGCCCTGCTCCGTGGCCTCCTGGCGCAGACGCGCGGCCTCGTGACGGGCCTCGGCGAGCTGAGCGCGGTACTGCTCGAGCACGCTCTGGGCCTCGACCTGGGCCGCCTCGGCCTTCTCCATGCCGCCTTCGATGGCCTCGCGGCGCTCTTCCAGAACCCTGTTGATGTTCGGGAGGAGCTTCTTGGCGAGGAAGAAGAAGACGATGGCGAAGGCGATCGTGCCGACGAGCAGCTCGGGGCCCGGGGGGAGGAGCGGGTTCTGCGCTCCCTCGGCCGCCAGCTGAAGGTTGGCGATCACATCAGTGCCTTTCGTCGATAAGTGGTCGGTGAGGGGTCAGATCACGGACCGTAAACGAACGGCATGACGATGCCGATGAGGGCGAGCGCCTCACAGAAGGCGAAGCCGAGGATCTGGTTGGCACGGATCAGGCCGGCGGCCTCGGGCTGACGGGCCAGGGCCTGGGTGCCGTTACCGAAGACGATGCCGACGCCGATGCCGGGGCCGATGGCGGCGAGGCCGTAACCGATGGAGCCGAGCGAACCGGTGACAGCGGCGAGGGTCTCAGTGGCAGCCATGCTGATTCTTCCTTTTCATTCACGGACCGGTGGGGGTTGGCCACCGGACGTTCTGGGGGGTGGGTGCGGGCGAGGTACGACTCAGTGGTGCTCGGCGAGAGCGCCCTGAATGTAGGAGCAGGCCAGCAGGACGAAGACGTACGCCTGGACGGCCTGGACGAAGAGCTCGAAGACGATCATGCCCATCGTCATCACGAAGGAGACGCCGGCGGCCGGGATCAGCCAGCTGTTCAGCAGGTACCAGGAGGCGACGGTGAACATCACCAGCATCAGGTGACCGGCGAACATGTTGGCGAAGAGCCGGACCGCGTGGGTGAAGGGGCGGACGAGCAGGTTGGAGAAGAACTCGATGAACGAGACCAGCCACTTGATCGGGCCGAGCGACGGGTCGTAACCGGTGATGTTCTTCCAGCCGCCGACGAAGCCGTGGCGCTTGAAGGTCAGCGACACCCAGAGCACATAGACGATCAGGGCCAGGACCATCGGGTACGCGATGATCGACGCCACCGGGAACTGGGCCAGCGGGATCACGGACCAGATGTTCATGATCCAGACGAAGAAGAAGATGGAGACCATCAGCGGGACGTACTTCTCGCCCTCCCGCTTCCCGATGGTCTCGTAGACGATCCCGCGGCGCACGAAGTCGTAGCCGGCCTCGCCGATCATCTGCAGCTTGCCCGGGACGACCTTCGCCCTGCCGAACGCCGCGTAGAAGAAGCTGACGACGACGAGCGTGGTGATCAGCGCGAGCAGCATCACCTTGTTGAACTCGAAGCCGCCGACGGTGGCGATCGGCTGGAAGAGGAAGGAGTGCAGGCCCGGCGCCGGAAAGCCACAGCCGTTGTCGGCCAGGATGCGGCAGCTCCAGTCAAAGGCGAGCGTGGTCTGTTCAGCACTCACCGCGGGCTCCTTCGGCGTGACGCATGGGTTCGGCAACCTCGTTGTGTCGGCGCGGCGCGCAGCCGCGAGTCGGCACCGGACTGGTGTTTCGGATGTGGGGGCGGCGGTCAGGCATCGAGGCCTCGCGATCGAGCAGGCGTCAGCTCAGATGCCCGCGCCCGCAGTGCCGCAGTTGGCACCGGACGATAGCAGTTTCTCGAACGCTCACTTATCCCGGCCCTACCCGTCACGCCGACGGCCCCGTCTTCTCGCCCCTGCGGGCTTCAGACGGCTCCGGTTCGACGTAGAGGATCTTGGCCTTCATATGGGCACGGGCCTGTGCGGCCACCCAGACGAGCGTCGACGCGACGATCGAGGCCGCGAAGGTCCTGGGGTTGAACAGGGTGGTGTCCTTGAAGGCGGCGACGAAGAGGAACAGCACGAGCAGCTGCGTCGTGTAGAGCATCAGCCCCATCGCCTGGAACAGCTGCGGGAAGTGCTTCGCGGTCCGCTGCAGGACCACGATCCCGATCCCCATGAAGAGGATGACCACCAGGGTGCCGACCGCCGCGCCGAGGGCCCCCTTGCCACCGGCGACCACACCGCTGACGATCGCGGCGATCACGCCGACGGCAGCGGTGGGCACGACGGTCTGAAGGAGAGTCCGGGCGTCGTTGGACGGCATGGCGGCAGCTCCGCTGGGTGGTGGGGCACGGGTGTCGTCGAGGACGAGCGTAGATCCGGTCCGAGGTGGGTCTCGGGTACCGAAGAGACCGTCGCACTGCGGTCCTTCGGCTCTGTCGCCGGTTCTCGTGAACCGTATCACAAACTATTTGAAGAGGTCTTTACCCGATGGTGTGCCAACTCTCACACATGAGAGTGAGGTCGCGCGTGTGTGCATGAAGTCTGGGCGATTTGCCTGATACAGGCGATTCCTCTTCACCCACGCGGGATCAAGCCATCCTGAATCTTCGCACCCGGCGGGCACCCGACCGCACGTCGCCAGCTCAGCCGGGCATGCCCCCATGCGCGCTTGATGCGCGTGAGCGACTGATCAGCCACAAACGGTTTGACGCGGCACCCGCCGCTATCGAATGCTCACTACCGGCAACGGGGGCGAACCTTCGTTCGATTGCTCTCCTGTCGTTGTCCGAGGTTCATCCGGTCTGACCAACCAGAAGGAGCTCTGTACATGGCAACAAAGCGTTCCACGTTCATCAGTGCCGTCACCACGGCCACTCTGCTGGCGGGGGGAATGGTGGTGGGCGCCGCGGCGCCCTCCGCAGCCGAGTCGGCACCGCAGTCGGTGGCCTCGGCGCAGGCGGCCCCGGCCGTTGCGTGCGGCACGACCATCAAGCGGCTGCCCAGCGGCGGAGGTCCCTTCCCGAACAAGAAGTGGGACATCTACTACCGCAACTGCGGCAGCACCACGGTGCAGAAGCGCGTCGACATCGCCAGGGGGCGTGACACGGTCTGCTCGAACATCGCCAAGGGCGCGACGAAGAAGTGGCACTACGAGACGGGCTACTTCGGCCCTGACTATCCGCGCAGCGTCGTGAGCTGCTGATCTGCGGAAGACACCGCGGCCGTCGGCCCCGCCTGGCGGGCCGGCGGCCGCGGCTGTGCCGGCTGGGCAGTGGCTACTTCCTCGCCGCCGTGAACCGCGAACGCGACCCGATCGCCGTCGCCCCGTTGATCCCCGCGGGCACCGGGATGCGCCCCTCTTCGGGACTCACCGCGGCAGCGTCGGCGGGATCGGCGAGGCTCCCCGCCGAAGCGGCCGCGGTGGCCGGCGCGGGTGCCGCGGGGCGCGGACGGCGGCGGTAGCGCGGCGGGACGAAGGACTCCGCCCAGCGCGGCGCCCGCGGGGTGAAGCGCGGCAGCAGCAGGAGCACCAGTCCCACGAAGCTCAGCACCACGATGGCGAACACGATCCACATCGAGGCGCTGTGGACCGAGTACAGCACGATCCCGAACGCGATCAGGGCCGACCAGAAGTACATGATCAGCACCGCGCGGCTGTGCGAGTGCCCGATCTCCAGCAGCCGGTGGTGGAGATGGCCGCGGTCGGCGGCGAACGGCGACTTTCCCTTCCAGGTCCGGCGCACGATGGCCAGCAGCAGGTCGGCCACCGGGATCGCGATGATCGTCAGCGGGAGCAGCAGCGGGATGAAGACCGGCAGCGCCGCATGGGTGGCTTGGCGGGTGCCGCCTTCGAACAGCTTCAGCGCGTCCGGGTCCACCTGGCCGGTCACCGAGATCGCGGACGCCGCCAGCACCAGGCCGATCAGCATCGACCCCGAGTCGCCCATGAAGATCCGCGCCGGATGCATGTTGTGCGGCAGGAAGCCCAGGCACATGCCCATCAGGACGGAGGCGAACAGGGTCGCCGGAGCCGCGGCCTCGATGCCGTAGCCGAACCACATCCGGTACGCGTAGAGGAAGAACGCCGCGGACGCGATGCAGACCATGCCCGCGGCCAGGCCGTCCAGGCCGTCCACGAAGTTCACCGCGTTGATCGTGACCACGACCAGCGCGACCGTGAGCAGCGTGCCCTGCCACTGGGTGAGGGAGACCGTCCCGACGCCCGGGATCGGCAGCCACAGGATCGTCAGGCCCTGCATCACCATCACGCCCGCGGCGATCATCTGGCCGCCGAGCTTGATCAGGGCGTCGATCTCGAACTTGTCGTCCAGTACGCCGATCAGCCAGATCAGCGCGGCGCCGGAGAGCAGCGCCCGCGGTTCGTTGGACAGCTCGAACACGCTGTTGAGGTTGCTCAGATGGTCGGCGACGAGGAGTCCCGCGCACAGGCCGAAGAACATGGCGATGCCGCCGAGCCGCGGCGTCGGTTCACGGTGGACGTCACGGGCCCGGATCTCCGGCATCGCTCCGGTCGCGATGGCGAACTTCCGCACCGGTCCGGTCAGAAGGTAGGTCACCGCGGCCGCGACGCAGAGCGTCAGCAGGTAATCACGCACGGGCTGCCCCAGAGGAATCGCTGGCCATCTCAGCCCCACACACTAGCTTTGTTGACCACATGCTTGAGGACATACCAGCGGCCCGGACGGTTGCAGGTCCCTCGCGTCTGCCCTCAATAGGGCGGAAACCTTCCGGCCAGATCCCGTACTTCCTCGCGTACCCGGGGGATCGCCTCGGAGTCGGCGCGCAGCGCCGTGGTGAAGAGCACGGCGATCCTCGCCATCTCGGCCTCGCCCATGCCCTGGGTGGTGACCGCCGCGGTGCCGAGGCGGATGCCCCGGCCGTCGCCGTACGGCAGCGCGCAGGTGTCGAGCACCATTCCGGCGGCGGCGAGCCGTCCCCGCGCCGAACGGCCGTCCACGCCCAGCGGTGCCGGGTCCGCGGTGATGAGATGGGTGTCCGTGCCGCCGGTGGTGACCGCGAAGCCCTCCGCCTCCAGCCCCTCCGCGAGGACCCTGGCGTTGGCGACGACATGGTGGGCGTAGCCGGCGAACCTCGGTGTCGCCGCCTCGCCGAAGGCGACGGCCTTGGCGGCGATCGTGTGCATCTGGGCACCGCCCTGGGTGAAGGGGAACACGGCGCGGTCGATCCGCTCCGCCAGATGGCTGCCGCAGAGGATCATCCCGCCGCGCGGTCCGCGCAGCACCTTGTGCGTCGTGGCGCACACGACGTCCGCGTACGGGACCGGGCTGGGGGCCGCTCCCCCGGCGATCAGGCCCATCGGGTGGGCGGCGTCGGCGATCAGATAGGCCCCGACCTCGTCGGCGATCTCCCGGAACACGGCGTAGTCGGGGTGCCGGGGGTACGCGATCGATCCGCAGACGATGGCCTTGGGGCGGTGCTCGCGGGCGAGCCTGAGGATGTGCTCGTAGTCGAGCAGTCCCGACTCGGCGTCGACGCCGTACGGGACGAAGGTGAACCAGCGCCCGGAGAAGTTCGCCGGAGAGCCGTGGGTGAGATGCCCGCCGAAGGCCAGGCCCATGGCGAGGACGGTGTCCCCCGGCCGCAGCAGCGCCGCGTACGCCGCGAGGACCGCCGAGGAGCCGGAGTGGGGCTGCACATTGGCGTGCTCGGCGCCGAAGAGGGCGGTGGCCCGCTCGACCGCGATCCGCTCGGCGGCGTCGACGAGTTCGCAGCCGCCGTGGTGGCGTGCGCCGGGATAGCCCTCGGCGTACTTGTTGGCGAGCGGGGAGCCGAGCGCCGCGAGGACCGCGGGCGAGGTGAAGTTCTCCGCCGCGATCAGCTGGAGGCCCTCGGCCTGCCGGGCCGTCTCGGCGAGCACGATCTCGGCGATCTCGGGGTCCTGGCGGCGCAGGATGTCGAGGTCCGCGGGCGCGATCGGGGTGCGGGCGGGTGCGGGGGTACTGACCGGCATCGTGGTCTCCCGGCCTCACGAGGGGTGTACGGCCCCTCCAATGTAGGCCCGGGCACGTCCGGCCGCCCGGTGTCCCGCGGCCCGGACCCGCCTCGTTCGGCCGTACGGGCCACACGGGCCCACGGGCCCGTGGGCCGCCGCGACGGCCCGCCCCGGCGTTCTGCCGTCAGCGGCGGGCGGGGACGCCCGTCAGCGCCGTGAGCACGGGGTCGAGCGCCTGGTGGATCTCGTCGCCGATGGACCGGAAGAAGGTGATGGGCCCCCCGTACGGGTCGTGGACCTCGTCCGCCTCCGCACTCGGCGCCAGCAGCCAGCCGCGCAGTGCCGCGGCCGCCCGCACCAGGGCCCGGGCGCGCTCGACGACGCCGTCCTGGTCGGGGTCCGGCAGGGTCGCCGGGTCTATCGCCCGCACGAGCCGGGTGAACTCCTTCAGCGTGAAGGTGCGCAGACCCGCGGAGTGCCCCATGGAGATGACCTGTGCCCGGTGGTCGCGGGTGGCGGTGAGCACCAGATCCGCCCGGATGACGTGCTCGTCGAGCAGCTCGCGCCCCACGAAGCCGCTGGGGTCGGCGCCGAAGTCGGTGAGGACCGTCGCGGCGTTCGCCTCCATGGGAGCCCCCTCGTGGCCCCAGGTGCCGGCGCTCTCCACGAGCAGCCCGCCGGCGAGGGGGTCGCCGAGCCGGCGGCTCAGGGCATACCGCGTCAGCCGCTCGGTGATCGGCGAGCGGCAGACGTTGCCGGTGCTGACGTGGAGGATCCGGAATGTGCCGCCGGCGGCGGCCGTACCTTCTATGCCACGCCCCTCAGGGACGGTCACTGTGCCGGCCCCCGGCTGTTCGCTCCGGTCACGGCGCCACCTCGAGGTCGGGTACGACCTTGCGGAGCTCGTCGGCCTCCAGGGCGCCCGCGCGCAGCAGGACCGGGACGTCGCCGGTGACGTCGACGATCGAGGACGGCACATTGCCGGGCGTCGGGCCGCCGTCGAGGTACACGGAGACCGAGTCGCCGAGCATGTCCTGCGCGGCGTCGCAGGTCTCGGGCGCCGGGTGGCCCGTGAGGTTCGCGGACGACACGGCCATCGGGCCGACCTCGGTGAGCAGTTCGATGGCGACCGGGTGCAGCGGCATCCGGATGGCGACGGTGCCACGGGTGTCCCCGAGGTCCCACTGCAGCGACGGCTGGTGCCGGGCGACGAGCGTCAGCGCACCGGGCCAGAACGCGTCGACGAGCTCCCAGGCCTGCTCGGAGAAGTCGGTGACCAGACCGTGGAGCGTGTTCGGGGAGCCGATGAGGACGGGGGTGGGCATGTTGCGCCCGCGTCCCTTGGCCGCCAGGAGGTCGGCGACGGCCTCGGAGCTGAAGGCGTCCGCCCCGATGCCGTAGACGGTGTCGGTGGGGAGCACCACGAGCTCGGCGCGGCGCACGGCCGAGGCGGCTTCGCGCAGGCCGGTGGTGCGGTCCGTCGCGTCGTTGCAGTCGTATCGCCGAGCCATCAGCGGGCCTCCTCGTTTTCGGTCACTCGGTTCTTCGTCCGGCTCTCGGCCGGGAGGACACCCACCGGGGCGGTCGGGTGTGCGCCGGCGGTCTCCTGCGCGCGGCTCCCGGGCGGCCGGGACCTCGGCGCGGTTCGCCTCACGGCAAAGCCTTGCGGGCCGTCGCGAAGCGCGGGCGGTTGTTCAGGTCGGGGTGGTCGGCCGCGTCGGCCCAGCCCGCCTCCTCGCTGAAGATCCAGGGCACCTGGCCGCCCTGGGTGTCGGCGTGCTCGACGACGACGAGGCCGCCCGGGCGCAGCAGCCGGTGGGCGGTGCGCTCGATGCCCCGGATGGTGTCGAGGCCGTCCTCACCGGAGAAGAGGGCCATCTGGGGGTCGTGGTCACGCGCCTCGGGGGCCACGTACTCCCACTCCGTGAGCGGGATGTACGGCGGGTTGGAGATGACCAGGTCGACCTGCCCGTCGAGTTCGGGGACGGCGGAGAGGGCGTCGCCGTGGTGCACGGTGACCCGGGACCCCTCGGCGTTCTTCCGGGTCCAGCCGATCGCGTCGTCGGACAGCTCCACGGCGTGCACGCGGGAGCGGGGCACCTCCTGGGCGATCGCCAGCGCGATGGCGCCCGAGCCGGAGCACAGGTCGACGACGAGCGGCTCCACGACGTCCATGGCACGCACCGCGTCTATGGCCCAGCCGACGACCGACTCGGTCTCGGGACGCGGCACGAAGACGCCGGGGCCCACCCGGAGCTCCAGATAGCGGAAGAAGGCACGTCCGGTGATGTGCTGCAGCGGCTCCCGGGCCTCGCGGCGGGCGACGGCCTCCCAGTAGCGGGCGTCGAAGTCCGCGTCCTCGACCAGGTGCAGTTCGCCGCGCTTGACGCCGTGGACGAAGGCGGCGAGCTCCTCCGCGTCGAAGCGCGGTGAGGGCACGCCGGCGTCGGCCAGCCGCCGGGTGGCCTGGGCCACCTCGGCTAGCAGCAGGGAGCGGGGGGACCGGGGTCGTCCCCCGGGGAGCGACTGCACGCTGGTCCTCCGGGCTGGGCGGGGTCGTTCGTGGTTCCGCGGCTCACGCCGCGGCGAGCTTCGCGGCGGAGTCGGCGTCGACGCAGGCCTGGATCACGGCGTCCAGTTCCCCGTCGAGCACCTGGTCCAAGTTGTACGCCTTGAAGCCGACGCGGTGGTCCGAGATGCGGTTTTCCGGGAAGTTGTACGTACGGATCTTCTCGGAGCGGTCGACCGTTCGGACCTGGCTGCGGCGGGCGTCGGCGGCCTCCTGCTCGGCCGCCTCCTGGGCCGCCGCGAGAAGCCTGGAGCGCAGGATACGCATGGCCTGCTCCTTGTTCTGGAGCTGGCTCTTCTCGTTCTGGCAGGAGGCGACGACACCGGTCGGGACGTGCGTGATGCGCACGGCGGAGTCGGTGGTGTTGACGGACTGGCCGCCGGGCCCGGAGGAGCGGTAGACGTCGATCCGCAGATCGTTGGGGTTGATCTCCACGTCGATCTCCTCGGCCTCCGGGGTCACGAGGACACCGGCGGCGGAGGTGTGGATGCGCCCCTGGGACTCGGTGGCCGGGACGCGCTGCACCCGGTGCACCCCGCCCTCGTACTTCATCCGTGCCCAGACGCCCTGGCCCGGCTCGGGCGTCGCGTTGCCCTTGAGCTTCACCGCGACCTGGACGTCCTTGTAGCCGCCGAGCTCGGACTCGGTGGCGTCGATGATCTCCGTCTTCCAGCCGACGCGCTCGGCGTAGCGGAGGTACATCCGCAGCAGGTCGCCGGCGAACAGCGCCGACTCGTCGCCGCCCGCCCCCGCCTTGATCTCCAGGATGACGTCCTTGTCGTCGCTGGGGTCGCGGGGCACCAGGAGCAGCCGCAGCTTCTCGGTGAGCTCCTCGCGCTGCTTCTCCAGCTCCTTCACCTCGGCGGCGAAGTCCGGGTCGTCCGCGGCGAGTTCCCGGGCCGTCCCGATGTCGTCGCCGGTCTGCTTCCAGGAGCGGTAGGTGCCGACGATCGGGGTCAGCTCGGCGTACCGCTTGTTGAGCCTGCGCGCGCGTCCCTGGTCGGCGTGGACCGAAGGGTCGGCGAGCTGCTTCTCCAGGTCGGCGTGCTCGCCGACCAGTTCCTCGACCGCTTCGAACATCGGATGCTCCTGGTTTCGTGACGCTGGGTGGCTGCGGGAGAGACGGCAAAGCGCCGGTCACGGCCGCCCGCACAGGGGCGGCCGTGGACCGGCGCAGTGGCTCGCTACTTCTTGGCGGAGCCGGCAGCCTTGCCGAAGCGGGCCTCGAAGCGGGCCACACGGCCACCGGTGTCGAGGATCTTCTGCTTGCCCGTGTAGAACGGGTGGCACTCGGAGCAGACCTCGGCACGGATGGTGCCGCCCTGGAGGGTGCTGCGAGTGGTGAACGACGCGCCGCAGGTGCAGCTCACCTGGGTCTCGACGTACTCGGGGTGGATGTCGCGCTTCAAGGGTTTCTCCTAGTTCCGGGAGGGCGCCGGGTCGCACGCGCGGGATGCGCGCACGTGAACCGGGGCCGACGTACCAGTCTGCCAGGACCGGCCGTATCTCCCAAAACCGGGGGTCACCGCCGGGTATTCCCGGCTGCGGGGCCTGCCGCGGCCCCTCCGGGTCCCGGCTCCCCGGGACCGGGCCCGCCCCCGGCACCGGCACCGGGCCAGCCCGCCGGCACCGGCACCGGACCAGTCCGCTACTCCACGATGCCCGCGGCCTGCCCGTCCGCGGTGCCCTCGGTCACGGAGGCGGGGATGGGCAGGTCCGCGCGCAGCGCCGCCCACACCTGCTCGCTCTGCTTCTCCAGGGGCACGACGCGGTTCGGGTCCCGTTCGTCGTACGCGACCGGCAGGGTGATCATTTGAACGTCGTCGGCGCCGAGGCCCTTGAGGCCGTTCGCGAAGCCCACGAGCTCCTGGACCGAGTCGAGCTCGGAGTCGGGCGTGATCGCCTGCGTGGCGGTGTCGACCAGGTCGTACAGCTTCTTCGGGTCGCTGAGCACTCCCACGTCCTTGACCTGCTGTATCAGCGCCTTGACAAAGGCCTGCTGCAGCTGGATCCGGCCGAGGTCGCTGCCGTTGCCGACGGCCTTGCGGGTGCGCACCAGCCCGAGGGCCTGGTCTCCGCTGAGCGTGTGCGTGCCCGGCGGGAGGTCGAGATGGCTCTTGGAGTCGCTGATCGCCTCGGTCGTGGTGATCTCCACTCCGCCGAGCTCGTCCACGAGCTTCTTGAAGCCGGTGAAGTCGACCTCCAGGTAGTGGTCCATGCGGATGCCGGAGATCTGCTCGACGGTCTTCACCGCGCAGGCCGGTCCGCCGACCTCGTACGCCGTGTTGAACATGGCGCGGCGCTCGCCGGGGACGCTGTCGCCCCTGCCGTCGGTGCAGCGGGGCCGGTCGACGAGGGTGTCGCGGGGCACGGAGACGACGGCGGCCTTCCGGTGCCCCTCGTATATGTGCACGATCATCGCCGTGTCGGAGCGGGCGCCGCCTTCGTCCCTGCCGTACTCGCCGTTCGCGCCGGCCCGGGAGTCGGAGCCGAGGACGAGGATGTCCATGGAGCCGTTGTCGACGTCGTCCGGGCGGTCGCTGCCGAGCCGGCCGCTGATGTCGACGCCCTGGATGTTGCCGTCGAGCTTGAGGTAGACCCAGCCGAGCCCCGATCCCCCGGCGAGTACCAGCCCGGCCACGGACCACGCGGCGAGCCTCGCGGCCCGGCGCCGCGCGCCGGCCGGCCTGCGGCGGTGGCCCGTCCCGCGTATTCGGCCCTTGCTCTGGTCCTCCATGGCTCCCCAAGTCCTCGTAGGTCCCGATACCCCCGGCCGCGGCCTTCAGGCGTGTTTCGTCCGGCCTGTCAAGCTTTGTTACTCCACCAGTGAGACCGGCGAGGAGCGAGAAGGGTTGCACGGGCAGCTGAGAACTCCGTGAGAACCGGCCGTGCCCGCGGCACGGAACACGGCGGGGTACGACCCTGCAGTGGCCTGCGGCCCGTTCACGCGTCCGCGTTCCCGACGCGGGGGCCCCTCGGCGTCCCCGGAGCGGCAGACGCGCCCCGGTGCGAGCGCCGCGGCCGACCGGCCTCGCGCACCCACGACGGTGGCCCCGGTCCCCTCACGGACCGGGGCCACCGTCGAGGTACGGGCCCCGAGAACGGGCTACTTCTTCAGACGCAGCTCGAACGAGCATCTCAGCGTTTGACGGTACAGCCGTCCGCCCTGGCGATACTCATATCCGCACACCGTCGAGTTCTCCTTCACCTCGCCGGTGATCAGGAGCTGCGCGACATGGACGATGTCGCTCACCGCCCTCGCCCTCACCGTGAATCCCGGGGAGTAGTCCCGCAGCTCGTGAAGCCCGGGGGTATGCGGACCCCGTCCTCGAGGAGCCACGGGATTCCCTCCGGCCGGAGTGCGCATGCCGAGCGGGTCCGCCAAGCACAGTGCCCACCCCACGAAGGGGGTGGGCACTGAACGGGCTTACGGGCGCCGGTCAGCCGAACAGGTTGTACGCCTGCCAGCCGGTGCCGAAGTCCTTGCGCGTGGCGAAGATCCCGCCGGTCGGGGCGCTGCTGCCGTTGCCCGGGTACAGCCAGAGCTTGCCGGTCGTGTCGCGGGCCAGCAGGTCCGCGTGGCCGTCGCTGTTGACGTCACCGACGGTGATCAGCGCGTTGAAGCTGCCGGGGGTGAACTTGCCGACCAGCCGGCGCGCCTCGAACGGGGCGGAGACCTTGCCGGTACCGCGGAGGAGGTACGTGGAGCCGTCGGCGGTGCGGGCGAGGACGTCGGGCTTGCCGTCGTTGGTGAAGTCGCCGTGGCCGCGCACCATGGTGTACTGACCCCAGCCGGTGCCCACGGTGACCGGGGCGGAGAGACCGCCGTTGCCCTTGCCGGGGTAGAGGTAGAGCGTGCCGGCCGAGTTGACCGTGAGGAGGTCCGGCAGCTCGTCTCCGGTGAGGTCGCCGGGGATCACGAACTGCTTGTTCTTGCCCCAGCCGGTGGAGATCAGCTTGCGCTCGGTCTTGCCGGTGGCCACGACGTAGTGGTCCCAGTACACATAGCCGTTGGACGCGCGGAGCAGCACGTCCTCGTGGTCGTCCCGGTCGAGGTCGCCCTGGATCGCCATGTTGTGGCCGGCGAACTTGCCGTGGTTGAGCGTCCGGGCCAGCGAGGTGACCTTGGAGGTCCAGCCGAACAGCGTGCTGTCCGAGGTACGGCGCGCCAGCAGGTCGGCCGTGTGGTCGCGGTTGCGGTTGGCGTCGTCGACGCGGGCCTGCATCGGGGCGGAGTAGGCGGACACCTTGGCGTACACGCCGTACTTCCCGGCCGCCGAGCAGTCCACGTCGCCCCAGGACACCAGGCCGACGAGCCTGCCGCCGACGACCAGCGGGCCACCGGAGTCACCGTTGCAGGTGGTCTCGGTGGTCTCGTCGTCGCCGGTGGGCGCGGCGCCGGCGCAGAGCATGCGATCCGCGACGAACTCCACCGCGGTGTCCGTCGGGGTCGGGTAGGCGGCCTTGCAGTCGCTGTCCGAGACGATGTCGGCGTCGGCGACCTTGAGCTTGTCCGACCCGCTGTCGGGCACGGTGGAGCTCGTACGGCCCCAGCCGTAGACCTTGCCGTCCAGGCCCTCCTTGTAGAGCGCGTAGTCGTTCGGCTGCGCGATCGGCAGTGCGGGGACGGAAACCGCCTTCTCCAGCGTGAGCACGGCCACGTCGTTGTTGAGCGTGTACGGGCTGTACAGCGGGTGGTTCCACTGGCGCTTGACGTTGACCGCGACACCGCCGTGCAGGTCGCCGTTCTCGGAGGGCATCCGGTCGGTGCCGACCACCACGACGCCGTCCGAGTACCACTTGATGCCCTTGACGCAGTGCGCCGCGGTGGCGACCTTCGTCGGGGCGATGACCACACCGCCGCAGAAGTAGCCGCCCTGGCTGTCCCAGAAGTGCAGCTGGGCCATCCACGGGGCGGCGGAGATCGTCGTCTCCTTGCCGCCGATGATGCGCGCGCTCGGTGCGGCCTTGGCCGCGGAACGGGCCGCGGGCTTCGCCGTCTTGGTGCGCTCGGCGGCGGCCATCGCCTTGACCGCGCGCTGGGCGAGTTCCTGCTGCGAGACCGGGCTGGACTGCGTCGGCTCCAGGCTGATCGGCGTCGCCTCGCCCGCCTCGGCGGAGCCCGAGCCGGTGATCGCGATGCCCGCGCCGGTCAGTGCGACGACCGCGGCCACGGCCGGTATCGCGAGCTGGGTACGGCGCTTGTGCCGGCCACCACGGGTGCGTGTCTGCACTCGGTAACCCCTTGGGTCGAACCGGCAGTGCGCGACCGCCCGCCGGGAAAGGATCCAGGTAGTGGCGGGGTATGACGAGCACGCGGGCAGCACGGTTCACGAGGCCTTCCGGCCTCGGCGGTGCCACGCAGTGGATTCCCCCCCACTTCGATTGGGTGATGATACGCGCGTCAACAGCCGTTTGACCAGTGGACTGTGGGATTCCCGGGACAAGCGAACCGCCCCGTCACCTCGGGGGTGACGGGGCGGTTCGGTTCGCGCTGACGGGACGTCAGTCGCCGTTGCCCGGCGTCGGCGTCGTCTTCTGGATCTGCAGCAGGAACTCGGCGTTCGACTTGGTCTGCTTCATCTTGTCGAGCAGCAGCTCGATCGCCTGCTGCTGGTCGAGGGCGTGCAGCACCCGGCGCAGCTTCCAGACGATGGCGAGCTCCTCGCCGCTGAGCAGGATCTCCTCCTTGCGGGTGCCGGACGCGTCGACGTCCACCGCGGGGAAGATGCGCTTGTCGGCGAGTTTCCGGTCGAGCTTGAGCTCCATGTTGCCGGTGCCCTTGAACTCCTCGAAGATCACCTCGTCCATGCGCGAGCCGGTGTCGACCAGCGCGGTGGCCAGGATGGTCAGCGAGCCGCCGTCCTCGATGTTGCGCGCGGCGCCGAAGAAGCGCTTCGGCGGGTAGAGCGCGGTCGAGTCGACACCACCGGACAGGATGCGGCCGGAGGCCGGGGCCGCCAGGTTGTACGCGCGGCCCAGCCGGGTGATGGAGTCCAGCAGGACGACCACGTCGTGGCCCAGCTCGACGAGGCGCTTGGCGCGCTCGATGGCCAGTTCGGCGACCGTGGTGTGGTCCTCGGCCGGGCGGTCGAAGGTCGAGGAGATGACCTCGCCCTTGACCGACCGCTGCATGTCGGTGACCTCTTCCGGCCGCTCGTCGACGAGGACGACCATCAGATGGCACTCGGGGTTGTTGTGGGTGATCGCGTTGGCGATCGCCTGCATGATCATGGTCTTGCCGGTCTTCGGCGGGGCCACGATCAGACCGCGCTGGCCCTTGCCGATCGGCGACACCAGGTCGATGATCCGGGTGGTCAGCACGCCCGGGTCGGTCTCCAGACGGAGCCGGTCCTGCGGGTAGAGCGGCGTCAGCTTGTTGAACTCCGGGCGGCCGCGGCCGGATTCGGGCGCCATGCCGTTGACGGAGTCCAGGCGGACCAGCGCGTTGAACTTCTCGCGGCGCTCGCCCTCCTTGGGCTGCCGGACCGCGCCGGTGACGTGGTCGCCCTTGCGCAGGCCGTTCTTGCGGACCTGGGCGAGGGACACGTACACGTCGTTCGGGCCGGGCAGGTAGCCGGAGGTCCGGATGAACGCGTAGTTGTCCAGGATGTCGAGGATGCCCGCGACGGGGATCAGCACGTCGTCGTCGGCGACCTGCGGCTCGCCGCCGAACTCCTCGCGGCCGCGGCGGCCACGGCGGTCGCGGTACCGGCCGCGGCGCCCGCGCCGGCCGCCCTGCTCGTCGTCGAAGTCGTCCTGCGGGCCGCCGCCCTGCCGCTGCTGGCCGCCCTGCTGCTGGCGCTGGCCGCCGCCCTGCTGGTCGTCGCCCTTGCCGCCGCGGCGGTCCCGCTGACGGTCGCGCTGGCGGTCGCCGCGCTCACCGCGCTCACCGCGGTCGCGCCGGCCGTCCCCGCGCCGGCCCTCGGCCGTGTCGGTGGCGGCCTCGGCCTTGGCCTCCGGCTGCCCCTCGGTCCTGGTCTCGGCCCGGACCTCGGTCTTGAGGTCGCCCCTCGGCTCGGCCTTGGCCGCGTCCGCCTCCGGGCTGCCCGCGGGGGCGGTGGCCCGACGGCGACGGCGCTCGCCCGCCGGGGCGTCGTCGCTGGCCGGCTGGCCCGGGATGTCGATCTGCTGCTGGGCGGCGGGGGACTCGGCCTTCGGCTCGGCGGTGGCGCCGTCCTCACCCGTACGGGCCTTGGAGGTGGCGCGCCGCTTCGGCTTCGTCTCGGCCGCGCCGCCGCCCGCCTCGGCGCCCTTGGCGGGGGCTCCTCCGGCGGCCTGCGCCTCCTTGATGACCTCGATCAGCTGGCTCTTGCGCATCCGCGCGGTGCCCCTGATGCCGAGGCCCGAAGCGACCTGCTGGAGCTCGGCCAGGACCATGCCCTCGAGGCCGGTGCCGGAACGGCGGCGCCGGGAGGTGGTGCCAGTGGCAGCACCTGCGGCGGGCGCGGCGGTGTCGACACTGCTGTCGGCAGTCACGCCCATCAGATCGGTGGTGTCGCTCACGAAGGGTCCTTCCCTGGAGCGGACGTCGGCCTTCTGGCTCGGCGACCGGTTGTGCTGTCCGACGCGGTCCTCGATCTTTCTGATCGCGGACCGGAGCCGGGGCGGTGGTCCGCCGGGGTACGGCGGAGAGATGTACGTGCAGGGCCCGGCCCGAGTTCCCCCTGCTCGGCCCTCTCTTCGGGAGAAGCGAGGGGTGTCGTGCCGGTTCCGGAGCGTGCTCGAAACTGCTCAGGCAGGCTGCTCAGGCAGTTGGGGAGGCTCCCGGAAGAGTGGTGGTCCCGGAAGGGGACACAAAGCACCGCGCCACAAGATTGTGGGGCTGCGTACTTGAGGTTAACACTACCGGCTCCAACAAACATTCCCCCTCTCTGTCACCGGCAATCCCGTGTCGGGCTACGGAGCCAGCGGGAGCACACTCGCTCCCGCGGCGTCGAGTGCGAGCCTGTTGGCCGCCCAGCCCTCGCCCGCGAGCCGGGCCACCTTGTCGGCCGTACCGTCCTCGGCCAGCGCGAGCACGGTGGGGCCCGCGCCGGAGATGACCGCGGGGACCCCGTCGGCGCGCAGCCGGTTGACCAGGTCGACGCTCTGCGGCATCGCCGGGGCGCGGTACTCCTGGTGGAGGCGGTCCTCGGTGGCGGGAAGCAGCAGCTCGGGGCGCCTGGTGAGGGCCTCGACGAGCAGCGCGGCGCGGCCCGCGTTGACGGCGGCGTCCACATGCGGGACCGTGCGCGGGAGCAGCCCGCGGGCGGTCTCGGTGAGAACGGGCCTGCTCGGCACGAAAACCACCGGAACGATGGATTCGGATGGGTCCAACCTGATCGCGCGGGCCGCTCCGGCGTCGGTCCAGGCCAGGGTGAAGCCGCCGAGAAGGCAGGCGGCGACGTTGTCGGGGTGGCCCTCGATCTCGGTGGCGAGCTCCAGCAGTGCCGCGTCGTCGAGCCGGGCGTCGCCCCCTATGGTCACCGCGCGGGCCGCCACGATGCCGGCGCAGATGGCGGCCGACGAGGAGCCGAGGCCGCGGCCGTGCGGGATGCGGTTGGCGCAGACCACCTCGAGGCCGCGGGGCTGCCCGCCGAGCAGGTCGAAGGCCGTGCGCAGCGACCGCACGAGCAGATGGCTCTCGTCGCGGGGCAGCGTCTCGGCGCCCTCACCGGCGATGTCGATGTGCAGCCCGGAGTCTGCGACGCGGACGACCACGTCGTCGTACAGGCCCAGCGACAGGCCGAAGGCGTCGAAGCCCGGCCCGAGGTTGGCGCTGGTGGCGGGCACGCGCACCCGGACGGCGGCGGCGCGAAACGCGGGACCGGCCATCGATCGACGACTCTCCTTGCTGGTTCTGATCGGTTTCTGATCGTTTCCGATTGGCGCTGATCTCGAGGATCTTTGCGATCGGATGTGATCGACTCTAATCGGCTCTGATCGGCGTGATGACGATGCGAAGACGGGAAGACGGGAAGACCCACGGGCCGGTGTCGACGGCGACCGCGGCGAGCGCGGCGGCGGGGTTGCGTACAGCCTATCCAAGGAAGGTTGTGCGGCGACATAGGGCGCACGGGAGGCGCACGATGCGTGTCGCACTCCCCTTCGTGCCCCTGCGGCGCGTCCGGGACGACGCGCCGTCCGTGCCTGCCGCTCTCGCGTACGGCCCGGGCGGGTGACCTCCGGCCGCCCCCGCCGCCGCGCGTCCGCCCACACGACCGCCTGCGCAGCCACTTCCTCTGCCACCTGCGCGACCGCCTCCGCCGTCCGCGCACGAAGGCGTACGCGATCCGGTGGGGCGGCGGCCGGCGGGTGCGGCGCCCGCAGGTAGGTGGGAGGCACGTCCGCACCGGGTACGGCGCGGTGCCGCGGCCCCGTACGACCGGCGTCCGCGCCCGCCCGGTACCCGTCGCGCGGCACCGGGCACCGCCCCGCGGGCGGAACCCGGCCGGAGCGGCTCAGACGAGCCCGAGCCGCTCCGCCGCCGCGGCGGCGTCCACCGGGACCGTCAGCGGCTGGGGCGCTCCGGCGACCGCCCAGTCGGGGTCCTTGAGGCCGTTGCCCGTGACCGTGCAGACGATCCGCTGACCGGCGTCGACCTTGCCCTCCTCGGCGGCCTTGAGCAGGCCGGCCACCGAGGCGGCCGAGGCGGGCTCCACGAAGACGCCCTCACGCGAGGCCAACAGCTTGTAGGCACGCAGGATCTGACGGTCAGTCACCTCGTCGATGAAGCCGCCCGACTCGTCCTTGGCCGCCACCGCGAGCTCCCAGGAAGCCGGGTTGCCGATCCGGATCGCGGTCGCGATCGTCGACGGGTCCTTGACCACCTCGCCGCGCACGATGGGCGCGGAACCGGACGCCTGGAAGCCCCACATACGCGGAGTGCGGGCGGACACGCCGTCCGCCGCGTACTCCCGGTAACCCTTCCAGTACGCCGTGATGTTGCCGGCGTTGCCGACGGGCAGCACATGGACGTCCGGCGCGTCGCCGAGCGCGTCGACGATCTCGAAGGCGGCGGTCTTCTGGCCCTCGATCCGGACCGGGTTCACCGAATTGACCAGCGCCACGGGGTAGTTCTCGGAGAGGCCGCGGGCCAGCACCAGGCAGTCGTCGAAGTTGCCGTCGACCTGCAGGATCTTCGCCCCGTGGACCAGCGCCTGGCCCAGCTTGCCCATCGCGATCTTGCCCTGCGGGATCAGCACCGCGGACACCATCCCCGCACGGCCCGCGTAGGCCGCGGCGGACGCCGAGGTGTTGCCGGTGGAGGCGCAGATGACGGCCTTCGCGCCCTCCTCCTTGGCCCTGGTTATCGCCATGGTCATCCCGCGGTCCTTGAACGACCCGGTCGGGTTGGCACCCTCGACCTTGAGATAAACGTCACACCCCGTGGCCTCGGAGAGGGACTGCGCGGCGACGAGCGGCGTACCGCCCTCGCCGAGCGTGACGACCGGCGTGGTGTCCGTCACCGGGAGCCGGTCGCGGTACTCCTCGATGATGCCGCGCCACTGGTGAGTGCGAGTGCTCATGGGTCCCTACTCTCCTTCAACCCGCATGATGCTGGCGACACCGCGCACGGTGTCGAGCTTGCGCAGCGCCTCGACGGTCCCCGAGAGGGCGGCGTCGGGCGCGCGGTGGGTGACGACGACGAGCGATGCCTCGCCGTCCTTGCCCGTCTGGCGCACCGTGTCGATCGACACGCCGTGCTCGGCGAAGACCGTCGCCACCTGGGCGAGCACGCCCGGCTTGTCGGCCACGTCGAGGCTGATGTGGTACCGCGTCACGACCTCGCCCATGGGGCTCACGGGCAGCTGCGTGTAGACGGACTCGCCGGGCCCCGTCGCCTCGGCGAGCTTGTTGCGGCAGACGGCGACCAGGTCGCCCAGGACGGCGGAGGCGGTCGGCGCACCGCCGGCGCCGGGGCCGTAGAACATCAGCCGGCCGGCCGCCTCGGCCTCGACGAACACCGCGTTGTACGCCTCGCGGACGGACGCCAGCGGGTGGCTGAGCGGAATCATCGCCGGGTGCACCCGGGCCGTGACCGACCTGCCGTCCGCCGCCCGCTCGCAGATCGCCAGCAGCTTGATGGTGCAGCCCATCTGCTTGGCGGAGGCGAAGTCGGCGGCGGTGACCTCGGTCATGCCCTCGCGGTACACGTCGTCCAGGCGCACCCGGGTGTGGAAGGCGATACCGGCGAGGATCGCCGCCTTGGCGGCGGCGTCGAAGCCCTCGACGTCGGCGGTCGGGTCGGCCTCGGCGTACCCCAGCGCGGTGGCCTCGTCCAGCGCCTCGGAGTAGCCGGCGCCGGAGGTGTCCATCTTGTCGAGGATGAAGTTCGTCGTGCCGTTGACGATGCCGAGGACCCGGTTGACCTTGTCGCCGGCCAGGGACTCGCGCAGCGGCCTGATCAGCGGGATCGCACCGGCCACGGCCGCCTCGAAGTAGAGGTCGCGGCCGTGTTTCTCGGCGGCGGCGTACAGCGTGGCGCCGTCCTCGGCGAGCAGCGCCTTGTTCGCCGAGACGACCGAGGCGCCGTGCTCGAAGGCGGTGGTGATCAGCGTACGGGCGGGCTCGATCCCGCCGATGACCTCGACGACCACGTCGATGTCGCCCCGCGCGACGAGCGCCTTGGCGTCGGTGGTGACGAGTTCCTGCGGGATCCCCTCACGGACCTTGGAGGGGCGGCGGACGGCGACCCCGGCGAGTTCCACCGGGGCCCCGATCCGTGCGGCGAGGTCGCCGGCGTGCGTCGTCATGATGCGCGCCACCTCTGAGCCGACCACTCCACAGCCCAGCAGCGCCACCTTCAGCGGACGCGTACGCATCATCCGACCTCGATTCCTTCATCAAGCAGGGTGCGAACCAGTCTCACCCACCGCACGGGGCTTTCCTCGCCTCGTCCGGATTCTGAGACATATATTTCATTAACCGACATCCAGACGCAGGAGATCTTCCTCCGTCTCACGCCGGACGATCACCTTGGCCTCGCCGTCGCGCACGGCGACGACGGGCGGGCGGAGCGCATGGTTGTAGTTGCTGGCCATGGAGCGGCAGTACGCGCCGGTCGCCGGCACCGCGATCAGGTCTCCCGGCGCCAGGTCGGCGGGCAGGAAGGCGTCCCGTACGACGATGTCGCCGCTCTCGCAGTGCTTGCCGACGACGCGGACCAGCATCGGCTCGGCGTCGCTCGCGCGCGAGACCAGCGCCACGCTGTACTCGGCGTCGTACAGCGCGGTGCGGATGTTGTCGGACATGCCGCCGTCGACGCTGACGTACGTCCGCAGCCCGTCGAGCGGCTTGATCGTGCCGACCTCGTACAGCGTGAAGGCCGTCGGCCCGACGATCGCCCGGCCCGGTTCGACGGAGATGCGGGGCGTGCGCAGGCCGGCCGCCTCGCACTCACGGCTGACGATCTCGCCGAGCGCCTTGGCGATCTCGTGCGGCTCGCGCGGGTCGTCGGCGGAGGTGTAGGCGATGCCGAGACCGCCGCCGAGGTCGATCTCGGGGAGCTCGACGCCGTGCTCGTCGCGGACCTCCTTCAGCAGCCCCACCACCCGGTGGGCGGCCACCTCGAACCCGGAGGTGTCGAAGATCTGCGAGCCGATGTGCGAGTGGATGCCGGCGACCTCGAGCCCGTCGAGCCGCAGGGCCCGCCGGACCGCCTCGGCCGCCTGGCCGCCGGCGAGCGCGAGGCCGAACTTCTGGTCCTCGTGGGCGGTGGCGATGAACTCGTGGGTGTGCGCCTCGACCCCGACGGTGACCCGGATCAGGACGCGCTGGCGCCTGCCGAGCGACTGCGCGACGTGCGCGACGCGGACGATCTCCTGGAAGGAGTCGAGGACGATGCGCCCGACCCCGGCGGCGACGGCCCGCTCGATCTCCTCGACGGACTTGTTGTTGCCGTGGAACGCGATCCGCTCGGCGGGCATCCCGGCGTCCAGCGCCGTGGCCAGCTCGCCGCCGGAGCAGACGTCCAGGTTGAGCCCCTCCTCGTCGAGCCAGCGCACGACGGCGCGGGAGAGGAACGCCTTGCCCGCGTAGAACACGTCGGCGTCCTTGCCGAAGGCGTCGGCCCAGGCGCGGCAGCGGGCGCGGAAGTCCGCCTCGTCGAGGACGTAGGCGGGGGTGCCGAACTCCTCCGCGAGCCGGGTGACGTCGATACCGGCCACGCTGACGGCGCCGCCGGGACCGCGGTGCACGGTACGCGACCAGACCTTCCCGTCGAGCGCGTTGAGATCGGCCGGCGGGGCGGCGTAGTGGCCCTCGGGGAGGACGTCGGCGTACCGGGGCCCGGCGGGGTGTGCGGAACGGCTCATTCTTCTCTCACATCTACAGGTGTTCGGGTGCGCTGATGCCGAGCAGGGCCAGGCCACCGGCCAGCACCGTCCCGGCGGCTTCGGCTAGGGCCAGCCGGGAGCGGTGGGCGGCCGAGGGTTTCTCGTCACCGACGGGCAGCACGGTGTGCTGGAGGCCGAGCAGGGCATCGGCGGTCGCCTCGAGGTGACGGGCGAGGCGGTCGGGGGCGCGCAGCCGGGCGGCGGACTCCAGGACGGCGGGGTGGTCGCCGAGAGCGGCGAGCAGGGCGGAGGAGCCCGCCCCGCCTGCGGCGGAGACGACGGCAGCCTGGTCCGCATCGCCCGGGGCGGAAACGTCAGGCTCGTACGAGACGGGGATGCCCAGCCGACCGGCCGCACGCACGAGGGCCCGGCTGCGGGAGTACGCGTATCGGACCCGGAAGAGCGCGTTCGGCTCCTTCTGTACGAGGAGGGCGGCGGCCGGCAGGGGCTGGTCGTGGGCGGCGGGCCGGAGCAGCGCCCAGAGAGCGGCGTCACGGCCGGCGCGCTCGAAGACCGCGTCGTCGCGGGCGGGCAGAGCGGTGATCCGCTCCCTGCCGTCGGGCTCGACGGCGGCCGCGGCGCCCTGGGCCCCCAGCAGCCGCACGACGGTGTCGGTGATCACCCGGGCGCGCAGCTCGCGAACGGGCGCGAAGCCGAAGCGGACACCGGAGAGGGCGGGGCCATGGCCGTACTCCAGTCCCCGCTCGCCGATGGTTCTGACGAGCCCCGCGGCCGGGTCCGCGCCGAGGGTGAAGTTCAGGAATCCGGGACCGGTGATCTCCACACGGGCGATGCCGGGGCTGCCTGCGATGCGGGATCTGATCGCCTCGGCGACGTCGCGTGCCTGCCGGCCGGCGGGCCCGGCGAGCCGGAGCGCGACATTGGTGGCGTAGTCCCCGCGGCCTCCGGGGCGGGGACGCTCGACCCTGATCCGCTCGGGCACGGGTGCGTGCAGGGCGCCCTCCTCGACCGCGCGGCGCACGGCGCCCAGCACGGTACGGGAGAGGTCTGCGGGGGTCACGGGACAAGCGTATGGGAGGGAGGGGGTGTGATCGCGAACCGGTTTCGCCATCCGGTCAGCCCCTCGCGCTCCCCGCCCTCCCGGCGCCATGCCTGCCGTCTACGGACGGCGGGCCCTCCCCGTACATCAGCCGCCGGACCAGCCGGACCAGCTCGGCGGGTTCGAAGGGCTTGGCGAGAAAGGCGTCCACACCCGCGGCGATGCCCTTGTCGACCTCGTCCTGGGTGCAGGCGCTGATGATCGCGACGGGCACGCGCGCCGTCCTGGGGTCCGACCGCAGTCGCCCGGCGGTCCGCAAGCCGTCGAGCCGCGGCATCACGACGTCGAGGGTGATCACGTCCGGCCGCACCTCGTGGACGACCTCCAGGCACTCGGCACCATCGGCCGCGGTCACGACCTCGAAGCCCTCCAGCTCGAGATTGACCCTGATCAGCTGCCGAATGACCCTGTTGTCGTCGACGACGAGGACCCGGCCGGACACGCCTGACACAACTCGAGAGTAGGTCCGCGAACGCGTCCGCGTCCGGCTTTTCCCCACTTCTGACCCGTCCGGGGGGCGCGAGGGGGTGCGCCGCGGGCGGGTAAAGGGCCAGCGGAGGGCGAAACGTCGGCCGTGGATGCACCGGTTCCACCTGCTCCACCGGTTCCACCGCGCCCCGGAGCCGGGCGTGTTCGGGGCGCGCGGGGAGGTGCGGAGGGCCCGGGTGCGCGGAGGTCACTTACGGCGGGGGCAGCTCCCTTGGTCGGCGAGGGCGGGTGCTTCGGGGAGGAACACGGGAGCGCGGCGGGGTGGGCGGTCCTGAGGGATCGGGAAGGCCGATGAACCGCCGCGGACGCTCTGCGACGGTCCCTCGGTCACAGGCTGGAAATACCTGTTCACGGGCACCCCATCGGAGCTGGTAGGGTTCTACCCGTCGCCGCCGAGAGCGGCGGACGCCCCCGTAGCTCAGGGGATAGAGCAACGGCCTCCGGAGCCGTGTGCGCAGGTTCGAATCCTGCCGGGGGCACTCGCCCAGGATCAGCAGAGATCATGCGCTGACCAGGGCGGATGCCACGTATGAAGAGCGGGACCCGGTCTCACTGGGTCCCGCTCTTTGTCGTCGGTACTCGCGGATCGCGATCACGAAGCGAGCAGACACGGCGTCGAGCGAGCGCCGCGTGACCCGGTCCCCCGCAACCCCCGGCGGCGCTCTGGTCCTCGACAGCGAAGGACCGGCCAGAGCCGTGCCGCGCGACCGTATGGTCACCGGCCGGCTCACCCTGGGCCGCGCCGACGACCTGCGCGTGATCATCTCCGCGACCACCCTCGTTGAAGTGGCCCACTCCCGTATCAACCGCCCGGCCCTGGAATAGGCGCTCTCCCGTGTGGTCATCGAACCGATCACCGAACCGTGATGAGAATCCTTGCAAACGGCCAGGGCTGCTCTTCGCCCCACTCGTTCCGGTGTTCAACGGAGTGGCGAGCTTCACGCGCCTTGTGAGCCGGGGCCGCCTGTGCTGTTCCCAAGCCCTGGAGAGAGCACTCCGGTGAACCGATGAGTGAGAAGGAGCGTGCTCGGCGCGCCGACAACCCAAAGCCTGGTCCAGCGGCCGAATTCGCTGTTCGATTCGTGACCTGGAGCGTCTAGAGTCTGCGCGGTCAAGGGGAGGGAATCCGCAGGTGAGAAACGTAAGAGGGCTGGCCGCTACAACGGCGGTCGGAGTTGCTGTGCTCATGGTGGCGGGCTGCGCACCGAAGGCACAGTCTACGGATGGCAAAGGCGCTGGCGCACCTCGGCCAGCGTCCTACGCAGGTGTCGAGGAACTGCCGGAGAATCTGGCTGCCGACGGCACGACGATCGTGGTGGGCGACCCGGCCGCGGCAACCACGGTTCGGCTGTACGAGGACCCACGCTGCCCGGTCGTCGAGGAGTTCGAGGCGACCGGTGCCCCGGCGCTGCGCGAGATGACGCTGCGCCGCGAGGCCAAGACCGAGTACACCTTCGCGTCCTTCAGGGATGACCGCATGGGAGGCGACGGCTCGAAGAGGGCAGTCAACGCCCTTCGTGCGGCGCTGGACGCGGGCAAGTTCACCGAGTACCACGCCGTGCTCTTTGACAGCATGGCCGAGAACGAACTCGCAGGCGGCTACACCACTGCCTCCCTGCTGGAACTGGCCGGCCAGGTCGAGGGGCTGCGGAGCGAGACCTTCGACTCCGCCGTGACGACGATGAAGTACAGAGACTTCGTCACCGCATCTGAAAGGACGTACGAGGCAGCCGGTGGCGACGATCCACGCGGCCCCGGCACCCCCACGGTCGCCATCAACGGCACCCAGATCACGGGTGACCAGTACGGCTGGCTCTTCGAGGAGAAGTTGTTCGGCCTGCTCCTGAACTCAGCTCACAACCAGCCACAGACCGGGTGACACAGGGCGGGGCCGCCCCTCGGGGCTGCCCTCCCTGTGGGTGGGGAGATCCACTGAGCAGGTGTGGGGTCAGCCTCGAGTAGGGCATGGTCGTTCTCAATGAGCGCCATCAACGTGGCCCGTCACGCCGCCGCTCTCCTCGCCGACGCCGGTCTCCACGGTCACAAGCACGCGATCGACGCCATGCTCGCGGCCACCGCCCTCGCCGCGCCGGGGCCGGTGCAGGTTTGCGGACGGGAGCGGACACGGTCGGGTGCGCGACGAGCGGAGCGCCCTCGGCCCTGGCGATGCCCCAGCCTCCGCCGCCAGAAGCACGGACGGTGACTGCCATCCGCAGTTCGGTGCCCCGCGTTCCCCGGCGACGGCCATGCCGGGCGCTTCTGCAACACCTGCGGAGCCGCTCCTGCCGCAGAGCGTGAAGATGCGGCCAGAGAGCAGAAGGTGCCCCATTTGCCGTATTCGGTAGCCTGATCTTGTGCTGATGCCGAAGCGCTCCACCCGTCTCCACGCATCGGGGACCTGCTCCGCCCCGGTCGGCTCCCCCGCCCGCGGGTGTCGCACCGATGCGTGACAAGCTCCGGGTCCAGCTGTGGCCGCTGCCGACACTGGGCGTCGCAGTCGCCGTCGTCGCCGGTGTGGGGCTGCCCCTGCTGGACGGGCGGTTCCAGGGCGACATGCCGTCGTGGCTCAGGACCTACCTGTACAGCGGCACCTCGGACTCCGCGCGCTCGGTCCTGGCGGCGATCGCCGGCTCGCTGGTCACGGTCACGGCGCTGACGTTCTCGCTCACCGTGCTGACGCTGCAGCTGGCGAGCAGCCAGTTCTCCCCGCGTCTGCTGCGCACCTTCACCGCGGACCGGTACGTGCAGACGACCCTGGCGCTCTTCCTCGCGACGTTCACCTTCGCCCTGACCGTGCTGCGCAGCGTCCGCACCGGCGAGGAGGACGGGCGGAGCGAGTTCGTCCCCCAGGTGTCGGTCACCGTGGCCCTCGTGCTCACCCTGGCGAGCCTGCTCGCCCTGGTGCTGTTCCTGTCCCACCTGGCCCGCGAGATCCGGGTCGAGACGATGATGACAAGCGTCCACTCCGATGCGGACCGCACCCTTCACCGGCTCCTCCCGGAGAAGCGGGAGGCCGACTCCGGGGACCCCGCAGCCGGGAACCCCCCGGTCGCACCACCGGAACCGCCCGCGAGCGCGCTCACACTGACCGCCGGTGCCTCCGGCTTCCTCACCCAGGTGGACGAGGCGGCCCTGCTGAACCTGGCCGTCGAGACCGACGCCGTCGTGGTCGTCGACCGCCACCCCGGAAGCTCGCTGATCGCCGGCACACCCATGGGTGCCGCCTGGCCTCGCTCCGGAGAGCCGTTCTCCCCCGGCACACGGACGCGTCTGGCCGAAGAGGTCTCCGGGGCGGTGCGGACCGG
Organism: Streptomyces tirandamycinicus; assembly: GCF_003097515.1. Classification (NCBI taxonomy): domain Bacteria; kingdom Bacillati; phylum Actinomycetota; class Actinomycetes; order Kitasatosporales; family Streptomycetaceae; genus Streptomyces; species Streptomyces tirandamycinicus. The sequence goes on along the minus strand of NZ_CP029188.1, from coordinate 4,710,583 downwards.
TGCCGAACGCACAGACCTCCAGGACGTCGGCTTCGGGCTCCGGCAGCTCACCGACATCGCCGCCAAGGCGCTCTCCCCCGGGATCAACGACCCGACCACCGCCGTGCACGCCCTGTCCCACTCCTCCGCCCTGCTGTGCGAGATGGTGGGCCGCGACCTCGGCCCCCGGCTGCTGCGCGACGACCACCAGCAGGTCAGAGTGGTGCTGCGGCGCCCGGACCTGGGCGACCTGCTGGGCCTGGCGGTGGACCAGCCCCTGCGTTACGGCGCCGCCGAGCCCGCCGTGCTGGCCCGCATCGCGATGCTGCTGCGCGAACTCGCCTGGTGCAGCACCCCCGAGCACAACCCGCCGATCACCGCCGCACTCGCCCGGCTGCGCGCCACCATCGACGCCGGGGACCTGGACGCGACCGAGCGCCACCGGCTCGCCGGGCTGACCGAGTCCGTCGGCGAGGCCCTGGCCGGACGATGGGCTCACGGCCGCGGGCACTGACCACGGACGCTGACCCCCGGCACTGACCGCGGGTCGGCCTGCCGCGACCACTTTCCCGGTCCCGCGCTGAGCCGAGGACGTGACCGGGTTCAGCGCCGGAACCACCGCGCTGCCGCCGGTCCGCGGGCAAGGATCGTCCACGGCGGTCACGGCTCCGTGGCCCGTTCGGATCCCGGAGCCGCTGTCAAGTCCCGAAACCCCCCTGCCACGCGATCTCGGGTCATGACGTCCGCCGGCCGTCCCGGCGTAATGGAGGTGCGGGCCCAACCGGGACGGATGGACCGCTCGGCCCGTCGGTCGGCGCTTCGCCGACCGCCCCGGGTCGCTTCCGACTCGTCCCTCGCCACCCCTCCCGACGGAAGTGATTCTCATGTCCCCCACCATCCGGAGCGGGCGCCTGCTGGTGTCCGCCCTCGCGGCCGCCGCGGTCACCGGAGGCGTGGTCGCGTCCTCCACCGCCGGCGCCGCTCCCGTCACACCGCGTGCCGGTGCCGTCACCGAGATCCGGGCCGAGCTTCGCGCGGGGTGGGTGAAGACCACCGACGCCCCCACGGGGATCACCGTGGACCTGCCCGGCAAGGCGACCGTCGAAAAGCACACCGAGCGCGTTCTCGGCCACGACGTGACCAGCCGCGGGTACCTGGTCCAGACCGGGGAGGGCTTCGTGGTCTTCGCCGTCACGGATGTCCCGGACTCCTACGACATACGGCTCGAGGCCGAGCTCCAGGCCTTCGTGGAGGGGATGAAGCAGGAGACCGGTGCCTCGCTGATCAGCACGGGCGCCGAGATGACGACGGTCGAGGGCCGGCCGGCGCTCGATGCGCGGATCGCCACGGACGAAGGGGAGCGGATGACCGGGTCCACCCTTCTCGTCGACGGCGACCGGTACCTCGTCCAGGCCGTGACCGTCGGCCCGGAGGCGAACGAGAAGGCACTGGACAAGACGCACCGGGAGATCGTCGACAGTATGCGGATTCCCTAGGCGCCCCCGGTCGGCGGCCGCTCAGGGCCGCGGTACGCCGTTCGTGCGACGGCCGTCAGGGGCTTCCTCCGGCAGGTGGCCGATGCCGGGGTACGCAGTGTCCCCCCCTCGCCCCCCTGGTACGCCCCGGGGGCAGGGGCGCCCGAGCCTGAGTGTCCGGCCTCCTCCCCACCCCGGGTGCGCCTCACTCGACCCGGCCGGCTCGTCTCCCACCCGGATCTCACCCGTCCGGCCGAAATCCTCCCCGAAACTTCGAAGACATTTGATTGAAAAATTTCCCATCCGTTCGGGTGCTGGTGCCGAATACCAGACGGGTGCGATTCAAGCGCCTCCGGGGCGGCCGTGACCAGCGGTCGGCACGGGAGACGTCGCCTCCTGCCGACGATGACAACAGCTTTGATGCGGTGACCGGACTGCCGGTCACCGGCGGTTCCGTGGCCGGGAGTCATCAGCCTTTCCGTCATGTCGAGGGCAGTCCGCCGAGAGCAAGTCCAAGTGGCAGCACCGTGATACACGGCGGAGACTGTGATCGTGATTGTGACCGGAGAAGAGCTCACGACCGCGTGACTTCCGGATTGCTCGCTCCGGCCATCCACCGGAGCGTGAGGACAACGAGTGCCGGGCGCAGGGACGATGGCGACCGGCATTTCCTCAAGGAGCTCGCATGGTGGAAAAGTCTGTCGAGGTCCTGACGCCCGAGCCGGATGATTCGGCGCTCACCCAGCGCCGATTCGACGGCCCGGCGACGGGAACGGGAACGGCAGGTGCCGAGAAGGACTTCGCCGAACTGCTGGCCGGCCTGGTGAAGGCCGAGCGGATATCGGTCGACAGCCACTTCTTCGAGGACCTGTGTGCCAACTCGCTGGTCATGGCACAGTTCTGCGCCCGGGTCAGGAAGTGCGACGGCCTTCCCTCGGTGTCGATGAAGGACATCTACCGGTACCCGACGATCCGCAGTCTGGCGACCGCACTGGTGGACGAGGCGCCCGCGGCCGAATCGATGCCGGCGTCCGAACCAGCCGAGACCGTCACACCGGTGAGCAGGAAAGCGTACCTGCTGTGCGGTACGGCGCAGACCCTGGTTTTCCTCGGCTACTGCTTCGCCATGGGCACCGTCACCGTCCGCGGCTTCGAGTGGGTTTCCCGGGGCTCCGGCCTGCTGCACCTCTATCTGCGGTCCCTGGTCTTCGGCAGCGCCGCGATGCTGGTGCTCTGCCTCTTCCCGATCGCCGCCAAATGGATCCTGGTCGGCCGCTGGAAACCACAGGAGTTCCCCGTATGGGGACTGGCCTATCTGCGGTTCTGGACCGTCAAGGTACTGGTCAACGCGAACCCGATGAGGTTCTACGTCGGGAATCCGCTGTATGTGCTCTATCTGCGTGCCCTCGGCGCCCGTATCGGAAAGGGCGTCACCATTCTCTCCCAGAGCGTTCCGGTGTGCACCGATCTCGTGACGATCGGTGCGGGCACGGTCATCCGCAAGGAGTCCCACTTCGCCGGCTACCGCGCCCACGCCGGACGCATCCAGACCGGCCGGGTCGCGATCGGCCGGGACGCGTTCGTCGGTGAGAAGACCGTGCTCGACATCGACACCTCGATGGGCGACCGCAGCCAACTGGGTCACGCGTCCGCCCTGCAGAGCGGTGACGCGGTCCCGGACGGCGAGCGCTGGCACGGTTGCCCGGCCGAGCGCACCGACGTCGACTACGTGCGCGTCCCGGCGGCGCGCTGCGGCAGCCTGCGGCGGACGCTGTTCGGACTCGGCAGCGTGCTCCAGCTGTTCGCGTTCTCGATCCCGCTGGCAATCGGCGGCGCGTACATCGTGGTGACGGAGATCCCGTTGCTGAGCCGGCTGCTCGACCCCGGCGCACAGCTCACGTCGTCGACCCTGTACGTCGACGCCCTGATCCTGTCCGTCGTCCTCTTCTTCGGGGCGATCGTCCTGGGCCTGGTCTGGCAGTTCACCGTGCCGAGGCTGCTCAGTCTGACGATCAAGCCGGACAAGGTCTATCCGCTGTACGGCCTGCAGTACTCGCTGCACCGGATGATCGCGCGGATGACGAACGTCAAGTTCTTCGGCTGGCTCTTCGGAGACAGCTCGTACATCGTCCACTACCTGCGCTTCCTGGGCTACGACCTGTCCAAGGTGGAGCAGACGGGGTCCAACTTCGGCACCCATGTGCAGCACGAGTCCCCGTACCTCACCACCGTCGGCAGCGGCACGATGGTCGCCGACGGGTTGTCCGTCATGAACGCGGAGTTCTCGGGGACCTCGTTTCGCGTCTCGCGGGCCGTCATCGGCCCGCGCAGCTTCCTCGGCAACAGCATCGCGTATCCGGCGGGCGGCAGGACCGGTGGGAACACCCTGCTCGCGACGAAGGTGATGATCCCGCTCGACGGCGAGGTCCGCGAGGGCACCGGCCTGCTGGGCGCGCCGTGCTTCGAGGTCCCGCGGACCGTCGAGCGCGACACCCGCTTCGACCATCTGCGAACCGGCGAGGAGTTCCGCCGCAACCTGGCCGCGAAGAACCGGTACAACCGCCGCACCATGGCCTTCTGGCTGTTCCTGCGCTGGGTGCACGCGTTCGTGCTGACGGTGTGCGGACTGGCGACCCTCGATGTGTTCGGCGTGTTCGGCTCGGTGGTGATCGCTCTGTATCTCGCGATCGCCCTGGTGTTCACGGGGTGCTACTTCACCCTGTCGGAACGACTCATCACCCGCTTCCGCCCGCTGGAGCCCAAGATCTGCTCCATCTACGACCCGTACTTCTGGTGGCACGAGCGCCTCTGGAAGGTTCCCGAGCAGTACCTCAAGCTCTTCAGCGGCACGCCGTACAAGACGCTGCTGTGGCGGATGCTGGGCGTGCGCATGGGCAAGCGGGTCTTCGACGACGGCGCGGGCTTCACGGAGCGGACGCTGACCACGGTCGGCGACTTCTGCACGCTCAACCAGGGGAGCACGATCCAGTGCCACTCGCAGGAGGACGGCACGTTCAAGTCCGACCACAGCGTCCTCGGCACCGGCTGCACCCTCGGCGTCAACGCCCTCGTCCACTACGGCGTGACGATGGGCGACCACGCGCAGCTCGCCGCCGACGCCTTCCTGATGAAGGGCGAGGAGGTGCCCGCGCACGCACGGTGGGTCGGGAACCCGGCCGCCGAGGCACGCGGGAACGCCTACCGGCCCGCCGCGCTGAACGGCAGCGCGCAGCACGGGCAACCGGCGCCCGGGCGAGGCTGAGGGAGCTCACCGATGGAGACGCAGGCGGCACACACGGCACGGACGGACGCCGGCCGGGAGTTCTGGCGCGCGGTCCTGGGGCCGGGCGGCTTCACTGCGGTGCCGCGGTGGGTGGCGGCCGCTCCGGCGCCCGGAGCCGGTGAATTCGGAACGTACGAGCTGGCCGTCCCCGATGAGTTGGTGGGTGGGTTGCGGGGGTTGGCCGGGGTGTTGGGTGTGCCGGTGTCGTCGTTGTGGTTGGCGGCTCATGCGCGGGTGCTGGCGGTGTTGTCGGGTGAGGACGAGGTGGTGACGGGTTGGGTGCCGGTGGGGGGTGGGCGGGGGTTGCCGTGCCGGGTGGCGGCTGGTGGTGGGCGTTCCTGGCGGGAGTTGGTGGGGGATGCGGATCGGGTGGCTTCGGGGGTGGTGGGGCATCGGGAGTTCCCGGTGGAGGGGCTGGCGGAGGAGTTGGGGTTCGGGGGGTCGTTGTTCGAGGTGGAGTGTGATGCCTGTGGCGCGGACGGGGACGCGGACGGGGCCGGGGCCGGGGGCGGGGGCGGGGGCGGGGTTGAGGCTGTGGGTGGGGTTGGGGTTGGGGTGGTGTTGCGGGTGTCGGTGAGGGGTGCTGATGGTGGTGGGGGTGGGGTGGTGTTGGGGTTGCGGTATCGGGTGGATGTGTTGGATGGGGAGGCTGCGGGGCGGATTGCCGGCTATCACGTGGCGGCGTTGGGGCAGTTGGTGGCGGGTGTGGATGGGGTGCCGGGGTCGTTGGTGTCGGAGGGGGAGGTGGCGTTTCAGGTGGGGGGGTTGGCGGGGCGGCGGCGGGAGTTGCCGGGGTTGCGGGTGCATGAGTTGTTCGAGGAGCGGGTGCGGGCGCATCCGGATGCGGTGGCGGTGGTGGATGGGGGTCGGGTGTGGACGTATGGGGAGTTGAACGGGCGGGCGAATCGGTTGGCGCGGGCGCTTGGGGTGCGTGGGGTGGAGGGGGAGGGTGTGGTGGGGGTGGTGTTGGAGCGGAATGCGGACTGGTTGGCGTCGGTGCTGGCGGTGTTCAAGGCGGGTGGGGTGTATCTGCCGATCGAGCCGCGTTTCCCGGCGGGGCGGATCGCGGCGGTGCTGGCGCGGGCGGGGTGCCGGGTGGTGCTGAGCGAGGCGGGGAGTACCGGGACGCTGGACGAGGCGCTGGCCCTGCTCGATCAGGCCGATCAGGCCGATCCCGCCGATCCGGCTGATCCGGCGGGCTCAGCGGATCAGGCCGATCCCGCCGATTCGGCTGATCCGGCCGATCCCGCTGGTGGGGCTGGTGGGGTTGGTGGGGTGGTGCGGGTGTTGGTGGAGGAGGCGTATGCGGAGGGGCATGGGGAGGGTGATGTGGGGGTGCCGGTGGGGGCGGGGCAGTTGGCGTACATCTACTTCACGTCGGGTTCCACGGGTGAGCCGAAGGGGGCGATGTGTGAGCACGCGGGGTTGGTGAACCATCTGCTGGCGAAGATCGAGGATCTGGGGATCGCCGAGGGCAGCGTGGTGGCGCAGGTCGCGCCGCAGTGTTTCGACATCTCGTTGTGGCAGTTGCTGGCGGGTCTGCTGGTGGGTGGGCGGACGGTGCTGGTGGAGCAGGACGTGGTGCTGGATGTGCCGCGGTTCGTGGACACGGTGGCCGGTGCCGGGGTGAACGTGCTGCAGGTGGTGCCGTCGTATCTGGAGGCGGTGGTCAGTGCGCTGGAGCACGCGCCGCGGCGGTTGGAGGGGTTGCGGTGTGTGTCGGTGACGGGGGAGGCGTTGAAGCGGGAGTTGGTGGAGCGGTGGTTCGCGGTGCAGCCGGGGGTTGTGCTGGTGAATGCCTATGGGCTGACCGAGACGTGTGACGACACCAACCACGAGGTGATCACGGGGGTGGTGGAGCGGGTGCTGGTGGGGCGGCCGGTGGCCAATGTGCATGTGTATGTGGTGGACGAGTGGTTGCGGCCGGTGCCGCTGGGCGCGCCGGGGGAGATCGTGTTCTCCGGGGTGTGTGTGGGGCGGGGGTATGTCAATGATCCGGAGCGGACGGCGGCGGCGTTCGTGGCGGATCCGTTGCGGCCGGGTGAGCGGTTGTATCGCAGTGGGGACCGTGGGCGCTGGGATGTGTCGGGGAGGCTGGAGTTCCTCGGGCGGCGGGATGCGCAGGTGAAGATCCGCGGGTTCCGGATCGAGCTCGGTGAGGTGGAGAACGCGCTGCTGGGTGTGGCGGGGGTGCGTGATGGTGCGGTGGTGCCGGTCGCCGGGCCGGCCGGTACGCGGCTGGTGGCGTTCTACACCGCACCCGCGGCGCTGGACGGCGCGGTCCTGGCCGAGGGGCTGGGGCGGGTGCTGCCGTCGTACATGGTGCCCGCGGTGTTCCACTGGCGGCCGGAGCTGCCGCTGACCGCGAACGGCAAGGTCGACAAGAAGGCGCTGACCACGCTCGCCCGCACCCTGGAAACCACCCCCACCACCGGCCACCACGACCACCACGGCCACGGCCACGGCGACGGCGGTGGCGGCGGTGGCGGCGGTCGGCAGGCACCCACCACCCCGGCGGAACGCCGGCTGGCGGCGGCCTGGTCGGCCGTGCTCGGTATCCCGCCGGAGCAGATCGGCCGGGGCGACCACTTCTTCGACCGCGGAGGCACCTCCCTGTCCGCGGTCAAACTCGCCATCGCCCTCGACCGCGCCATCACCCTCAAAGACGTCACCCGCCACCCCGTCCTCACCGACCTCGCCACACTCCTCGACCCCCAACCCACCACCCCCAACACCCCCAACCAACCCACCCCGAACACCCCGAGCGCTGAGACCGCCGCGAGCACCGCGAAGCCCCCGAGCATCCCCAGCACTCCCAGCACCCCGAGCACGACACACGGCACTCGCCGCACCGCCGCGGACGGCCTGCTGGAGCGCCTGTCGGAGTCCGGGGACGCGCAGGCAGGCACCCTGGTCTGCTTCCCGCACGCGGGCGGCAACGCGGTGAACTTCCACCCGCTGGCCCGGGCCCTGGGCGGCCGCGGACCCGCCGTGTACGCGGTCGAGCCGCCGGGCCACGACGTGGCGGCCGCCCGTGAGCCGTTCGCTCCGCTGGAGCAGGTGGTCGACCGGGTCGTCGACGAGATCATCGGGCTCGGCCTGTCCCGGGTGCTGCTGTGGGGCCACTCCTCCGGCACCGCTCCGGCCGTCGAGACGGCGCGCAGGCTCGAGCAGCGCGGTGTCGGGGTCGGGCGGGTGTTCCTCGCAGCGCAGCTGCTCGGCGGGGCGGCGGAGCGGCGCGCCGCCGTCGAGCGGCTCTCGCGCGGAAGCGATGCCGAGATCGCCGCCGGGCTGAGCACCGACTTGGGCCACACCGCACTCGGCGAACTGGACGCCCAGCGCGCCGAGCACATCGGCGCCGCCTACCGCCACGACTGCGTGGCCGCCCACCGCTACTTCGCCGGCCTCCTGGAGGCCCCGCCCGCCGTGAAGCTGTCCGCGCCGGTCACCGTCGTCGTGGCCGCCGACGACCCGTTTACCGCATCCCCCGAACGGCGCCGCGACTGGGAGCTGCTGGCCGACCGTGTCGACGTGTACGAGCTGCCCGACGGCGGCCACTGGTTCCTCCGCACCCGTCCGGCCGAGGCGGCGCGCGCCGTGCTCCGCGCCACCGTCCTGCCGGCCCCCTCCTGAGCTTCGACCGAAAGGAAAAGAGATGTCCTCCTCATCCCAGGCGTCACTGCTCGACGTGGAGTCGCGGCCGGGCAGGCCCCCGGTCCTGCGCGTCGAGTCCCCCGGGGACGCGGCGAGCTGGGCGGCCGGGCAGCGGGACGCGCTGCGCTCCCTCGTCGCCGAGCGCGGCGCGGTGCTGGTGCGCGGTCTGGGGCTGCGTGAGGCGGACCAGGTCGGCGCGGTGTTCCAGCAGCTGGCGGGAGGGCCGCTGATGAGCGAGCGGGAGGCCTTCGCCGCCCGGGAGCCGTACCGGGACGGGGTGTACTCCTCCACCACATGGCCGCCGAACCAGCCGATGTGCATGCACCACGAACTCAGCTACGCGCTGACGTTCCCCGGCATGATGATGTTCGCGTGCCTGACCGCTCCCGGCTCCGGCGGGGTGACGGGGGTCTCGGACGCCTCGGCCGTACTGGAGGCCCTCCCCGCGGCGATGGTGGAGCGGTTCGAGCGCGAGGGCTGGCTCCTCACCCGCAGCTACAACGACGAGATCGGCGCCTCCTGGGCCGAGGCCTTCGGCACCGCCGACCGCGGCGCCGTCGAGGAGTACTGCCGCGCCAACGCCATCGACTTCACCTGGCAGGACGACGGCGGACTGCGCACCCGCCAGCGCCGCAGCGCCGTCGTGCGCCACCCGGTCACCGGAGCGCGCTGCTGGTTCAACCAGATCGCCTTCCTCAACGAGTGGACCCTGGCCCCCGAGGTCCGCGAGTACCTCATCGACGTCTACGGCGAGGACGGCCTGCCCTTCAACACCCGCTACGGCAACGGCGACCCCGTCGGCGAGGACGTCGTACAGACCCTCAACGAGGTCTACGAGGCCCACACCGCCCGCGAACCCTGGCAGCCCGGCGACCTGATGATCGTCGACAACATCCGCACCGCCCACAGCCGCGAACCCTACGAAGGACCCCGCGAGATCCTCGTGGGTCTGGCCGATCCGGTGCCGCTGTCCGGCTGCTCGCCGACCGTCGAGGTGAGAACCCGGTGAACACCATCCGATCCAGCGGGACGGAGTCCGCCATGGAATCCGCGAAGCACCACCCCCACGACCCGGGCGTGCCGGACGCCGCGGAGGCCGCGCCCTCGTTCGCGGTGATCCCGGGTGAGCAGGTGCAGCGGGCGCTGCGCGGCCACGAGAAGCGGATCGTCGAGCTCGTCGAGGCCACCTACCGGCTGCACGGCCAGGGCCGTACGGACAGTTTGCCCTCGTACTTCCTGCGTCTCCCCGATCGGCCGGGTTCGCGGATCATCGCGCTGCCGGCGTCGCTCGGCGGGCAGGCGGGCGTGGACGGCATCAAGTGGATCTCCAGCTTCCCCGACAACGTGGCGGCGGGCTTCCCCCGGGCCTCGGCGGTGCTGATCCTCAACGACCACGACACCGGCTACCCGTTCGCCTGCCTGGAGAGCTCGATCATCAGCGCGACCAGGACGGCCGCCTCGGCTGCGCTGGCGGCGGACCGGCTCAGCCGCGGACGGGCGGCGGGGCGGCCGGCGCGGGTCGGGTTCTTCGGCACCGGCCTGATCGCCCGCTACATCCACACCTTCCTGGCCGGCACCGGCTGGTCCTTCGACGAGATCGGGGTGCACGACATCGCGCCGGAGAGCGCGGCCGGGTTCCGCTGCTATCTGGAGCAGTCGGGCACCGCGGGCCGGATCAGTGTGCACGAGGATCCCGAGGAGCTGATCCGCTTCAGCGACCTGGTGGTCTTCGCGACCGTCGCCGCGCGACCGCACGTCGGCGATCCGTCCTGGTTCGCGCACAACCCGCTGGTGCTGCACGTCTCGCTGCGCGATCTGGCCCCGGAGGTGCTGCTCGCCTCGGCCAACGTGGTGGACGACGTCGAGCACTGCCTCAGGGCCGACACGTCCCCGCACCTGGCGGAGCGCCTGACGGGCGGCCGCGCCTTCCTGAACGGCACGCTCGACGACGTGATCGCCGGGCGGGTGTCGCTCCCGGCGGACCGGCCGGTGGTCTTCTCGCCGTTCGGACTCGGGGTGCTGGACCTCGCGGTCGGCAAATGGGTCTACGACGAGGTGGCGCGCTCCGGCGGGCTGCACGTCGTCGACGGCTTCTTCCACGAACTGCGCCGGTACGGCTGAGCGGCCCGGACCGATGAGGAGGCTCATTGCAGGACTGGTCCCAGGAGAGATCAAGGGTCAGGTCTCCGTAGCTGCTACGGACGACACCACGGCCGCTGACGCAGGGGCCCCACGGGCCCGCTGCAGATGAGGAGGCCATCGTGCCTGTCATTTCCGTTCCCCAGGACTTCAACGAAGACGATCTCTACATCGACCTCGAGTCCATATTCGGGCATGCGCTCTTCCTGAAGTGCGAGGGCTTCAACTTCGCCGGCTCGATCAAGCTGAAGGCCGCGATCGAGATGGTGGAGGCCGCCGAGCGGGACGGAGTCCTGACGCCAGATTCGATCCTGGTGGAGTCCTCCTCGGGCAACCTGGGCGTGGCGCTGAGCATGATCGCGGCGAGCAAGGGCTACAAGTTCCTGTGCGTCACCGACTCCCGCTGCAACCTGACGACCCGGCTGATGATGGAGGCCCTGGGCAGCCAGGTGCACGTCATCGCCAGTCAGGAGTCGAGCGGCAGCTTCCTGGGCGCGCGGATCGACTACCTCCGTGCGCTGTGCGCCTCCGACCGCCGGTACGTGTGGCTCAGCCAGTACACGAACCCGGGCAACTGGAGGGCGCACTACCGCAGGACGGCGCCGGAGATCGCGCGCCGGTTCCCGGAGCTGGACACGCTGTTCGTCGGCGCCGGGACCACCGGCACGCTGATGGGCTGCGCCCGCTTCTTCCGGGACTGGCACCGGCCGGTGCGGATCGTCGCGGTGGACAGCGTCGGCTCCGTGACCTTCGGCGGCGAGGCGGGACGCAGGATGATCCCCGGGCTGGGAATGAGCATCCGTCCCCCGCTGCTCGACGAGTCCTACGTGGACGAGGTGATCCGCGTCGAGGAGCGGGACACCATCCGGACCTGCCACCGGCTGGCCCGCCGCGGGTTCCTGTTCGGCGGCTCCACCGGCACGGTCGTCAGCGGCGCGATGGGCTGGCTCGCCGAGCACGGCGACGGCCCGCGCACGGCCGTGGCCATCGCGCCGGACCTGGGCGAGCGCTACCTCGACACCGTCTACCAGACCAACTGGCTGCAGGGTCTCTACGGTGACGACGTCCTCGACCCCGAGCTGACGGCCACCGGGTCCTGGTCCCTGCCCACTGCGCCCCCTCCGGCACCGTCACCGGGCGGGCGGCGCCCGCACCTGCGGGCGGGCGGCCGCGGGGGCCGTCGGCGCCACCGGCGCAAGAGCAGCGGGGAGTGATGAGCACGCGGAGGGAACGGGAGGTTTTGGGGTACCCCGGAAGGCGCGTGTGAGCCGATTGCGGCACCGCTCACGGCTCGCGCGCCGGTGGCGCCCCGCACGGGAGGCGTGCGCGGTGCCGTCAGTCGGACGGGCAGCCCGGCGCCCGGGCGGCGCGGGCGGCGGGGCGGGCTGCGGGGCGCGTGAGCGGCGTCCGCGGCCGGAGGCGGCGGACCGGCCCGCCGCCGGCACCCGGGCGCGGGGCGGCTCCGTTCACAGCGGCGCCAGCCGGTGTCCCAGCCCTGGCAGGTCCGGGAGCTGGACATGGCCCGTGCCGTCCGTCGCCGCGAAGGTCTCCGGGGCCAGCGGCTCCTGTTCGACGAGCAGGGGGCCGACCAGGTCGGGCGGGACCGTGGCGTGCGGGAGGGCCGCGGCGAGATGGGCCGCCGCGAGGGTGGCGACGCCCAGCTCCGGCATGGTGCCGATCTTCACGGCGAGCCCGGCGGCCTCGGCGACGGCGGCGATCTGACGCGCCCGGTGGAGGCCGCCGACCTTCAGGATCTTGATGTTGAGCACGTCTGCGGCCCCGCGGCGGACGATCTCCAGCGCGTCGTGCAGCGACTGGAGCGACTCGTCGGCCATCACCCGGGCGCCGCCCTGGGCGCGCAGTGCGGCGAGCCCGGCCAGGTCCCAGCGGGGCAGGGGCTGTTCGACGAGGTCGAGTCCGGCGTCGGAGAGGCGCGCGACCGTACGGAGCGCGCTGCCTGGCGCGTACCCCTCGTTGGCGTCGAGGGAGAGCGCCACCGAGTCGGGAACGGACTTGCGTACGGCGGACACGAGTTCGACGTCCCGGTCCGGGTCCTCACCGCCCTTGAGCTTGATGTGGGGGAAGCCGCACTCGGCGTACCGCGCGGCCTCCTCGGCGCTCTCCGCGACACCGCCGAGCCCGACGACCCAGGTGGTGGGCACCCGGCGCATCACGGCCCCGCCCAGGAGGAAGTGCGCGGGCCAGCCCGCCGCGCGGGCCGCCAGGTCGTGCAGGGCGAGGTCGAGCGCGGCCTTGGCCAGGTGCTGGCCGCGGATCGCGGCGTCCATGGCGGCGTGCGCCCCGGCCAGATCGCGCGGGTCCCGGCCGATGAGGGCGGGCGCGGCGTGCTCGGTGAGGGCCGCCCGCAGCCCGGCCAGGGTCTCCCCCGTGTACGGGGTCATCGGCGAGGCCTCGCCGAAGCCCGACGCCCCGTCGGCGGTGCGTACCTCCACCAGCAGGCTGACGAGCTCGGGGCTGGTTCCGCTGCTGATCGCGAACGGGCGGCGGTAGGGGGCGCGGACCACTCGGGTGTGGAACGAGGCGATCTTCAAGCCGGCTCAGCTCCTTCGCAGGTTTCGTTTCGGTCCGGACCGTAACTTCCCGCACGGCGGCCGTACGCAAACGGACGGCGGTGGAGGGCACGGCCGTCCTCCCGGGCTACAGCCGCACCCGGTAGACGATCGGCGGCCGGCCCGTCTGCCCCTCCTGGCGGATGCCGGTGGGGACCGCCGCGCCCGCCCGCTCCAGCCGCTTGAGTATCCGGCGCGCGGTGCGCTGCTGCACGGACAGGTACTCGGCCACCGCATGCGCCGTGAGCCCCTCCCCCCGGTCCCCGGAGGCGAGTTCACGCAGCCGGTCGAGGGTCTGCGGGCTGATGCCGGCCCGGCGCGCCAGCAGGGCCGCTCCCCCGGGCGGGGCGGTCCCGCCGCCCGTCTCCCCGCCGCCGTCCGCGGCGGCGCCGTCGATGACGATGTCGACGTCGTCGGTCATCGACACGACGCCCGCGGCGGGCCCCACCGACCGGGCCCGGTTCACCGCGCGGCGCGCGAGGGCCTCCGCCTCGGCCGCGGTGCGGCCGACGCCGAAGCCGATGTGGGCCGTGCCGTGCCGGGCGGCGAGGCCGTCGAGGAAGGGTATGCGGGTGAACCGGTCGGTCGCCTTCTCCAGCACACCCCGGGTGGTGACCACGAGCCGCCGGCCGTCGGGCAGGGCGGCGAGGCTTCCGCCGAGGACGCGCACGTCGTCGGCCAGCCGGTCGTCGGCCGACCGGTCGTCCGCGCCGGGCAGGTCGATGACGCCGAGGGCGACCTGGGCGTCGCCGCTCTGCCGACCCGCGGTGGCGAGGGCGAGCGCCTGGAGGGTCGCGAGGATCGAGTGCCGCGAGGGGGCGAGCCGTACCGCGTGGGTCCGCTGCTCCAGCACGTGGAACGCCGAGCCGAGGCAGGTGATCGCGACCCGGGCCCCCCTGGTGTCGCGGGCGCCGAGGTGGAAGTCGACCAGGTCCTGGGAGGTGAGGCCGGGCCGGTGCGGCAGCACCCGTATGTGCTCGGTGGGGAGCTTGGCCTCGGTGAGCGTCTCCAGCACCTCGTCGCGGCGGAGGGTGTCGATGGAGACGCGGGAGACGTCGTGGCCGAGGCGGAGCAGTTCGACCAGGGCCCGCAGCAGGGTGGCGCCGCTGTAGGGCACGTACATCGCGGGGCGGTCCAGGACGCCGGCCGCGACGGCGAGGCCGTGCGGGACGACTCCGGTGAACAGCAGGGCGTCCGCGGCCGAACCGGCGCCGGTGACGATGTCCGTGGTCTCGTCCTCGTGGCGGTACGGGAGCGGCAGCAGCCGGCCCCGCCCCGCCTCGCCGCCGACCGCGACCACCTTGTGGACCAGGTCCTCGGGACCTATCACGCCGACCGTGAGCGGCATGGCCCGGTCTCCGTTCTGCTGAGGTCGCGCGGACGACCTGCGGGGGCCGGCGCGCCTGCCGGCGGGGCGGCCGGGGACGCGTCCCGCGGCCGGTCCGCGCGTGATTGACGGCCGACCACCGGGGTTCTAGTTTCGGCCCAGGCCATAATCGTGTGCTGCCGAGAGGATAGTCCCCCGATGCCGCAACGGGAAATGCCACTGCCCACGGTTCTCGAACCGCGCGGCAGGACCTTCGGCGAGGAGGAGCGCGCCGCGGTGCTGCGGGTCCTCGACTCGGCGGTCCTGTGCGGGGCGTTCGGCCGGGAGGCCCGCGAGCTGGAGGCGGAGATGGCGGCGCTGTACGGGCGCGCCGAGGCCGTGTCGTCCAGTTCCGGCACGGCCGCCCTGCATCTCGCGCTCGCGGCCGCCGGGGTGGGCCCCGGGGACGAGGTCGTCACCACCCCCATCTCGGACTTCGGGACGGTCGCGCCGATCCTCGCCCAGGGCGCCCGGGTGGTGTTCGCGGACGTACGGGCCGACGACGGCACCCTCGACCCGGACGCGGTGGAGGCGGCGATCACCCCCCGCACCCGGGCGGTCGTCGCGGTCCATCTCTTCGGCGGCGCGGCGGACGTGGCCCGGCTGCGGGAGGTCTGCGACCGGCACGGGCTCCTCCTGGTCGAGGACTGCGCGCAGGCGTGGCTGGGCGAGGACGAGGACGGCCGGCTGCTCGGCACCGTCGGCGACATCGCCTGCTTCAGCCTCCAGCAGTACAAGCACATCACGGCGGGCGACGGCGGTCTGAGCATCACGGACGATCCGGAACTGGCGCGCGGGATGCGGCTGTTCATGGACAAGGGCTGGGACCGCGCGGAGGGCCGCATCCACCGCACGATGGGACTGAACTACCGGATGACGGAGCTCGTCGCGGCGGTCGCGCGGGCCCAGCTCGCCAGGGTCTCCGAGGTCGTGCGGGTGCGGCGGGAGCGGGCCGCCCGGTTCGCGGCGGCCGTGGAGCGGCTCGGCCCGTCCGCCGGGGTCCGTCTCCCGTCGCGGCGGGCCGGGCACGCCTGGTGGGTGATGCCGCTGCTGGTGGACGACAACTCCCGCTGGGCGAAGGGTCTTCAGGCCGTGGGCGTACCCGCGCTGCCGGGCTATCTGGAGCGGCCGCTGTACGCCAATCCGGCACTCTCGGGGCATCCGCCGGGCCCGTGTCCCCGGGCGGAGACGCTGATCGGCCGTACGCTGCTGGTGCTCCAGTGGAACGAGGGGTACACCGAGGACGACGTCGACCGGATCGCCCGGGCACTGGGCGGGGTGGGAGCGCGATGAGCACGAGCACGGCCGTGGACCGCGACCGGACGCCCGCGTACGACTGGCTGACACCGTCTCCGCGGGAGCAGATCGGCTGGGACGTGGACGTGCTGTACGGGCCGTGGCCCCGGCACCACCGGGACGTCACGCTCGCGGAGGTGCGCCGGCGCCTCGACCGCTCCCCCGTGTGCGGCGCCCTGGCCCTGTCCACGCGCGGGCCGCTGTTCGACGACCGGGCGGGCAACGAGGAGACGCTGCGCGACCTGGCGGACTGCCCGGAGCTGCTGCCGGTGGGAACCGTCGACGTCCGGGACGCGATGACCGCCGAGGACCGGCTGGACGAGCTGGCGGCGGCGGGGGTGCGCTTCCTGCGGCTGTTCACCGTCGAGCAGGCCGCCGACCCGGGCTTCCCCGGCTACCGGCGGGTGGTCGGCCTGGCCCTGGAGCGCGGGATGGTGCTGCTCCACGACGGCGACCCGCGGCGCTACGGCCCTGCGCTGATGGACCGGGGCGCCGATGTGGTCTTCCTGGACCTGCACGCCTATCTGCTGGCGGACTTCCTGCTGATGGCGCGTGAGGAGCCGGGGTTCCGGGTCACCACACGGATGCTGTCGGGGCCCGACTCCGTCGAGCGGGTGGTGCACTCGGTGGGGGCCCGCCATCTCGTCTTCGGCTCGCGCACCCCGTTCATGGACATCTCGCCGGCGACCCTGCGGTTGCGGTACGCGGACATCTCCGACGACGAGCGCGACGCCGTCGCCACGGGGAACATCGAGGAGCTGCTGAGCTGATGCCGATCATCGACGTGCACGCCCATGTGGGGCGCTGGCAGTTCCACCTCACCTGCGGCGACGCCGACGACAACCTGCGTCTGATGGACCGTTACGGCATCGACCTCCAGCTGGTCTCGGCGTCGGAGGCGGTGGTCTACGACGCGGTCGCCGGGAACGCGGCGCTGGCCAAGGAGCTGGCGTCCCGGCCGCGTCTGCACGGGTACGCCGTGGTGAACCCGAACCGGATCGAGGAGAGCGCCGCGGATCTGCGCCGCTGCCTGGACTCCGGGCGGTTCGTCGGGGCGAAGATCCACACGCACTATCCGGGGCGGCTGCCCGGCTCGCGGGAGATGGCCGAGGCGTTCGACGTGGTCGCCGAGGCGGGCGTACCGCTGCTGCTGCACACCTGGGGGCGCGAGGTCCTGCAGCTGCCCGAGATGGTGGCCTCCCGCCCGGGACTCCGGGTGATCATGGGCCACGCGGGCGGCGACGCCTGGCGCGAGGCGGCGCACGCAGCCGCCTCGTGCGAGGGGCTGTACCTGGAGCACTGCCGAACCGCCGCCGACGCGGGCCGGGTCGCCTACGCGCGGGAGGCCGGGGTTCCGGTGGAGCGGATGCTGTTCGGCACGGACGCGACGCTGATCGACCCCTGCTGGTCGCTGGGCGTGCTGCGGGACGCCGGGTTCACCCCCGCGGAACTGGACCGGGTGCTGTGGCGGAACGCGGCGGACCTGTTCGGACTCCAGGTCGCCTCCTGAGGTGCCGGGGCCGCCCGCCTCAGCGGGGCGTGTCAGGCTCCTTCGCGAGCCGCTCCAGGCACTCGACCACCGCCCGCCGCTCGGCGTCCGGCAGGTCCGGGCCGTACGGGTCGTGGGCCGCCTCCTCGGGCAGGACGCCCTCCCAGACCGCCGCCCACAGCATCCGCTGGACATAGCCCTCGATGGGATCGAGGAACGTGGCCCCGGCGAATGCGTCGAGCCGCGCCGAGGCCCGGACGAACGCCCCGTGGTCACCGGCGCGCCAGGCGTCCAGCACCGCGGTGGTCAGCGGTACGCGGGCCGCCGCGATGCCGACGAGCGCCGCGTCGGCGCCCCACATCAGCGAGGGGCCGAACATCCGGTCCTCACCGGTGACGACGAGCTTCCCGGTGGGCCGCGCCGCCCGGATCGCGTCCTGGCAGGCCATCGCCCGGTCCAGGGTGGCGAGTTTGAGCCCGGCCGCGGACGGCAGACCGAGCAGTCTGGCGACCAGCCGGGGCGGATAGGGGTACCCGCCCGCCTCGCCGTGCAGAAGGAAGCCGAGCACGGGAAGCCCGCTCGCGGCGGCCGCCGCCTCGTGCAGGGCGACGGCCGCGTCGTCGTCACCGGCCAGCAGGGCCGACGGATAGACCATGACGGCGTCCGCTCCGCCCTCGGCCGCCCGTACCGCCATCGCGACCGTGGCGTCCACCACGTCCCGCGGCCGCTCGGCCCGTACGGACCGCGGCACGCCGACGCCCGCCACCACCGGCCCGTCCACCGCGGACCGCCACACCGCGAGCACCCGGCCGCGGTCCTCCTCGGAGAGGTACAGCCCGCGGCCCGTGTGCGCCCAGACGGCGACGCCGCCGACCGGCAGGCCGGCGACGTACCCGGCGTAGCCGCGCAGCGCCGCGAAGTCGACGACTCCGCGCTCGTCCATGGGCGTTGCCACCGCGGGCAGCACGGTGCCGCGGAGCCGGCGCACCAGCAGATCCGTCGCCGACATGGGCGTCCTCTCCCGTCTGTCGCGGTCGTCGCGGCTACGCTAGCCTTTACGGTCCGGACCGTAAAGGAAGGGATTCCGCCCCGATGCGCCTCGGCCTCTACGTCAACCTCTACGCGGACAAGGCCGACCGGCCCCGGCTCGCCGACGCGGTGGAGCAGGTCCGGCTCGCCGAACAGGCCGGCTTCTCCTGGGTGGTGCTGGGCGAGCGCCATCTGCACCGGCCGGGTTACCACGAGGCGATCACCTCCCTGGCCTATCTCGCCGCGCACACCGAGCGGATCGGGCTGGCGACGGCGGGGCTCATCGCACCGGTCCACCAGCCGGTGTGGCTCGCCGAGGCGCTCGCGCACATCGACGTCCTGTCGGGAGGCCGGCTCACCGCCGGGTTCGTCCTGGGCTACCGGCCCGAGGAGTTCACGCTGTTCGGCACCAGGCCCGAGGAGCGCGTACCGCGGTTCGAGGAGTGCCTGGAGCTGCTCACCCGGCTGTGGACCGAGGACGAGGTGACGTTCGAGGGCCGCTGGACCCGGGTCGACGGGGCGTACCTGTCGCCGCGGCCCGTGCAGGACCCGCGGCCCAGGATCTGGAACGGCGGCCGGGTGCCCGCCGCGCTGGAGCGCACCGCCCGGATGTGCGACGGCTGGACCACGTCCTTCAACGAGACGGACGAGGAACTGCCGGAGAAGATCCGCGCCTACCGGTCGTTCCCGCAGGGACCGGGCTCGCTGGGTGCCGAGGTCATCGTCTGCCGCGAGGGGTACGCGGCCGCCACCACCCAGCGGGCGCGGGAGGCGCTGGAGCGGCCGCTGCGGGGGCTGTACGACGCGTACGGCGACTGGAAGCGCACCTCGGCGGACGCGGCGCGCTACGCGCAGCAGTGGGACGACATCGCGGCCCGTTCGGTGATCGGGTCACCGGACGAGTGCCGGGAACGGATCGGCCGGTACGCGGAGATGGGCGCGGACGGGCTGGTGCTGCGGGTGCAGCCGCCGGGGATGCCGCAGGCGGACGCGCTGCGGGCCATCGAGGCGTTCGGAGAGCTCGGCGGCTGACCGGCGGGGCGGGGCCCACCGCCGGCACGGCGAGGCCGGGAGAGGCCGGGCAGGGGCAAGCCCGGTCGGGCGGGACCGAGCAGGATCGAGCGCAGCATCGAGCGAGGCCGAGCGTCACGACTTGAGCCCGGAGGTGGCGATCGAGTCGGTGAGGTAGCGCTGGAGCAGTCCGAAGACGAGCAGACAGGGGATGACGGTGATGGTCGCTCCGGCCATCACCTGGTTGATCGCCACGTTCTCGCCCTCCAGGGTGGCGAGTCCGACGGTGAGGGTGCGCATCTCCTCCGACTGGCCGATGACCAGCGGCCAGAGGAAGTCGTTCCAGTGCCACAGGAAGACGAACACGCCCAGCGTGGCGAGCACCGGCCGGATCAGCGGCACCACGACCGTCGTGTAGATCCGCCATTCGGAGGCACCGTCGATCTTCGCCGCCTCGAACAGCTCGTCGGGCAGCTGCACGATGAACTGGCGCATCAGGAACACGGCCTGCGAGTTCGCGAGCGTCGGCACGATCAGGCCCCAGTACGTGTCCACGCCGCCCAGTTCCGAGACGAGGATGTAGTACGGGATGAGGGTGGCCTGGAACGGCACCATCAGCGTCGCCAGGAACGACCAGAAGAGGATCTCCCGGCCGGGGAAGCGCTTCTTGGCGAACGCGTAGCCGGCCATGGACGCGAACAGCAGGATGAGCAGCACCGACACCAGCGAGTAGACGAGCGAGTTGACGGCCCAGCGGGTGATGTCGGCGCTCTGCAGGACGTCGGCGAAGTTCTCCAGGGTGGCGCGGCTGACGTCGAGGGCGCCCGGCAGGGTCTGGCCGCCGGCGGGTGCGAACGCCACCAGCACCATGACGGCGAACGGTGTGACGGTCACGACGGCGACCAGCACCAGCAGCACGGGCAGGCCCAGCCGGGCCGCCGCCCGCCGCGGGGGCCGCGCGGCCCCGGCCGGGTGCGGGGAGACGGGCGCGGGCCCGGGGGCCGCGGCCCGCTCGGCGGATGTGGACGAGGTCGCCATCAGTCCGCGTCCCTTCCGATGAGTCTCCGCTGGACGAGCGAGAACACGAGGACGATCAGGAACAGGACCAGGCCGACGGCACTGGCGTAGCCGAAGTCGAAGAACTTGAAGCCGGAGTCGTAGAGGAAGTACACCAGCGAGTAGCTGGCGCGGACCGGGCCGCCGGCCGTCATGACGTACATCGCGTCGAAGACCTGGAAGCCGAGGATCGCCTCGATCACGAGGACGAAGAACAGCACCGGCCGCAGCAGCGGCAGCGTCACCCAGCGGAAGCGCTGCCAGCCGCTCGCGCCGTCGATGGTGGCGGCCTCGGTGACCTCGCGCGGGATGGACTGCAGTCCGGCCAGCAGGATGAGCATGGAGTAGCCGAAGCCCTTCCACGCGGAGGCGGCGGCGATGGACGGCAGGACGAGGGAGTCGCTGCCGAGGAAGTCGACCGGACCCGCGCCGAGGAGGCCGAGGGAGGCGTTGAGCAGCCCGTCCTGGACCTCGTAGATCCACTTCCAGATGACAGCGGCCAGCACGATGCTGGTGACGTACGGGAGGAAGAACAGGCCGCGGAAGAAGCCGCGCATCCAGAGCGTGCGGTGGAGCAGGACGGCGGTGCCGAGGGCGAGGGCGACGGTCATCGGCACGTACAGGGCCGTGTAGACGACGGTGACGCCGAGACTCTCCCAGAACAGGTCGTCGCCGAGGAGCCGGGTGTAGTTGCCCGCGCCGATGAACGTCCATTCCCCGCTGAGCCGGTAGTCGGTGACGGAGAGGAACGCCGCCCCGAGTGTCGGCCCGAAGCGGAACACGATGAACAGCAGCAGCATCGGCGCGACGAACGCGAGGCCGGTGAGCGCCTCGCGCCGCCGCGCGATCCCGCTCCGTGCCCGGGCGGTTTTGGCGGCGGGCCCGGCGCCGCGGCCGGAGGGGCCGGAGGGGCGCGGGTCGCCTTGGGCGCCCGCGGGCGGGCCACCGCTCGCCCCCGGAGCCCCGTCGCCCTCGCGCCGCGGCCCGTCGCCCTCGTCCGGGGCGATCTCGTCGGTGGCGGCCTTCCTCAACGCTGACGCGCCAGCAGTTCGTCGGCCTCGGCGGCGGCCGCGTCCAGCGCCGCCTTGGGGCTCTTCTTCCCGGTCAGCGCGGCCTGGATCTCCGGGCTGAGCAGCGCCATCAGCTGGCGGGCCGCCGGATTCGGCTCACCCGGATAGGTGTGGTCCAGGGCCTGCTCGTACTGCTTCGCGTACGCGCTGTCGTTCGGCACGGTCACATCGGTCCGCGGGGAGAAGAAGCCGCCCGCCCTGCCCATGGACTCGATCTGAGCGGGCTGGACCATGTAGGCGATGAACTTCTCGGCGCCCGCGACGTTCCCGGACTTGGCATTGATGCCGAGCCCGCCGGGCATGCCGAAGCAGACCTGCTTGCCGGGGCCGGTGAGGGCGGGGCCGACGATCACGTTGTCCTTGCCCCAGGCCTTCTCGGCCAGCACGGCGTCGGCCGGGGTGTTGGTGAAGCCCATGGCGACCTGCTGCCTGCCGAGTGCCTGGTCGGTGAAGAGGTTGGCGTTGTTCATGGCGGACCTCGGCACGGCGCCGCTCTTGTAGAGGTCGACGAGGAAGGTGAGCGCCTCGACGCCCTCGGGGCTGTTGAACGCCGCCTTCTTGCCGCCGTCGGCGAAGACCCTGCCGCCCGCCTGCCAGAGCAGCGGGTAGAAGCTCATGTTGAGCGAGGCCTCGTTGCTCGCGGAGTAGTCGAGCGTGGACGCCCCGGCCTGCTTCAGCTTGGGGGCGGCGGCCCTGACGGCGTCCCAGGTCGCGGGCGGCTCGGTGATTCCCGCCTTCTCCAGCAGCTTCCTGTTGTAGAGGGTGCTGGTGACGGTGTGGTAGATCGGGGCGGCGTACACCTTGCCGTCCTGGCTCATGGCCTCCAGGGCGTTCGGGCGGAAGGCGCTCCGGGCCTCCTCGATGGCCCGGTCGACCGGGCGGAGCGCCCCGGTGGCCTGGTACTGCGGGATCTGGTCGGGCCCCAGCAGGACCACGTCCGGGCCCTTGCCGCTGCCGAAGGCGGTGGCGAGCTTCTGGTCCCGGTTCTCCCAGGGCAGCTGTTCGATGCTGAGGTCGACGCCCTTCTCCTTCGCCTCGAACCCCTTCTCGATCCCGTCCCAGTAGGCGGCGTTGGCCTTGGGATCCATGATCACCGGGTACATCCACACGGTGACCTTGCCGGACCCGGCGCCGCCGTCGCCGCCGCAGCCGGCGGCCGTGAGCGTGGTGAGGATGAGCAGTGCGAGAGGAACGGTGGCGCGCTTGAACCCTGTCTTCATGGGGGCCTCCGGAAGCCCTGGGGACCTGGGGAAACGAGCGAAGAGCCCGGCACTTTCGGCCTGGGCCGAAAGTAACCGCGCGGTTTGGGGGTGTCAATGCTCCCTCAGCACCCCCTCCGCGCGGGGGTGTTACGGCATCGGCCGAAAGGCGTAGTGCGGCTGCCCGGCGGCCGGGGCGGACGCGGGCCCGCCGGGTCCGCGCCCGTGCCGCGCCGGACGGGCGCGGGACGAGCGGCGGTCCGGGCAGGGCGGGGCGCGGCCCCGGGGGCGTGGCCGGGTGTCAGCACTGGGGACATGGCCGGTGCCGGTGCCGGTGACGTGGCCGGGTGCCGGTGCCGGGGGCGTGGCCGCGCGGGGCCCCTGATCCGGTCCGCGCGCCGGGGGGGGCCGGCCGAACCCTGCCCGGGGTCCGCGGCACCCGCGCGCACCGGTACGGGCGGCCCCAACGTCCCCGGCATCCACGCGCACCCGGTACGGGCGGCCCCGGCGCTCGACCGCGCCCGGTCAGGGCCTCCTCGAAGCCCACGGCCGCGGTACGGGCTCTCAGGACGCGCGCTTGCGGGCAGCGGTCTTCTTCGCGGCCGCCTTCCCGGACGCGGGCTTCGAGGCGGCCCGCTTCGAGGACGTGGCCGACGTGGCCGACGCCTTCTTGGCTGTGGTTCTCTTGGCGGTCGCCTTCTTGGCCGTCGCCTTCTTGGCCGTCGCCCGGTCGGCGGTCGCCTTCCCCGCGGTCGTCTTCCGGGCGGCCCTCTTCCCGGGCGCCGGCTCCGCGGCCGTCCCTGCCGCCTCCTTCGAGGCGGTCTTCCGCGTCGCCGCCTTCCCGCGGGGCTTCAGCTCCGTCACCGGCGCCGAGACCTCCGCCGCCTCGTCGCCGCGGGCCTCCTTCGCCGCCCGCACGCTGCTCTCCAGAGCGGCCATCAGGTCGATGACCTTGCCGCCGCCCGCCGGCGCGGGCTGGGGCTCCAGCTCGACGCCCTCCGCCTTCGCGGCGATCAGCTCCTCCACCGCCTGCCGGTAGTCGTCGTGCAGCGATTCGACGTCGACGTCGCCGAGCGTGTCCATCAGCGCGTCGGCCAGATCGAGTTCCGCGTCGCGAATCGTGACGTCCGCGTCCGGCGCGACCCCCTCCGGCCGGCGGACCTCGTCCGGCCAGAGCAGTCCGTGCATCGCGATGACGTCGTCGACGACGCGGAGCATGCCGAGCCGTTCACGCCCCCGCAGGGCGAACTTGGCGAGTCCGACCTTCTTGCTCCGTTTGAGTGCCTCCCGCAGCAGTGTGTACGGCTTGGCCGCGGGCACGCCGTTCGCCGCGAGGTAGTACGCGCCGTCGATCTGGAGCGGGTCGATCTCCGAGGCCGGGACGAAGGCGACGATGTCGATGGTCTTCGTGGTCGGCAGCGGCAGCGAGGCGAGGTCCTCGTCGGTGATCGGGATCATCGTCCCGTCCGCGTCCTCGTACGCCTTCCCGATCTCCGCCTGAGGCACCTCCTGGTCGTCCAGCTCGCAGACCTTGCGGTACCGGATGCGCCCGCCGTCCTCGGTGTGGATCTGGCGGAAGGAGACCGAGCGGCTCTCCGTGGCGTTCACGAGCTTGATCGGAATGCTGACCAGCCCGAAGGAGATCGCGCCGTTCCAGATGGATCGCACCTTTTCATCCCTTTCATCCAATATGGAGGGATTCATGGGATTCTCATCGTATGACGCCCATCACCGAGGTGGAGGGGCGGCGTCTGGCCCTCAGCAATCTGGAGAAGGTCCTCCATCCGGCCACCGGGACCACCAAGGGCGAGGTGCTGCACTACTACGCCACCATCGCGGACGCGATCCTCACGCATCTGCGGGACCGGCCGCTGTCCTTCCTGCGCTACCCCGACGGCCCCGAGGGGCAGCTGTTCTTCACCAAGAACCCGCCCCCCGGCACACCCGACTGGGTGGAGGTCGCCGACGTGCCGCGCTCCTCCCGGGAGACCGGTGAGCAGGTCGTCGTCCAGGACCTGCCCTCGCTGATGTGGGCGGCGAACCTGGTCGTGGAGTTCCACACCCCGCAGTGGCGGACGGACCGGCCCGCCCTGGCCGACCGGATGGTCCTCGACCTCGACCCCGGTGCCCCCGCCACCGTCGTGGAGTGCTGCCGGGTGGCGCTGTGGCTGCGGGAACGGCTGGCCGCCGACGGCCTGGACGCGTACGCGAAGACCTCCGGGTCGAAGGGGCTGCACCTGCTGGTGCCGCTGGACCCGGCACCCTCGGCGGAGGTCTCGGCGTACGCCAAGAGCCTGGCCGTGGAGGCCGAGGCGGAGCTCGGGGGGCTGGTGGTGCACCGGATGGCCCGCGCCCTGCGCCCGGGGAAGGTCTTCGTCGACCACAGCCAGAACGCCGCGGCCAAGACCACAGCCACGCCGTACACCCTGCGCGCCCGCACCGAGCCGACCGTGTCCGCACCCGTCACCTGGGACGAGGTCGAGGGGTGCGGGTCACCCGAGGACCTGGTCCTCCGTCTGGGCGACATCCCGGGCAGGCTCGACCGGCACGGGGATCTGCTCGCGCCCCTGGCCGACCCGGCGGCGGCGGGTGTGCTGCCGTGAGCCCGCGCATCACGGGTGTGCTGCCGTGAACCCGCGCGCCACGGGCGGGCTGCCGTGAACCCGCGTGCCACGGGCCCGCCGAGGCCCCCGGTGAAGCCGGCGCTCGCCGAGCCGGTGGCCACACTGCCGCGCGGCGAGGGGCTGGCGTACGAGCCGAAGTTCGACGGCCACCGGATACTGCTGTTCACGATCGACGGCAGCGCCGTGCTCCAGGCCCGCTCGGGACGCATCGTCACCGCCGCCTTCCCCGACCTCGCGGAGGCCGCGCTCGCCCTGCCGGACGGCACGGTCGTGGACGGCGAGGTGGTCGTCTGGACCGGGGGCCGGATCGACTTCGCCGCCGTACAGCGCAGGGCGGCCGCCACCCCGGCACGGGCCGGGCTCCTCGCCCGCCGGATGCCCGCCTCCTACGCCGCCTTCGACCTGCTCTGGGAGCGGGGCGAGGACCTGCGCCCCGCTCCCTACGAGCGGCGGCGGCAGCGGCTGACCGCACTGCTCGAACCCCTCGGGCCGCCGCTCCAGCCGGTGCCGATGACCACGGACCCCGAACTCGCCGCGACCTGGTTCGAGACGCTCGTCGAGGCGGGGATCGAGGGGCTGGTGGTGAAGCACCTGGCCCGGCCGTACCGGCCCGGGGCGCGCGACTGGCGCAAGCTCCGCCACACGGATGTGCACGACGCCGTGGTGACCGGCTTCACCGGGCCGCCGGCCCGCCCGGCCGCACTGGTCCTGGTGCTTCCCGACGACGACACCCCGGTGGTGTCCAGCCCGCTGCCGCCGGCCCTGCGTTCACACGCGGGGCGACTGCTCGCGGGCCGTACGGCGGAGAATCCGCGGGGGGCGCCCCGGACGGCGACGGCGATCGGGATCGGCGAGGTGCCCTACCGCGCGGTGGAGCCCGGGCTGCTGGCCGAGGTCGAGCGCGGTACCACCCGGCACGCCGTCGTCACGGTCCACCGGCTCCGGGACGACCTCATTAATCAAGTTTGACTACATGAGGGGCAGGGAAGTACCCTCCTCCACTGGTCAAGTTTGACGAGTCCTCTCGAAGGAGCCTGCGTGCCCCAGCTTCCCGACACCGGATACCTCCCGACCGCCGACGAACTCGCCTCGATCGAGGCGTGGTTCGCCGAGTACGACGCAGCCGCCGCACACCGCGACATCGAGCGGATGGCGGATCTGGCCGTCTTCCCGCTCAACCTGGTCAGCGACGACTCCGCGGGCAGTGGCGCCTCCGCCCAGTGGGACCGCGAGCAGTACGTCCGGACCATGACCGAGGTCATGGGGGACGGGGGCGGGGACGTCGCCTTCGAGTCGGTGCGCACCCCGGTCTTCCTCGGACCCGCGATGGCGGTCGTCTTCACCGACTCCACCATGACGGCGGGCGGCACCACCCAGCAGCTGCGGTACGCCGACGTCCTGATCAAACGGGACGGGCGATGGGCGTTCCAGACCATGCTGCAGAGCGGCTGGGGCGACAGCCTGCGCTGAGCCCGCCGTGGCCCCACATCCCTGCGGCCCCGCCCGCAGCCGTCCGACGCGGCTGCGGGCGGGGCCGTACGCATGCGGTCGCGGGCGGGGCCGTACGCATGCGGTCGCGGCGGAGGCTGGCCGGCCGTGACCCGGAAGGGTGGCGTACCACGCGGC
Source organism: Streptomyces tirandamycinicus (assembly GCF_003097515.1). Lineage (NCBI taxonomy): Bacteria > Bacillati > Actinomycetota > Actinomycetes > Kitasatosporales > Streptomycetaceae > Streptomyces > Streptomyces tirandamycinicus. The sequence goes on along the minus strand of NZ_CP029188.1, from coordinate 4,683,717 downwards.
ACGCCCGGGAACGGCCGTTCATCCGGCTCACTTGCGCGGGGTGGGTTACCGCAGTCCTGGTGCACACTCTCCCCAGGCATCCGGCTCACGGAAGGGAACGGCGTGTTCACGGGGATGGACGAGGTCGACTGGGCCTCGATGGGACATGCGTACGGTCCGGCTGACGACGTACCGGGGCTGCTGAGGGGGCTCGCCTCCCCGGATCCGGCCGAGCGGGAGACCGCGCTCGACGGGATGTACACCGCGGTCCACCACCAGGGCGACGTGTACGACTCCACACTGGCCTGCATTCCCTTCCTCCTGGAACTCGCCGCCAGCCCCGAGGTCCAGGACCGGGGCGCCATCGTGGAGTTGCTGACCAGCATCGGCGGCATCGACCTCGACGACGACGAGCTCGACCCGGAGGACGAGGAGTTCGAGGACGCCGCGAACTACGCGATGGCCGCCGCCGCGGTGGCCGCGGGGGCCGACGTCTTCGTGGGGCTGCTGGAGGACCCGGACGCCGGTGTCCGGCTCGCCGCGCCGTGCGCCCTGGCGATGCTGCACGGCGACCCGGCCCGGGTGCTGGCCCTGCTCCGCGAACGGCTGGAGGGGGAACAGGACACGGAGGTACGGCTCGCACTCGTCGAGGCGGTGGGCCGGATCGCGCTGCGCCACGAGGCGCTGCGAGCCGAGTCGGTCACCTGGCTGACCACACTGCTCGCCGCGGACCGGCCGCCCGGGCTGCGGCTGTCCGCCCTGACCCAGCTGGCGCGCTGCGCCCCCGGCCTGCTGCCCGACGACGTGGCGTCCACGGCGACCGCTCTGCTGCGGGCCGCGGACGGGACCGGCGCCGGCCCCGCGACCGGGTCGGCGACGAGGCCCCCAGGGTCCGGGACGAGGGCCGCCGGGTCCGAAACGAGGGCCGCCGAGTCCGGGACGAGGGCCGGGACTGGGGCCGAGGCCGCACAGGGCCACGGCGGCGGACCGGGCGCGCCGTGGGCGGACGACCTGCTCCGGACGCTCCACTCCGCGCTGGGCGACCGCGTCGACGACCGGATCGCGCTGCTCACCGGCCAGCTGAGCAGCGCCGATCCGGCGCAGCGCACGGACGCCGTATGGATGTGCCACGGGCTGATCCGGGCCTGGCGCGGGCCGTACGACGAGGTGGTACGGCTCGTCGGGGCACAGCTCGACGACCCCGACCCGCTGCTGCACGGCGCTGCGGTCAGCCTCCTGGAGAGCCTCTTCGGGCTGGCGCTGCCCGCGGCCGACGCGCTCGCCGAGCGGGTGGGGACCGCCGGCGCGGACCGGCCGTCCGACCGCCGCGCGCTCATCGCGCTCGCCCGGCTCGGCGACCCGCGCGCCGTCCCGGCGCTCGCCCGGGTGCTGGAGCTGCCGGATCTGCCGCGCGACGTGGCGTTCGCCGTGCCGTACCTCGGCGAGCGGGCCGCGCCCCTGGTGCCGGTGCTCCGGCGGCGGCTCGCCGAGGTGGCCCTGGACGAGCGGCTCCACGACCGGGCGGTGCCACTGCTGACGGGGCTCGCCGGGGTGCGTGCGGCCGATGCGCTGCCCGAGGTGCTGAGGGTCCTGCGCGGGACGCCGGCGCGGGGCGGCGAGTGGGTGACCGAGGCGGCGCTGCGCGCCCTCACGTCGTTCGGGGCCGCCGCCCTGCCGGCGGCGCCGGAACTGCGCGCGCTGCTCGGCGGCGCGCCCGCGTATCCGTCCTCGTCGGTCGTCGCGGCCGCCGCGCGGGCGCTGTGGGCGGCGACGGGTGACGCCGCCGCGGTGCTGCCGGTGCTCCGCGAGCTGCTCGCCGCGGACGGTCCCGACGAGCGACGCGCGGCAGCGGCCGCGCTGGGCTCGGTGGGCCGAGCGGCGGCCGACACGGCCCCCGCTCTCCGCGAGCTGCTCGCCTCGCCGGAGCGCTGGCTCCGGATGGACGCGGCGGTGGCGCTGTGGCGGGTCACGGGTGCGGCCGGGGAGTCCCTGCCGGTGCTGCGGACCGCGTGGGAGGAGAACCGCTACGGACGGGTCGAGATCGCCGAGTGCCTCGCCGAGATGGGCCCCTCGGCGGAACCGGTGATGCCGCTGCTGCGTGCGGAGCTCTCGCGGCCGCGGCGGCACAACGTGCTGGACGGAGGTTCCGGGAGCCACGACATCGAGCAGGACGAGCGCCTGCTCGCCCTCTGCCGTTCGGCGCTCCGCGGCCGTCCGTGACGCCACGGCGGGCGGGGTGCGTCGCGCTCGGGCACGGCGACGCGGGCACGGCGACGCGGGCACGGCGACGCAGGGGCGAGGGGGCACGGGGGCACGGGGGCGCGGGGGCGGCGTCCGGGCGGGACCCGGCTGCGCCTGCGCGGCGTCACGGCGGGTCCCAGCGGCCTCCCGGCGGCCTCCCGGCGGCTGTTCCCGGCCGGCCGTGCGCCGCCGTGCCGGGCCCGGCACGGCAGGTGGGGGCACAGTGCCGCGGACCCCGGGACCGCGCAGGCACCGTCGCCGAGCACCTCCGGCGCGCGCCTCGGCACCGAACGCCGCAGCCTGCCGCGGGACACCGTACGCACGCACCACCGCAAACCACCCGCAGGCCACCCTCAAGGAGCAAAAGGGACTTCCGTACCCTGGAGGACGGCCCGCACGCGAATCGCCCCTCCCAGCACCCCAGAACCCCCAGAACTCCCAGGACCCCTCGTGCCCCGTCACCGCACGCCCCGCTCCAGGCTCGCCGCCGTCGCCATCGCCGTCACCGCCGCCGCGCTGCTGCTCGCCGGCTGCGACGACGCGGGCGGACTGGAGAGCGCGGGGCCCACGCCGACCGCTGTCGGCCCGGTGCGGCTGTGGCCGGAGCTCCCGGAGATATCCGCGCCCCCGATCGACTACGGCGAGAACCACACGGAACGCGTCGACGGCATCGCGGTCCCCGGCGGCGACGTGCACGCCGTGGACCCGGTCGCCGTCGTGCGGGCGGATGTGGCCGCCCATCCCGGCCAGGTCACCGGGCCCGACGGGCTCTCCGAGCAGACGGCCCGGCAGATCCGGGAGTGCGGCACCGAACCGGGGCGGTGCCCCGTGCTGAAGCCGTACTACCGGGACCTCACCGGCGACGGGAGGGACGAGTTGATCGTCGGCATCACGGTGCCCGAGCAGCAGACGGCGATCCGGGTGTACATGCCGGAGAAGGGCGGGCTGACGCGCATCATGTCGGACACCGAGGCGATCGTCGGCGTGGAGCTCGCCGGCCGCGACCTGATCGTCCGCGCCGTGTCCGCGGGCATCCCCGGCTACGAGTACCGCACGGTCTGGTCCTGGGACGGGCAGCAGCGGGCGATGCTCCCCGCGCGCGACGAGATCGTCCACGTCGGGTCGCCCCGTCCCGCACCCGATCCGTCGGCGGACACGCCATGACACGCCCCACCCCGAGCCACCCCGCCCCGGTCCGCGCCCGGCGGCCGCGACGCGGCCCCCGGCTGCGCAGGCCGGCCTGGACCGCCACCCTCACCTGGAAGGCCGCGGTCTTCATCACCGTGATGTGCTGCGCCCTGGCGGCGCTGCTCGGTGCGCTGGTGCACGTCTCGGTCACCCGCCAGACGGTGGACCAGGCCCGCGAGAAGGCGCTGTCGAAGCTGGAGGACGTCACGGACGCGTACAAGGCGGGCGAGCCGACGGACGGTTCCGGTGCGGTGGACCCACCGGGGCTGCCGCCCGGGCTGCGCGAGCTGGCACTCGGCGGAGAGCGCGGCACGATGGTCGCGAAGGTCGGCGGCCGGCCGACGATGTGGGCCGCGGGCCCGGCGGACGGCCGTGCGCTGGCGGTGCGGATCGACTACACGCTGAGCGCGCAGACCATCATGGGCCTGGACCGGGCCATCGTGGGCTCCTCCGCGCTGGCGATCGGCGCGACGCTGCTGGCGGGGGCCTTCTCGGTGACCCGGGTGACGCGCCGGCTCCATCTGACCGCCCAGGTGGCGCGGCGGATCAGCGCGGGCGACCTGGACGCGCGCGTCAACGACCCGCGTACCAAGGACCCCACGCGCGGCGAGGACGAGGTGGCCACGGTCTCCGGCGCGTTGGACACCATGGCCGCCACCCTGCAGGGGAAGCTGCTGAGCGAGCAGCGGTTCACCGCCGATGTGGCGCACGAGCTGCGCACCCCGCTGACCGGCCTGTCCGCGGCGGCCGAGCTGCTGCCGCCGGGGCGCCCGGCGGAGCTGGTGCGGGACCGGGTCCGCAGGATGCGGGCGCTGACGGAGGACCTGCTGGAGATATCGCGGCTGGACGCCGGCCGGGAGACGGTCGACCTCGACGTGCACGAGCTGGCGCCGCTGGCCGAGCGGGTGGTGCGGATGGCGAGCACCGCCGGTTCGGAGACGGATCTGGTGGTGCTCCGCGACACGAGCGTGGAGACGGACAGGCGGCGGCTGGAGCGGGTGCTCGGCAATCTGATCACCAACGCGCACAAGCACGGTGCGCAGCCCGTGGTGGTCTCCGTGGACGGGCCGGTGGTGTCGGTCCGGGACCACGGGGCGGGGTATCCGGAGTATCTGCTGGAGCACGGCCCGCAGCGGTTCCGCACCGAGTCGGGCGGCAAGGGCCACGGCCTCGGGCTGACGATCGCGGTGGGGCAGGCGGCGGTGCTGGGGGCCGAGCTGGAGTTCGCCGACGCACCCGGCGGCGGGGCGCTCGCCCGGCTGACGCTGCCCGAGTACGTCCCTCTCGCCGGCGACCGCCCGGACGCCGGCGCTCCGGCCGCAATCGCCACGGACGGCGCCGCCCCTTCGATGGCCACCACGCACCGTGGCGCCACGGACGGCGCCTCGGCCGGACCCGCCACGGACGGCGCCTCGGCCGGACCCGCCACGGACGGCGCCCCGGCCGCACCCGGCACTCACCGCGGTGCCTCGGCCGCACCCGGCACCGACGACTCCGCCCCGACCTCATCCGCCTCGGACCCCGGCGCCCCGCCCCCACCCGCCTCGGACGCCGACCAGGGCACCGACATGCCGCACACCAGGTCCACGGATAAGCGGACATAAGACCCCTGCTTGCTACGTTGCGTCGCATGACCGCAACGGCAGCGGAGGCTCCCCCGCCCGAACGGCCCCGTCCGGCGCGACGGCGGGGTGTCGAGCTCTCGCTCCTGGTGTGCGCCGTCCTCATCTCCGTCTACGGCTACGCCGACGTGGGTCTGGCCAGGAGCGGAGCCGTTCCGCGCGATGCGCTCGCCTACGGTGCGGGACTCGGTCTGCTCGCCCTGCTCGCCCATCTCGCCGTACGGCTGAGAGCTCCGTACGCGGACCCCCTGCTGCTGCCGATCGCGGTCCTGCTGAACGGCGTGGGCATCGTCCTCATCTACCGCCTCGACCTGGAGACCCCGGGCGACCGGGCCGCCCCGGCCCAGCTGATCTGGTCCACCCTGGGCGTCGCGCTGTTCATCGCGGTGGTCGTGCTGCTGCGGGACCACCGCGTGCTGCAGCGCTACGCGTACATCTCGGTCGTCACCGCACTCGTCCTGATGATCGTGCCGATCCTCTTCCCTGCGGTGAACGGCGCCCGCATCTGGATCCGGGCGGGCGGCCTCTCCTTCCAGCCGGGCGAGTTCGCCAAGATCCTGCTGGCGGTGTTCTTCGCCGCGTACCTGGCCGCGAACCGCCACGCCCTCGCCCACACAGGCCGCAGGATCGGCCCCCTGCAGCTGCCCGCGGGCCGGGTGCTGGGACCGGTGGTGGCCGTCTGGCTGATCAGCGTGGCCGTACTGGTGCTGGAGCGTGACCTCGGTACCTCGCTGCTGTTCTTCGGGCTCTTCGTGGTCATGCTCTACGTCGCCACGGGCCGGACCGGATGGATCGTGGTGGGGCTGCTGCTCGCGGGTTCCGGGGCGTTCGCCGTGGGCACCCTGGAACCGCATGTGCGCGGCCGCGTCGAGTCCTGGATCGATCCGTACGCGTCCATCGCGGCGGGCGACGGGCCGAGCCAGCTCGCGCAGTCGATGTTCTCGTTCGCCTCGGGAGGGGTCCTCGGCACCGGGCTCGGCGCGGGACACTCCATCCTGATCGGCTTCGCCGCGAAGTCCGACTTCATCCTGGCGACGGCCGGCGAGGAGCTGGGGCTGGCCGGACTGACGGCGCTGTTCCTGCTCTACACCCTGCTCGTGGCGCAGGGCTACCGCGCGGGGCTCGATCTGCGCGACCCCTTCGGCCGGCTGCTCGCCGTGGGCCTCGCCGCGATCCTGGCCGTCCAGGTCTTCGTCATCGCGGGCGGGGTGACCGGACTCATCCCGCTGACCGGGATGGCCATGCCGTTCCTGGCGCAGGGCGGTTCGTCCGTGGTCACCAACTGGATCATCGTGGCGCTGCTGATCCGGCTCGGCGACTCGGCCCGTGAGCCGCACCCGGAGACGGTCGAGCCGGGGGTGATCGCGCGCGCCCCGGGCCCCGCGGGGCACGGAGGACCGGCCGACCCGGCAGGGCACGCAGGGTCGGGAGGATCGGCCTACCCGGCGGGGCCGTCCGCGGCGGAGGAAGCACGATGACGCGGTACATCCGTCGCGCGGCCGCACTGAGTCTGTTCCTGCTCGCCGCGCTGTTCGTGAACGCGGTACGCGTCCAGGTACTGCAGGCCGACGGCCTCAACGGCAGTCCGGCGAACCGGCGTCCGGCCATCGCGCGCTACGACGAACCGCGCGGGGACATCGTCGTCGACGGCAGGGCGGTCACGGGTTCGAAGGACACCGGCGAGCAACTGCGGTACGAACGCATCTACCTGGACGGTCCGCTGTACGCTCCGGTGACCGGCTACTCCTCGCAGACGTACGGCACGACCCTGCTCGAGCACGCGGAGGACGGTGTGCTGTCGGGCACCGACCCGGCGCTCGCCCCGCTGCCCTTCTGGAACGAGTTCACCCGCTCCGAGCGGCCCGGCGGCAGGGTGCTCACCACGATCAGGCGGTCCGCGCAGGAGGCCGCGTACCAGGGCCTGGCCGGTAGGCGCGGCGCGGTCGCGGCGATCGAGCCGGCCACGGGGAGGATCCTGGCGCTGGTCAGCAGTCCCTCGTACGATCCCGGGCTACTGTCGGGCAACAGCCCGGCGGTCACCGAGGCGTGGCGGCGGCTCAACGGGTCGGCGAGCCACCCGATGCTCAACCGGGCGATCCGGCAGACCTATCCGCCCGGCTCCACCTTCAAGATCGTGACGGCCGCCGCCGCGCTGGAGGCGCGGGTGGTCACGGACCCGGACGCCCCCACGGACACGGCGGACCCGTTCGTCATCCCCGGCACCAGGACGACGCTGCCCAACCCCGTGCCGGGCTGCCACCGGGCGTCCCTGGTGTACGCGATCAAGTGGTCGTGCAACACGGTGATGGCGAACCTGGGCGTGAAGGTGGGCCTTGAGGGGATGCTCGCGACGGCGGGCCGCTTCGGCTTCAACGACGACTCGCTGCGCATCCCGTCCGGAGTGGCGGTGTCCAACGTCGACCGGCGGATGAGCGTGGACCAGCTGGCGCTGTCGTCCATCGGTCAGTTCGACACCACGGCCACCCCCCTGCAGATGGCCATGGTGGCCGCGGCGGTCGCCAACGGGGGCGAGCTGGCCCACCCGTATCTGGTGGACCGCACGACCACCTGGGACGGGGACACGGTCCGGGAGACACCGCGCCGGTCCTACCGCCGCGCGATGTTCCCGGCGACCGCGCACGAACTGCGGCGGATGATGGTCGAGGCTGCGGAGCGGGGCACGGGGACGCGGGCGCTGATCGCGGGGGTGACCGTGGGCGGCAAGACCGGGACCGCGCAGCACGGCGTCGGCAACACCGGTACGCCGTACGCCTGGTTCATCGCCTGGGCACAGGAACGCGACGCGCCCCGGCCGGCCGTGGCGGTCGCGGTGGTCGTCGAGGACCCGGAGGCGGCGGGCGGCGAGATCAGCGGTGGCGGCGACGCGGCGCCGATCGCACGGGCGGTGATGGTCGAGGCGCTGAAGCCGGTGCCGAGGCGCTGAAGCCGACGGCGAGGCGCTGAAGCCAGCGGCGAGGCGCGGAAGCCGGCGACGTCCTGGGCGACGGGCCCGGCGCGGGCCACCGCGTCCGACCGGCTGACCGGAGCGGGCCGCTCAGGCGCGGGGCTCGCGCCGATTGATCGCGGTCAGGTCGATCTCGACGGGGAACGGACGGTCGACCTTGAGCCGCTGGTGGAAGATGTCGACCGGCATATACGCCAGGGTGGCCGGGTCGAGTTCGTACACGTACACCACGGGCAGTCCGTCCCTCTGCTCGACGCGCCAGAAGTGCGGCACGCGGGCCTGGGCGTACTTGCGGGGTTTGACCTCGCGATCGCGCTCCAGGGAATCGGCCGAGACGACCCCGACGGCAAGGAGAACGTCCTCGGGCCTGAACCAGGTCTGAGCGGGACCGGTGTCCGCCTCGACCGGAACCACCAGGACATCGGGCTCCGGCCGGTTCCGCCGGTCCAGTTTGACGGTCATCTCCCGGATGGCCTCCAGATCATCCGGCGCTTGGTCCATGAGCGCGTTCTCCAGAAGACGCATGGCACGCGTATGGAATCGAGTCTGCGGACTCATGAAGACGAGGCTCCCGTCGATCAACTCCGTGTGCGGAGGAAGATTCGGAAGCCTGTCCAGGTCGTCCGCCGTCCACCCTCCGGCCGGCGGGCGGGCCCACTCGTACTGGTCGTCCGGCCCGTACTCACCCGCGGCGCTCATGGCTGCTCCATGTGGTGCAAAGCTGCCCGGCGCAACCAGCGTGCGCAGCGGGTTCCCCCGGCCTTCCCCCGAACGAGTGATCAACGCTCGCCGGCGGCGCCCGGCGCAGGTCCGGCCGGTCCGGCCCCGCCCCCGTTCATGCCCCCGCCCCCGTTGATGCCCCGTCCGCGGCCGGGTCCGCGCCCCCGCTCCCGCTCCCGCTCCCGGCGGCGATCGCCTCCGCCACCTCGGCCACCCGTGCCGCCTCCTCGGCCGCGAAACGCTCCCGGTCCAGGTGTTCGGCGAGTTCCTCGTCCTGGGTCATCAGCAGGTCGAGGTTGGAGTCGCCGAGTTCGAAGACGCCCATGTCGACGTACGCCTTCTGGAGCCTCTCGCCCCAGAGCCCGATGTCCTTGACACAGGGCACGATCCGGCTGAAGAGCAGCTTGCGGAAGAGGTGCAGGAACTCGGACTGCTCGGTGTACTCCTCGGCCTCCTTGGCAGGGATGCCGAAGTCCTCCAGCACCTCCAGACCGCGGATCCGGTCCCGCATGAGGTAGCAGCCCTCGATGACGAACTCCTCGCGCTCGCGCAGTTCGGCGTCCGTGAGCTGCCGGTAGTAGTCGCGCAGCGCCATGCGCCCGAAGGCGACGTGCCGGGCCTCGTCCTGCATGACGTAGGCGAGGATCTGCTTCGGCAGCGGCTTGTCGGTGGTGTCGCGGATCATGCCGAACGCGGCGAGCGCCAGGCCCTCGATGAGCACCTGCATGCCGAGGTACGGCATGTCCCAGCGGGAGTCGCGCAGGGTGTCGCCGAGCAGGCCCTGGAGGTTGTCGTTGATCGGGTAGAGCATCCCGATCTTCTCGTGCAGGAAGCGGCCGTAGACCTCGGCGTGCCGGGCCTCGTCCATGGTCTGGGTGGCGGAGTAGAACTTCGCGTCTAGGTCGGGGACCGACTCGACGATCCGCGCCGCGCACACCATCGCGCCCTGCTCCCCGTGCAGGAACTGGCTGAACTGCCAGGAGGCGTAGTGCCGGCGCAGTTTCCCCTTGTCCTTCTCGGTCATCTTCGCCCAGTGGCGGGTTCCGTAGAGGCTGAGGGCCTCGTCGGGGGTGCCGAGGGGGTCGTACGGGTCGACCTCGAGGTCCCAGTCGATGCGCTTGGCGCCGTCCCACTGCTTGTCCTTGCCCTTCTGGTAGAGGGCGAGCAGGCGGTCGCGGCCGTCGTCGTACTCCCAGCTGAAGCGGGCGTGGCCGGCTGCCGGAACGGACCAGACGGGTTCCTGGGGCGGGTTGGTGTAGTGGTCATACGTCGACACGAAAGGCTCCCTCGCCTCGCACTGACGAACTGACGGTCTGTTGGCAGGCTCACACGTTGGTAGACGCGCAGTCAACAAGTGGCGCACAGGGGATTGACGGCCTTGCTGACGCGCAGTCTCATAAGTCGCATGACGACCGTGACCCAACGCGATCTCACCCGTCTCCGCGACGCCCTCGGGCCCCTGCGGGACCGCGAACAGGTCGCCGCGCGCCTGCTCGAGTCCTCGGCCAAGCACTCCTTCGACCCCGACCGGGAACTCGACTGGGACGCCCCGCTGGAGGAGGGCAAGTGGTTCTGGCCGCCGGAGCTGGTGTCCCTCTACGACACCCCGCTGTGGCGGCGGATGCCGGAGGAGCAGCGGATCGACCTGGCCCGGCACGAGGCCGCCTCCCTCGCCTCCCTCGGCATCTGGTTCGAGATCATCCTGATGCAGCTGCTGGTACGGCACATCTACGACAAGTCCGTGACCAGCAATCACGTGCGCTACGCGCTCACCGAGATAGCGGACGAGTGCCGGCACTCGATGATGTTCGCCAGGCTGATCCAGAAGGGCGGCGCCCCCGCCTACCCGGTGCCGCGGGTCTACCACAACCTCGCCCGCGTCCTGAAGACCGTCTCCACGACCCCGGGCTCCTTCGCGGCCACGCTGCTCGGCGAGGAGATACTCGACTGGATGCAGCGCCTGACCTTCCCCGACGAGCGCGTCCAGACCCTGGTCCGCGGTGTGACGCGGATCCACGTGGTGGAGGAGGCGCGGCACGTCCGCTACGCGCGCGAGGAACTGCGCCGCCAGATGGTGACCGCGCCCCGCTGGGAGCAGGAGCTCACCCGGCTCAGCTGCGGCGAAGCGGCCAGGGTGTTCTCCGTGTGCTTCATCAACCCCCGGGTCTACGGGAGCGTGGGCCTGGACCCGCGCGAGGCCGTCGCCCAGGTGAAGGCGAGCGGGCACCGCCGCGAGGTGATGCGGTCGGGCGCCAGGCGCCTGACGGACTTCCTCGACGACATCGGCGTCCTCCGTGGCCCGGGCCGCCGGCTGTGGAAGAGCTCGGGGCTCCTCGCCTGACTGCGCCCCGGCATCTCGCCCGAGTGTGCTTCGTCGTCTCCGCCTGAGTGCGCTTCGCCGTCTCGCCCGAGTACGCCCCGGCGGCCCGCCCGAGTGCGCCCTGGCGTCTCTCCCGCGGGCGCCGGTGCCGGACACCGGGCGGGATCCGGTGCGGGACACCGGGCCTGATCCGGATACGCCGCGGGGACGGCGCCGCCGGAACGGGCCCCCGCCCGTGCCCGGCAGGTCCCCGCCATCGCCGCCGGAGACGGGCCCCCGCGCCGGGAGGCGGCGGTTAGGCTGCCGGTATGACCTCCAGTGCCCCCGAGACGCAGCGCGCGTACCGGCGCCTGAGCGTGGAGGAGCGCCGTGGCCAGCTCCTCCGTGCCGCCCTCACGCTGTTCGCACACCGGGCGCCGGAGGACGTGTCACTCGACGACGTGGCCGAGACCGCCGGGGTGTCCCGGCCACTCGTGTACCGGTACTTCCCGGGCGGCAAGCAGCAGTTGTACGAGGCCGCCCTGCGCAGCTCCGCCGACGCGCTCGTGCTGTGCTTCACGGAACCGGCCACCGATCCGCCGACCGAGCGGCTGGGCCGGGTCCTGGACCGCTACCTCGACTTCGTCGACCAGCACGACGCCGGGTTCAGCGCGCTGATGCGCGGCGGCAGCGTCGCCGAGACGTCCCGTACCAGCGCGATCGTGGACGAGGTGCGGCGGGCGGCCGCCGAGCAGATCCTGGTGCACCTCGGCGTCCCGGAACCCGGCGCGCGCCTGCGCATGATGGTGCGCACCTGGATCGCCGCCGTGGAGGCGGCCTCGCTGATCTGGCTGGACGAGGACAAGCACCCGTCCGCCGGGGAGCTCAGGGACTGGCTCATCGGCCATCTCGTCGCCCTGCTCGCGGCGACGGCGGCCACCGACGGGGAGACAGCACGCGTCGTCCGGGAGCTGCTGGCCCTGGAGACCGCGTCCGGCCCGGTGGGCACGCTCGCCCGGCAAGTGCTGCCCCTCACCGGCGACGCGGGCCACCTCCTCTGACGGACGGGCTCGACGGGCGCGACGGGCACGCCGCGCCCCGCCGCGCCCTGGGCCCGCCCGGCACCGGTCCGCCCCGGAAGGGACGGGACGGCGGCGCTGCGCGAGACTGGACGCGTGAGAAGCGAGAACACCCCCTTCGTCGGAGGGCCGCTCGACGGGCGCGTCCTGCCCGTCCTGGTCGGCCCCACCGGCAACCCTCCCCTCTGGTACGAGGTGCCGGTGCCGGCCGAGGACGGCGGTCCGCACACCGTGTACGCCTACCGGCGGGTCACCGCCGGGCACACCAGGCGACTGGGGCTGCCGCGCGGCTGGAGGTACGAGTACGCCCCCGAGGGGCGGGAGCGCCGCAGACTCAACTGGCCCTGGTCGAAGCCGAAGCGGGCCGAGTAGGCGCGACGGCGTGCGCGGTGGCGTGCGGGCACCCGGCCGCGGCGGCTCCGGTACGCGGTGACCTGCGGACGGGCACCGGCCGCGGCGGCTCCGGTACGCGGGGCACAAGGTCCGGAGTCCGGTGACCGGTGATCGTCGACCGGTGACCGGCTGCCGGGGCTGATGACCGGGCAGCCGGTCACCGCAGTGCCGTGGTGCGGGCGGGCCTGCTGCGAACCGCCCGCCGGACGACGACGGACCCTCGGGACGGCCAGCCGCCACGCCGCACCCCGGGCGGGTACACCCGCGGCGGGTGACGGGATTGGTCCGTTCCGGCCACCCGGACTGCCGGCGTACGGGCCGCGCCGCACCATCGCCGACGGAGGCCGTGCACAACCGGAGGTGATGACGTGTCGGGCAGAACGCTGCGGGCTCTCCGCACGACGGCACTGGTGGCGGTGGTGACGGTGGTGACGGTCGGGGCCACGGACCTCGGGCCCGGGGCACTCGCGGACCCGGCGTCCCGGGCGGCGGAGGCCGGGGGAACGCCCGGCGGACGGGTGTCCGCCGCGCCGGGTCCGCCCGCGGATCGCGACGGAGCGGGCTCCGGCGCCGCCGTGCCCCTGCCCGGTGCGCCGGGGAGCGCGCTCCGGGCCCCGGGCGGTGCGGCCAGGGCACCGCGGAAGCCCGCGCTCGGGCCGGTGGCCGGTGCGGTGCCCGCGAGGGTCTCCCGGGCCCTCACCCGGCTGCAGGGCCTGTTCCGGCAGGCGGCGGAGGCCAGCGAGGCGTACGACGCGACCCGTGACGTGCTCGCCGGCCGGGCAGCCGAGACCAGGCGGCTGAGCACCGCTCTCGCCGATGCCCGCAGCGCCCTCGCCCGCAGCCGCGACGAGGCCGGACGGCTGGCCCGGCGGCAGTACCAGGGCCGGACCGAACTGTCCCCGTACCTCGGGCTCCTGCTGGCGCGCGACCCCCGCAGCGCGCTGGACCAGGGCCGGCTTCTGGAGCGTGCGGCGGACGGCAGCCGCGCGGTGATCACTCGGATGGAGAGGCGGACGCGCCGGGCGGACGCACTGGCGGCGGCCGCCCGAAGGGCCTTCGAGGAGCAGCGTGCCCTCGCCGAGCGGCAGCGTGAGCAACGGGACACGCTCCGGGGCCGCCTCGACGACGTGGAGGAGGTGCTGGCCTCGCTCTCACCGGAGGAACTCGCCGCCCTGACCGCACTGGGCCCGGCGGCCCCGGCCCCCGCTCCGGTCGCTCCGGTCGCTCCAGTCGCTCCGGCGCCGCCGTACCCGTGACCGGCTGCCGCCCGGCCGCCGATCGGGCGGTCCCCACCTCCGCGCGTGCCCGCACCACGCCGCAGCGGGAGGGTGCCGGGCGCGGGTGGAGCCCCGTCGGCAGGCGCCCCTCCCCCGGCGGTCCCGGTGCGGTCTCTCGTACGGGCCCGGCAACGGGCTCGGTCGCGCGGCCGGTCACTGGCCCGGCAACGGGCTCGGTCACGGACTCGGTCACGAGCTCGGCATATGGCTCCGCCCCGGCCGCGCACATCGCAGGCCGGGGCGGAGCCGCCGGCGTCAGGCGGCCGTGCCGCCGACCGAGGCCAGGTACGCCGAGGTCTTCTCCGGGTCGAAGAAGAAGTTCTCGAAGTCCGACGGGTCGTTGAAGCCGTTGGCGAAGCGGTCGGCGACCGGCTGGAGCTGGCCCGCCGCGCCGATCAGGTTGAGCACGTGCTCGGGCGGGACGCCCAGCATCGCGTTGGTCCACTTGGTGACGTGCTGCGCCGTCTCCCAGTAGCGGTCGAACGCCGACCGCATCCACTCCTCGTCGAAGGGCCGGTCGCCGTGCTCCACGATCGACGCCAGGTAGGCGGCGGCGCACTTCGAGGCGGAGTTGGAGCCCTGCCCGGTGATCGGGTCGTTCGCGACGACGACGTCCGCGACTCCGAGCACCAGGCCGCCGCCGGGCAGCCGTCCGACCGGGTTGCGCACGGTCGGGGCGTAGCGGCCGGCCAGCGTGCCGTTGGCGTCGGTCAGTTCGACCTTCGTCGCGCGGGCGTACTCCCACGGCGTGAACTTCTCCATCAGCTCCAGCGTGAGGGAGAGGTGCTCGGCGGGGTCCTTCACGCCCTGGAAGACGTCGAGCGGGCCGCCCGGCACGCCCTCCCAGAACAGGATGTCCGCCCGGCCCGAGAGGGTCAGCGTGGGCATGATGAACAGCTCGCCGACGCCCGGGACCAGGTTGCAGCGGACCGCGTCGAACTCGGGGTGCTCGGGGCGCGGGCCGAGGCCGTGGACGTAGGCGACCGCGAGGGCGCGCTGGGGCTCGCTGTACGGGGAGCGGGAGGCGTCGCGGCCGAACATCGACACCAGCTCGCCCTTGCCCGCCGAGACCAGCACCAGGTCGTAGGTGCGCGCGAAGTAGTCGAGGTCGGACACGGCCGCGCCGTGGATGACGAGCTGGCCGCCGCGCTGGGCGAAGGTCTCCATCCAGCCGGCCATCTTCAGCCGCTGGTCGACGGACTGGGCGTAGCCGTCGAGCTTTCCGACCCAGTCGACGACTCGCTGGGACTCCGGACCGGACACGGAGACGCCGAGGCCCTGGATCTTCGGGGCCTGCGACTCCCAGAAGTTGATCTGCAGATCGCGCTCGTGCTGGAGCGCGGTGTGGAACATGCACTGCGTGGACATGACCCGGCCGGCCCGGATCTCGTCCGCCGTGCGGTTGGACATCAGGGTGACTTCGTAGCCCTGTGCCTGGAGGCCGAGGGCGAGCTGGAGTCCGGACTGACCGGCGCCGACTATGAGGATCTTCCGCATGGCGCGTCTCTTTCTGGACGTACGGGAATGGAGACGTACGGGACTTGGGGGGGACGACGGGAGGCTATTCGGGCGTGGCGTCGAGCGCGTGGCCCACGAGGGCGAGCAGTGACTCGACCACCGTGATCCGCTGGCGCGCGTCCATGATCACAACCGGGACGTGCGGCGGGACGGTCAGGGCCTCCCGTACGTCGTCGGCCTCGTAGGACGGGGTCCCCTCGAAGTGGTTGACGGCGACGACGTAGGGGAGCCCGCAGCTCTCGAAGTAGTCGAGTGCCGGGAAGCAGTCCTTCAGCCGCCGGGTGTCGGCCATCACTATCGCGCCGATCGCGCCCCGTACCAGGTCGTCCCACATGAACCAGAACCGCTGCTGGCCCGGGGTGCCGAAGAGGTACAGGACGAGATCGTCGTCCAGGGTGATCCGCCCGAAGTCCATGGCGACGGTCGTGGTCTGCTTCTCCGGCGTGGCGGTGAGATCGTCGGTCTCCTCGCTCGCCTGTGTCATCAGCGCCTCGGTCTGCAGGGGCGTGATCTCGGAGACCGACCCGACGAAGGTCGTCTTGCCCACGCCGAAGCCCCCCGCGACGACGATCTTGGTGGCGATCGGTGCGCGGGTGTGGTCGTTCTGCCAGGGCTGTACGTTCTCGTCCTCCGCGGCGGTGGGGAGGTCAGAGACGACGGAGTCCACTCAGCACCCTTTCGAGCAGCGCGCGGTCGGGGCGGCCGTCGCCGTGCCCGGTGCCGTACACACGTATCATTCCTTGGTCCGCGAGGTCGCTGAGCAGCACCCGGACCACGCCCAGGGGCATCTTCAGCAGCGCGGAGATCTCGGCGACCGTCCGCATCCGGCGGCAGAGTTCGACGATGGCCCGCATCTCCGGCATCACACGGGAGGTGAGGTTGCCGTTCGTCAGCTCCTTACGTTCGTCGCCCGCCTCCAGGGCCGCGACGAACGTCTCGACGAGGAGGACGTGGCCGAAGCGGGTGCGGCCTCCGGTGAGCGAGTAGGGGCGGACGCGGGCGGGACGTTTTCCGTCCCCCCGTACCGGGAGCCGGGGGGCGGGCTGGGCGGCGGACGTCACTTGGCGCTCTCCAACGATTTGCGCAGCTCACTGCGGACTTCGGGGGTGAGTACGTGTCCGGCGCGGCCCACGAAGAGCGCCATGTGGTACGCGACGACGCTCATGTCGCAGTCCGCGGTGGCGTGCACGCCGAGCAGCGAGCCGTCGCTGATCGACATCACGAAGAGGCTGCCCTCCTCCATCGCGACCATGGTCTGCTTGACGCCACCGCCGTCCATCAGCTTGGCCGCGCCGATGGTCAGGCTGCCGATGCCGGAGACGATGGTGGCGAGGTCGGCGCTGGAACCGCGCGGGCCGTCCTGGCGCTGCGTCGCGCTGGGTGCGGTGTTGTGCGCCGGGTCGGAGGAGAGCAGGAGCAGCCCGTCGGACGAGACGACGGCGACGGAGCGTACTCCCGGTACCTCCTCGACGAGGTTGCCCAACAGCCAGTGAAGGTTACGGGCTTCGCTGCTCAGCCCGAAGGTTCCTGTCGCGGTCAACTGTGTGCCTCCTCGACGGTGTCCCCCGATTCCTCGCTCTGTGACGTCTGTTCCGTGCCGTGTGCCCGGGCGGGGTCGGCGAACTCCGCCTCCACGTCGCGGCGGCCGTCCTTGGCGCCCTGGTGGAAGCCGCCGAGCCGGCGGCGGAGTTCCTCGGCGTCGACGGACCCGCGGCGCTCCTTGGGCGCGCCGAGCGGTGCGACGACCTTGGGCGTCCGCTTGGGCAGGCCCTTGTCGGTGACGATCTCCGCGGGGTCGCCGGGCTGCGCGGCAGCCTCGGGTTCCGGGGCACGGTGACCGGTCGGGTCCGCGCCGCCGGGACCGGAGTCGGGGCCGGGGCCGGGGTCGCTCGCCGCGTGCGCTCCGCCGGGTGCGGCCCCCGTCACGCCGCGCCCGTGGGCCTCCGGCTCCGGCGCGGGGTGGGGCAGACGGACCTGGAGGGTGGTCTCCGGGGCGGTGGCGGCGGGCTCCCCGGCGGCCTCGCCGTCGGGCCCGTGCTCTCGCCCGTACTCGCGGTCGTGCCCGTACTCTCGCCCGTACTCGCCGTCGGGCCCGTACTCGCCGTCGCGGCCGTACCCGCCGTCGCGGCCGTACCCGCCGTCGCGGCCGTACGCCTCCCCGGTCGTGGCCCCGGCGCCGAACTCGGCCGGGGTGTCCGACGGGCCGGGCGCGAAGGGCGAACGCCCGGGAGCCGCCCCGGCGTCGGGGCCCACCTGCTCCACGCCCGGCTGCGGCGCGAAGGATCCGGCTCCGGAGGTCGTGGCCCCGTACTCCGTGCCCGAACCGCTCGCCGCACCGCTCGCCGCACCGCTCGCCGAACCGCTCGCCGCACCGGTCGCCGAACCGCTCGCCGTCGCCGTCACCGTGTCATGTCCCGTGTCCGTCCCCGCG
This sequence comes from Streptomyces tirandamycinicus, assembly GCF_003097515.1. Taxonomy (NCBI): domain Bacteria; kingdom Bacillati; phylum Actinomycetota; class Actinomycetes; order Kitasatosporales; family Streptomycetaceae; genus Streptomyces; species Streptomyces tirandamycinicus. The sequence continues at coordinate 4,666,005 of NZ_CP029188.1, read as the reverse complement.
TCCGTGCCCGTCTCCGGGGACTGCCGGGGCCCCGGCACGGCGGGCGCGGGCCCGTCCACTCCGGCGTCCTGGACGGCCTTCTCAGCGGCGGCGACCAGGGGGTCACCGGCGGGAACGCGACGGCCGGGCAGCGCGTTGGAGTTGGCCTCCGCGACCGAGCCGGGGAGGTTCACCGCCGGACCGGCGCCGGGCACGGGAGCCGCCTGCGGGGAGGCGGTCGCCGCGCCCTCGGGCAGCAGGCCCTGCGGAAGGACCACGACCGCGGCGATGCCGCCGCCCTTCTGCTCGCGCAGCTGGACGCGCACTCCGTGGCGGCGGGCCAGCAGACCGGCCACCTTCAGGCCCAGTCCCTCGCCGCCCGCGGCGGGGTCGAGGTCGTCCACCCGCTCGGTGGACGCCAGGCGCGTGTTGAGCTCCTCGAGCCGGTCGGGGGCCATCCCTATGCCCTCGTCCTGGACCGAGAGCATGATCTCGCCGCTCTCCAGCAGCCAGCCGGAGAGCTGGACCTGGGCGTCCGGAGGCGAGAAGGACGTGGCGTTCTCCAGCAGTTCCGCCACGAGGTGGCTGAGGTCGTCGGCTGCGAACCCGGCGACGTGGGCGTGCGGCGGCAGGGACTGGATGACGACGCGCTCGTACCGCTCGATCTCGCTGACCGCGGCGCGCATGACGTCGACCAGCGGCACCGGGCCGGGGTGGCTGTGGCCGTGCTCGGCTCCGGCGAGGACCAGCAGGTTCTCGCTGTGCCGGCGCATCACCGTGGCCATGTGGTCGAGCTTGAAGAGGGTGGCGAGCCGGTCCGGGTCCTGCTCGCGCTCCTCCAGGCCCTCGATGACACCCAGCTGGCGCTCGACGAGGCCGAGGGTGCGCAGCGCGAGGTTGACGAAGGTGTGGCCCACCGTGCGGCGCAGCTTGTCGAGCTGCTCCGTGACCTCCGCCGTGCGCTCCTGGAGCTCGGCCCGCCGGGCGGCGAACTCCGCACTCGCGGAGGTCAGTTCGCCGCGTTCGGCGTCCAGGTGGCGGCTCCGCGCGGCGAGGTCCACCAGCTTGCCGTGCAGGGTGTTGAGCGACCGTACGACCTGGGCGAACTCGTCGTTGCGGCCGGTGAAGCGGATCGGCTCCTCGCCCTCGGGCGCCCCCGCGAGGCGGGCGGCGCCGATGCGGAGCACGGCCAGCGGGCGCGTGAGGGTGCGGGCGACGGCCGCGGAGATGCCCACGACGACGAGCAGACAGCCGCCGAGCAGCGCGATGCGCAGTTCCAGGGCGGTGACGTCGTCGTCGCGGAGCTGCTCCAGGCGTTCGACCTGGGCGGAGGCGAGCGCGGACTCGACGCCGCGCATCTGCTCGATCCTGGCGGACAGCGAGTCCTCGAGCTTCTCGCGGCTGGACTCGCGGTCCTTCTCGGAGAGTTCGGGCTGGTCGGTGAGACGGGCGAGGTAGGCCTCGGCCGTCTTGACGTCGGGACCGGTGACGGTGCCGGTGAGCCGGGCGCGGGCCGCGGTGCCCGCGGCCTGGTCGAAGTCGGCGAGCGCGGCGAGCTCGCGGACGCGCGCCTGCTGCGCGGCGGCGCTCAGGACGTTGCGGGCCTCCTCGGTCCTGGCGTCGCCCTCGTCCTCGACCGGCAGCCCGGTGACCGGGTCGAAGGAGGGGCCGTCGTTCGCGGGGCCGGGCACGGACAGCGCGGCGAGCAGCAGGCCGCGGGTGGCGGACGCCTGCTCGACGGCGAGGCCGAGGGCCGCCGGCGCGCGGGTGGCCTCGGCGGCGCGGGCCGGGGTCCTCTCGGCGAGCTCGTCGGCGAGCGCGTGCAGCCCTTCGATGATGTCGGTGTACGCCTTGTACGCCTCCAGGGCGGTGCCCTTGCCGGTGAGCGCGGTGCGTCGGACGGAGTTCACGGTGCCGAGACCGCGGCGCAGGTCGGCGTGGTCGGCCGGGACGTTGCCGCGGATCTCGTCTATCTGCCGGTCGACCCGGGCACCTCGGTTGCCGGAGATCTCGCGGCGGTCCTTCTTGTCGCCCTGCTGGTCCTCGCGGCCTGCCGCGATGTACGCGGTGACCTCGTCGCGCTCGTCGGCGAGGGAGTGGGCCAGCGTGACGGCCTGGCGGTTGAGCTCGGCGAGGGTGACGAGCCGCTGGGACTCGCTGAGGTCGTCGGAGGCGAGGAGGATCGCCGGAGCACCGGCGGCCGCCACCGTGAGGGTGACCGCGGCGACGCCCGCGACCAGCCGGCGGCGTACGCGCACGGGGCGCCCGCCGGGGAGGAGCGTGGGGTCGGAGGCCGCGCGGGCCTCGGCCGAGGGTTCCGTGTACGCCGGGGGTACGGGAGCCGCACGATCGTCCGACGTCGCCGAGGGGATCGCGGGCGACGGGGGTACCTGAGGTGCCGCGGGCCCCGAAGAGGCCGTGCCGTCCGTGCTGCCCTTGCCCCGAGGCCGCTTCTTCTGCACCGGTGCTCGCATTCCTGACTCGTCCGCCCATGAAGCAGAGGTGACGGCCGGTCATCACGCGAGTCCCCCACCTCTGGCACGATCCACGACCATCCCAGCGGCTTCAAGAGGGGGGCGCACATCGGCCGCTCCGCCACACGAACGAGTGAACATCACTCCGGAGTTGGCAAACAACCCGTTCGCAATTGCACTTTCCCTGCGCACAGGGGATCGGTTGGACCTTCGGCCCAGGCTTTGGCAGGATGCCCGCCCGCAGCTCGGCGGGGCCGCCGATTCCGCCGAGAAGGCCCAGGTCGAGCGGCTGGTGGAGACCAATTCTCCACCCTTGCAGGCTTCGTGAAGAAAGCGTGTCGGCTCGTGCAGACTGGGGACCATGCGCTTCGAGCTCGCCACCGTACCCGGCACCGCCGAACGCCCGAACGAGGACTGGGCGTCACTCGCCCTCCCGGCCTCGGGCCAGGGCGGATCGCTGGTGGTCCTCGACGGGGTGACGCCGCCCCGGGGCGGCGACGGTTGTGTGCACGGCGTCCCCTGGTTCACCTCACATCTGGGCGGAGCCCTGCTCGAACTGTCCGGTTCGCGGAGGGATATGCCCCTGGCCGAGGCGCTGGCCCTGTCCATCCGGCGCACCGCCGACGCCCACCGCGACAGCTGTGACCTTTCTCACGTCCGCACGCCCCAGGCAACCGTGGTGGCGGTTCGCTGGAACGGGGAATCGGTCGAGCATCTGGTCCTCTCGGACTCGACGCTTCTGCTGGAGGCGCCGGACGGGGTGGTGCACGCGGTGCTGGACGACCGGCTGGACCGCATCCCGAGGGAGGTCCTCCGCTCGCTCAGCGCGACGGACGCCCTGCGCAACCGGGACGGCGGCTTCTTCACGGCGGCCGCGGACCCGGCGGTGGCGGCGCGCGCGGTCACGGGCACGACTCCGCGTGCGGACGTGCGGGCGGTGGTCGCCCTGACCGACGGGGCGTCCCGCTGGACCGACCTCTTCGCGGAGGGGAGCTGGGCGGACCTCATGGAGCTGCTGCGCAAGGAGGGGCCGAACGGGCTGGTCGGCCGGGTGCGGGCGCTGGAGGCCGCGGACGCCCGTCGGGGCGGCGAGACCCGCTGGAAGACCCACGACGACGCGACCGCGGTGTACGCGGAACTCCAGGCCCCCTCGGATCCGCCGCTCCCCGGGTCCTGACCCGTCGGACGGCGGCGTGCCGGGACTCCTCAGCCGTCCTCAGCTGTCCTCAGCCCTCCTCAGCCCTCCTCGGAGCGGGCGTTGAGCTGGTGCAGCAGCCGGGCCAGTTCGGCGACCTCGCCGCGGTCCCAGCCGGCCAGCTTCCGCACGTACCGCTCGCGCCGGGCCTTCCGTACCGCGCGGAAGCGGGTGAGTCCCTCGTCGGTCAGCCGGACGAGCCAGGCGCGGCCGTCGGCCGGGTCGGGCTCGCGGGTGACCAGGCCGAGTTCGTCCAGCGCGCGCAGCTGCCGGCTCATCGTCGCCTTGCCGACGCCGAAGTACCCGGCGAGATCGGTGGCGCGCTGTGCCCCGCACTCCTCCAGCCGTACCAGCAGGCCGTAGGCGGAGGGCTCCAGTCCGGGGTGGACCTCGCGGGCCATCTCGCCCGAGCTCGCCCGGGCCCGGCGCAGGAACACGGCCAGCTCCCGCTCCAGGGCGAGGAACTCCCGGAACTCCTGGTCCGCACCGCTGCCTCCGTTCGGCCCGGTGTCGTTCCCCGTACCGCTTCCGTGCACGTCAGCACCCTTCACACGCGTTCCCGGCCATGGGTTTCCCGGGGTCTCCCGGCCATGAGTTCCCCTCGGCGGCCCCCGTCGCCGCGGCTCGCCCAGTATTTCGCAGGGGCCGGCGGGCGGCGGGCACCGGCGCCGGTACCGGCGCACGGAGCCCCCGGCGCGGCGGTGCCGCACCGGGGGCTCCGGTCAACAGGCGGTGATCAGCCGCAGAGGCCCGCGGGGCGGGTGCGGGTGACCAGGTCCGTGAAGCCGGTCGTGCCGTCCAGCCACACCACCTGCCTGCCGGACACCGCGGCGGGCGACAGCTGCTCACCGCGGTTGCAGGAGACGCGGTCCAGCCGGCTGCCGTCCGTGGTCAGCTGCCACAGCTTCGACAGCGTCTCGTTGCGCCACTGGGTGTCGGGCGTCTGGCTGGTGACGGTGACGGCGTCCTCGGACACGGTCAGGTCGACACCGTGCAGGGCCCGCGGCTTCGCCTCGGGGGCGATGTCGAAGACGTTGCGGCCGTCGAGGTCGGCACGGCGCACACCCGCCTGGCCGGTGTCGGCGAGGTTCTCGTCGGTCAGCCAGAAGACGTGCTGCGAGTTGATGCCGGTCTGACCGAGGCTCTGCGGCTCGCCGAGTTGCCCCGTCAGCGTCTTGGTGCCGGTGCCGAGGTCCAGGACCTCGACGCCGAGCCGGTAGCCGGTCTCGCCCGGGTAGAGCTTGGCGTAGGCGATCCTGCCCTGCGAGATCGACGGGAGTGCCGTGGCCAGGAAGAAGCTGCCGCCGTCGGCGTAGGTCGGCCTGGTATCGCCGGGCCGGAGGTAGCCGACGTGGCGGTCGCCGAAGATGCCGTAGCTCTCGAAGACCACGACGCCGTTCTCGACCCGCAGCCCCGAGATGTCGCTGGTCGTGGTGTACAGCTTCTTGATGGGACCGCCGGCGAGCGGGCGGGAGAGGACGTCCAGGCTCGTCGCGCCGTACGCCGCCCAGACGACGGTCTTGCCGTCCGTCGCCGGGGAGACGTGGAAGCGTCCGTCGTTCGGGCTGATCAGCTTGGGATGACCGGAGCCGTCCGCCCGTCCCGCGTAGACCGAGTACGGCTCGGAGCCGTCGTCGTTGGACTGCGACGCGGTCCACCAGCCGCCGCCGGCCTGCACTCCCGTGCCGCTGGTGTTCAGCTTGCCGAGGAGCCGGTCACTGTCGGCGCCGAGCGCGTCCTCCCAGCCCGGCACGATGCCGTGAGCACTGAAGGATCGTTTCACCACGTTCCGCTGCTTCGCGGTGGCGCCGAGGTCCCGGGCCGCGGCCAGCACGGCGTTGCGGCCCTCCGTGAAGCCGTCGAGCGGCGTCATGTACTCGGACAGCGCCTTGTAGACGATCCGGTCGGCGAGTTCCCCGCCGAGGTCCTGGCGCATGTCCCACAGCGCGCCCGAGAAGACGGTGGAGTTGAGGTGGACACCGCCGTTGTCGGTGGCGAAGGTCACCCCGAGGAAGTTCTTCGAGGTGGTCGCGCCGTCGTCGAGGTCACGCAGCGCGCAGTCCCGCGGGCCCTTGGTGCGGCACAGGTCCTCGCCGATGAGGCCCGCGTCCGGGTCGTCCATGGACCGGCCCGAGGCGGTGACGTCGATGGCGTTGCCGAAGTAGTCGGCGACGGCCTCGTTCAGAGCGCCGGACTGGCCCGCGTAGACGAGGTTGGCGGTGTTCTCCACGATTCCGTGGGTCATCTCGTGGCCCACGACGTCGAGATCGGCGGCCAGCGGCTTGAACTCCTCGTCGCCCGAGCCGTACACCATCTTCTGGCCGTCCCAGAAGGCGTTGACGTAGGAGCCGCCGAAGAGGGTCACGCCGACCAGTGAGTTGACACTGGAGCCTCGGCCGTCGAGACCGTTCCGGCCGTGCTGCTTCCTGAAGTAGTCGTAGACCTGTCCGGCCGCCCAGTGGGCGTCGACGGCACCGGCGTCGGTGGCCGCCTTGCCGAACTCCGCGGTCGCGGACTCGAACACCCTGATGCCGCTCGGCCACCGGCCCGCGACGTCGCCGACGTCGTGGCTGGAGGCGTCCCAGGTGCCGAGCGTGTTCTTGGTGGTGTCGGCCATGCGGGCGCGGTCGGTCATGCCGTACCGGCCGGTGGCCCCGTCCAGGGTGAGTTCCAGATCGACCTTGCCGCCGTCGAGGCGCAGACCGCTGCCCTTGGCGGCGGAGACGGCGGGCTCGTCGGCCGCGGCGGCCGCCGGTGCGGCGCCCGCCCGCTCGGGCCGGGTGGCGGCGCGCGACGCGCCGGTGACGGACTTGATGCCGCTGTACCGGAGCACCGGGAAGCCGGATCGCGCGTCGACGTACACCTCCTCCAGCACCGGCTCGCCCGTCACCGGGTCCGTACCGCGTACCGTCACATGGCGCGCCAGCACGCCCTCGCCCCGCGGGATGACGACGAGGCCGCGCGCGGTGCCGGTGAGCGACCGCGCCTTCTGCGACTTCTCGCCCTCCTCGCGGACCGCGTCGGCCTCGGTGAGCCGGGATCCGCCCAGCCGGGCCGCGGTGGCGCTCACCGCGCGGCGCACCGCCACGTCCTCGGCGACCGTCGCCTCGGTGCCGGTGGTCAGCCCCGTGAAGTACTTGCCGGAGGTGCCGGTGACGACGCGTTCGCCGCCGGACTTCTCCATCCGCACCACGTACTGGCCGCCGAGCACCGGTACCCCCCGGTGCCGCTGCTGCAGCCGTACGGTCTCGTCGGCGCCCCGCTTGAGCGTCCGCACGGGAGTCAGGTCCCGCCGGGGCTCGGCGATGCGGTAGCGGCTCTCCCTGGCCTCGAGGTGCCCGCGGGCCGCGTCCGCGGGAGCGGCCTTGGCGTCCACGGGCTCTTTCAGCCCTTCGACGAGAGCGGGTGTCGCGGTGTCCTCCCCGGGGACGACCTCGACGGGCGGCGCCGGCGGCGGGGTCGCCGCCTGGGCCGGAACCGCGGTGATCAGGAGGCCGGCAGCGGCCAGGAGCGCCGCGGCCCCCGTCCCCCTGGTGATGCCGTGTGCCGGTCTTCCCTGGTTGTGCCTGGGCTTGCGCACAGTACGTACCCCTCCCACGTGCTGGTCAGCCGGTTCAGGTGGTCATGGCCATGCAACCCGTGGGGCCTCAACCGGGCAATGCGGCGGGTGGGTTGAGAAGTGGACATGCCCACTTGTGTGTTCTGTGAAGCCGGAGTGAGAATCCCCGGCATGATCGAGGCGGAGTTGCCCTACCTCGGCCTGGGGGCCACCGAGGAGCGCGTGTACGAAGCCCTGCTGGAGGAACGGGCCGAGGGCGCGGAGGAGTTGGCCAGGCACCTCCGGCTGCGGAGGGACGACGTGGACGCGGCGCTCGGCCGGCTCGTGGAGCACGGTCTCGCACTGCCGCCGCGCGGGAGCGGGACGCTGCCGCGCCCGGCCGCACCGGCCGCCGCGATCCGCAGCCTCATCCATCGCCGCCAGGCCGAGCTGCACATGAAATCAGCCGAACTCGAGCGATTACGGATGACCGCCGATCAGCTCGCCGGTCGGCTGACGGCGGGAGCACCGGCCGCTCCCGGAAGCGGCATCGAGGTCATCACGGGGCAGCGGGCGATCGAGGAGCGCGCCGACGACCTGCTCGCGTCCGCGGAGCGCGAAGTGGTCGTCCTGGACCGCCCCCCGTACGTCAGGGACCGGCGGGGGTACGGGACCTTCCGCCTGCCGGGGGCGGGCGTCGAGGGACTGCTGGACCGCGGGGTGACCGTACGGACCGTCCTTGACCGGGACGGCCTCGCCGCCCCGGAGCGGATCCGGACCCTCAACGCGCTGGTGGAGCGGGGGCTGCGGGCCCGGGTCGCCCCGGCCGTACCGACCCGGCTGATCGCCGTCGACCGGCGGACCGCACTGCTGCCCCCGGGCGACGCGGCGGACCCGAAGGCGTCGGCGCTGCTGGTCGGAGACGCGCTGCTGCGCCACGCGCTCGTACCGCTCTTCGAGACGGTGTGGGACCGGGCGGCCCCGGTGGGCGGACCGCCGGCGGAGCCGCCCCCCGCGGGCGGGGCGCTGCCCCCGGAGCAGAGGGAACTGCTGGCCCTGCTGGCCGCCGGCCTCAAGGACGAGGCGATCGCACGCCGGCTGGGCGTCCATGTGCACACCGCGCGGCGGCGGATCAGCAGACTGCTGGAGTCGCTCGGCGCGGAGACCCGCTTCCAGGCCGGGGCGCGGGCGACCCTGCGGGGATGGCTCGACGGCGACTGACGTCTCACGTCCTCCTCTCCCCGGTGGCGGGAGGGGAATCCCGGCGCAGGCTCCCGCCGGAGCAGCGCCGGCTGAGGTCCCGCGTCCCGGCGGCGCTGCTCCGGCGGGGGTGAGAGGTGCGTCCCCGGTGGCCGGGGGCCCGCCTCCGCGAGCGGTCGCGACGGCGCGCGGGTACGCGAGGGCGGGGACACGGCGGGAGCGGGGGCACGGGAGCGGAGGGACGCGGCAGCGGGGGCACGGGAGTGGGGACACGGCGGGAACAGCAGCCGCCGTTCGCGCGGGGCCGGGAAGGGCGGTCGCCGTCCACGCGGCACGGGGAGCGGCAGTCGCGCCGTCCACGCCGGGCCGGGGTACGGCAGCCGTCCACGCGGCGCCGGGAACGCCAGTCGCCGTACACCGCCCCGCCGGAACGGGGTGGCATACGGCGACGGCGACCGTGGGGAAGGCGGCAGGTATCCCGCGGCTCAGGCCGCGGCCGGCACCGTCACCTCGGCCGGGGACAGCGCGATCCGCAGGACCTGGCGGACGTCCGTCACGGGGTGCACCTCCAGCTTCTCCAGCACCTCGGCCGGGACGTCGTCCAGATCGGCCTCGTTCCGCTTGGGGATCACGACCGTGGTGATCCCGGCGCGGTGCGCGGCGAGCAGCTTCTGCTTCACACCGCCGATGGGCAGCACCCGCCCGGTCAGCGACACCTCACCGGTCATCGCCACGTCCGTGCGGGCCTGCCGGCCCGAGAGCAGCGACGCCAGCGCGGTCGTCATCGTGATGCCCGCGCTCGGCCCGTCCTTCGGGACCGCGCCCGCCGGGAAGTGGATGTGCACGCCGCGGTCCTTCAGATCGCCGACGGGCAGCTCCAGTTCCGCGCCGTGCGAGCGGAGGAAGCTCAGTGCGATCTGTGCGGACTCCTTCATCACGTCGCCGAGCTGACCGGTGAGGGTCAGTCCGGAGGCACCGGTCTCCGGGTCGGCCAGCGACGCCTCGACGTAGAGGACGTCGCCCCCGGCGCCGGTGACCGCGAGCCCCGTCGCCACGCCCGGCACCGCGGTACGGCGCTCCGCCGGGTCCTGGGCGGACTCGGGCACATGGTGCGGCCGGCCGATCAGCGCGCGCAGGTCGCCGTCGCCGACGGTGAACGGCAGCTCCCGCCGGCCCAGTTCGTGCTGGGCCGCGACCTTGCGGAGCAGTCTGGCGATCGCGCGCTCCAGGTTCCGCACGCCCGCCTCCCGGGTGTACTCGCCCGCCAGCCTGCGCAGCGCGGACTCCTCGAGGGTCACCTCGCCCGGCTCCAGACCGGCCCGCTCCAGCTGGCGCGGGAGCAGGTGGTCCCGGGCGATGACGACCTTCTCGTCCTCGGTGTAGCCGTCGAGCCTGACCAGTTCCATGCGGTCGAGCAGCGCCTCCGGAATGGCTTCCAGGACGTTGGCCGTCGCCAGGAAGACCACGTCCGACAGATCGAGCTCGACCTCCAGGTAGTGGTCGCGGAACGTGTGGTTCTGGGCCGGGTCCAGGACTTCGAGCAGCGCCGCCGCGGGGTCGCCCCGGAAGTCGGAGCCCACCTTGTCGATCTCGTCGAGGAGGACCACCGGGTTCATGGTCCCGGCCTCCTTGACGGCGCGGACGATCCGGCCGGGCAGCGCGCCGACGTAGGTCCGCCGGTGACCGCGGATCTCCGCCTCGTCCCGGACGCCGCCCAGCGCGACACGGACGAACCTGCGCCCCATCGCGTGCGCGACGGACTCGCCGAGCGAGGTCTTGCCGACACCGGGCGGGCCGACGAGGGCGAGGACCGCGCCGCCGCGGCGGCCGCCGACCACGCCGAGGCCCCGGTCGGAACGCCGCTTGCGGACCGCGAGGTACTCGGTGATCCGTTCCTTCACGTCGTCCAGGCCCGCGTGCTCGGCGTCCAGGACGGCCTTGGCCCCGCGGATGTCGTAGGCGTCCTCGGTGCGTTCGTTCCAGGGCAGTTCGAGGACGGTGTCGAGCCAGGTGCGGATCCAGGAGCCCTCGGGGTTTTGGTCGCCGGCGCGCTCCAGCTTGTCGACCTCCTTGAGCGCGGCCTCGCGGACCTTCTCCGGGAGGTCGGCGGACTCGACCCGGGCGCGGTAGTCGTCGGACTCCTCTCCGTCGGACTCGCCGTGGAGCTCGCGCAGTTCCTTGCGGACCGCGTCGAGCTGGCGGCGCAGCAGGAACTCGCGCTGCTGCTTGTCGACGCCCTCCTGGACGTCCTTGGCGATCGACTCGGCCACGTCCTGTTCGGCGAGGTGCTCGCGGAGCTGTTCGGTGGCGAGCCTGAGCCGGGCGGCCGGGTCGCTGGTCTCCAGCAGCTCGACCTTCTGCGCGGTGGACAGGAAGGGCGAGTAGCCGGCGTTGTCGGCGAGCGCCGCCACGTCGTCGATCTGCTGGACGCGGTCCACGACCTGCCACGCCCCGCGCTTGCGCAGCCAGCTGGTGGCGAGGGCCTTGTACTCCTTGACGAGTTCCGTGACCGAACCGGGCAGCGGGTCGGGCAGGGCCTCGTCGATGAGGGTGCCGTGGATCCAGAGGGCGGCGCCGGGACCGGTCGTACCGGCGCCGACGCGTACCCGGCTGTGACCGCGGATGAGGGCGCCGGGGTCTCCGTCGGAGAGCCGCCCGACCTGCTCGACGGTGCCGAGCACACCGGTCGCGGCGTAGGTGCCGTCGATCCGGGGGACGAGCAGCACCCGCGGCTTCCCGGGCTCCGCTCGTGCTGCTGCCTGGGCGGCTTCCACCGCGGCCCGTACGTCGTTGTCGGACAGGTCGAGCGGCACCACCATTCCGGGCAGCACGACCTCGTCGTCGAGCGGAAGCACAGGCAGGGTGAGCGGTGTGGGCGTCGAAGCCATGATCTCCCCTTCGGCAGTCAAGTTGAGTTACATCGACTCAATGCAAAGGGTGTCCCCGATGTTCCCGGGGTGGTGTTCGCTGTGAGCGATCCCCCTCGTCACGTCCGCGACGACAGGTGCACCGGCCGGGCGGCGGGTTCATCGACCACGTGGACGGCCTCGGCCACACCGGCGAGACCTCGGTCACACCGGCGGGACCCCGGTCACACCGGCGAGGCCGCGGTGCCACGCCACGACCACGGGTCCACGCCGAGGCCACGGTCAGCGGGGCCGGCTCCCCGGCCAGGGTCTCCGGCCGGGCCTGCGGCCGGTTCTCCGGCAGGGCTCTCCGGCCGGGGTCTGCGGCCCGGTTCTCCGGCGGCACGGCGACGACTCTCCCCCGTGGCGCCGCGCGCCCACCGCCGGGGCCGCGCAACACCGACCGGACCGCGGAACACCGCCGGGGCCGCGCAACACCGACCGGACCCCGGAACACCGCCGGGGCCGCGCAACAGCCCGTAATCTGAGGGTCCATGGACCCCCTCAGCCACGCCACCGGCCCCCGGACCCTCGACCGGCGGGAAGGACCGTACGGCGAGGTGGTCCTGCGCGAACGCCGCGGCCCCGACGGGGAGATCCACGAGATCATCGCCAACGGCTGCTTCCTGATGGACACATCGGACGGCCGCTCGGAGCGGCTGCTCATGGACGCCGCGTACGCGGCCCTCGCCGGCCGCCCGGACCCGTCCGTGCTGATCGGCGGGCTGGGAGTCGGCTTCTCCCTGGCCCGCGCGGCCGCCGAACCCGGCTGGTCCCGGATCGCCGTCGCCGAACGGGAGCAGGCGATCATCGACTGGCACACCACGGGCCCGTTGAGGCACCTCTCCGCCGCGGCACTCGCCGATCCGCGCACCACCGTCCTGCACACGGACCTGGTGGCGCATCTCCACAGCACCTCGGACACGTACGACGCGCTCTGCGTCGACATCGACAACGGCCCCGACTGGACCGTCACCGAGGGCAACGGCGGCCTCTACGCACCGGACGGACTGAGGGCCTGCGCGCGGTGCCTGAACCCCGGCGGGGTGCTCGCCGTCTGGTCGGCACAGCCCTCCCGGACATTCGAGCAGACGTTGCGGAATGCCGGATTCAGCGGGGTAAGAACCGAAGAGGTCGTGGTTGCCCGAGGCGTACCCGACGTGGTCCACCTGGCAGTTCGCCCTGCGTAGCCGGGACCTGCTCGGTGCCTTTACGCTGCCTACCTGACACACCGATCTACACGCAGCTCGCAGTGCGCGACAGGGGCGGGGCGATGGAGCAGACACACACCAGCAGCAACGGCGCGGCGGTGCACCCGACCGGAAGCGCCCAGCGCCGGGTGCTGGTCGTCGAGGACGACACCACCATCGTCGACGCCATCTCGGCCCGTCTGCGCGCCGAGGGCTTCCTGGTCCAGACCGCGGCCGACGGCCCGTCGGCCGTGGACGCGGCCGAGGCCTGGCAGCCGGACCTGATGGTCCTCGACGTGATGCTGCCCGGCTTCGACGGTCTCGAGGTGTGCCGCCGGGTCCAGGCGCAGCGCCCGGTCCCGGTACTGATGCTCACCGCGCGTGACGACGAGACCGACATGCTGGTCGGGCTCGGCGTGGGCGCCGACGACTACATGACGAAGCCGTTCTCGATGCGCGAGCTGGCCGCCCGGGTGCACGTGCTGCTGCGCCGGGTGGAGCGCGCCGCGCTGGCCGCGGTGACACCGCGCAGCGGGATCCTGCGCCTCGGCGAGCTGGAGATCGACCACGCCCAGCGGCGCGTACGGGTCAGGAACGAGGACGTGCACCTGACACCGACCGAGTTCGACCTGCTGGTCTGCCTGGCCAACACGCCGCGCGCGGTCCTCTCCCGCGAGCAGCTCCTCGCGGAGGTCTGGGACTGGGCGGACGCCTCCGGCACCCGCACGGTCGACAGCCACATCAAGGCGCTGCGGCGCAAGATCGGCGCCGAGCGGATCCGCACGGTCCACGGCGTCGGGTACGCCCTGGAGACCCCGGCGCCATGACCCGGCGGAGCCGGCCCCGCTCCCGGCTGGGCGCGGTGGAGATCTCGATCAAGACCAAGCTCGGTGCGCTGGTGGTCATGGCGGTGCTGATCACGACCGGGCTGGCGCTGGTCGCCTTCCGCACCGGGGCGGAGCTGCGCTACATCACGGTCTTCGCGATGATCACCACGCTGCTGATCACCCAGTTCGTGGCGCACGGGCTGACCGCTCCGCTGGACGAGATGAACACCGTCGCGAAGTCGATCTCCCACGGCGACTTCAGCCGCCGGGTGCGCGGCGACGGGCGCCGCGACGAGCTCGGCGACCTCGCCTCCACGATCAACCGCATGGCGGACGACCTGGAGGCCGTGGACCGGCACCGCAAGGAGCTGGTCGCCAACGTCTCGCACGAGCTGCGCACCCCCATCGCGGCCCTGCGTGCGGTGCTGGAGAACGTCGTGGACGGCGTCTCGGCCGCCGACCCCGAGACGATGCGCACCGCCCTGAAGCAGACGGAGCGGCTGTCCCGGCTGGTCGAGACGTTGCTCGACCTGTCCCGGCTGGACAACGGGGTCGTCGCGCTCAAGGCCCGGCGCTTCGAGGTCTGGCCCTATCTGTCCGGGGTGCTGAAGGAGGCCAATCTCGCCGCCGGGCAGCGCCGGCTGCCCTCGGGTTCCGGCAACCACACCCGGAAGGACGTCCATCTGCACCTGGACGTGTCGCCGCCCGAGCTGACCGCGCACGCGGACGCGGAGCGGCTGCACCAGGTCGTGGCGAACCTGATCGACAACGCGGTCAAGCACTCCCCTCCGCACGGCCGGGTCACGGTTCGCGCCCGCCGGGGCGCCCTGGCCGAGTCCCTGGACCTGGAGGTCCAGGACGAGGGGCCCGGGATCCCCGAGTCGGAGTGGCACCGGGTCTTCGAGCGGTTCAACCGGGGCAGCGCCCCGTCGAAGCACGGCCCGGGCAGCGACGGGGGCACCGGCCTGGGCCTGGCCATCGCCCGCTGGGCGGTGGAGCTGCACGGCGGCCGCATCGGAGTGGCCGAATCGACGCGCGGCTGCCGCATCCGGGTCACCCTCCCGGGAATCCCCTCGTCGCACGGTTGACGTAGGGTTCGAAGAGGAGCGAAGCCCGTGGCGAACCGGACGGGCGCGTCCTGCGTCCCTGTGCCCGGGGAGCAGGGCACGGGTGCGGCCGGGTGGCCGCAGCCGCGCTCCGCCGTACCCGGTCCGCAGGGGAACCGCGCTTGTTTCCCGCCAATTCCTACGCCGAAACCGGTTGCCAGGTGTGACTTAGGCGACGAAGACCACGCCCGGCCTGCACCTCCCCACCGCGTAGGCGTAGCCTTTATTTCCGCTGTCCATCACCTTGTGAAGCGGAAGAGGGCGGTTGCCGCCGTGTCGTCTCAGTCCCCCAGTAACTCGAGTACGTCGACCGACCCCGACGGGCAGGGGAAGAACCCCGCTGCCGCGTTCGGGGCCAATGAGTGGCTCGTCGACGAGATCTACCAGCAGTACCTCCAGGACCCGAACTCCGTCGATCGCGCGTGGTGGGACTTCTTCGCCGACTACAAGCCGGGCGGCGGGGCCACCAGCGAGGCCGCGCCGACGCCGCCCGCTCCGACGAACACGACGGCCGCGACGGCCACGCAGACGCCGGGCACCGCACAGGCTCCGGCGCCCGCGGCCCCCGCCGCGCAGACCCCCGCCGCACCGGCGCCGGCACAGGCCGCCCCGGCACAGGCCTCGGCGCCGGCACAGGCACCGGCGAAGCCCGCCGCGGCCGCGAAGCCGGCCGCCGCTCCGGCCAAGCCCGCGGCCCCGGCCGCCGACGCCGGCAAGGCTGCCGACGGCCCGGAGATGCTGCCGCTGCGCGGCCCCTCCGCCGCGGTGGCGAAGAACATGAACGCCTCGCTGGAGCTGCCGACGGCCACGTCCGTCCGCGCCGTCCCGGTGAAGCTGCTCTTCGACAACCGCATCGTGATCAACAACCACCTGAAGCGCGCCCGGGGCGGGAAGATCTCCTTCACGCACATCATCGGGTACGCGATGGTGCAGGCGATCAAGGCCATGCCGTCGATGAACTGGTCGTACGGCGACAAGGACGGCAAGCCCGTCCTGGTCAAGCCCCCGCATGTGAACCTCGGCCTCGCCATCGACCTGGTGAAGCCGAACGGCGACCGGCAGCTCGTCGTCGCGGCCATCAAGAAGGCCGAGACCATGAACTTCTTCGAGTTCTGGCAGGCATACGAGGACATCGTCCGCCGCGCCCGCAGCAACAAGCTGACCATGGACGACTTCAGCGGCGTCACCGTCTCGCTGACCAACCCCGGCGGCCTCGGCACCGTCCACTCCGTGCCGCGGCTGATGCCCGGGCAGTCGGTGATCATGGGTGTCGGCTCGATGGACTACCCGGCCGAGTTCCAGGGCACCTCCCAGGACACCCTGAACAAGCTGGGCGTCTCCAAGGTCATGACCCTGACCTCCACGTACGACCACCGGGTGATCCAGGGCGCCGCGTCCGGCGAGTTCCTGCGGATCGTCGCCAACCTCCTCCTCGGCGAGGACGGCTTCTACGACGACATCTTCGAGGCGCTGCGCATCCCCTACGAGCCGGTCCGCTGGCTCAAGGACATCGACGCCTCGCACGACGACGACGTCACCAAGGCCGCCCGGGTCTTCGAGCTGATCCACTCCTACCGGGTCCGCGGCCACGTGATGGCCGACACCGACCCGCTGGAGTACCGCCAGCGCAAGCACCCCGACCTGGACATCACCGAGCACGGGCTCACCCTGTGGGACCTGGAGCGCGAGTTCGCCGTCGGCGGCTTCGGCGGCAAGTCGATGATGAAGCTGCGCGACATCCTCGGCGTCCTGCGCGACTCGTACTGCCGCACCACCGGCATCGAGTTCATGCACATCCAGGACCCGAAGCAGCGCAAGTGGATCCAGGACCGGGTGGAGCGCCCGCACGCCAAGCCGGAGCGCGAGGAGCAGCTGCGCATCCTGCGCCGGCTGAACGCCGCGGAGGCCTTCGAGACCTTCCTGCAGACCAAGTACGTCGGCCAGAAGCGCTTCTCGCTGGAGGGCGGCGAGTCCGTCATCCCGCTGCTCGACGCGGTCATCGACTCGGCCGCCGAGTCCCGCCTCGACGAGGTCGTCATCGGCATGGCCCACCGCGGCCGGCTCAACGTCCTGGCGAACATCGTCGGCAAGTCGTACGCGCAGATCTTCCGCGAGTTCGAGGGCAACCTCGACCCGAAGTCGATGCACGGCTCCGGCGACGTGAAGTACCACCTCGGCGCCGAGGGCACCTTCACCGGCCTGGACGGCGAGCAGATCACGGTGTCGCTGGTCGCCAACCCGTCGCACCTGGAGGCGGTCGACCCGGTCCTCGAGGGCGTCGTCCGCGCCAAGCAGGACATCATCAACAAGGGCGGCACGGACTTCACCGTCCTGCCGGTCGCCCTGCACGGCGACGCGGCCTTCGCGGGCCAGGGTGTCGTGGCCGAGACCCTGAACATGTCGCAGCTGCGCGGCTACCGCACCGGCGGCACGGTCCACATCGTCATCAACAACCAGGTCGGCTTCACCGCCGCCCCGGAGTCGTCGCGGTCGTCGATGTACGCGACCGACGTGGCCCGCATGATCGAGGCGCCGATCTTCCATGTGAACGGCGACGACCCGGAGGCGTGCGTCCGGGTGGCGCGGCTCGCCTTCGAGTTCCGCCAGACGTTCAACAAGGACGTCGTGATCGACCTCATCTGCTACCGCCGCCGCGGTCACAACGAGGGCGACAACCCGCAGTTCACCAACCCGCAGATGGTGAACCTGATCGACAAGAAGCGTTCGGTGCGCAAGCTCTACACCGAGTCGCTCATCGGTCGCGGCGACATCACGCTGGAAGAGGCCGAGCAGGCGCTGCAGGACTTCCAGGGCCAGCTGGAGAAGGTCTTCGCGGAGGTCCGCGAGGCCACCAGCCACCCGGCCCCGGCCCAGGTCCCGGACGCGCAGGCCGAGTTCCCGGTGTCCGTCACCACGGGGATCTCCCAGGAGGTCGTCAAGCGGATCGCCGAGTCCCAGGTCAACGTCCCCGAGAGCATCACCGTCCACCCGCGGCTGCTGCCGCAGCTGCAGCGCCGCGCGGCCTCGGTCGAGGACGGCACGATCGACTGGGGCATGGGCGAGACCCTCGCCATCGGCTCGCTGCTGATGGAGGGCACCCCGGTCCGGCTCGCCGGCCAGGACACCCGCCGGGGCACCTTCGGCCAGCGCCACGCGGTGCTGGTGGACCAGGAGACCAACGAGGACCACACCCCACTGCTCTACCTGTCCGAGGACCAGGCCCGCTACAACGTCTACGACTCGCTGCTCAGCGAGTACGCGGCGATGGGCTTCGAGTACGGCTACTCGCTGGCCCGCCCCGAGTCGCTGGTCATGTGGGAGGCCCAGTTCGGCGACTTCGTCAACGGCGCCCAGACCGTCGTCGACGAGTTCATCTCCTCGGCCGAGCAGAAGTGGGGCCAGACCTCCGGCGTCACCCTGCTGCTGCCGCACGGCTACGAGGGCCAGGGCCCGGACCACAGCTCCGCCCGCCCTGAGCGCTTCCTCCAGCTGTGCGCGCAGAACAACATGACGGTCGCCATGCCGACCCTGCCGTCGAACTACTTCCACCTGCTGCGCTGGCAGGTCCACAACCCGCACCACAAGCCGCTCATCGTCTTCACCCCGAAGTCGATGCTGCGTCTGAAGGCCGCGGCGTCCAAGGTGGAGGAGTTCACCACCGGCGGCTTCCGCCCGGTCATCGGCGACACCGGGGTCGATTCGGGAGCGGTGAACGCGGCCGACGTCCGCAAGGTCGTCTTCTGCTCCGGCAAGGTCTACTACGACCTCGAGGCCGAGCGGCAGAAGCGCGGTGTCACGGACACGGCGATCATCCGCCTGGAGCGCCTGTACCCGCTGCCGGGCGCGGAACTGCAGGCCGAGATCGCCAAGTTCCCGAACACCGAGAAGTACCTGTGGGTCCAGGAGGAGCCGGCGAACCAGGGTGCCTGGCCGTTCATCGCGCTCAACCTGATCGACCACCTGGACCTGGCGGTCGGCGCGGACATCCCGCACGGCGAGCGCCTGCGCCGCATCTCCCGCCCGCACTCCTCGTCCCCGGCGGTGGGCTCGGCGAAGCGGCACCAGGCGGAGCAGCAGCAGCTGGTCAACGAGGTCTTCGAGGCCTGACCCCGCCTGAGCACCGCTGCGGCGGTACGCACCGGACGGAAGGGCCCGGCCCCACGCGAGCGATCGCGTGGGGCCGGGCCCTCGGGCGTACGCGGCGACCGCTACGGCGTGTGCCGCGCGGGACCGCGAGCCGGTCTACGCGCTACTGCAGTCAAGAGCCGGGCGGCTGGTGCTGGTGCCGTTGCTCGCACCGCTGGTCACCGCGGCGTTCGTCGGGCCACCGTGTACACGGTGGGGCCGGTCAGCCCTGCCCCTGCGCCGTCGCCGTCGCCGTCGCCGTCGCCGTCGAGCATGTCCAGGACCTCGAAGCCGGCTCCCTCGGCGTAGCGTTCGAGTTCCCGGGGGAACAGGACGCGCCTGCGGATCTCGTCTCGGGCCTCGTCGCCCGAGGGGAGCATCCAGTGCCGGTGCATGGTGTTGATCTGGGTCCGCAGGTCCCACGTGTGGCGGATGGTGACGGTCGCGGGTCCCGTCGGGGTGTCGACCGTGGCGGTGGTCGGCTCGGTCCGGGTGATCGGGGCGACGGGGGAACACAGCACGAGCAGCGCTCCTGGCTGGGCGTGGGCGGCGAAGGTGGCGAAGACCTGGCCGACATCGTGGTTGTGGTGCGCGTACGCGAGGCTGTTGCCCATGCAGGTCACCACGTCCATGCGCTTGCCGAGTCGTACGGTACGCATGTCGCCGGTACGGACGTCCAGTCCGGGCCGGGCCTGCTGGGCGTAGTCGACCAGACCGGGCTGAAGGTCCACACCGATGCACTCGTAGCGCTTGGCGAGCATCTCCAGGTCCCGGCCGGTACCGCATCCGAAGTCGACGAGGGTCCTGGCGCCCGGCTGGTGCAGCTCGATCAGGGTCTGGCACATTCCGGCGCTCGTGCTGTCGGACTGGACCACGTCGTAGAGTGCCGGATCGCGATAGAGGAGGTTGGTGGCTTCCACGTGCTCGGCTTCCGTGTCGGGGCTGGTCACACGAGGCTTCGCAGCCCGACCTCCAGGGCGAGCACATCGCACAGCAGATCGGGGACGACCGGCGCGGAGTCGGCGTTCCTCCGTGCCTGGGCGAGAACCTTGCCGTCAACGTAGCCGAGGTCCACCAGGATGGACTCCTTGAGCATGCTGTCCAGGACGGGCAGCCCGCAGGACCGCAGCCCCTTCTCCAGGACGGCCAGGAAGTTCTCCGGTTCGGCCGGCGCGGCCACCCACTCGGGCAGCCCAGCCCGTCTGATCCGCTCGCGGAACAGCGCCTTGCCGCGCTTGTACTCGTGTGGCAGCTGCTCCATGAACCGCACGATCCGCGGGTGGGCGAGCGGGCTCACCGGCCAGATTCCGGCCCGGAGGAATCCGGGGTTGTGCATCCCGAACGCCATCAGGGTCGGTACGGGCAGCACCGGGATGGGGGCCAGGTACTCATTCGCCTCGGAAAGCGCTCGGACCGCCTTCTTGCCGAGCCACGGCACGGGTTCCGGCGTCGGCAGTTCGACCTGCGTCCTGGAGTGGTGTGCGTTGATCTCGTCCCCGCCGCTGCCCGTGAACATGACCTCGCATCGCCGGGCGGCTGCCTGCTCGCGTACGACGTCGAACGCCTCCTGGTAGAAGGCTCCGGCCGGATCGTGCGGCTTGCACAGGGAGCGTACGCCTCCAGGGCAGAAGGGTGGGTGCTGCATGGCGGGGGTGGCCGTGTCTCTGAAGCCGCAGTGCTCCACAAGGACCCGACGCCGCTCGCGCTGTTGCCTGCCGGTGCTTCCTCCCACCAGCAGGCCGAAGCTGTACACATCCGGGAAGCGGGCCGCCTTCACGGCCAGGGCGACGTTCCCGGAGTCCGCGCCGCCGGACAGTTCGACGCCCACGCATCCGGTTGCCGTCGGCGCCTGACGGATCACGTCGGTCAGCAAGTCGTCCAGTGCGGCTAGCGGATCAACCCCGAGCCGGAGCATACGTGGTTCAAGTACGTGTTCGGCGGGCTCGGGGTAGTGAATGTTGAGCCCGTGAGAGGTCAGGGTGGCCGCTGCCCGTTCGGTGAGGCGGTAGACGCCTTCGAAGAGCGTCTCGGACGTGTAGCGGTGCTGCCTCGTCAGCGTGCGGGCGACAACGCGCGGCACCAGGCGGTCGGCCCGCAGATGCAGTCGCAGCAGCGTCAGGTCCCAAGAGGCGTGGAGCTCGCCGGCCTTCTCTGCCAGGTAGAGCGGGGCTGTGCCGAAGACGCCCGCCGCCAGGCGGGCTTGTCCGGGCTCCATGGTGAGTTCGACGAAGTCGGCCTCGTCCCCCCTGCACTCCTTCACGCGGACCCGTACGCGCGGCGCTCGGTCGTCGTTGACCTCCATGACCAACGTGGACACGTTCGCGGGCTCGATCCAGCTCTCGCCGTTGCCCCAACGGCCGCCCTCAGACCGCCACTTCGGCTCCTGGAGATCGGCCAGGCGCAGACGCATCGACAACATACAGTCCCCTTCCGATGTCGTGCGGCGGGGCGGGGCCGCGCACGGCCCCGCCCCGCCTGGCGTCAGCCCTGGATCACTTGCTGCAGTGGTCGCCGTTGTTGTCGCCGCCGCCCGGCATCTTGTCGAGCAGCACGGCTTCGACGGCCGGGACGCCGGTGATCAGGTCGCCGGTGAACAGCTCGTCCACGTTCATCGTTTTCTCCCTTACGGTTTCAGTGGACTCCGCAGCTGGTGCTGCGGAGTTGGACCCGTCCGGCTGCCGGACCCTTGCGAAGATGGCAGCCGGACGGGGCGCCCACCGCTTCCGGCGGCGGGCCCTCCCTCGTCACGGGTGGGGAGCCTGGATGCGTGACGGGGAGGAGTCAGGTGGGTGTGGGTGCGGCGGCGACACCCAGGACGAAGCCGACCGATACCGAGATGGTGATGATCAGGACTGGTCCGGCGTAGCGGCCGACGGCTGCGGCCAACCGGTTCACAGCCGCTCTCCACGGCTGCGCTGGTTGGCTTCGCGTACTGCGACGCTCAGCTTCTCCGCGCCGTACTCGGGCGTGGCACTGCGGTGCTGCGGGCAGAGACACGGCGAGAACCGGCTCGAACCCGGTGGCAGGTCCGCGCCCTCGTAGGTGTTGATCCTCAACACCCCGTCCATGCCCCGTTCCTCGGTCATCCGGGCCAGACGGGCCCGTGCTTCGCTTCTCATCCCTCAGCCCTTCAGACGACGGCTGCGGCGAGGACTCGCCGTTGCCTGCTGTCTCTACGCAACCGCACGACCACGCTCAGCGGTACCGTTGCCGCAGCGTCAGGATTTGAAAGCCTTGAAAGTTCGCAAGAGCAGGGGGAGTTGAGGGCATGGCCAAGCGCGAACCGAACGTGGCGCTCGGGCGCCTGCTCACCGAGAGCCGTTGGACTCACCGCCAGTTCGCGCGGGCCGTCAACCGCATCGGCACCGAGACCGGAATCCCTCTGCGCTACGACGAGTCGGCGGTGAGCCACTGGCTCGGCGGCACCATCCCCCGCGGTGCGGTGCGCGGATGCATCCTCGAAGCTCTCTCCCGCCGCCTCGGCCGCCCAGTCACCCATGCCGAGGCCGGGCTGCCCGTTCCACGCGATCGCTCCTCCGACGGTGCGGATACCGTGGAAGGGGTGATCGACCTGGGGAGGCTGGATATGGACCCGTCCCGCCGCAGTGTCCTGGGTGCCGGCCTGTTCTCCGTGGCCGTCACCATTCCCGGCTGGCCTGATGTAGTCGGGCGTGCAGATGCCGTCCAGTCCGGCCGCACAGCACGCATCGGCATGAACGAAGTGGACATGGTCGTCGCCATGACCGAGCGTGTCTCGGAGCTGGACGACGAGTTCGGCGGCCGTCACGCACGTCCTATGGCGGCCTCGTTCATGGTCAACACCGTGGCCTCCTACCTGCGCGCCGACGCACCCGAGGACGTACGCAAGGCGATGCTGTCCGCCGCCTCGGACCTGCTCTACCTGACCGGCTACATGGCCGTGGACGAAGGGCTGCACGGTCTCGCGCAGCGCTACTACGTCAAGGCCCTGGAGCTGGCGGGCGCGGCCGAGAACCACCTGACGTACTGCACCACCCTGCGGGGCATGAGTGTCCAGGCAGTTGACCTCCGCCACGGGGCGAAGGCCATGGAGCTGGCCGACGCCGCTGCCGCCGCCTCCCCGAAAGCCGGCCCCCGGATGCTGGCCTTCCTCGTCGGCCAGCAGGCGCACGCCGCCGCGCAGACCGGCGACCGTACGGGCGCGCTGCGCTACATCCGGGACGCCGAGGCGGCCATGGACCGCGCCGAGTCACGCGGAAAGGCGTTCGGCTCGTACAACTCCTCCTCACTCAACTACCACGTCAGCCAGGTACGTTACGAGCTCGGTGACAAGGCCGGAGCCGTCGAGGCCATGCAGCAAGCGGACCGGCTTCGCCCCAGCGTGTACCAGCGCACACGAGTACACCGTCGTGGCCTGCTGGCAGAGCGGCAGTTGGAACTCGGCCACCTGGAAGCGGCCTGCGCCACCTGGCACCAGGCCCTCGACGACTACCCCAAGGTGCAGTCCGGCCGCGCCGACGAGCGCGTGAAGACGATGTTCGGTCTCTTGCGTCCTCACCTGAAGAACGCGGCGGTCCGCGACCTGTACGACCGGGCACGGACCTTCGCACCACCGTCGCAGGTCACCTGAATCCCCTCGCACCCTCAACCTCAGCCGCAGGCATCCAGCCACGACGGCGCAGGGGCGCCGAGAGATCAGGCGCCACCTGGGTCGAGATCCCGGTGCGGCGGCCGGTTCCGTGGACCGGCGGACACCGTGGGGACGTGCCGGGCTCGAAGCGCCGCCGCGAGGTCGCGGGGGACCTCGGCGTCCCACCTCGCGCATCAGATGCTCCCGTGCCGCCCGCCGGCCATGACCGGCCGCCGCCGGTCGGCACGGCCCGCCCGGATACGCCGGTCCGTCCGGGTGCACCGATCCTTCCGGACACGCCGATCCCTCCGGATGCCCCGCTCCGCGCCCGGCGCCCGCCGGAGACGTTCATGGAGACGCCCACACGGACGCCGGACGCACCACCGCCGGACCACCGCCGGGGCCGCATTAGGCTGGTGGCCATGTACTTCACCGACCGTGGCATCGAGGAGCTGGAGAAGCGGCGCGGCGAGGAGGAGATCACCTTCGAGTGGCTCGCCGAGCAGCTGCGTACGTTCGTCGATCTCAACCCGGACTTCGAGGTGCCGGTCGAGCGGCTGGCCACCTGGCTGGCGCGGCTCGACGACGAGGACGACGAGGAGTAGCGGGGGCGGTTCCGGCCGTCGGCCGTGCCGTCACCGCGCCGGTGCCCGGTCGCGGGCCAGCGCCAGCAGGCCGTGGGCGAGCAGTACGGCACCGGCGGCCGTCCACCCCGCGCTGCGGCGGGCGAGGCCCCAGATCGTCAGGGGGAAGCCCGCGGCGATCTGCACGAGGGCGGGCACGCCGGACCGCGGTGGGCGGTGGCCGACGGCGTGCGCGGTGTGCCCGTGCCCCTGCCGCGCCGCGGCCCCTTGCCGTACGGCGGCGGTGCGGGCCGCGGCGCGGAGGCCGTCCGGTTCCGCGCCCGGTGCGACGCCCTCGGGCAGGGCGAGACCGGTCCGGGTCAGGACGGCGACCAGTCCGACCAGCCGCGTGCGGGCGCCGGTGTCCGGCTCGGGGCGGATGAGCGTCTCCAGGGCCTGCAGATCCAGGACGGGGTCGAGTGCCAGCCTGGCCGCGAAGGTGTGCATCGCCTCGTCCTCCCCCGCCGGTGTGCCGTCCGCGAGCCAGACGTAGCCGACCGGGCGGCGGAACCCCGTGGCGAGTGTGAAGCCCGCGCGGTCCGCGTCCCACCAGAGGGCGAGCACGGGGTGGTTCGTGGCGACGGCGAGGGCCGCGGCCCAGCCGGAGAGCACCCGGTCGACGGGTTCCGCGTCACTCAGCCACGGTTCCCCCTCCGGCACGAGCACGCTCCAGCCCCGGCCCGCCGGGGCGAGGAGGAACGGCTCACGCAGCAGGGGGATCGAGGGCCGGACGATGCCGTACTCGGCCCGGCAGAGCAGCAGCGCTCCTGGGGAGGTCGCGTTCATGCGCCTCACGCTAGGGCACTTTGACCGCATTTGCCGCCACCCTTCGCGGACACCCCTTGACTTCCCGTGTCCGCGATATATCGTGTTAGCGACAAGACGCGATATGTTGCGTCCCAGGCAGGCCCCGGGAGGTCAGCACCATGCCCGACTCCACATGGGAAGTCGCCGAGCCGACGAAGCTCTCCTTCGACGAGCCGGTGACGTCCCTCAGCGTGCGCATCGTCAACGGGACGGTGAACGTCGTCGGCACCGACGAGGGTTCCGCCCGGCTGGAGGTCTCCGAGATCGAGGGCCCGCCGCTGGTCGTGACCAGGACCGGCGCCACGGTCTGCGTCGCCTACCAGGACCTCCCCTGGAAGGGCTTCCTCAAGCTGCTCGACCGCAGGGAACGGCAGCGGCACGCGGTGGTGTCGCTCGCGGTGCCCGCCGACGCGTCCGTCGAGGTCGGTGTCGTCGGCGCGGGTGCGGTCGTCTCCGGCATCCGCGGCCGCACGGACGTACGCGGCGTCACCGGCGACACCACGCTGGTGGGACTCTCCGGCACCGTCCGGGCCGAGACCGTCTCCGGCAGCCTGGAGGCCCAGTCCGTCACCGGCGACCTGCGCTTCCACTCCGTCTCCGGCGACCTGACGGTGATCGAGGGCGCCGGTTCGTCCGTACAGGCCGACTCCGTGAGCGGCGACATGGCGATCGACCTCGACGGAACGCCGACCGACATGCGCCTCACCAGCGTCTCCGGCGAGGTCGCCATCCGGCTGCCGCACCCCGCGGACGCACGCGTCGAGGCCAACACCGCGAGCGGCGCGGTCTCGAACGCCTTCGAGGACCTCCGCGTCAGCGGGCAGTGGGGCGCCAAGAAGATCACCGGCACGCTCGGCGCGGGCAGCGGTTCCCTGCGCGCCACCACCGTGTCCGGGTCGATCGCCCTCCTGCGCCGCCCGCCCCGCGCGGACGAACCGCACGAGGACGAGACAGGAAAGGCCCTCTGACATGCCCCCCGTATTCGCCCACGGCCGGCTCCGGCTGTATCTGCTGAAGCTCCTCGACGAGGCCCCGCGCCACGGGTACGAGGTCATCCGCCTGCTGGAGGAACGCTTCCAGGGGCTCTACGCACCGTCCGCCGGCACCGTCTACCCGCGCCTGGCCAAGCTGGAGGCCGAGGGGCTGGTCACCCACGCCACCGAGGGCGGCCGCAAGGTGTACTCGATCACCGACGCCGGGCGCGAGGAACTCGCGGGCCGCAGCGGCGAACTGGCCGACCTCGAACTCGAGATCCGCGAGTCCGTCTCCGAACTGGCCGCGGAGATCCGCGACGACGTGCGCGGCGCCGCCGGCAAGCTGCGCAGCGAGATGCGCGCCGCGGCGACCGAGAACCGAAGTGCCACCGGCCCGGGCGCCGCCGACGACGCCTGGCGGGCGACGAAGGAGGAGATGCGCCGCGCGAAGCAGGAGTGGAAGGAGCAGGCGCGCCGGGCCAAGGACGAGTCCCGCCGGGCCCGTGAGGAGGCGCAGACCGCGCGCCGCCAGGCCAGGGAGGCGCAGGACCGGGCGCGGGACGAGGTCCAGCGGATCGCCCGCCAGGTCCAGGACCAGGTCCAGGGGCACTTCGCCCGCGGCGACTGGCCGACGGGCGTACGGGAAGGGCTCTCCGAACTCACCGCGCAACTGGGGGGACTGGCCGCGTGGGGCACGGCGGGCCAGCCGCACACCAAGCCCGGCCCGGCCGGTGAGGCGCCCCGGTGGGCGAAGGACACGGCGGAGTCCGGCGACCCGGCGCGCGACCTCGAACGCCTCCTGGACCACTTCCGCGACGACGTCCGCGACGCGGCCCGCGACCACGGTGTGACGGCGGCCCAACTCGCCGAGGCGCGCCGCCACCTGTCGACGGCGGCGGCGCACATCTCGGCGCTGCTGCGCGGAGGCGGCTGAGCGGCCCGCCGCGTTCCCGCGGTGCAGCCGCTTCCGCGGTCCACCCGTTGCCGCGGTCCAGCCGTTCCCGCGGTCCAGCCGCCTCAGCGTTCGCCTGTTCCCGGGCTCCCGCGGGCGGAAGCCGACACGGCACTCCGCCGACGGGAACGGGCGGACGCGGGGCGCCGCAGCGTGCCAGGCCGGGCGTCGCGGTCCCGTGCGGGGCGCCGCCGTGAGCCGTCCGTCCGGCGCGGCCCGGCGGGTGCTCCCGGCCGGAGGGTGGCGCGGGTGGACGAGTACGGCGGTCGGGTGGCCCGTACGGGACCTCCGGCACGGCGCGAAAGGGCCGTGCCGGAAGCCGCGTCAACGGAACTGACGGATGGTCAGGAACCGGTCAGCACGATCTTGCCGAAGAGCTCGCCGGAGGCCATCTTCTCGAAGCCCTCACGCGCCCGGTCCAGCGGCAGCACCTCGTCGATCACCGGCCGCACGCCCGTCGCGGCGCAGAAGGAGAGCAGGTCCTCCAGTTCGTCCTTGGTGCCCATGGTGGAGCCGACGACCTTGAGCTCCAGGAAGAAGATCCTGGTCAGTTCGGCGTGCGAGGGCCGGTCGCCGCTGGTCGCACCGGAGATGACCACGGTGCCCCCGGGGCGGAGCGACTTGACCGAGTGCGACCAGGTGGCGGCGCCGACCGTCTCGATGACCGCGTCGACACGCTGCGGCAGCCGGGCACCCGGCTCGAACGCGTCGACCGCGCCCAGGTCCACGGCCCGCTTGCGCTTCGCCTCGTCGCG
Source organism: Streptomyces tirandamycinicus (assembly GCF_003097515.1). Lineage (NCBI taxonomy): Bacteria > Bacillati > Actinomycetota > Actinomycetes > Kitasatosporales > Streptomycetaceae > Streptomyces > Streptomyces tirandamycinicus. Next base: position 4,638,745 of record NZ_CP029188.1, on the reverse strand, counting down.
GCTGGTGGCGAAGACGCGCAGCCCGGCCGCCTTGCCGAGCACGATCGCGGCGGTGGCGACTCCGCCGCCGGCACCCTGGACGAGCAGCGAGTCCCCCGGTCGCACCCCGGCGTTGGTGAAGATCATGCGGTAGGCGGTGAGCCAGGCGGTCGGCAGGCAGGCGGCCTCCTCGAAGGAGAGCTCCTTCGGCTTGCGCAGGACGTTCCAGGTCGGGACGGCGACCTGCTCGGCGAAGGTGCCCTGGTACTTCTCGGTGAGGATGGAGCGCGGCTCGTCCGGGCCGACCCCGTGGCCGCTCTGGCCGATGACCGAGTGGAGCACCACCTCGTTCCCGTCCGCGTCGACGCCGGCGGCGTCGCAGCCGAGGATCATCGGCAGCCTGTCCTCGGAGAGCCCGACTCCCCTCAGGGACCACAGGTCGTGGTGGTTGAGGGAGGCGGCCTTGACGTTGATGGTGGTCCAGCCGGGACGGTCCCCGGGGGCCGGGCGGTCACCCAGCTCCAGTCCGTTGAGCGGCTGGTCGCGGTCGATGCGGGCGGCGTATGCGGCGAACATGACCGTGAGCGTAGGGCGGGCCGGTGCGCGGGCGGAACCGCGCACCGGTGTGACACGCGTCCCTGGGCCGCCGCCCGGTCCGGGGAAGGCCTCCTGGTCCGGCCGGTCACGGTCGTCGGCCCCCGGTCCGGCCGGTCCCGGTCGTCGGCTCGCGGTCCGGCCGGTCCCGGGGACGGCCGCCGGTCCGGCCTACCGGTCCCCGCGCCACTGGGCGGGCGAGTCCTTCGGTCGGTACGGGCGTCGTGCGGTACGGCAGCCGACGCGGTGCGCTCCAGCAGTGCGTTGCGGGACCCCTGCGCGAGCGCACCGCTCCCGCGCGGGCATGCCGCGGCCCCGGACGCGTCGAGCGCGTCCGGGGCCGCGAGGAGGGATCCTCCGGGGGCTTCGCCCCCAGGGCGAGGGGCGTCAGCGCCGGGCGACGCCCTCGGCCCGTGCCGCCGCCGCCACGGCCGCGGTGACCGCCGGGGCGACCCGCTCGTCGAACGGCGACGGGATGACGCAGTCGGGGGCGAGCGCGTCACCGACGACGTCGGCCAGCGCGTTCGCCGCGGCGATCTTCATGCCCTCGGTGATCCGGGAGGCCCGCACCTGCAGCGCGCCCGCGAAGATCCCCGGGAAGGCGAGGACGTTGTTGATCTGGTTCGGGTAGTCGCTGCGGCCGGTGGCCACGACCGCGGCGTACTTGTGCGCCACGTCCGGGTGGACCTCGGGGTTCGGGTTGGCCATCGCGAAGACGAAGGCGCCCGGCGCCATCGAGGCGACCGCGGTCTCGGAGACCGTACCGCCGGAGACGCCGATGAAGACGTCCGCACCGGCCAGGGCCGTCTCGAGCGAACCGCTGAGGCCGGCCCGGTTGGTGATCTCGGCGAGTTCCCGCTTGACCGGGTTCAGGTCGTCGCGGTCACGGCTGACGATGCCCTTGCGGTCCGCCACCGCCACGTCGCCGAGCCCCGCCGCGAGGAGGAACTTGGCGATGGCCACGCCGGCCGCACCCGCGCCCGAGATCACCGCGCGCAGGTCGCCCAGGGCGCGGCCGGTCAGCTTGGCCGCGTTGCGCAGGGCCGCGAGGGTGACCACGGCGGTGCCGTGCTGGTCGTCGTGGAAGACCGGGATGTCCAGCCGCTCCTGGAGCTTGCGCTCGATCTCGAAGCACCGCGGTGCCGAGATGTCCTCCAGGTTGACTCCGCCGAAGGAGGGCGCGAGCCGGACGACCGTGTCCACGATCTCGTCGGTGTCCGTGGTCGCGAGGGCGATCGGGACGGCGTCGACACCGCCGAACTGCTTGAAAAGGATCGCCTTGCCCTCCATCACGGGGAGCGAGGCCTCCGGTCCGATGTCACCGAGCCCGAGGACCGCCGTGCCGTCGGTCACGACCGCGACCACCTGCGATTTCCAGGTGTAGTCGTGGACGAGTTCCGGCTGCTCGGCGATGGCGGTGCACACCTTGGCGACACCGGGTGTGTACGCGAGGGACAGGTCGTCCTTGTTCCGGACCGGCACGGTGGCCTGCACGGCCATCTTGCCGCCGCGGTGCAGCGCGAAGGCCGGATCGAAGGGTTCCCCGGATTCCCCGGGTGAGCTCTCCGTCCCGCCTGCGCTGCCGGGATTGACGATCTCCGCTGCCATGTTCGTTTGACCCCTTAAGTCTTCATCAGTTGAGGGTGGCCACTCCTGGTTGAGGAGGGGTGGGCGGGCACCGCGTTCGCTCCCTGTCCCGGGCGGTTGGCCCGCCGTGGCAGGGGGAGGTACGTACGCGCGGGCGCGCCGCACAACGCGCCCTGAGCCCCGGATGAGGGGTGTAAGGATCCTTCTTACCGGACGGACCGCACCGGAGACGAGTCCATCGGGCCGCCCGCGGCCGCCCGGTGACCTGATTCATGGCGACACACGGCGACATACGCTGACAAGACGGCAACACTTGGAGGAAACCACCATGAATGCCGTCCTCGCCGCGAGGCGATCAAGAGATCTTCCGGTCGGAAGAAGGAAAAACCGCAGATGATGCGGCGGGTCCGGTCCGGATGTACCGGCCTGTGGCGCTTCGGGGGGTCACCCGTTATCCGATTTTGACATGCGTAGCCCACTGAATGGGCTAGTCCGAATGGCAAGATGCCGGAAACACACAAGGTCGACACTCGAAGACGAGTGCGCGACGCCTGGCAATCCCACACCTGCCGGAGGACCACGATCATGACCGCAAGCACCACCCGCCGCTCGACCGCCGCCAGGTCCCGGATCGCCGCGGTCAGCGCGATCGCGGTCGCCGGCGCCCTGCTGCTCACCGCCTGCGGTGACCAGACGACTTCCGGATCGGGCACCAAGGAGAAGGACTCCGCGGCCACCTCCGCCGCCCCGCTGGCGGACAAGCTGCCGCAGTCGATCCGCGACAAGGGCGTCATCAAGGTCGGCTCCGACATCGCCTACCCGCCGGTCGAGTTCAAGGACGCCTCGGGCAAGGTCGTCGGCATCGACCCCGACATCGCGGACGCCCTGGGCAAGCAGCTCGGCGTGAAGTTCGAGTTCGAGAACGGCACCTTCGACACCCTGATCACCGGTCTGCGCTCCAAGCGGTACGACGTCGCCATGTCGGCCATGACCGACACCAAGGCCCGCCAGGACGGCGTGGACTCCGAGACCGGCAAGAAGGTCGGCGAGGGCGTCGACTTCGTCGACTACTTCACCGCCGGTGTCTCGATCTACACCAAGAAGGGCGACGACCAGGGCATCAAGACCTGGTCGGACCTGTGCGGCAAGAAGATCGTCGTGCAGCGCGGCACGGTCTCCGAGGACCTCGCCAAGGCCGAGAACGCCAAGTGCCTGAAGGCCAAGAAGGGCAAGATCACGATCGAGCCCTTCGACAACGACCAGCAGGCCCAGACACGTCTGCGGGCCGGCGGCGCGGACGCCGGTTCCTCCGACTTCCCGGTCGCCGCCTACGCCGTGAAGACCTCCGGCGGCGGCAACGACTTCCAGCTCGTGGGCGAGCAGGTCGAGGCGGCCCCGTACGGCATCGCGGTGGCCAAGAACAACACCGAGCTGCGTGACGCGCTCCAGGCCGCGCTGGACGCCATCATCAAGAACGGCGAGTACGAGAAGATCATCGCCAAGTGGGGCGTCCAGGCCGGCGCGGTGACCGAGGCAAAGATCAACGGCGGTTCCTGACCCGGATCGGGACCCAACCTCGGCACTGAAGCACGGAAAGGCTCCACGTGACTGTCGACATCGACAAGACGGGTCCGGAGGACACCCCTCCGACGCCGAAGGCCGGACCGGAGGCCATCAAGGCCATCCCGGTGCGGCACTACGGCCGGTACGTCGCCGCCGTCGTGGCGATCGCGCTGCTCGGGGCGATCGTCGTCGCCTTCTCCCAGGGCAAGATCAACTGGGGGGCGATCCCGCAGAACTTCTTCGACCCGCGCATCCTGGAAGGCGTCGGGAACACCCTGCTGCTGACCGCCCTGTCGATGGCCATCGGCATCGTCGGCGGCATCCTGCTGGCGGTGATGCGCCTGTCGAAGAACCCGGTGACCTCGTCGATCGCCTGGTTCTACATCTGGTTCTTCCGCGGCACCCCGGTCCTGGTCCAGCTCATCGTCTGGTTCAACCTGGGCCTGGTCTTCGAGTTCATCAACCTCGGACCGTTCTACAAGGACGAGTGGTCCGACTTCATGACCCCGTTCCTGACCGCGCTGCTCGGCCTGGGGCTGAACGAGGCCGCCTACATGGCCGAGATCTGCCGCGCCGGCCTGCTCGCGGTCGACGAAGGGCAGACCGAGGCCTCGCACGCGCTGGGCATGAGCCACACCAAGACCCTGCGGCGCGTGGTGATCCCCCAGGCCATGCGCGTCATCGTGCCCCCGACGGGCAACGAGGTCATCAACATGCTGAAGACCACCTCGCTGGTGTCGGTGGTCCAGTACTCCGAGTTGCTCCGCCAGGCCCAGGACATCGGCCAGACCTCCGGCGCCCCGGTGGAGATGCTCTTCCTCGCGGCCGCCTGGTACCTGATCATGACCTCGGTGCTCAGCGTCGGCCAGTACTACCTCGAGCGCTACTACGCCCGCGGCTCCAGCCGCAGCCTGCCGCCAACCCCCCTGCAGAAGATCAAGGCCACCGTCTTCTCGGTGCGCCGCCCGAAGGGAGCTGCGGCATGACGGCCATGGTCAAGGCCGAAGGCGTCCACAAGTCGTTCGGCCACATCGAAGTCCTCAAGGGCATCGACCTCGAAGTCGCCCCCCGTGAGGTGTTCTGCCTGATCGGGCCCTCGGGCTCGGGCAAGTCCACCTTCCTGCGCTGCATCAACCACCTGGAGAAGATCAACGCGGGCCGGCTCTGGGTGGACGGCGAACTCGTCGGCTACCGCCAGAAGGGCGACAAGCTCTACGAGCTCAAGGACAGCGAGGTCGCGCTCAAGCGCCGCGACATCGGCATGGTGTTCCAGCGGTTCAACCTCTTCCCCCACATGACCGCCGTCGAGAACGTCATGGAAGCACCCGTGCAGGTGAAGGGCGAGACCAAGGCCGTCGCACGCGAGCGGGCCCTCAAGCTGCTGGACCGCGTCGGGCTGTCCGACCGGGCGGGGAACTACCCCTCCCAGCTCTCCGGCGGCCAGCAGCAGCGCGTCGCCATCGCCCGCGCCCTGGCGATGGAGCCCAAGCTGATGCTCTTCGACGAGCCCACCAGCGCCCTCGACCCCGAGCTCGTCGGCGACGTCCTCGACGTCATGCGCGGCCTCGCCGAGGACGGCATGACCATGGTGGTCGTCACCCACGAGATGGGCTTCGCCCGCGAGGTCGGCGACAGCCTGGTGTTCATGGACGGCGGCGTCGTCGTCGAGTCCGGCAACCCCCGTGACGTGCTGACCAACCCCCAGCACGACCGCACCAAGGCCTTCCTCTCCAAGGTGCTGTAGCACTCGGTGGAAGGCCGTACCGAACGCCGGAGGCGGCAGGGCATGCCCTGCCGCCTCCGGCGTTCGCCCGTCCGGGCCGGGTCACTTCAGCGCGAGCACCAGCGCGTCGGAGGGGGACGCCCACACCGGCCGGACCTCGGCGAAGCCCGCGTCGCGCAGGGCGTCGGCGTGCCACCGGACGGACGGGGTGTCGCCCTCCGCGTGCTCGCCGTAGATCTCGAAGCGGCGGGCGGTGGGGGCGGCCAGTACGGGGTCCTCGGCCGCCAGGGCCCACCAGTCGCTCCAGTCGAGCGCCCCGGCGGCCTTGGCCCGGTCCCTGGCGGCCTGGCGGTGGGCGCGCTCCGCGGCGTTGATCCGCGGGGTGGTGTCGTCCCTCATGTGGTCGGCGTTCATGAACACACCGCCGTCCGCGACCAGGTCGGCGAGCTGCCCGTAGAGGGCGGCGAGGGGTTCGGCGCGCAGCCAGTGCAGCGCGGTGGCGGTCAGCACCGCGTCGTACGAGGTGTGCGGGAGCGCCGCGGTCCAGTCCGGGTCCGTGAGGTCGGCGGTGACCAGGGTGACCCGCCGGTCGCCGGCGAAGTACCCCTCGGCGATGGCCAGCAGGGCGGGATCGAGGTCCACGCCGACACTCTCCGCTTCCGGGCACCGCTTGAGCAGTCTGTCCGTGATACTTCCGGTACCGCAGGCGAGGTCCAGGACCCTCGGCGCGGGGCCCGCGAAGGCCTCGACCATGTCCAGCATCACCCGGAACCGCTCCTCACGGTCGGGCATGTACCACTCCTGCTGGCGGTCCCAGCTCTCCTGCCAGGCACGCCAGTCGGTACCGGTCGCGGCCGTGCTCTCGGTCATCCGCACTCCTCCGATCCGTAATACCCTCGAACTGAGAGCATCACTTACCTCGTCCCTCGCCGACACTAGACCTCATCCGTAAGGACTACAAGTGGAACTGGCCTCTTACTCGGACTACGCCGTGCGTCTGGTCAACACCGAGGAACCGGCCCGCAGCAAGGACACGCTCACCTCGGTGGAGGCCGTCCGAGAGCTCTTCGGCGCGTCCTCCCAGATGGCGCGCCGGGCCACCGACGCGGACGTCACCCGGTTCCGGTCGGTACGGGCCAGGCTCCGCGCGGTCTTCACCGCCGCGGACTCGGGCGACCAGACACAGGCCGTCGACCTGCTCAACTCGCTGCTCCTGGACTTCCCGGTGAGCCCGCAGATCTCCGGCCACGACTTCCTCGACGAGGAGGGCCGGCCGCGCTGGCACATGCACCTCGCCGACCATCCGTCCAACGCGACCTCCGGCTACGCCGCGATCGCCGCGATGGGGCTCGCCTTCCACCTCACCGAGTACGGCGTCGACCGGCTCGGCCTCTGCCAGGCCGCGCCCTGCCGCAACGCCTACCTGGACACGTCCACCAACCGCTCGCGCCGCTACTGCTCCGACCGCTGCGCCACCCGCGCCAACGTCGCCGCCTACCGGGCCCGCAAGCGCCAGGAGACCGAGCGGTCGGAGAGCACGGGCCGCACGGCGGAGAACGCCCAGGCCAGCAGACCCGGCACCGACCGCTGACCCTGCGGGCGCGGACGGTAGCGCGCCCGTACCCGGCCCAGCAGCAGGTCCTCGGGCACCGCGCCGAACACCCGGCTGTCCCCCTCCGCGTACGGGTTGTCGCCCAGCACCCACCAGCCGTCCTCGCGCCGCTCGGCCACCCGCTTCACGATCAGCAGGTCCTGCTGCAGCGGATGCCTCAGCACGGCCACGTCGCCGGTCCGCACGGCGGCGCCGTAGTGCACGAGCAGCCGGTCCCCGTGCGCCAGCGTGGGGTGCATGGAGGGCCCAGTCACCTCCGCGACGCCGAAGGGCGCACCCGGCTCCCGCCCTTGCCCCGTCATGAGCCACCTCCGGTCCCTCGGTATGTTCCGCCGCACGTCCCACGATCACCCTGGACTTTTGACCTAAGCCCCAGGGGGCACCCGCGAAAACGCGCCCCTCACGGAGTAATGTCCCACCTGAGAAGACGATCACGAGGAAGGACAGCTCAATGCTCTCCCGCCTGTTTGCCCCCAAGGTGAAGGTCAGCGCACACTGCGACCTGCCCTGCGGCGTCTACGACCCGGCCCAGGCCCGTATCGAGGCCGAGTCGGTCAAGGCCGTGCAGGAGAAGATGGCCGCCAACGACGACCCGCACTACCAGGCCCGTGCCACGGTGATCAAGGAGCAGCGCGCGGAGCTCGCCAAGCACCACGTGTCGGTGCTCTGGAGCGACTACTTCAAGCCCCCGCACTTCGAGAAGTACCCGGAGCTGCACCAGCTGGTCAACGAGACCCTGAAGGCGCTCTCCGCGGCCAAGGCCTCGACCGACCCGAAGACGGGCGAGAAGGCCCTGGAGCTCATCGCCGAGATCGACCGGATCTTCTGGGAGACCAAGAAGGCCTGATCTCCACCCGGGCTGCCCGATCCGCATGCTCGCGATCGGCGCCGCCCGGCTGTCCGCACCCGGCCCGCAGGCCGCCGAGCACGGCGTCCACGGCGGACCGGGTGCGGTCGTCTCCGCCCGGCCACGGGGGCGCGGAGATCCGCAACGGGATGACGGCGGGCGCGGGCGCTTCGAGCAGGAAGTTCGAGCGGCCCTCCCCGAACCGACCGTCGTGCCACACGGACCGGCTCACATGGATCACGGCCTCACTCGCCCTGCCCGCTGGACGGCGTGAACTCGTGCGGGCTCAGTGCCCGCTGCCGAGGGCCTGCTTGGCGGCCTGGAGGCAGGCGGCGATGGCCGGGTCCTCCCGGGTGGTGGTCCGGGTGAGCGCCAGGATGGTGCGCTGCATGCGGGGAACGGGGCGCAGTCCGGTGACGCCCGCTTGCTCCCGGGCGATGCCGGCGGGCAGGAAGGCGACCCCGGCACCGGCGGCGACGAGTGCGGCCAGGACGTGCAGCCCCTCGAACTCCCAGCGCCGCGGGGGTACGGCGCCGACGGAGGTCAGGCGCTGGTCCCCGGCGGCCCGGGAGAGCTGCCCGGCAGGGGCGCACAGCCATGTCCGGTCCCCGACGATCTGCCGTAGTCGAGCGGCGTTGGCCGGGCCGGGCTGCTCGGCGAGCGGATGTCCGGAGGGGAGCGCCAGGACGATGTCCTCACGGCGCAGCCGGTGGACGGACAGACCGGTGCCCTCGGCGGGTGGATGCGCGGACCAGTCGTCGATGACGGCCAGGTCGTAGCGGCGGTCCAGGACGGCTGCGGCGGCGGTGGTCGAACCGGTCTCGTGCGCGACGACGGTCAGTTCGGGGTGGCCGCGTTGCAGCTCGGCCAGATGGGGAGCGAGAGCGGGGGCCAGCGCGGGGATGCAGCTGACGGTCACCCGGCCGCCGATGGCGCCCACCCGGGCGCGCATACGGCTCTCGGCGGATTCCACGGCATCGAGGATGCGCGCGGCGTGCTCGGCCAGTTCGCGTCCCGCGTCGGTCAGACTGGCCCGCCGGGCGGTGCGTTCGATCAGCGCGATGCCGGCCTCCCGTTCCAGAGCGGCCAGTTGCTGGGAGACCGCCGACGGCGAGTACCCCAGGTCGGCGGCCGTGGCGGTGATGGTGCCCCGGGCGGAGAAGCGGTGCAGGATCTCCAGCCGCCGCAGATCCAGCATCAGATCTCCTTAACCAGTCCACCGCCTTTTCGCGCTGTTGCCGATGCTACGCCTCGGGCACGCTGGATGGGCCCGGCAGAGCGCCGCGGCTCCACGGCACCGCAGTTCAGTACCCGCACAGGACGGTTCTCCATGACGACCCATTCCGCCACGCTCGCCGTCGACGAGGCCGTCCAGGCCCGCCGAGCTGCCGGGCACGATGTGCTGCATCTGGGATTCGGGGAGGCCGGGGTACCGGTCGCTCCGGGCCTGGCCGAGGTGCTCACCGACGCCCACCTGCGCAACGGTTACGGCCCGGTCGCCGGCTCACCACAGGTCCGGGCCGCCGCGGCGGGCTGGTTCACCAGGCGCGGCCTGTCCACCGAACCGGGCCAGATCCTCTTCGCTCCCGGCAGCAAGCCTCTGCTGTTCGCCCTGCTGGCCGCAATCGGCGGTGACGTGGTGCTGCCCTGCCCGTCATGGGTCTCCTACGCGGCGCAGGCCGCCCTGCTCGGCCGCCGCGTCGTCTCCGTGCCCGTCCCCGCCGAGGCCGGCGGCATTCCCGACCCCGAGTTGCTGGAACGGGCCCTGCGGCAAGCCCACGCGGACGGGGCCCGGCCGGGTGCGCTGGTCCTCACCGTTCCGGACAACCCGACCGGGACCGTCGCCCCCGCCGAACAGGTCGAGGCGGTCTGCGCGGTCGCCGGGCGCCACGGCCTCGCGGTCATCAGCGACGAGATCTACGCCGAGCTGAGCCATCACGGTACGGCCCCCAGCCCGGTGCGGTACCTGGCCGAACGCACCGTCGTCACCACCGGGCTGAGCAAGTCCCTGGCCCTGGGCGGTTGGCGGATCGGCTTCGCCCGCACCCCGGCGGGCAGCTGGGGGCGGCGCCTGCAGCGGGAGCTGACCGGGGTCGCCAGCGAGATCTGGTCCAGCCTGGCCGCACCCATGCAGGCCGTGGCCGCCCACGCCCTGGACGACCCACCGGAGGTCACCGCACACATCGCCGCGGCCCGCCGGCTGCACGCCCGCATCGCCGCCGAGGTGCACACCCGGCTTCGCGCAGCCGGAGCGCTCTGCCGCCCGCCGCAGGCCGGCTTCTACCTCTACCCCGACTTCGGCCCCGCCCGTGAGGCGCTGCGCGCCCAGGGGATCACCACCGGCACCGATCTGGCCACCGCTCTCCTCGACCGGCACGGCATCGCCACCCTGCCCGGCAGCGCGTTCGGCGAACCCGGCACCGCCCTGACTCTCAGGCTCGCCACCAGCCTCCTGTACGGCACCACCCCGCAGCAACGCCACACGGCGCTGAGCGCGCGAGAACCGGAGACCCTGCCCTGGATCTCGCCCGCCCTCACACGCCTCAGCGCCGCACTGACCGAACTCACCGCCGGCCGGCACCGCCGCCCCCGGAGCTGATCGCTATCGGTGGCCCCGCCGCACAGCCTCGCCCATCGACGGCCGCCTCCGGCGCACACGTCCCCCGGCCGCGCGACCCCGTTGGAGGAGTGGCCGCAGCGAACGGGTGTGATGAGGACGAGAGCGGGCGGCGCCTTCCGACTTCTCGCGCGGGCCGAGGGGAGGTAGTCGTCGGACGGGGCCGCGCGGCGGCGTCAGCACCCCCGTAGGGTGGTCCGATGTTCGATCGCTTGGAGATCAGGGTGCTGCCGCCGGGCTCCCGGTTCGCTGCCCAGGTGCGGTTCTGGGTGAACGACGAGGACCTTGTGGAAGAGGCGGTCGACGAGGGCGGCCGCGGACCGTACGCCGCGGATGTGCTGCCGGCGGGGCGGCCCAGCCCTCTTCGGGCGACCGAAGCGGCCCGCCGCTTGGAGCTGGGGGAACCTGAGTGCACCGGTGGCTGCTGCGGCTCTCTGACCGTGGTCGTGCAACGGTTCGGGCAGATCGTGCAGTGGTCGGACTGGGAAGTTCCGTGGGGGGCGGGGACCACCATGCCGTACCCCCCACCGGAGCTCCACTTTGATGCGGGTCAGTACGACGCCGAAGTGGCCCGCGCTGAAGCAGACCCCTGGTGGCTGCTGCACCCGTAGGCCCGGCGGGGCTGAACCCCGCCCGGCTGCGCAGGCAAACCGGCCCCCGAGGGAGGGCGTTCCGGGTCGACAGGACCCACTGCGGCTGCTCTCCACCCACCGCTCACCCGCCCGCCCCGTCCGCTCCGGTTGCCTCGCTCAGCAGCGCGGCGAGACGGACGGCGGTCTTCTCTCCGGCTCGCTGCCTGATCAGGCCCTCTTTGGCAGCTGCACGAAGCAGGATCTGCGAGTTGTCCTCATCGGCCTTCAGCACGCGCGCGGTCACCACTACGGGATTCAGACCGGCGGCGCCGCCGCCGGCGACGACCCGGATCGTCACGTCCTCGGCAGAGCCGACCGGCGCGGTCCCGACTGCGCGGCCCGCCCTCCCGAGCACGCCGGAGACGCGCTGCACCGCATCGTCGAACGGCAAGGGAACGCGCAGACCGATCTCATGGACGTCTTTCCTCATCAGCTTGGCCACCATCCGGACCAGGCGACCGCTTCCCCCGCCCACCGCGCCGAGAGCAGCCAGCTCATCGGCCAGGATCCGGTCCTCGCTCTGATCCACGGAACCCGCCCTCATCGATCGATCGCCCCCACCAGGGCGCCGCATTTCCCGCCCGGCAGACCATGTCGACGTACGCCGACCGATGAGGCGTGCCCCCGCTCCCCTCCCCCGGATCAGGCGGACGACGTGACGTGTCGATCCCCTGAGATGTCCCACGAGGCGGTGAGGGAAGCGTGGGCCGCCCGAGTCCGGAGCCGGCGGGCCGCTCAGGCGCTTTCCAGCAGCCTGCCGCCCAGTTCGGCGCCCTCCGGCAACTGCCGCCGGATCCGCCCGAGTGCCTCGTCGAAGTCGCCGTCGGCCACCCCGGACTCGTACGCCGTCCCGCCGAAGAGCAGGGTGAGGTTCAGATCCACCCGGCCGGGCGTGCCGTCCGGCCCGGGTTCGCCCAGGGTCAGCAGACAGCCGAGCGTGGCCTGTTCCGGCGCTCCGTCGAGCGTGACGGGCAGCGGCATGTCCCACTCCAGTACGCAACCGGAGAGGCGTTCGCCCGACTCCACCGCGGCCAGGGTGGCGAAACCCGGCCCTGCGTACTCGACTCCCCTGATGCGGGTGCTCACGCTGTGCCCGCCCGAGGCGGTCGCCAGGGCGATCGCCTCCGCTCCACGGCGGTCCCGGTACCAGCCGGTCCACACGTCCGTCGACTCCGATGACATGGCGCGGACTGTAGCGGTACGAGGGGTCGCGTTGCACAGCCGGTCGGCTCTCGAACGGTTCTCCGCCGCTCCGTTCAGGCAAACGGGCCCCGTTCGGCTCCTCGTTCGGCCCTTCGTCGGGGCTTGTCGTTCGGCCCTTCGCCCGGCTCCTCGCCGGGCTCCGGGTGCGCCCGCTGCGCGCCGTGTCCGCCCCGCCGTCGCCCCACCGGCGCGGCTACCGCTTCCTGCTGTACCTCCGTACGAGTACGCCGTTGCCGAAGGTACGCACCCCGTCCAGTGTGAAGTCGGTGACGGCGAAACCGGATCCGAACATCGGCATACCGCTGCCGTAGACCTGCGGATAGGTCTTGATCACCAGTTCGTCGATCTCGTCGAGGAGTTCGCCGGCGATCCGTGAGCCGCCGCAGAGGTAGATGCCGAGTCCGTGCTCCTCGGCCTTGAGCGCGCGCACCCTGCCGACCAGGTCGTCGGCGATGATCTCCACGCCGGTGCCGGGGGCTTGCTCCAGGGTGCGTGAGGCGACGTGCTCCCGCAGGTGTGCGTAGGGGCTGGTGATGCCGGCGTCCAGCGCCAGTTGGTAGCTGGCCCGGCCCTGGACCACGGTGTCGAAGTGCTCGTTGGGCGCGTTCTGGATGCCCAGTGCCTCGCGCCCCTGGACCGGGATGGTCTCGGGGTACTCGGACTTCAGGAACTCCAGATAGTCGTCCGCCACGAAGCCGAACATGGACGAGGCGTCTCCGTCCGGGTCTCCGATGAAGCCGTCGATGGAGCAGGCGATGAAGTAGGTGAGCTTGCGCAAACCGGTCCTCTCGTTCCGTCGGTGAGGCGGCCCGGCCCGTACTCCACCGAACCACTGCGGCTATAGTGCTCCGGGTGTAGTGGTTGCGCAAGCGCCTTTTGCGGAGGGCGCGTCGGCAAAGCAGTCGGCAAGACAGCGGAAGGCGACGGAGGGCAGGAGACGGCATGGCCAGGAACCCGGAGCGCAGGACCGCGCTGGTGGACGCCGCCATCGAGGTGCTCGCCCGAGAAGGGGCCAGGGGCCTCACCTTCCGCGCGGTCGACAACGAGGCCGGGGTGCCGCCCGGAACGGCCTCCAACTACTTCACCGGCCGCGACGACCTGTTCACCCAGGCCGGAGCCCGGATCCAGGTACGGATGACCCCGGGGCAGGCCGACGTCGACGAGGCGCTGCGGCCCGCGCCGACGCGTGAGCTGTATGTGCGGCTGATGCAGTGGCTGGTGCGGCGCATGGCCGAGGAACGGACGGGCTACCTCGCGATGCTGGAGCTGCGGCTGGAGTCGACCCGCCGCCCCGCGCTCCGGGCGGAGCTGAACCGGGCGGTCGGCGCCGAACTGGAGGCCAATCTGCGCCACCACCTCGACGCCGGACTGCCGGGCGACGCCGACACCTTCCTCACTCTCTACCTGGCCATGACCGGGCTGCTGCTGGAGCACTTCACGCTGCCCGACGTGCTCTCCGGCCGGGAGGTGGACGAACTGGTGGAGACCGTGGTCAACCGGATCGTCCCCGCGGGTTGACCGACCCGGGCCCGAGCGGAACAGGTCCGGCGCGAACCGGCCCTCCTCGGGGTTCGGCGCGAACCGGTGCCTCGCGGGGTTCGAGACGACCCGGTACCTCGCGGAGTTCGGCGTACGGACCCGGATCCGCCCTATGGACCGTGTTCGGCGTACGGACCGGGGTCCGCGCTACGGAGCGGGGGTCCGCCCCGCGTCCTGCCCCACGCCCTCGTTCCCCCGCGCGCCGGGCTCCCGCCACATGGGCCACATCTGCGGGCCGTCGGGGAGCCGGATGGTGCGGTCCGTGAACGCGAAGCCCATCCGCTGGTAGAGGTGGCAGCTGCGGGCGCTGCTCGCCTCCAGGTACGCGGGCAGCCCCTCCCGGTCGCACCGCTCCAGGGCGGGCGCGAGCAGGGCCGTGCCGAGCCCCTCGCCCTGGCGATCCGGGGAGACGCCGATCAGCAGCAGGTACTCGTGCGCCCTGCCCTGCGGATGGACCGCTCCGGTCAGCCGGCCGATGAGTTCGGCCCGTTCGTTGTCCGGGTCGGCGATCTCCCGCATCCGGGCGGGGATGTCGTCCTCCTCCTCGGGCGCCTCCGCGGGCACCGGGAGCCAGAGTGCCGCCGCCGTCCCGTCCTCGATCAGGTCGACCCGCCCCTCGGCGAGCACGATGTCGAGGAAGACCCCGAGGAAGACTCCGTGCACCCGGCGGCGGTGGGCCTCGTCGGGGAAGACCCAGCTGCTGACCGGGTCGTGCATGAACGCCTCGTCGAGCAGCCGCACCACCGCCTCTCGGTCCCGCTCTCCCGCCTGCCGAATCCGTACGCCCATGTCCGGGCCGCCTCTCCGAGATCGTCAACTGGCCGCTGCGATCCTAGGTTTGCGGCCCGGACGGCGCACGCACCGGCCCGCCCCGGCTCAGCGGCTGCGGCGCGTGACGAACTCCGCCAGCGACAGCAGGTCCCCCGCCGCGTCGAGGTCCGGCACGGCACGGGAGAGCTGCTGCACGGCCCGGCCCATCCGGTCCGCCGCCTGCAGCTGGGCCCAGTCCCGGCCCCCGGCCCGCTCCACCGCGTCCGCGGCCCGGGCGACCTCCCCCGCGCCCATCGGCCCGGTGTACAGCTCGGCGAGCTCCGCCCCCGCCTCGGTGCCCGAGCTCAGGGCCGCCACCACCGGCAGCGACTTCTTGTGCGCGGCCAGATCGGCGCCCGCCGGCTTGCCCGTGCGGTCCGGGTCGCCCCAGATGCCGATGAGGTCGTCGATCAGCTGGAAGGCCAGTCCCGCCTCCCGTCCGAACGCGTCCATCGCGGCGGTCTCCTCCTCGCCCGCCCCCGCGTACAGCGCACCGAGGGCGCAGGCACAGCCCAGCAGCGCCCCGGTCTTGGCCGTGGCCATGGCGATGCACTCGTCCAGCGAGACCTCCCCCGGACCGCGCTGCTCGAAGGCGCAGTCCGCCTGCTGGCCGGCGCAGAGCTCGATCACGCAGGCCGCGAGCCGCGCGGCGGCCGCCGAGGCGGCCGGATGCCGGTCCTCGGCCAGCAGCCGCAGCGCCAGGGCCAGCATGGCGTCACCCGCGACGATGGCGTCCGGGGTGCCGAACACCGTCCAGGCGGTGGGCCGGTGACGGCGGGTGGCGTCCTCGTCGATGACGTCGTCGTGGAGCAGGGTGAAGTTGTGCGCGAGTTCCACGGCCGCGGCCGCGCGCAGCGCCTGCTGCGGGTCCCCGCCGAGCGCCCGGGCCGCGGCGAGCACCAGGGCCGGCCTGATCGCCTTGCCCGCCGGTCCGGCGGCGGGTGTGCCGTCGGCCTGCTCCCAGCCGAAGTGGTACATCGCGACACGGCGTATGGGGATGGGAAGGGACTCGACGGTGTCCCGCAGCCGCGGGTCGACGGCGCTGCGGGTGCGTTCCAGGAGCCGCGCCGCCTCGTGTGCGTCGGTGGCCGCGGTGTCCGCACTGGTCAAGGTCACGGTCTCGTCCTCTGCTGACGGGGGGTGCTGACAAAGGGTGCTGACGGGGGTGCTCATGGGGTGCTGACGGGGTGGGGCGGGAGCGGCGGCGGGCCGCCCCCGCCGGTGCCGGCGCCGGGTGTCAGCGCCAGCGGCTCACCTCGACGTTCTCCAGCACGCCCAGGGCGTCGGGCACCAGGACCGCCGCCGAGTAGTAGGCCGTGACCAGGTAGGAGATGATGGCCTGCTCGTCGATGCCCATGAAGCGGACGGACAGGCTGGGCTCGATCTCGTCGGGGAGGCCGGTCTGGTGCAGACCGATCACGCCCTGGTCGTCCTCGCCCGTACGCATGCAGATGATCGAGGTGGTCCGGGCCTTCGAGATCGGGATCTTGTTGCACGGGAAGATCGGCACGCCGCGCCAGGAGGGGATGCGGCTGCCCCCGATGTCCACGGTGTCCGGGTAGACGCCGCGCCTGCTGCACTCCCTGCCGAAGGCCGCGATGGCCCGCGGATGGGCCAGGAACAGCCTGGAGCCACGCCGCCGGGACAACAGCTCGTCCATGTCGTCCGGGCCGGGCACGCCGTCGTGCGGCTGCAGCCGCTGGCCGTAGTCGCAGTTGGCCAGGAGGCCGAAGTCCTTGTTGTTGACGAGTTCGTCCTCCTGGCGCTCGCGCAGCGCCTCGACCGTCAGCCGCAACTGCTGCTCGGTCTGGTTCATCGGCTGGTTGTAGAGGTCCGCGACCCGGCTGTGCACCTTCAGCACGGTCTGCGCGACGCTCAGTTCGTACTCGCGCGGTGCGGCCTCGTAGTCGACGAACGTGTGCGGGACGACCGCCTCTCCGACGTGGCCGGCCGAGAGGTCGATGGCGGCCTCGCCGTACTTGTTGGTCCGCTGCCGGGGGACCGACGCCACGGTCCGGAGCTGGCCGGCGAGGGACTCGGCGCGGTCCGCGAGGGTCAGCACGTCCTGCCGGGTGAGCTCCAGCGCGATGCACGCGGTGTCGGCCCGGACCGTGAACTCCCATACGGCGTCGCCGTCGACCAGCGACCTCTCGCCGAAGTAGGAGCCGTCGGCGAGGACGCCGAGCACGGCCTCGTCGCCGTAGGGGCCGGTGCCGATCTGCTCCACCCGGCCGTGCGCGAGGAGGAACACCCGGTCCGTCGCCTCGCCCTTCGCCGCCAGCACGTCACCCGGCGCGAACCGCACCTGGCGGCAGCGCTGGGCCAGTTCGCGCAGCACGGCCTCGTCGTCGTACCCGCGCAGGGCCGGCAGTTCGCCGAGCTCGCCCGGGATGACCTCGACCTGGCTGCCCGTCTGGACGAAAGTGACCCGCCCGTCGCCGACCGCGTAGCTGAGCCGCCGGTTCAACCGGTACGTACCGCCCTGCACCTGGACCCAGGGCAGCATCCGCAGCAGCCACCGGGAGGTGATCTCCTGCATCTGGGGGGCCGACTTGGTGGTGGTCGCCAGGTTCCGCGCCGCGGCCGTACCCAGACTCTGCTGCGGCGGTGCCGCGCCCTGGCCGCCCTCGCGCACCTCGTCACCAACCGGACCAACCGAACCAACCGACATGGGGCTCCTTCGCAATCATGGGTTGACCTGCGACGAAGAGCCTTCCAGCGCGGTGCGTGCGCGCGCCATTACACAAATGAGTGGGACTAGACGGGGATGTGCGAGGCGTGAGGTGCGTGTTCCGCCCGATCGGCGCACTGGCCGGATCGGCTCGCACACCGTGCGAACGGACCGCCCGGTCAGGACGTATGGGTAGAAGTTCCGTACCCACACATCCAGCCGTGAAGGAGTCGGTCATGGCCCCACCCATGTCCGCTGACAGCTTCCTCGCCGCCCTGCTCGGCGAGGGACTGACGATCGTTCAGGTCGGCGCCTGGCGCACCCACAACCGCAACCACAAGGGCCCCTGGGGCCCCGTGCACGGGGTGATGATCCATCACACCGCCACCTCGGGCACCGCGGACACCGTACGCCTCTGCCGCGATGGCTACGAGGGCCTGCCCGGCCCGCTGTGCCACGGTGTCATCGCCAAGGACGGCAGGGTCCACCTCGTCGGGTACGGCAGGGCCAACCACGCCGGGCTCGGCGACGACGACGTCCTGCGCGCCGTCATCGCCGAGACGGCGCTGCCGCCCGACGACGAGGCGAACACGGACGGCAACCGGCACTTCTACGGCTTCGAGTGCGAGAACCTCGGCGACGGCAAGGACCCCTGGCCGGAGGTCCAGCTGGAGGCGATCGAGAGGGCGGCCGCCGCGGTCTGCCGGCGCCACGGGTGGAGCGCCCGGTCGGTCATCGGGCACCTGGAGTGGCAGCCGGGGAAGATCGACCCCCGGGGCTTCACCATGAACGCCATGCGTGCCCGGATCGCCGAACGGCTCGCCTGATTCGAAAATCCACCGTCCCGTGTCTGTACCTGCTGGTCAGGCAGCTCCTTCTGTTTGGAGGGTCACTTGGTAGCCGAGTTGGTTGAGCTGGCTCACCAGGCGCCGGGTCTGCCTGGCCCGGCCGGTGCGTTCGATGAAGTACTGGCCGCCGAGGTCGGCGTATTCGGCGTCGTGGGTGAACATGTGCCAGACGGCGGTCAGGATCGAGTGCTCCAGGGCGACCAGCGCGCGTTTCTTGCCGCGGCGGGCGACGATGCGCCGGTAGCGGGCGGCGAGGTAGGTGTCCTTGGTCCGCGATGCGGACGGGGTGCGGCCCCGGCCAGCCCGCGCGCCCGCCCTCGGCCCCGCTGCCCGGGCAGGATGACCGCGCGGCGGGGAGCCTCGGCCGGCGGCGGCACCCGGATAGGCCGGTCCCCGGCCGGTGCGGCGAGAATGACGAGGTGAACGCATCCGACCCCGCCGCCCTCCGGCCCCGGCTCCCCTCCCCCCTGGAGCCGGTGGCGGACGAGCGCTTCGCGCGGCACGGGGTGCGGCTGCTGCTCAAGCGGGACGACCTCATCCATCCGGACCTGCCCGGC
This sequence comes from Streptomyces tirandamycinicus, assembly GCF_003097515.1. Lineage (NCBI taxonomy): Bacteria > Bacillati > Actinomycetota > Actinomycetes > Kitasatosporales > Streptomycetaceae > Streptomyces > Streptomyces tirandamycinicus. Next base: position 4,619,963 of record NZ_CP029188.1, on the reverse strand, counting down.
AACAAGTGGCGCAAGCTGGCACCGAACCTGCGCGCGGCGGCCGGCCGTACCGTGCTCACCTTCGGCGGCGCGTACTCCAACCATCTGCGCGCCACGGCCGCCGCCGGACGGCTGCTCGGCTTCCCCACGATCGGCGTCGTCCGGGGCGACGAGCTGGCCGGGAGGCCCCTCAACCCCTCGCTCGCCGCCTGCGCCGCCGACGGCATGCGGCTGCACTTCGTGGACCGCGCCACGTACCGCCGCGCCTCCGACCCCGGGGTGCTCGCGGGACTCCTGGAGCGCTGCGGGGCGCCGGAGGGGTGCCGGGTCGTCCCGGAGGGCGGCAGCAACGCCCTCGCGGCACAGGGCTGTACGGAGCTGGGCCGTGAGTTGCGCGGCGCGGCCGACGTGGCCGCCGTGGCGTGCGGGACGGGAGGGACACTCGCCGGGCTTGCCGCCGGACTCGGCGACGGGGCGCGGGCGCTGGGCGTGCCCGTGCTCAAGGGGGGCTTCCTGGGCGAGCGGACGGCCGCCCTGCAGAGAGAGGCCTTCGGCGGACCGGCCGGCGACTGGTCGCTGGACGAGCGGTTCCACTTCGGCGGGTACGCCCGCGTCCCACCGGCTCTCGAGGCGTTCGCGCGGGATTTCGAGGCCCGCCACGGGCTGCCCGTGGAGCGTCTCTATGTCGCCAAAATGCTCTACGGGCTCGTCGCCCTCGCCGGCGAGGGCGCCTTCCCGCCGGGAACGGCCGTCGCAGCGGTGATCACCGGGGGGCCTCAGCCCGCGGCCTCGCGGTAGGCGGCCGCCTCCTCGAGATCCAGCCGCCGCAGCAGCGCCCGCAGCATCTCGTCGTCGATCCGGCGTTCGTCGCGGAGCCGCACGAACACCTCGCGCTCGGCCTGGATCACTTCGCGGGTGAGGCGGCGGTAGGTGCCGTCGGCGGACTCGCCCGTGACGGGGTTGACCGCGCCGAGCCTCTCCCACGGCGAGTTCCTGCGGTGTTCGAGCACCGTGCGCAGCCGGTCGAGCAGCGGCTCCGGGAGGGCGTTGCCCGGGTCGGCGACGAGTTCCGCCAGCCGCCGCTCCGCCGCGCGGGACGCCTCGCTCTGGGCCTGCGCCTCGGCCAGGGTGACGCTCAGCGGGTCGCGCTCCGGGAGCTTCAGGGCGCGGATCAGCGCGGGCAGGGTGAGCCCCTGCACCACCAGGGTGCCGATCACCGTGGTGAAGGTGAGGAACAGGATCAGGTTGCGGGCCGGGAAGGGCTCGCCGCCGGCCGTGAGGATCGGGATGGAGAACGCGATCGCCAGGGACACCACGCCCCGCATCCCGGCCCAGCCGACGATCACCGGGGTCCGCCAGTCCACGCCGGGCTCGCGCTCCCGGATCCGCCGCGACAGCATGCGCGGCACGAAGGTCCCGGGGAAGACCCACACGAAGCGGGACGCCACCACGACGCCGAAGACCACGAGGGCGTACCCGGCGACCTCCCAGGGCGAGAAGGAGCCGATCTTCCCCGCGACATGCGCCAGTTGCAGGCCGATCAGCGCGAAGACGGCCGACTCGAGGAGGAAGGCGACCATCCGCCAGACCGCCTCCTCCTGGAGCCGGGTGGCGAAGTCGACCTGCCAGGACCGGTGCCCGAGGAAGAGGGCGACGACCACGACGGCCAGCACACCGGAGGCGTGCACGTGCTCGGCGGCGGCGTAGGCGACGAAGGGGATCAGCAGGGACAGGGTGTTCTGCAGCAGGGGTTCCCCGAGACGGGTACGCAGCCAGTGGATCGGCACCATCAGCACCAGGCCGACGCCGATGCCGCCGGCGGCGGCGACGAGGAACATCCCGACGCCCTCGCCCCAGCTGAGGCCCTCGCCGACGGCGGCCGCCAGGGCCACCCGGTAGGCGGTGATGGCGGTGGCGTCGTTCACCAGGGACTCGCCCTGGAGGATCGTGGTGATCCGGCCGGGCAGGCGGAGCTTGCGGGCGACCGCGGTCGCCGCCACCGCGTCGGGCGGGGCGACCACCGCGCCGAGCACGAGCGCCGCGGTCAGCGGGAGGCCGGGGATCACCAGGTGCGCCACCCACCCCACAACCAGGGTCGCGAAGAGGGTGTAGCCGACGGAGAGCAGGGCGATGGGGCGGATGTTGGCCCGCAGATCGAGGTACGAGCTGTCCAGCGCGGCGATGTGCAGCAGCGGCGGCAGGATCAGCGGCAGCACGATGTGCGGGTCGAGGGTGTACTCCGGGACTCCGGGCAGGTACGAGGCGACCAGGCCGGCCGCGACGAGGAGCAGCGGCGCGGGCACCGCCGTCCTGCGGGCGATCCCCGCGACCGCGGCGCTCGCCGCGACCAGCGCCACCACCGACAGCGCATCCATGATCCGCCCCTCAGCCGCTCACCCGCGTCGTAACCTGGCCATCATGAGCGAGTGCCCGCATGTTCTCGACCTGCCGCGCCCCGAACCCGAGCGGCTGAGCGACACCTGCCTCGTGTGCCGGGCCGAGGGGACGCACCCGGTGCAGTTGCGGATCTGCCTGACGTGCGGGCACGTGGGATGCTGCGACTCGTCGCCGGGCCGGCACGCCTCCCACCACTCCCAGCAGGAGGGACATCCGGTGATGCGTACCCTGGAGCACGGAGAGAGCTGGCGCTGGTGCTTCGCGGACGGTTCGATCGTCTGACGTCCGGGTACGTCAAAGCTCCGCCGACTTCTCGCAATTGAGGGCCGCAGAGCACTAGCCACTGTGCGTACTCATGGGCTTACCATGAGTGACAGCGCCGGGTAGGGGTCCCGGCGACACGGCACCATGGATCGCGATAGCGTCGCCAGTCCAGGTACTGGCTGCGCACCGACGCGCAGCACTCGGCTCCGGGACGCCCTCCCGGGGCCTCGATCGACCTTGTGCCACCTTGGAGGTGAGGGTGTCCGACATCGCAGGCGAGCCCGGGACCCAGGACTTCGTGGAAGTCCGGCTGCCCGCTGCGGGTGCCTACCTGTCCGTGCTGCGTACGGCCACGGCCGGCCTCGCGGCGCGCTTGGACTTCACCCTCGACGAGATCGAGGATCTGCGCATCGCGGTCGACGAGGCGTGTGCGATCTTGCTGCAGCAGGCCGTCCCCGGATCCGTCCTCAGCTGCGTCTTCCGGCTCGTCGACGACTCCCTGGAGGTCACGGTCTCGGCCCCGACGACCGACGGCCGCGCCCCGGAGCGCGACACCTTCGCCTGGACGGTGCTCTCGGCGCTGGCCGGCAAGGTCGACTCCTCCGTGGCGGAGGACCGCACGGTCTCCATCAGCCTGTACAAGCAGCGCGGCGCGGGACCCGGGCCGGCGTGAGGGACGGGGACGGTCCGGTGCGCGACGAGGAGCGGATTTCCGGAACGCGGAACGGCGGGCCCACGGCCCCGGCGGAGCCGGCCGGCGCGCCGGCGGGCATCCCGGAGCAGCAGGCCAGGCCGCACCCGGTGGACGAGCGTGACGGCCTCCCGGCCGCGGCGGAGCAGAAGCAGGCTGGGGGTACCTCCCGGGCGAAGCACTGGCAGAGGGCGGCCATGAGCGAGCACGAGCACGACCTCAAGGAACACGGGCACCACGCTCCGAACGACCGGAGCGAGGCGCGGTCGATGTTCATCGCGCTGCGCGGGCTCCCGGAGGGCTCCCCGGAGCGCGCCGAACTCCGGAACAAGCTGGTGCGGATGCACCTGCCCCTGGTGGAGCACCTGGCCCGCCGCTTCCGCAACCGCGGCGAGCCGCTCGACGACCTCACCCAGGTCGCGACCATCGGGCTGATCAAGTCCGTGGACCGGTTCGACCCCGACCGGGGTGTCGAGTTCTCGACCTACGCGACGCCGACCGTCGTGGGGGAGATCAAGCGGCACTTCCGCGACAAGGGCTGGGCGGTGCGGGTCCCGCGGCGGCTGCAGGAGCTGCGGCTGGCGCTGACCACGGCGACCGCGGAGCTGTCCCAGCAGTACGGCCGCTCCCCCACGGTCCACGAGCTCGCCGGGCGTCTCGGCATCTCCGAGGAGGAGGTCCTGGAGGGCCTGGAGTCCGCGAACGCGTACTCGACGCTCTCGCTCGACGTCCCCGACACCGACGACGAGTCCCCGGCGGTCGCGGACACCCTGGGCGCCGAGGACGAGGCACTGGAGGGCGTCGAGTACCGCGAGTCGCTGAAGCCGCTGCTGGAGGACCTGCCACCCAGGGAGAAGCGGATTCTCCTCCTCCGGTTCTTCGGCAACATGACGCAGTCGCAGATCGCGCAGGAGGTCGGGATCTCCCAGATGCACGTCTCCCGCCTCCTGGCACGCACGCTCGCACAACTCCGCGAGAAGCTCCTGGTCGAGGAGTGACCCTCCGGCCGCTGAAGACCCTCCGCGGTCGCGGACGGCCGTTCCCGCGCCTTCCCCGGCCGCCGGAGACTACGCGCGGCCGCGGATGCCCAGTGCCTCCGTCGTCCGCGGGTCGAGCAGCAGCACCAGCGCGGTGACGGCCACGAGGGCCAGCAGGATGCCCGCGGGGATCAGTGCGCCCGACGCGCGGAGCAGGGTCCAGGCCACCGGCAGCGCCATGATCTGGGTGATGATCGCGGGGCCGCGGCTCCAGCCGCGCCGCAGCAGCAGTCCGCGTGCCGCGAGCAGCGGGATGAGACCCAGCGCGATCAGCGTCACACCGCCCGTCTCGGCCTGCGACGTGCTCTCCGGGTCCCCGGTCAGGCCCGAGACCAGCATGAAGAGGCCACCGGCGAACAGGGCCACGGCCTGGACCCCGCACAGGGCGGCCGCCGCGGTCAGCCTGCCGGGCCGCTTCGCGGGGGCGCCGGGGACGGTCTCAGGGGTCTGCTCTGCACTGCTCACCCCTGCAGGGTAGCCCCGCGCCCGGCCCGCCCCCTCGGGGTGTACCGCGCCGGGGGCGCACGCCCCGGACTGGGCCGGGTACCGCGCGGTAGGTACCCTGGCGGCCATGCGCGCACTCCTCGTGGTCAACCCGGCGGCAACCACCACCAGTGCCCGCACCCGCGACGTCCTCATCCACGCACTCGCGAGCGAGATGAAGCTGGAGGCCGTCACCACCGAGTACCGCGGCCACGCGCGCGACCTCGGCCGGCGGGCCGCCGACTCCGACGACATCGAGATGGTCGTGGCGCTGGGCGGCGACGGCACGGTCAACGAGGTCGTGAACGGACTGCTGCACGCCGGCCCGGATCCCGACGCCCTGCCGCGCCTCGCGGTCGTCCCGGGCGGCTCCACGAACGTCTTCGCCCGCGCCCTCGGACTGCCGAACGACGCCGTTGAGGCCACCGGCGCCATCCTGGACGCCCTGGAGACCGGAAGCGGCCGCACGGTCGGCCTCGGCATAGCGGCCGGGACGCCGGACACGCCGGACGAGGGCGTTCCGCCCCGCTGGTTCACGTTCTGTGCCGGCTTCGGTTTCGACGCCGGAGTCGTCGGCAGGGTCGAGCAGCAGCGGGAGCGCGGCCGGATCTCGACGCACTCCCTCTACATACGCCAGGCGGCACGGCAGTTCCTCGCGGACCCGCACCGCCGCAGCGGGGCGATCACCCTGGAACGCCCCGGGGCGGACCCGGTGCGGGACCTGGTGCTGTCCATCGTCTGCAACACCTCCCCCTGGACCTACCTGGGGAATCGTCCGGTCTACGCGACCCCGGCGGCGTCCTTCGACAGCGCCCTGGACGTGCTCGGACTGAGCCGGCTGTCGACGCCCGCGCTGGCCCGCTACGCGACTCAGCTGCTCACCTCGACCCCGGACCGCGGGCCGCGCGGCAGGCACGTGGCCTCTTTTCACGACCTCACGGACTTCACCTTGCATTCGAAGGTGTCACTCCCCTTCCAGATGGACGGTGACCACCTCGGACTGCGCAGCAGCGTGACGTTCACAGGCGTACGCCGTGCACTGCGTGTGATTGTGTGAGCGGAAGAGGCAAAAGTCCTTCCACTCGAACGTTTAGGCGCGGATCCACCCCATGGAAGTACGGCTGTGACCTAGTCGACACCGAGGAATCAAAAAAACTTCCCGGAAGGGGTTGTATCCGCCGCCGAGGTTTGCGAATCTCTACATGGCGCTCAGGACGGCCCGCAGGACCGGCCTCCGCTGAGAGCCAGAACCCCTCCTCAACCAGGACCGCGACCAGTTCATCTGGATGCAGGCCCTTCCCTTGCGGGGGGATTCGTGAAAGCGTTCACATTCACAAGCAACCCGCACGTAATACCAAGAGAGGTAGCAGCCATGGACTGGCGTCACAACGCCGTTTGCCGCGAGGAAGACCCCGAGCTGTTCTTCCCCATCGGCAACACCGGTCCTGCGCTGCTGCAGATCGAGGAAGCCAAGGCCGTCTGCCGTCGCTGCCCCGTCATGGAGCAGTGCCTGCAGTGGGCGCTCGAGTCCGGCCAGGACTCCGGCGTCTGGGGTGGCCTCAGCGAGGACGAGCGCCGCGCGATGAAGCGCCGCGCCGCCCGTAACCGGGCGCGCAACGCCAGCGCCTGAGCCCCCTGCCAACAGCCTGAGCCCGGCGGCGCGTACGGCGAGTACGCATTCACCGCCCCCGAGCCGCAGCGCGCAGCAGTATCCCGCAGCTTTCGAGCCCCGGACCATCTCCAGCGGTCCGGGGCTCGCTGTCGTGCACCGGGTCGCGTACCGGGCCGTGCACCGGGGTGCCCGCAGCCGCCCGGCGGGAGGGAGCGTCCGGACCGCTCCCGCGAGGGCGCCCGAACTACTTCTGGCTCCGGACGGGGATGTCCAGGACCACCCGCGTCCCCCGCCCGGCGGCCGGCTTCATGTCGAAGGTGCCGCCCAGCTCCCCCTCCACCAGCGTCCTGATGATCTGGAGCCCCAGGTTTCCCGCCGTCTGCGGGTCGAAGTCCTCCGGCAGCCCCCGGCCGTCGTCCTGCACGGTTATCAGCAGCCGCTCGGCGGAGCGAGGTCCGCTGCGCACCGCCGACACCTCGACCGTGCCGTGCTCCCCCGGCGCGAAGGCGTGCTCCAGCGCGTTCTGCAGGACTTCGGTGAGGACCATCGAGAGCGGCGTGGCGACCTCGGCGTCGAGGATTCCGCAGCGGCCGCTGCGCCGGCAGTCGACCTTGCCGGGGGAGATCTCCGCCACCATGGCGAGGACGCGGTCCGCGATCTCGTCGAACTCGACCCGCTCGTCCAGGTTCTGGGACAGCGTCTCATGGACGATGGCGATGGACCCGACCCGCCGTACCGCCTCGTTGAGGGCCTCCCGGCCGCGCACGGAGTCCATCCTCCGGGCCTGGAGCCGCAGCAGCGCCGCGACCGTCTGCAGGTTGTTCTTCACCCGGTGGTGGATCTCCCGGATGGTGGCGTCCTTGGTGATCAACTCGCGTTCGCGGCGGCGGAGTTCCGTGACGTCGCGGAGCAGCACGAGCGAACCGATGCGGGCGCCCTTGGGTTTCAGCGGGATGGCGCGGAGCTGGATGACGCCCCCGTTGCCCTCGACCTCGGTCTCCCGGGGCGCGTATCCGCTGGCGAGCTTGACCAGGGCCTCGTCGACCGGGCCCCGGGACGGCGCGAGTTCGGCGGTGATCTGGCCCAGGTGCTGGCCCACCAGGTCGGCGGCGAGACCGAGCCGGTGGTACGCGGACAGCGCGTTCGGGGAGGCGTACTGGACGACACCGTCGGCGTCGAGACGGATCAGCCCGTCACCGGCGCGCGGCGAGGCGTCCATGTCGACCTGCTGCTCGGGGAACGGGAAGGCGCCGGCGGCGATCATCTGGGCGAGGTCGGACGCGGACTGCAGATAGGTCAGCTCCAGCCGGCTGGGGGTGCGCACGGTGAGCAGGTTGGTGTTGCGCGCGATCACCCCGAGGACCCGTCCGTCGCGCCGCACGGGGATCGACTCGACCCGTACCGGCACCTCCTCGCGCCACTCGGGGTCACCCTCGCGCACGATGCGGCCCTCGTCGAGCGCGGCGTCCAGCAGCGGGCGCCGGCCGCGGGGGACCAGGTGCCCGACCATGTCGTCCTGGTAGGAGGTGGGACCCGTGTTCGGCCGCATCTGGGCCACCGAGACGTAGCGTGTGCCGTCCAGGGTGGGGACCCACAGGACGAGGTCCGCGAAGGAGAGGTCTGAGAGCAGTTGCCACTCCGAGACCAGCAGGTGCAGCCACTCGAGGTCGGACTCGCTCAGAGCGGTGTGCTGGCGTACGAGGTCGTTCATGGAGGGCACGCTGTGAGCGTACCTTTGCCGAGAACCTGACGGGACGGGCCTCCGTAGGGGAGGATGGGCCCGGACAGCCGTGTGTGCAGACGGATGGACAGCACAGATGGTCTAGTCCAGAATGGCACCGCTGTGCCGGGACACGCCCCGGACGGCGGACGACAGAAGACCTCCACCCTCCCCGCACAGGAGGGTGGACCGAGGACCCGGCGCTCTCTGCCCTGACTGCGCCGAGGGCCTCCACACGGCCGACCGGGACCGCACACCCGCCGGCCGGGCAACTCCGGGCTGCGGTGCCGGACGGGTTGAGGGTCCCGTCCCGGCGCCGCGGCCCGCGGGTTTCCACGGGCCGGGGCGCATCGGGCGCACCCGTATCGGCCGGATCCCCTCCGCCACCTCTGCGACGGGTGACACAAGCCCGCCGGGACCCCCTCGGCCTTCACTCGGGCCCCGCCCCGAAGAGCCCGGCGCACTCCGAAGAGGCCCGCCGCCACCGCCGGGCGACCGGCCGAGCCCACCGGCCGAAGCACCCTGCCGCCACCCGGCCGCCCGAGGCACGCCCGGACGCCCTGAGGGGACGCGACGTACGCCTCCCCCGCGGTCCGGGCGCCGCGGGGAGCCGGCCGGCCACCGGCCGCACCCCCATGACCACACCCCCGCCGACCGGGATTCACCGGGCCGTCACCCCACTCTGCTAGATTGGTCTATACCACATGACCTTTCAATCGATCGGCAGGCCCAGAGTGGAAGTTGTCATCGTCCAGGACGCCAGGGCGGGCGGGGAGCTCGTCGCGCAGGGCATCGCGGACCTGCTCCGCCGCAAGCCCGACGCACTGCTCGGGGTGGCCACGGGGTCGACGCCGCTGCCCGTCTACGAGGCCCTGGCGGCGCGGGTGCGGGCCGGGAAGGCGGACGTCTCCCGGGCCCGGATCGCACAGCTCGACGAGTACGTCGGCCTGCCCGCCGGGCACCCCGAGTCGTACCGCTCGGTGGTGCTGCGCGAGGTCGTGGAACCGCTCGGCCTCAGCCCGGACGCGTTCATGGGCCCGGACGGCTCCGCGGACGACGTCCGCGCCGCCTGTGAGGCGTACGAGAAGGCGCTGGCGGCGGCGGGCGGTGTCGACCTGCAGCTGCTGGGGATCGGCACGGACGGGCACATCGGGTTCAACGAGCCCTGCTCGTCACTCGCCTCGCGCACCCGGATCAAGACGCTGACCGAGCAGACCCGGGCGGACAACGCCCGCTTCTTCGACGGCGACGTCGAGCAGGTGCCGCACCATGTCGTCACCCAGGGGATCGGGACGATCCTGGAGGCCCGGCACCTGGTGCTGCTCGCCACCGGCGAGGGAAAGGCGGAAGCGGTCGCGGCGACCGTGGAAGGCCCCGTCGCGGCGGTCTGCCCCGCCTCCGCGCTGCAACTGCACCCGCATGCGACGGTCGTGGTCGACGAGGCGGCGGCCTCGAAGCTGAAGCTGGCGGGCTACTTCCGCCACGCGTACGCCCACAAGCCGGCCTGGCAGGACCTGTAGACCTCCGTCCGCCGCCCGGGCCCCGGCGGCAGCCGGGGCGGGCACCCGGCTGCCGCCGCCCCGCGACCGCCGCCCGGTGCCCGGCACCCGCGGGCCGCCGGACAGCTGCCGCCGCCACCTGCACGCCCGGCAGGCGCACCGGCGCACGGTGATGCCGGTCCGCCCGCCCGGGCGGGCGGACCGGCATCACCGTCTTCGCGACCGGGCCCGACGGCCGGTGCACGGCCGTCCTCCTCCGGCGTCCGGTCGCCGGTGCGCCCGCCCGCGGAGCCCGGCGGCCGGACGGGGGCTCGGTGCCGGCCCGTCCGGCCGCCGGCCCGCCCCGCGGGTCCGGCGGGCGCGTGCGCTCAGGTCGCGGTGACGGCCTCCGCCGCCGCGATCCCGCAGACCCGGGCCGCGCCGTAGGTGGCCACGTGGAGGGCGCCCCGGGGCGGCCCGGCGTTGAGGCCCATCTCCACCACGATCGTGTCCGGGCGGGCCTCGACGAGCGCGTCCAGGGACCGCGACATCCACGGGTGGCGGTGGGCGTCGCGGACGACGGCCACGATGCGGCGGCCACCGGCCGCCCGGAGGACGTCGTCGACGGCGGCGTCCGCGTAGGTGCCGGTCTCCGTGCCCGGGAGGATGCGCGCCAGCTCCGCCGCGACCCCCCACGGGGTCTCGTCACCGACGGCGATGTTCGCCACGGGGGTGAAGGCGGCGACGTACGGTGCGGTGGTCAGCGGCTCGCGGCGGCGCTCCCCCACCGTCACGCGCACGGCCCGCCGGGCGGCCGCCAGACCGATCTCGGTGCCGGGCGCGGTCCCCTCCTGTGAAGCCGCGCCCGGCTCCGATGCCGCCCCCCTGGCCCCCCTGGTCCAGTCCGCCAGCGCGCGCACCCGCGCGGCCGCGTCGGCCAGCCGTTCCTCGGGCAGCTCGCCCTTGCGCACCGCGGCGACCAGCGCGTCGCGCAGCCGCAGCACGGTGCCCTCGTCGGCCAGGCCGCCGCCGACGCAGATCGCGTCGGCACCTGCGGCGATCGCGAGGACACTGCCGCGCTCGATGCCGTAGACGGCGGAGATGGCCTGCATCTCCATGCCGTCGGTGACGATCAGTCCGGTGTAGCCCAGCTCCTGGCGCAGCAGTCCGGTGAGGATCTGCGGGCTCAGGGTGGCCGGGCGATCCGGGTCGAGCGCGGGTAGCAGGATATGCGCGCTCATGACGGATTTGGAACCGGCCGAAACGGCCGCGCGGAAAGGCTGCAGCTCACGCGAGTGCAACGTGGCCGACTCCACATCGATCCGGGGCAGGGCGTGGTGGGAGTCGACGGCCGTGTCACCATGTCCCGGAAAATGCTTGGTACATGCAGCGACACCCGCGGACTGGAGGCCCCGGACGTACGCGGCGGTGTGCCGGGCGACCAGGGCGGGGTCCGCACCGAAGGAACGCACCCCGATGACTGGATTGTCCGGGTTTGAGTTGACATCAGCCGAGGGGGCCCAGTTGAGGTCGATCCCGCACTCGGCCAGCCGGCGGCCGAGTTCGGCGGCCACCGCCCGGGTCAGTTCGACGTCGTCCACCGACCCGAGGGCGTAGTTGCCGGGGAAGGAGGAACCGGTGCGGACCTCCAGGCGCGTCACGTCGCCGCCCTCCTCGTCGATCGCGACCAGGACGTCCTCGCGCTCCGCCCGCAGCCGGGCCGTGAGGGCGGCGAGCTGGCCGGGCGAGGCGACGTTGCGGCCGAACAGCCCCACGGAGGAGAGTCCTTCGCCGATCCTGCGCAGCAGCCAGTCGGGTGCGGTGGTGCCGACGAAGCCGGGCTGCAGCACGGCGAGGGCGTCACGGGTGAGCGTGTCGGTGCGGTCCACGAACGTGGTCATGGGAGGGGTCATCCCTTCACTGCGCCGGCCGTCAGGCCCGCGGCCATCTTGCGCTGGACGAGGAGGAAGAGGATCACGATGGGGACGGCCATCATCGTGGCGCCGGCCATCATCGGCGCGTACTCGGTGCCGTGCTTGGTGGTGAAGTTGCCGAGCCAGACGGTGGCGGTCTGGTTCTGCTGGCTCATCAGCATCAGCGCGTACAGGTACTCGTTCCACGCCTGGATGAAGCCGTACACGGACGTGGCCACCATGCCCGGGGCGAGCAGCGGGAGGACCACCCGCACGAAGGCGCCGGTGCGGGTGCAGCCGTCGACCATGGCCGCCTCCTCCAGCTCCTTCGGGATGTTGACGATGAACCCGCGCAGCGTCCACACCGTGAAGGGGAGGACGAAGGTGAGGTAGGTGATGATCAGGCCGGTGAGCCTGTCGTACTGGCCGAGGTCGTTCAGCAGCAGGAACACCGGAATGATCATCGCGACCAGCGGGACCATCTGGACGGCCAGGATGCCCACGATCACGACCCTGCGGCCGCGGAAGGCGAAGCGCGAGATCGCGAGCGCCGCCAGCATGCCGACCGTGATGCCGATGAGCACCACGACCAGTGAGACGGCGAGGCTGCGGCCGACCGGGCCCCAGAAGTCGGCGACCTCGAAGGCCCGCGCGAAGTTCTCCACGGTGAACGTCCGGGGGAAGAAGCGCGGGTCCGGGTCGATCGCGTCCTTCGCGGGCTTGAAGGCCGTGTTGAGCATCCAGTAGACGGGGAAGCCGGCGGTGAGGAAGACCAGCAGGCCGAGCAGGTTCCAGCCGAGCCGGCCGCGGCCGGGCCGCCGCGGGCGGCCCGGGGCGGCGGTCTTGGTCAGGGCGCTCACTCGACTTCTCCGATCTTGAGCATCTGGCGCATGTAGACGGCGACCACGCCGAGCAGCAGCACGACCGTGACCAGGGCGATCGCCGAGCCGCCGCCGTAGTCGTTGACCACGAAGGCCTTGTCGTACGAGTACGTCGTCAGCAGCTGGAACTCCGCCTCGGGATGGCCGTTCCGCATCACGAAGACCTGCGGGAAGACCCCCATGTCCCAGATCACGGAGAGCGTCGTGAGCATCACGATGATCGGCTTGAGGACCGGCAGGGTGACGTAGCGGAACACGCCCCACGAGCCGGCGCCGTCGAGCCGGGCGGCCTCCTCGAGCTCCTTGGGCACCTGGGTCAGCCCCGCGCTGAGCGTGATGGCCACGAACGGCACGGCGCCCCAGACGACGAGCAGCATGATGACGGCGAGGCCCTGCGGGCCGTCGGCGAACCAGTTGTGCCCGGTCATGTCGACGCCGGGCAGCCTGCTCAGCAGCCAGTTGAGCACCCCGTAGTCGGTGTCGAACAGCCACTTGAAGATGGCGGTGGCGACGATGACGGGCATGCCCCAGCTCGCCACCAGCGCGATGTTGACCAGCGTCTTCACCCAGCCGGAGACCCGCTGCAGCAGCAGGGCCGTCAGCATGCCGAGGACCATGGTCAGGATCACCGCGCCACCGGCGAAGACGACCGTGCGGACGACGACGGCCCAGAACTCCCCGTCGCCGAGGATCCTGGCGAAGTTGGCGAAGCCGACCTGCTCGGGCTCCTGGAAGCCCCACAGCTGGGGCTGCCCGAACTTCTGGAAGGAGAGGGTGACCAGCCGGGCCAGCGGATAGCCGAGGACCAGCAGCAGCACGAGCAGGCAGGGCGCGAGCAGCGCCCACGGGAGCGCGGCCGGGCCGCCCGCGCGCCGCCGCCGGGCCGGCCTCTCCGCTCCCCCGGCCCCTTCACCGGCCCCTCCACCGGCCCCCGGGGGTGTCGACGGCCGCGTCGGCGGCACCTTGGCAGTGGTTGTGTCTGCGGCACTCATCGGGCGCTCCCAGCGGTCCCTCTCCTGGTACGGGAGCAGGGCCCCGTCGTCGGTGACGGAGCCCTGCCGGAAGGTCACTTGGTGTTGATGACCTTGTCGATCGCCTCGTCGGCCGCCTTGGCGGCCTCCTCGACCGGCTTCTTGCCGGTGCCGATCTCCTGGAGCATGGTCTTCAGGATCTGGGCCTTCTCCACCTGGCCCCATCCCGGTGCCATCGGGACGAACCAGCTGGACTCGGCGGCCGTGGCCGGCACGGCGGTCTTCGGGTCGCCCTTCAGGGGCGCCAGGTCCGTCTTGTTGTTGGGCAGGTTGCCCTTGGCGATCAGGCCCTGCTGGCCCCGGGCGCCGGTGAAGGCGTTGATCCACTCGGCGGCGACGCCCTGGGCCTTGGACTTGACCGGGATGGCGAGGTCCGAACCGCCCAGGAAGACGGGCATGTTGCCGCCGGACGGGCCGGGCATCACGAAGTTCTCGAGGTTGCCCTTGAGCTTGCCGGTCTTGTCGTTCTTGGGGTCCTCGGCGGTCGCACCCTCCCAGGCCGCGCCGAAGATCATGCCGGCGTTGCCCTGGCCGTACACGATGTAGCGGTCCGACTCGTCCTTGGTCTTGTCGGCCTTCATGTAGGTGTCGAGCACCTTCTTGTACTCGTTCAGGCCCTTGAGGGACTCGGGCGAGGAGAGGGAGGCCTTCCAGCGGCCGCCCTCCTTCTCCGCGATGGCGCCGCCCGCGTCGTAGACGAAGGACATCGCGGCGTACCAGTCCGGCGAAGGCTGGTACCAGGCGCTGAACGTGGGGCCCTTCTTCTTCTGGATGGCGTCCAGTGCGGCGGTCAGCTCCGCGTACGTCCTCGGCGGGGCCTTCACCCCGGCCTCGGCGGCGACGTCCTTGCGCCAGTTGCCGACGCGGCCGCCCGCGTAGTAGGGGACACCGTAGGTCCTGCCCTCGTAGGTGACGGACTCCCGGAGGCCGTCGAGCCAGGCGTCGGACCGGTCGAAGCGCTTCGGGTCGACCTCGGCGAAGGCGCCCTTGACCATGTAGCCGAGCATCTCGGTGTTGCCCATCTCGACGACGTCGGGGGCCTTGTCGGTGGCGAGGACGGCGTCGAGCTTGGCGTTCTTGTCCGGCCAGCCGTAGTACTCGTGCCTGATCTTGAGGCCGGGGTGCTTCGCGGTGACCGCGTCGTCGGCCGCCTTCACCAGCTCGGGCCAGTTGTTCTGGGCGTCGACCGTCAGCCAGACGGTGAGCTCCTCGACGTCCGCCCCCGCCTTGTCCCCGCCGTCGCCGCCGGAACCGCACGCGGCAAGGCCGGCCATCATGCCCGCGACGCCGATCGCCGCGATGAGCTTGCGCTTCACGCCACCCTCCTCAGGGATGCTGCAACCCCCCGCCCACCGCGAGGACATACGGAGCCATACGCCGAGTACCGTCCGTGGGGCTGGGACATGGTCTCAAGTGGTTTAGACCAGTACCGGGAGCTTGGCCTAGACCTTTAGGGGTGTCAAGGGTGTATAAGAAGGGCTGTCGCGTCCGTTACCGGACCGACACCTGAGGGAGGGCGACGACCCGTGACCGGACCGTGCCACCATGTGAGCCGCAACCAACGGAGGAGCCGGTGACGGCAGCACCACACGAGTCGGGAAGGCAGGCCATGGCCACGGACGGGGCCGGCACCGAGCCGGAGAACGGGACGGCGGCCCGCACCGCGCGCGTGCCCAAGTACTACCGGCTCAAAAGCCACTTGCTCGACATGACGGAGACCCTGCCGCCCGGCACGCCCGTGCCGCCGGAGCGCACGCTCGCCGCCGAGTTCGACACCTCGCGCACCACGGTGCGCCAGGCACTGCAGGAACTCGTCGTCGAGGGACGGCTGGAGCGCATCCAGGGCAAGGGAACCTTCGTCGCCAAGCCCAAGGTCTCCCAGGCCCTCCAGCTGACCTCGTACACCGAGGACATGCTGGCCCAGGGCCTGGAACCGACGTCCCAGCTGCTGGACATCGGCTATGTGACCGCCGACGACACGCTCGCCGGACTGCTGGACATCGCACCGGGCGGACGGGTGCTGCGCATCGAGCGCCTCCGGCTGGCGAGCGGCGAACCGATGGCGATCGAGACCACGCACCTGTCCGCCAAGCGCTTCCCGGCGCTGCGCCGGTCGCTGGTGAAGTACACCTCCCTCTACACCGCCCTGGCCGAGGTGTACGACGTCCACCTCGCCGAGGCCGAGGAGACCATCGAGACCTCCCTGGCCACCCCCCGCGAGGCGGGACTGCTCGGCACCGACGTCGGCCTGCCGATGCTGATGCTCTCGCGGCACTCGCTGGACGCCGGCGGCGAGCCCGTGGAGTGGGTGCGCTCCGTCTACCGCGGCGACCGCTACAAGTTCGTGGCCAGGCTGCGGCGCCCGGACGCCCCCTGAGGCCCGTCCCGTGAGACCCGCGTCCCGTGTGAAGCCCGTGCGACCCGTCCCGTGAAGCCCGTGCGGCCCGTCCCGTGAGGCCCGCGGGGCCCGTCCCGCGGGGCCTGCCGCCGTCTGCGGTCGTCTGCGGCTGGGGCCGTCCTCCGGGCGGGTTACGGCCGACGGTTCCGGGCGGTTCCCGGTGGTTCCGGGCGGTTCCCGGTGGTTCCGGGCGGTTCCCGGTGGTTCCGGGCGGTTCCCGGTGGTTCCGGCCACGGGGTGGAGCGGCCCGAACCGCGGGACGCCGCCGCAGACTTTGCCGTACCGAGATGCGAGCCGGGGGTGACTCCCGGGGCGGCAGTCGCCTACATTGCCTGCGCGTTACATGCGATCACCACGGGACGGGAGCCACACCATGGCCGAGCCTGCACCATCGAGCACATCCCGGCGGAGCATGACTCCCCGGTCCATCGCCGTCTGGGCACTCGTCGCGCTGGTGGGCGCCGGCGGCTGGAGCGTGCTCGCCCTCGCGCGGGGTGAAGAGGTCTCCGCCGTCTGGATGCTGGCGGCGGCGCTCGGCTCGTACGCCATCGCCTACCGGTTCTACGCGCGCTTCATCCAGTACCGCGTCCTGCGGGCCGACAAGACCCGCGCCACCCCCGCCGAGCGGCTCGACAACGGTGTCGACTTCCACCCGACGGACCGGCGGGTGCTGTTCGGCCACCACTTCGCGGCCATCGCCGGAGCCGGTCCGCTGGTCGGCCCGATCCTCGCCGCCCAGATGGGATACCTCCCGGGCACCATCTGGATCATCGTCGGAGTGATCTTCGCCGGTGCCGTGCAGGACATGGTCACCCTGTTCTTCTCCACCCGCCGGGACGGCCGGTCGCTCGGCCAGATGGCGCGGGACGAGATCGGCCCCTTCGGCGGCGTGGCCGCCCTGATCGCGGTCTTCGCCATCATGATCATCCTGCTGGCGGTGCTGGCGCTGGTGATCGTCAACGCCCTGGCGCACTCCCCGTGGGGCGTCTTCTCCATCGGCATGACGATCCCGATCGCCCTGTTCATGGGCGTCTACCTGCGTACCCTGCGGCCGGGCCGGGTCAGCGAGGTGTCGGTCATCGGCGTCGCGCTGCTGCTGCTCGCGATCATCGCGGGCGGCTGGGTCGCGGACTCCTCGCTCGCGTCGTTCTTCACCCTGGAGCCGGGCACCCTGGTCGTCTGGATGGTGATCTACGGATTCCTGGCCTCCGTGCTCCCGGTCTGGCTGCTGCTGGCCCCGCGCGACTACCTCTCGACCTTCATGAAGGTCGGCACCATCGTGCTGCTCGCACTGGGCGTGGTCATCGCGATGCCGACCCTGAAGATGCCGGCCGTCACCGAGTTCGCGGGCAACGGCCAGGGACCGGTCTTCGCGGGCTCGCTGTTCCCGTTCGTGTTCATCACCATCGCGTGCGGCGCGCTCTCCGGCTTCCACTCCCTGGTCGCCTCGGGCACCACCCCGAAGATGATCCAGAAGGAGACCCAGATCCGGATGATCGGCTACGGCGCCATGCTGACCGAGTCGTTCGTCGCGGTCATGGCGATGATCTGCGCCTGCATCCTCGACCCGGGCCTGTACTTCGCGATCAACTCCCCGTCCGGCGTCATCGGCACGACGGTCGACTCCGCCTCCCAGGCGGTCGCCAACCTCGGCTTCACCGTCTCCCCCGAGCAGCTGACCCAGGCCGCGAAGGACGTCGAGGAGTCGAGCCTGCTCTCCCGCACCGGCGGCGCGCCGACCTTCGCGCTCGGCATGTCGGAGATCTTCTCCGCGGTCGTCGGCGGCGCCGGGATGAAGGCCTTCTGGTACCACTTCGCCATCATGTTCGAGGCGCTCTTCATCCTCACCACGGTCGACGCGGGCACCCGCGTGGGGCGCTTCATGCTGCAGGACACGCTCGGCAACGTCTACCCGCCGATGAAGCAGGTCAGCTGGAAGCCCGGCGTCTGGTTCGCCAGCGCGGTCGTCGTCGGCGGCTGGGGCTACTTCCTCTGGGTCGGCGTGCACGACCCGCTCGGCGGCATCAACCAGCTCTTCCCGCTCTTCGGCATCGCCAACCAGCTCCTCGCGGCCGTCGCCCTCGCCGTCTGCACCACGCTGCTGGTGAAGTCCGGACGCCTCAAGTGGGCGTGGGTCACGGCGGTCCCGCTCGCCTGGGACGCCACGGTCACCCTCACCGCGAGCTGGCAGAAGGTCTTCTCCGGCGACCCCAAGGTGGGCTTCTTCTCCCAGCGCGAGAAGTACCAGGCGGGCATCGACTCCGGCGAGGTGCTGGCTCCGGCGAAGTCGATGGACGACATGCACACCATCGTCACCAACTCCACCGTCGACGGCGTGCTCGCGGCGCTGTTCGCCCTGCTCATCGTGGTGGTCCTGGCGGACGCCGCCCGGGTCTGCTTCCGGTCGATCAGCAAGCCGGAGACCGTCCGGCTCGCCGAGGTCCCGTACGTCGAGTCGAAGCTCGTCGCGCCCGCCGGGCTGTTCGCCACCAAGGAGGAGAAGGCGGAGCTCGCGACGGCCGGCGCCGGCGCCGGCGGCCACGAGGCTGCCGGAAGCGGCAGGACGTGAGTACCGTGGCGGGTATGGCGATGGTGAGCGGCGTGCGGCGCGCGGTGGGCTGGATCCGCTGGTACGTGCGCGAGGTCTCGGGCGAGTCGGTGTACGACCGCTATGTGGCCCACACGCGGTCGCACGACCCCGACGCGGAGGTGATGTCCCGCCGCGAGTTCGAACGCCGCCGCACGGACGAGCGGGAGGCCGACCCCCGCAAGGGGTTCCGCTGCTGCTGACCACCCGGTCCGACCGCCGCCCACGGGCCTCCGCGCCCCCTCCGGGGAAAGCGGAGGCCTGCGCCGTACCCGTGGAGCACACTGCCGACATGGACATCACCATCAGGCGCGCGGAGCCCGGCGACCACGAGGCCCTCGGGGCGGTCACGACGCGGGCGTACCTCGACGGCGGGCTGCTGGACTTCGGCGAGGACGACCCCTATCTCGCCGTGCTGCGGGACGTCCCCCGGCGGGCCGCGGAGGCCGAGGTGCTGGTCGCGGCCGACCGCGGGGGGCGGATCGCCGGCGGGGTGACGTTCACTCCGTACGGCGGGCCCTGGGCCGAGGTCGCCGGCCCGCTGGAAGCCGAGTTCCGGATGCTGGCGGTCGACCCGGCGGCCCGCGGCCGGGGAGTGGGGGAGGCGCTGGTGCGGGCGTGCGCCGAGCGCGCCCGGGCCCTCGGCTGTCAACGGCTGGTCCTCTCCACCCATTCCGCGATGCACGCCGCCCATCGCCTGTACGGACGGCTCGGCTTCGCGCGGACACCCGGGCGGGACTGGACACCCGTGCCCGGCATGCCTCCCCTGCTGACCTACGCCCTGGAGCTCTGAACGGGCTCACGACACAACATGTGGGGGGTGCCGCAACTCGCCGCCCCTACATGTATGCTCGTGCTCGCTGTCGACGCAGGGGAATCCGGTGGGAATCCGGAACTGTCCCGCAACGGTGTACCGGCGTGCGCCGGTCCGAAACCAGGACCCGTACGCCCCGTGTGAGTCCGAGAACCTGCCGACGGTGCGCCCGGACCGTCCGGCCCGGGTGCCCAGACGTCCGGGCCTCGCGGAAAAGGCCGGTGGACGCGGTCCGCCCTGCCCGGGTGTGCGTCCGTGCCCCCGCCCCGCCGGCCCCCAGCCGAGCGAGGGAGAGCACCCCGTGACCATCGCGCCGCCCGATCCTGCTTCAGCGCAGCTCGCCGACGGACCAGGCACCGCGCTCCTGCGGACCCTGACCGAGCTCACCGCCGACCTGCCCGACGCCGACCCCGGCCGGGTGGCCGCGGCCGCTCTCCGGGGCCGTCACGCGGGCTCCGACGAGGCCGAACTGCGCGAACTGGCCACGGAGGCGGCCGCCGGGCTGATCTCCGAGGACCCGGCGTACTCCCGGCTCGCGGCACGACTGCTCACCCTCACCATCGCGGACGAGGCGGCCGGCCAGGGCGCGTCCGCGTTCTCCGGCTCGATCGCCGTCGGCCACCGCGAGGGGCTGATCGCGGACCGCACCGCCGCGTTCGCCGGGGCGCACGCCCGGCGTCTCGACGCGCTGGTCGACCCGGACGCCGACGACCGCTTCGGCTACTTCGGCCTGCGCACCCTCTACAGCCGCTATCTGCTCCGGCACCCGATCACCCGCAAGGTCATCGAAACCCCGCAGTACTTCATGCTGCGCGTCGCCTGCGGTCTCGCCGAGGACGACTCCCCGCGCGCGCTGGACGAAGTGGCGTCCCTGTACGGGCTGATGAGCCGCCTCGACTACCTGCCGTCCTCCCCCACGCTCTTCAACTCCGGCACCCGGCACCCCCAGATGTCGTCCTGCTACCTGCTGGACTCCCCGCTGGACGAACTGGACTCCATCTACGAGCGCTACCACCAGGTGGCACGGCTCTCGAAGCACGCCGGCGGCATCGGCCTGTCGTACTCCCGCATCCGCTCCCGCGGTTCGCTCATCCGGGGGACCAACGGCCACTCCAACGGCATCGTGCCGTTCCTGCGCACGCTGGACTCGTCGGTGGCCGCCGTCAACCAGGGCGGCCGGCGCAAGGGCGCCGCCTGCGTCTACCTGGAGACCTGGCACGCGGACATCGAGGAGTTCCTGGAGCTGCGGGACAACACGGGCGAGGAGGCGCGCCGCACGCACAACCTCAACCTGGCGCACTGGATCCCCGACGAGTTCATGCGCCGGGTGAACGCCGACGCCGACTGGTCGCTGTTCTCCCCCGCCGACGTGCCCGAGCTCGTCGACCTCTGGGGCGACGACTTCGACGCCGCGTACCGCAAGGCGGAGGCCGCCGGGCTCGCCCGCCGCACCATCCCCGCCCGTGAGCTCTACGGGCGCATGATGCGCACCCTCGCCCAGACCGGCAACGGCTGGATGACCTTCAAGGACGCGTCCAACCGCACGGCCAACCAGACCGCGGAACCCGGTACCGTCGTCCACTCCTCCAACCTGTGCACCGAGATCATCGAGGTGACCGACGACGGCGAGACCGCCGTCTGCAACCTCGGTTCGGTGAACCTCGGCGCGTTCGTCGTACCGGACGCCGCCGACGGCGAGGAGGTGATCGACTGGGCGCGGCTGGACGACACCGTCCGCACCGCCGTGACCTTCCTCGACCGGGTCGTCGACATCAACTACTACCCGACCGAGCAGGCCGGCCGCTCCAACGCCAAGTGGCGCCCGGTGGGCCTGGGCGCGATGGGCCTGCAGGACGTCTTCTTCAAGCTGCGCCTGCCGTTCGACTCCGCCGGGGCGAAGGCGCTGTCCACGCGCATCGCCGAGCGGATCATGCTGGCCGCCTACGAGGCGTCCTGCGACCTGGCCGAGCGCCACGGATCCCTCCCGGCGTGGGAGCGGACCCGCACCGCCCGGGGTGTGCTGCACCCCGACCACTACGACACGCAGTTCGCGTGGCCCGAGCGCTGGGCCGCGCTGCGCGAGCGTGTCGCCGCCACCGGCATGCGCAACTCGCTGCTGCTCGCCATCGCGCCGACCGCCACCATCGCGTCGATCGCCGGTGTGTACGAGTGCATCGAGCCGCAGGTCTCCAACCTCTTCAAGCGCGAGACGCTGTCGGGCGAGTTCCTCCAGGTGAACTCCTACCTGGTGGACGACCTGAAGCGGCTCGGCGTGTGGGACGCGCAGACCCGGGAGGCGCTGCGCGACTCCGGCGGCTCGGTGCAGGGCCTGAACTGGATCCCGGCCCAGGTGCGGGAGCTGTACCGCACCGCCTGGGAGATCCCCCAGCGCGGCCTGATCGACATGGCCGCGGCCCGCACCCCGTTCCTCGACCAGTCGCAGTCGCTGAACCTCTTCATGGAGACGCCGACCATCGGCAAGCTCTCCTCGATGTACGCGTACGCCTGGAAGCAGGGCCTGAAGACCACGTACTACCTGCGGTCCCGCCCCGCGACCCGGATCGCGCGGGCCGCCTCGGGCGCCGCTCCGGCCGCCACCATCCCCGTCCAGCAGGCCGCCGACCCCGAGGCCGTCGCCTGCTCACTGGAGAACCCGGAGTCCTGCGAGGCCTGCCAGTAACTCCGCCCCGCCATCCGCACCCCCCACCTCTGGAGGACGGCCCCCGCGCCGACTGCTATGAACGACAAGAACCTGCTCGATCCGGGCTTCGAGCTGACGCTGCGCCCGATGCGCTACCCGGACTTCTACGACCGCTACCGGGACGCCATCAAGAACACCTGGACGGTGGAGGAGGTCGACCTCCACTCGGACGTCGCCGACCTCGCCAAGCTGAGCCCGGGCGAGCAGCACCTGATCGGCCGTCTGGTCGCGTTCTTCGCGACCGGCGACTCGATCGTCGCGAACAACCTGGTGCTGACGCTGTACAAGCACATCAACTCCCCCGAGGCGCGCCTCTACCTGTCGCGGCAGCTCTTCGAGGAGGCCGTGCACGTCCAGTTCTACCTGACGCTGCTGGACACCTATCTGCCCGATCCCGAGGACCGCGCCGCGGCCTTCGCCGCGGTGGAGAGCATCCCGTCGATCCGGGAGAAGGCCCAGTTCTGCTTCCGGTGGATGGACTCGGTCGAGAAGATCGACCGGCTGGAGACCCAGGCCGACCGCCGCCGCTTCCTGCTGAACCTGATCTGCTTCGCGGCGTGCATCGAGGGGCTGTTCTTCTACGGGGCGTTCGCCTATGTGTACTGGTTCCGCTCGCGGGGTCTGCTGCACGGACTGGCGACCGGGACGAACTGGGTGTTCCGGGACGAGACCATGCACATGAACTTCGCCTTCGAGGTCGTGGACACGGTCCGCAAGGAGGAGCCGGAGCTCTTCGACGACGCCCTCGGGCAGCAGGTCACGGACATGCTGAAGGAGGCGGTCGAGGCCGAGCTGCAGTTCGCCCGCGACCTGTGCGGCGACGGGCTGCCGGGGATGAACACCGAGTCGATGCGCGAGTACCTGGAGTGCGTCGCCGACCAGCGGCTGACCCGGCTGGGCTTCGCCCCGGTGTTCGGCTCGCAGAACCCCTTCTCCTTCATGGAGTTGCAGGGCGTGCAGGAGCTGACCAACTTCTTCGAGCGCCGGCCGTCGGCGTACCAGGTCGCGGTCGAGGGCACGGTCGACCTGGACGAGGACTTCTGAGGCAGCCTTCCGAAGACCTCTGACGAGGGCTTCTCGGGGAGGGCGCGGGCCGCGGACGAGGCGGGCGCCCGGACCATCGGTGGTCCGGGCGCCCGCCCGCGTCGTGTGTCGTCCGCGCGGGCGGGTCCGCCCCACCCGCTCCGGCCGCTCCGGCCGCTCCGGCCGCTCCGGTTCCGGATTCCGAACCCGCTCCGGCCGCTCCGATCCCGGATTCCGAACCGCTCCGACCGGTCGGATCCCGGATTCCGAACCGCTCCGACCGGTCAGATCCCGCAGCTGGACGCCGACCAGAAGCGGCTCGCGCGGTGGTCGAGGTGGGTGTGGTCGCCGTGGCCGGGGTAGCCGGGGCCGAGGATGCCGTTGAAGCCGTGGTTGCGGGCCTGCTGGGCGAGGGTGCACAGCGAGTGCGGGCCGGCGCCCAGGTCCGCGGCGTCACCGTAGAGATGGCGGCTGCCGGACGCGCCGCCGACCGCGTCGTTGCAGGCGTGGGAGCGGAAACCGCTGGTCACCCGGATGGGCTGGTCGCCGAGCGCGTGCCGCATGGCTTCCAGCTTCCACATCGTGCGCAGGGCGTTGGACTTGGCGGTGGCGGCGCTCACCGCGCCGCCCGACCAGGTGGAGTTGCAGTCGTTGAGTTCGGCGTAGCTGAAGTGCACGGGGGTGCAGTCGTCGTCCTGGAGGGCGTACAGCTTGTTGAAGGTCGCGGAGCCGGCGACACCGTCGGCGGTGAGACCGTAGGCCGACTGGAAGCGTTTGACGGCGGCGGTGGTGGCGGGCCCGTAGTCGCCGTCGACGGCCAGGACCGCTCCGTAGCCGGGGTACCCGGCCACGCGGATCTGGAGCTCGGTGACATCGGCGCCGGTGGCGCCCTGGGAGAGGGTGCGGGACCAGGTGTAGCAGCCGTCGGCCTGCGCGGTGCCGGCGGTGGCCACGACCCCGCCCGATGAGGCCACCATGAGCATGACAATCGACAGCAGGAGTCGCGCGGTACGTCGGGGCATCGGCCCTCCATGACGAGTCCACCGGATAGGGAGTGCACGCCAGAGACTGGCCCCACGGTCGACGCGCGTCAACAGGGCGTGGGCAGCTGTCATTTGTCGGCCCACTGGCGGTCGCGACCGCGCCCCGCACCGGTGTTCGGGGGCGGGGCGCGGTCAGGACCGGCGGGCACGGAACGGCCGGCGGGCACGGAACGACCGTCGCACGCGGGCCGGTCCATGGGCCGCTCCGTCGCCGGCCGGCCAGGGTCGCCGGCCACGCTCAGGCGCCGGCCACGCTCAGTCGTTGGGGCCGCTCAGTCGTTGGGGCCGCTCAGTCGTTGGGTACGGTCTCGTAGCGCGGCGTGCCCTCGGCCATCTGCCGCAGCGCGTCCTTGCGGTCCCGCTTCGACAGCCGGTCGATGTAGAGCCGGCCGTACAAGTGGTCCGTCTCGTGCTGCAGGCACCGCGCGAAGTAGCCCGTGCCGCGCACCTTGATCGGCTTGCCCTCGGCGTCCTGGCCGTGCACCTCGGCATAGTCCGGGCGGGCGAGCGACGCGTACGCCGTCGGCACCGACAGGCATCCCTCGTTGGAGTCGTCCAGGACCCGGCGCTCCGGCGGCAGCTCCTGCAGCACCGGGTTGCAGACGACGCCCACGTGCCGCACGCCCTCGTCGTCCGGGCAGTCGTAGACGAAGACCTTGAGGTCCACGCCGATCTGGTTGGCGGCGAGGCCCACGCCCTCCGCCGCCCGCTGGCTGGCGAACATGTCGTCGATCAGCGCCGCGAGCTTGTCGTCGAACTCGGTGACGTCCTGGCACTCCCGGTGGAGCACCGGGTTGCCGACGACGGTGATGGGACGGGCGCCGCCGCGCTCGCGGTGGGTCCGCTCGCGCTCCTCGCAGTCCTCCGTGTCGACGACGAAGCCGTCGTTGATCTGCTCGTCCGTCTCCTGCTGCGCCATTTCCGCCGTAAGCCTTCCTCAAAACCGTCTCGATGACCCGTACAGCCTACGGCCCTGCGCAGGTGGTCAGCAGACCTCCTCGAGATCGCGCCACTCCCGGCTGTCGGGGCTGTCGGCCACCCAGCCGTCGAGCAGACCCCGCACCAGCGCGGCGGGGGCGGCGATCCCGCACTCCCGTTCCGGCACCCAGAGCTCACCGGCCGTGCGGTGGCCCAGCGGGCCCGGATGACCCGGCTCGCTGTGGTCGTGCGGGTCCAGGTGCTCCCCCTCCCCCTCGGCGCTCGGCATCACGCCCTCGGAACATGCCCGGCACAGCAGCCGCACCGACGAGGACCAGTCCTCGGCGGCGAATCCGGCGTCGGCGGCGAGCTGTTCCAGCGCGTCCCGGTCCTCCTCGGTCGCGGCCTCGAGCAGCACCACCCAGGTCGGCACGGGCGAGGGCGCCCAGAGCTCGATCTCGTCGAAGACGGGGAAGCTGTGCCCCGCGGTGGTGGTGCGCTCGCCGTGCGGAACACCGTCGTGCAGGACGACCTCGCCCCAGCGCCTGCCGGACGACGGCAGCGGGATCGACAGCACCTCTATCCGCGCGGGATCGAGCCTGCGGCCCCACACGACCTCCGCCTCGCCCTCGGGCGACAGCCGCACGGCCGCGCTGCCCAGTTCCATCCCGACGGGCTCCGCGGCCGCCCCGCCGCCCGCGGCCCTGGCACCACCGGGCACCCTCAGCCCGTAGGCCTGCCAGGCGCGCCGGGCCAGCGGCCAGTCCTGCAGGGCGGTGGCGGCGATCCCCACGTTCCACCAGTCGGGTGCTCCCGCCTCCTTGTCCAGGAGGGCGACGGCCCGCAGGCCCGCGGCGCGGGCCTGCTCCCAGTCGTGGCGGAACTTGTGCAGCAGCGCGAGGTTGAACCAGGACTCCGAGAGCCAGGGCTCCAGGTCCGCCGCGCGCGTCAGCAGCGCGCCCGCGTCCTCGTACCGGCCGTCGCCGATCAGCGTGAACGCGCGGTCGGTGGCCTGCCGCCAAGAGGCGGAGGGCCGATGCCGTACCTTCCCGAAGATCCTCACGATTCCCGCCTGCCGGTCGCTCGGGTCATTGCCCCCGCACACCGCCTGAGTGACTGTGTGCCGATATCTCTCAGTGGTCCTTCTTTCGCATCCAACCATGCCCGGTCGGACGCCCGCTCATTACCCATGGGTTACCCGGCCTGAGCGGGCCCGAGACCACCGCGCGACAGCACACGGGCCAGGGACTCCACGACCTCGGGCTGGTAGTCGTGCGCGGTTCCCAGCCGGAGCCGTTCCAGTGCGGTCAGTGCGCTCCCCGCACTGTCACCGGTGAGATCGTCGTACGCGTTGACGGCGCGGACGATTCGGGCGGGCAGCGGCTGCTCGCGGTACGGGTCGGCCTGCCGCTCCACGACCACCGCGACAGCCGGCGGAACCCCGGTCTGGCGAACGACGGCACCGCCCAGCAGGGCGATCCTGCGCTGCTCCTGCGCCGGAAGCAGGGCGGTCGCCCCGTCCGGGACGGGGTCCACCAGGGACAGCTGGCCGATGTCGTGCATCAGCGCCGCGTACTCCAGTACGGTCAGGTCGGGCCCGGAGAGCCCCATCTCCCGGCCGACCAGGGCGCTCAGGGCCGCGACCCGGCGCGCGTGCCCCTGGGGGGTGTAGCCCGCGATCTCGGTCGCCCGTGCGAGTGAGGCGATGGTCTGCCGGTACGTCGTCCGCACCGCCGCGAACCTCCGCAGCGACAACTGGGTGAGCAGCAGCGGCAGGCAGAACACCGGCGGTGCCCAGAGCCCGGCGACGGCCGTGCCCAGCGCCATGACGGCACCGGTCGCACAGACCGCGGAGCCGATACCGGGGAGCGAGCGCAGTTCGTCCCGCAGCAGCGGCCCGAAGGGTACGGGGGCACCTCCCGTGCGCTCGGCGCCACGGGGGAGGGTGCGGGACCGCACCACCAGGGACGCGAGGACGGCGTCGCACAGGGCGGTGAGCACCAGCACGAGCAGCATCGCCAGGACGTGGCCGGGGCCGGTGGCGAGCCGTTCCGCGGGGGCGCCGGGGCCGTGGAGGGGCTGGACGCAGGCCGCGGCGAAAGTGACCGTGATCACCCTGCGGGCCACCTGGTCGGGCGCCGGTCCCCGGCCGCGGGCGATGTGCGGGACGGCGCCGGCGAGGGTGCCGGCCGTGACGACGGCCACCGTCTGCGGAACGCCGTGCGAGGTGGCCTCCCCGGCGTTCGCGCCGAGCAGGGCGTAGGCGAGCGCGCTCGCGGCGCCGAGAGGGGCGGGCTCCCGCTCCCCCGGCAGGGCTCGCCGGCGGGCGAGTTCGCCCACCGCGATCATCAGGCCGAACACCAGGGCGACCACGGGTTCGGCGACCCCGTGGCGGCCGGTCCACCCGAGCCCGGCCGCGGCGAGCAC
The DNA here is from genome assembly GCF_003097515.1 of Streptomyces tirandamycinicus. Lineage (NCBI taxonomy): Bacteria > Bacillati > Actinomycetota > Actinomycetes > Kitasatosporales > Streptomycetaceae > Streptomyces > Streptomyces tirandamycinicus. The sequence goes on along the minus strand of NZ_CP029188.1, from coordinate 4,592,566 downwards.
GGCGGCCGCCCCGTTCACGGCGGTGACGGTGCCCGGTGCGGGCGGCTTCATCCGCCCTGCCGGTGCCGGGCGGCGGGTGCCGCTTCCTGCCGGGCAGGCGTGCCGCCTCGCCCGCGGGACGGCTGGGCGGGCACGGCCGGCTCGTCCGCCGTGACGGCGGCCTCCCAGCCGTGGCGTTCCAGGGCGCGGACGAGGGCCCGGACCATCCGGGGGTCGAACTGGGTGCCGGCGCATCGTTTGAGCTCCTCCACCGCGGCGGGCACCGGCCGCGCCCTGCTGTAGGAGCGGGTCGAGGTCATGGCGTCGAAGGCGTCGGCGACGGCGACGACACGGGCGACCTCGGGGATCTGCCGTCCGGCGAGGCCGTAGGGGTAGCCGCTGCCGTCGAGCCGCTCGTGGTGGTGGAGGATCGCGTCGCGGGCCTCGCCGAGGAAGCCGATGCCCCGGACGATCTCGTGCCCGTACTCGGGGTGCAGCTCGATCACCCGGCGTTCCTCGGGGGTCAGCGGGCCGTCCTTGCGCAGCACCCGGGTGGGTACGCCGAGCTTGCCCACGTCGTGGAGGATGCCGGCGAAGCGGAGCACTTCGAGCCGTTCCTCGTCCATGCCCAGCTCGCGGGCGATCAGCACGCTCGCCCGGCCCACCCGCTCGCTGTGCCCCCGGGTGTAGCGGTCCTTGATGTCGACGGCCTGGACGAGGGCGCGGATGGTGGACCGGTGGGCGCCCTGCTCGCGGTGGTACCGCGCGAAGACCCGGCAGGAGATGTACACGGGCAGCAGCACGAGGAGCGCGGCCGGCGGGCCGTAGGGGCTCCGCCACAGGACGGCCGCCGTCAGCCCGGCCAGCCCGTGGACGAGGTGCGGACCGAGTGACCCGGACAGCAGCCCGCGCCAGGCGGTCCGTACCGGGATGCGCTCGGCGGTGGCGAGGATGCCCCCGTCCAGGGCGGTCACGACGAGGCAGCACGTCAGCGCCGCGGCACCGGCCGGGACCAGGGCGTACGGGAGGGCGGGGCCCGCCAGGACGGCGGGACCGCCGCACAGGGCAGCCGCGGCGGACGCGGCCCCGGCGGCCAGGGCGAGCCGGGCGGCCCGCCAGACGCGCCGGACGCCTGCCGGGCGCCGGTCCACGCGTCCGAGCAGGGCCGCCGGCACCGCGGCCAGCGCGGCCCCGGCGGGTGGCAGCAGCAGCGCGGCGGCGAACAGGACGGGGAAGAACGATCCGGACCCGACCGGGGCGGACCCGACCGGGGTGGACCCGCCGAGCAGCCGCCCGAGGATCGGGGAGCGCCCCGGCACCTCGCTCAGGGCGTGGAGCCCGGCCAGCAGCGCCACGGTGGTCCAGGGCGTGTCCGCCCCGGGGAGCACCGCGGGCAGGGCGCACGCTCCGGCGCCCACCACCGCGCAAAGGATGTACGCGCGCGCCGGTCCGGGAATGCGTCTCACCCGCCGTCAGCCTCCTCGGCAGCCCCCAAACAGAGCGTCAGGCTAGCGAGTCGTCCACGTGCGGACGTTCCGTTGCGGCCGATTGGCACCATCGGGTGACAGGCGCGCGCATGTGCCCATACGAAAGGGCGGCGGACCGAGGACGCGGCGCAGGAGATGAAGCAGACATCGCGCGGGACATCGCGCGGGACACGGCGCAGGGGCGCGACCTCCCGGGTCGCGCCCCTGCGTCCGCCGTCCTGACGGGCCGGCCACTGGGCCGGGCGGGCTACTCGGCCGGGCGGGCTACTCGGCCGGGCTCGGCACGTCCGCCGGGCCGGCCGTCACATCATGGTCGGGCACGGCCTCACCGGCCCTGATGAGCTCGATCCGCCCCATCACCTTGGCGCGCAGGTCCACGGGCACGTCGTCATGGCCGCAGCAGCGCTTGACGAGCTTCTTCACCGCCTGCTCCAGGCCGTACTTCTCAAGGCACGGGGAGCATTCCTCGAAGTGCACCTCGAACTTGGTGCAGTCGGCGTCGGGCATCTCACGGTCGAGAAACTCGTACAGATGGTCGAGTACCTCCGCGCAGTCCGTCTCGTGCGGCTCTCCGCAGCTCATGAGCCCGCGCCTTTCCGATCGTTCGTCGACTCCCCGGCGCCCGCGGGAACGAGCCCGCGCTCACGGGCGTAGTCCTCCAGCATGCCGCGCAGCTGGCGGCGGCCACGGTGCAGTCGGGACATCACCGTACCGATGGGTGTCCCCATGATGTCCGCGATCTCCTTGTACGCAAAGCCCTCGACATCGGCGAGATAGACGGCGATGCGGAACTCCTCGGGGATCGCCTGCAGGGCTTCCTTGACGTCGGAGTCCGGCAGGTGGTCGAGAGCCTGGGACTCGGCCGAGCGCAGGCCGGTCGACATGTGCGACTCGGCGCGGGCGAGCTGCCAGTCCTCGATCTCCTCCGCCGCACTGCGCTGGGGTTCGCGCTGCTTCTTGCGGTACGAGTTGATGAAGGTGTTGGTGAGGATGCGGTACATCCACGCCTTGAGGTTCGTGCCCTCGCGGAACTGGTGGAACGAACCGTAGGCCTTCGCGTAGGTCTCCTGCACGAGGTCCTCGGCGTCGGCCGGATTGCGCGTCATGCGCAGCGCGGCCGAGTACATCTGGTCGAGGTAGCCGAGGGCGTCCCGCTCGAATCGCGCGTTGCGCTCGGCGGCCGTCTCTTCCGTGCGGCCGTCGTCGGTCCCAGTGACCGGACCCACCTCCTCCAACGCTGTGACGGGACCGAGACCGGACCCGCTCGAATCGGAGGATAGACGACCAACCGCTCCGCCCGCCGCCCGAGTCGTCGCCGCCTTCGGTGCGGGCAGCACGGCCCAGTCCAGGTCCGCGGCCTGCGACCGGCTCGGGCAGATGGTCGAACCCATGCGACGGACTCCCTCTCCACTCTCCTGTGCTGACGTGCTGCACAACAGGGAGCGCGCCCTCCGCTATTCCCGGCCACCGCCCGGGCCCGGTCAACGGCCGCCGTTCCCGGCCGCCACCCGGGCCCCGTCAACGGCCGCCGTTCCCACCGTCCGCCGCCCGGGCCGGAGTGCCGCACCGGGGCGCCGGGGCGCCGGGGTGTCACACCAGGGCGGTGATCCACTTCCGTACGCCGTCCACGACCGTCCCCAGCGCCTCCTGCTGGGTCAGGGCGGCCCGCTTGGGCACCGAGAGTGCGTGGTCGGCGGCGTCCACCGGGATCAGCTCGTACCCACCGTCCGGGAACTCCTCCGGCCTGCCGAACGGATCGTTGCCGCCCTGGACGACCAGAACCGGCACCCCGGCGCCGAGGAGCTCGTCCGCGCGGGACTTCTCGGGCCGTCCCGGCGGATGCAGCGGGAAGCTCAGCGCGAGGACGGCTCCCGCCCCCAGCTCACGGGCGGTCCGGCAGGCCACCCGCGCCCCGGCGCTGCGCCCGCCGGCGACGATCGGCAGCCCCTTCCCCTCCAGGGCGGGCCACAGGCCGCGCCATGCGGCGTCCAGGGTCTTCGGCGCGGGCGCGACCTTCTTGCCCGCCACCCGCCACGGCTGCTCCACCAGGGCCACCGTGACCCCGGCGGCGGGCAGCCCGGCCGCCAGGGCCTGCAGGTCGCGGGCGCCGATGCCGCCGCCCGCGCCGTGGCCCACCGCCAGCACCGCGCGGGCCCGGCCGGGGGCCGGGTGCCAGGTGATACGGGCGTCCCCGGCGGGTGTTCCCACGATCTCGCTCTCCGTCACGACAGCAGTGTCACACCACGGCCCGGGAATCGGGGGAAGGATCAGAAGAGCGTGCCGACCTCGGGGGCCGCCAGCTCCTCCACCAGCTCCGGCCCGTTGTTGCGGACGTTGGAGACGGCCGTGCCGACGGGATAGGCGCGCATCAGCCCCGTGGGCGGCGGCGCCAGCAGCCCGCGCAGCTCGTCCGGGTCGGTACGGGACGGGTCCAGCCAGGCGTCCCAGCGGTCCTCCGTGAGCATCAGCGGCATCCGCGGGTGGATGTCGGCCAGCGAACGGGGGCCTTCGGCCGGCGCCACCCCCAGCGGCCCGGTCTCCGCCTCGGTCGTGATCACGGAGCAGGTCACCCACCAGGACTGGGGGTGGTCGTCCGGCAGGGTCCGGTCGCGCCAGAACTCGTACAGCCCGGCCATTGCGAAGACCGAGCCGTCGGCCGGGGTGACGAAGTACGGCTGCTTGCGGGGCCGCTTCTTCCTCCCCTTCACCTCCAGCTCCCGCTCCTCGGTGCCGGTGACCCACTCGTAGTACCCGTCCGCGGGCAGGATGCAGCGCCGGGCCTGGAAGGGCCGGCGGAAGGACGGCTTCTCGTGGACGGTCTCGGCACGGGCGTTGATCATCCGGGCCGCGCCCTCGGGGCTCTTGGCGAAGGACGGGACGAGTCCCCACCTGAGTGTTCGCAGCTGGCGCACCGGACGGCGGTCGTCCGCGTCCTTCAGGGGACGCTCCAGCACCGCGTGGACCTCCTTGGTGGGGGCCACGTTCCAGTCGGGGGCCAGGGCCTCCGACGGCTCCCACTTCTCGACCCGGAAGAGTCCCGTGAGGTCCTCGGGCCTCCGGCTCGCCGCGTACCGTCCGCACATGTGTAACCACCCCTCCGCCCTGTGGATGCGCCCAGTGGAGCGGGCCGCCTCGGCCCGGCACCGGGCGTGGTGCCGGGCCGGCGCCGCATACGTCGCCTCGGCCGCCCGGCCGGTGGCGTCCGGGGTGAGGTACGCGTATGCGCCCGCCGTCTCCTGGTCGCTCCTGTGTCCCAGTCATCCCGGCCACGATGCCCATGTCCCACTGCCACCGGAACACGTCCAAGAGTGGCAGACCGCTGCCGCACGCGGTCACGGCGTCCCGGTCCCCGCAGGCCCGCGCCGGGACCCGGCCGCACAGAACCCGCCCTCACCGGACGCGCCCGCACAGAACCGGGCGTCACAGGACCCGCCCGCACAGAACCAGGCGTCACAGGACCCGCCCGCACAGAACCGGCGGCACAGAACCGGGCGTCACGGGACCCCACCGTCACGGAACCGGCCGGGACGCGAAACCGGCCGTCACGGAACCGGCCGGGACGCGAAACCGGCCGTCACGGGACCGGCCGCCACCGACCCGGCGCGGGCCGGTTGCCGGCCGTCACACGTCCGTCCCGGGGCGCCCGGCTCGGCGCACCCTCACCACCGGCGGGGCGAAAGCCCCGCGGCACCCCGCAGCACCCCGCCGCTCTCACCCCGTGACCTGCACGTTCACCGCCAGGAACGATCGCAGCCGGGTCGGCGTCTCAGATACCGTCCGCAGGTGAGTGCCACCCCGCCACGCCCCGAGCCCCCCGAGGAGCCACCCCGGAAATGGTCACACCCGAGATCTTCGCGACCCAGCCGGCCCCCGACCGCTGGCTGGTCATAGGCACGGCCGTGCTCGCCCTGGCCGCGGTCGTCCCGTCCGCGATATGGCGGCTGTCCCGCAACGCCATCACCATCGCCCACGAGGGCGGGCACGGCCTGATCGCCCTGGTCACCGGCCGGCGGCTGGAGGGCATCCGGCTGCACTCGGACACCAGCGGCCTGACGGTCAGCCGCGGCAGACCGACCGGCCTCGGCATGATCCTCACCGCGGCCGCGGGATACCCCGCCCCGCCGCTGCTCGGTCTCGGCGGCGCCTGGCTGCTCGCCGGGCACCGCATCACGCTGCTGCTGTGGATCGCCACCGCACTGCTGATCGCGATGCTGGTGATGATCCGCAACGCGTACGGGGCCCTCACCGTGGTCCTCACGGGCGCCGCGTTCCTGCTGGTGTCCTGGCTCACCGAACCGGAGGTGCAGGCGGCGTTCGCCTACGCCGCCGTGTGGTTCCTGCTGCTCGGCGGCGTCCGGCCGGCCTTCGAGCTGCAGGCGAAGCGCCGGCACGGGGGTGCGCCGGACTCGGACGCGGACCAGCTGGCGAGGATGACGCACGTGCCGCCCGCGATGTGGTTGTTCCTCTTCCATGCCGTATCGCTGTGCTCGCTGATCGGGGGCGGTCGCTGGCTGCTCGGTCTTTGACCGGTCGGTTTGCCGTGTGACCGGTCGGCGAACGACCGGGCCTCCGCGGGGCCACTAAAGTGTGGGCCATGACCGAGAGCCCCGTGCACACCGCCCTTTGGCCCGCCCCCCACGCGAGTGGGCCCGTCGATGCGACGGTCACCGTTCCCGGATCGAAGTCGGTCACCAACCGCGCGCTGGTACTCGCCGCGCTCGCCGCGGAGCCGGGCTGGCTGCGCCGCCCCCTGAGGTCGCGGGACACCCTGCTGATGGCGGACGCGCTGCGCGCCATGGGCGTCGGCATCGAGGAGCAGGTCTCCTCCAGTTCCACCGCGACCGGCGGCCCCGACAGCGGCGAGGCCTGGCGGATCATTCCGGCCGGGCTGCACGGACCCGCGACGGTCGACGTCGGCAACGCGGGCACGGTGATGCGGTTCCTGCCGCCGGTCGCCGCGCTCGCCGACGGCCCCGTCCGCTTCGACGGCGACCCCCGGTCCTACGAGCGGCCGCTCGGCGAGGTGATCCGCGCCCTGCGGGCCCTGGGCGCCCGGATCGACGACGACGGGCGCGGGGCGCTGCCGATGACCGTGCACGGCTCCGGGGCGCTGGACGGCGGCACGGTGGAGATCGACGCCTCCTCGTCCTCCCAGTTCGTCTCCGCGCTGCTCCTCTCCGCCCCCCGGTTCAACCAGGGGGTGGAGCTCCGGCACCGTGGCTCACGGCTGCCGTCCATGCCGCACATCCGGATGACCGTCGACATGCTCCGCGCGGTCGGCGCACAGGTCGACGAGCCGGAGACCGGCGGTGAGCCGGACGTCTGGCGGGTCCGCAGCGGCGCACTGCTGGGCCGGGACCTCACCGTGGAGCCGGATCTGTCCAACGCCCAGCCCTTCCTGGCGGCGGCGCTGGTCACCGGCGGCCGGGTGACCGTCCCGGACTGGCCGGAGCGCACCACCCAGCCCGGTGACGCGCTGCGGCAGATCTTCACCGAAATGGGCGGTTCGTGCGAGCTGACCGAGGCCGGGCTGACCTTCACCGGCTCCGGCCGGATCCACGGCATCGACGTGGACCTGGGCGAGGTCGGCGAGCTGACCCCGGGCATCGCCGCCGTGGCCGCTCTGGCCGACTCCCCCTCCACGCTGCGCGGCGTCGCGCATCTGCGGCTCCACGAGACGGACCGCCTCGCGGCCCTGACCAAGGAGATCAACGAGCTCGGCGGGGACGTCACCGAGACGGAGGACGGTCTGCACATCCGGCCGCGCCCGCTGCACGGCGGGGTGTTCCACACATACGACGACCACCGGATGGCCACGGCCGGAGCGCTGATCGGCCTGGCCGTCGAGGGCGTGGAGGTCGAGAACGTCGCGACGACCGCCAAGACCCTGCCCGACTTCCCGAGGATGTGGACCGACATGCTCGCCGGGAACTGAGCGGGGCGGCACGAGATGCGCCGCTACGGCAAGCACACCGACGAGGACGACGTCCGGGTCCGCCCGAACCGCAAGGGCAACCGGCCCCGTACGAGCATCCGCCCGAAGCACGAGGACGCCGCGGAGGGCATGGTCCTGACCGTCGACCGGGGCCGCCTCACCTGCCTCGTGGGAGACCGCACCGTCGTGGCGATGAAGGCCCGGGAGCTGGGCCGCAAGGCGGCCGTCGTCGGCGACCGGGTGGGCCTGGTCGGCGACCTGTCCGGCGCCAAGGACACGCTCGCCCGCATCGTCCGCATCGAGGAGCGCGCCTCCGTGCTGCGGCGCACCGCCGACGACGACGATCCGTACGAGCGGGTCGTCGTCGCCAACGCCGACCAGCTGGCGATCGTGACGGCACTCGCCGATCCCGAGCCCCGCCCGCGGCTGATCGACCGCTGCCTGGTCGCGGCCTACGACGGCGGCCTGGAGCCGCTGCTGGTGCTGACCAAGTCGGACCTGGCCCCGGCGTCGACACTGCTGGACCTGTACGGCGCGCTCGACATCCCGTACGTCGTGACCTCACGCGACGAGCTCTACGCGGGCGAGGCGGCGACCGTGGTGCGCGAGTACCTCGACGGCCGGATCACCGCGTTCGTCGGCCATTCCGGCGTCGGGAAGACCACGCTGGTCAACGCGCTGGTGCCGGAGGAGAGGCGGCGCACGACCGGGCGGGTCAACGCCGTCACGGGCCGCGGCCGGCACACCACCACCTCCGCGCTGGCCCTGCCGCTGGCGGGCGCGGGAGGCTGGGTGATCGACACTCCGGGAGTGCGGTCCTTCGGGCTCCACCACGTCGACCCGTCCCGGGTGATCCACGCCTTCCCCGACCTCGAGCCCGGCACGGAGCACTGCCCGCGCGCGTGTTCGCACGACGAGCCGGACTGCGCCCTGGACGAGTGGGTGGCCCAGGGGCACGCCGATCCGGCGCGCCTCTACTCCCTGAGGCGGCTGCTGGCCACGCGGGAGCGACGCGAGGGCGACTGACCCGCCTGCCTGCGCGGGCGACCGCGGTAAGTGCATAATCGCACCAAGTGAGACGAAGCGGTCGCGGGACGCGGTACGCGGGATCGGGGACGCGGGAGGCACTGACATGGCGTGGCTGCTCGTGGTCGTCGCCGGATTCCTCGAGACGGGGTTCGCCATCTGCCTGAAGCTGTCCCACGGCTTCACCCGGCTCTGGCCGACCATCGCGTTCGCGGTCTTCGCGGTGAGCAGCTTCGGGCTGCTGACGCTCGCCCTGCGCAAGCTCGACGTCGGACCCGCCTACGCGGTGTGGACGGGCATCGGGGCGGCGGGCACGGCCATCTACGGAATGGTCTTCCTCGGGGAGATCGCCTCGACCCTGAAGATCGTCTCGATCACGCTGGTGGTGGCCGGGGTCATCGGCCTGCAGCTCTCCAGCCCGGCCCACTGACGGCGGTACGGACCAGCCGGCCGACCCCCTCGGACGGACCCGCGACCACACAGGACAGCGCCAGCCGCACGGCCAGCTCGCAGCGCCGGCCGGCCTCCGCCGCCTCCTCCTCCGTACGGCGCCCGGCGCCCTGCTCCAGCGCGGCAAGCGACCGGTCTCGTACCGCCGCCACCAGCTCACAAGGGGCGGGGTGGCCGGCGTCCGCGCGCCGCTGGGCCGGGACGGCCGGACCGGCGGCGGACCGGACGGCGGGCCTCGGCGCGGGGAGCCGGTCGCTCCACCAGCCCGTGAGCAGGGCGCGCAGCAGCGGCCGGGAGCACGCCTCCGCCACGGTCCACTCGGCCAGCCGGACCAGCTGCTCGCCGGCCGCGGCCGGCTCCGCGAGCACCCGGTCCACGCCGGAGAGGTAGGCGTCGGCCTCGCGCCGCACCAGTGCCCGGGCGAGGCCGTCCTTGCCGCCGAACTCGTTGTACAACGTCTGGCGCGAGACACTCGCCGCCGAGGCGACGTCGACCATGCGGACGGCGGACCAGGGCCGGCCGGCGAGTGCGGCGTGAGCGGCGTTCAGCAGGGCTTCGCGCGCTGTGGGCATCGTGGGCCTCCCGGGCGGGGCCCTCCACGACCCCGCGGCTCTTCGCTCAGAGTTGACGCACGAACACCCACTGTCAAGGGCGTCGGCGGGCCGCGGACGCCCTCCGGCCGCGGAGGCGACCGGGCGGAACGGCCGGGCCGCACCCCGGGGATAGAGTGCGGACATGGCCGACTACCACGATGATCTGCGCCTCGCCCATGTCCTGGCGGACGCCGCCGACGCGGCGACCATGGACCGGTTCAGGGCGCTCGACCTCAAGGTCGAGACCAAGCCGGACATGACCCCGGTGAGCGAGGCCGACAAGGCGGCGGAGGAGCTGATCCGCCACCAGCTCCAGCGCGCCAGGCCGCGTGACGCGGTCCTCGGCGAGGAGTACGGCATCGAGGGCACCGGCCCCAGGCGCTGGGTCGTCGACCCGATCGACGGCACGAAGAACTACGTCCGCGGGGTTCCCGTGTGGGCGACGCTGATCTCCCTGATGGAGGCCGGCGAGGGCGGGTACCAGCCGGTGGTGGGTGTGGTCTCGGCGCCCGCGCTGGGCCGCCGCTGGTGGGCGGCGAAGGGCGCGGGCGCGTACACCGGGCGCAGCCTGTCCGCCGCGACCCGGCTGCATGTCTCCAAGGTTGCGAGGCTGTCCGACGCCTCGTTCGCGTACTCCTCGCTCGGCGGCTGGGAGGAGCGGGGCCGGCTCGGCGGCTTCCTGGACCTGACCCGGGCCGTCTGGCGGACTCGCGGGTACGGCGATTTCTGGCCGTACATGATGGTGGCCGAGGGCTCGGTGGACATCTGCGCGGAGCCGGAGCTCTCCCTCTGGGACATGGCGGCCAACGCGATCGTCGTGCAGGAGGCGGGCGGCACGTTCACCGGCCTCGACGGGGTCCACGGCCCGCACAGCGGAAACGCGGCGGCCTCCAACGGGCTGCTGCACGGGGAGCTGCTGGAGTACCTCAACCGGGACTGAGCGCGGGCCGCCCACGGCGGTTACCGGCCAGTTCGCCTCCCGTGCTCCCCCTTGGGCGCCGCGTCCCCTCTTGTTGCCCCGCACGATCGCTGCGAGTCTGAGAGTCTCCCCATTTGTGAACTTGTGAATCCCTTCTCGTTGAAGGGTTCATCAAGGAGGTGGCTCCATCCATGCTCGTCCGTGACGCCATGAGCACGGTGGTCCTCACCATCGGCCCCGCACACACCCTGAGGCAGGCCGCACGGCTGATGGCCGCACGGCGTGTCGGGGCGGCCGTCGTCCTCGACCCCGACACCAGCGGCCTCGGCATACTCACCGAGCGGGACGTCCTCGTCTCGCTCGGCGCCGGCCAGGACCCCGACCTCGAATCCGCCGCCGCCCACACCACCACCGACGTCGTCTTCGCCGCCCCCACCTGGACCCTGGAGGAGGCCGCGGGCGCCATGGCCCACGGCGATTTCCGCCATCTCATCGTGCTCGACGCCCAGGGACCCGTGGGCGTCGTCTCGGTACGCGACATCATCCGCTGCTGGGCACCCGCCCGGCACCGGACCGACCGGACCGACCGGACCGAGGCGACCCTCGCGGGCTGACCGCGGACACACGAGCGGGCCGGACCTCCTTCCGGGAGGTCCGGCCCGCTCTGCCACGGCAAGCGGTCCAGTGCTGGTTTTCGTCAGCCGCGCAGGGCCTGGACCGCGGCCTCCAGCCGCTTGCCGAAGTCTCCGTCGGCCCGACGGAAGTTGCCGATCGCCCGCTCGGCGATGTCGTCCCGCGAGACCTTGGCGATGAAGCCGGCCAGGTTCCCGACCAGCCGGCCCCTCTCCTCCTCGGACATCAGCCGGTAGAGGTTGCCGGCCTGGACGAAGTCGTCGTCCTCGGAGTGCGACGGGGCCTCGTGGCCGCCGGTGGCCCCCGAGACCGGGACGGGCTGCCACAGCGGCCGGTCCGTCTGGAAGGGACCGCCGAAGCTGTTCGGCTCGTAGTTCTTGGCGCCCTTGTGGCGGCCGTCGTAGAGCAGGCCGTCACGGGAGTGGCTGCGCGCCTCGGTGGCGCGCGGACGGTTCACCGGCAGGTGGTCGGCGTTGATTCCGACGCGGTAGCGGTGGGCGTCGCCGTACGCGAAGAGACGGCCCTGGAGCATCTTGTCCGGGGAGGGGCCGATGCCCGGCACGAAGTGCGCGGGGCTGAAGACGGACTGCTCGACCTCCGCGAAGATGTTCTCCGGGTTGCGGTTCAGCTCCAGCCTGCCGATCTCGATCGGCGGGTAGTCCTCGTGCGGCCACACCTTGGTGAGGTCGAACGGGTTGAACCGGTAGGTCGCCGCGTCCGCCGCGGGCATGATCTGGACCTGCACCGTCCACGACGGGAAGTCACCGCGCTCGATGGCCTCGCGCAGGTCGCGCTGGTGGCTGTCCGGGTCCGCACCGGCGAGCCGGTCGGCCTCGGCCTGGACGAGGTTCCTGATGCCCTGGTCGGTCTTGAAGTGGTACTTGACCCAGAAGACCTCGCCCGCCTCGTTGTTCCACTGGTAGGTGTGCGAGCCGTAGCCGTTCATGTGGCGGTACGAGGCCGGGATCCCCCGGTCACCGAACAGCCAGGTCACCTGGTGGGTCGACTCGGGCGACAGGCCCCAGAAGTCCCAGACGTTGTCCGCCTCCTGGCTGCCCGTGTACGGGTCGCGCTTCTGCGTGTGGATGAAGTCGGGGAACTTGATGGCGTCCCTGATGAAGAACACCGGGGTGTTGTTGCCGACGAGGTCGTAGTTGCCCTCCTCGGTGTAGAACTTCAGCGCGAAACCCCGGGGGTCGCGCACCGCGTCCGCCGCGCCGAGGCTGCCCGCCACGGTGGAGAAGCGCAGGAACGTCTCGGTCCGCTTGCCGACCTCGGAGAGGAAGTTCGCCCGGGTGTAGCGGGTGACGTCCGCAGTCACCGTGAACGTGCCGTAGGCGCCGGCGCCGCGGGCGTGCACCACCCGCTCCGGAATGCGCTCACGGTTGAAGTGCGCGAGCTTCTCGAGCAGCAGCTGGTCCTGGACCAGGACGGGTCCGCCGGCACCCGCGGTCTCGCTGTTCTGGTTGTCCGCGACCGGCGCACCGGCTTCGGTGGTGAGCGGTCCCTGCGACATGTGCGCCTCCTGCGAAAACTGCGTCATCGCCTGCCAGTCCTGTCCCTTGGCTAATGATGTTCACGATCCTACAATGGACATTATCTAAGTCAAATGCCCATCCAAACTCACATCCGTTCGGGACCCGCTCCCCCGACTGTTAGGCTGATACGCATGAGCGACCTGTTGGAACGCCTGCGCGGACGCGGCTGGCGCATGACCGCGCAGCGGCGCGTCGTGGCCGAGGTCCTCGACGGTGAGCACGTCCACCTGACCGCCGACGAGGTGCACGCCCGCGCGGTCGAGCGGCTGCCGGAGATCTCCCGGGCCACGGTCTACAACACCCTGGGTGAGCTGGTCTCACTGGGCGAGATCCTGGAAGTGGCGACGGACCACCGCGCCAAGCGGTACGACCCGAACGCCCACCGCCCGCACCAGCACCTGGTCTGCGCGCGCTGCGGCGCGATCCGGGACGTCCACCCCGACGGCAATCCACTGACGGACCTGCCCGACTCGGAGCGCTTCGGCTTCACGATCTCGGACGTCGAGGTCACCTACCGGGGCCTCTGCCCGAGCTGCGCGAGCGCCTAGCACCGCGCGGGGCGGGACCCCGCGACCGCTTCACGGGCGGGCCGCCACGGCCCGCCCGTTCCCGTCCTCGTTCCGTACCCGTCCGGTTCCCGTTCCGTCCCCGTACCCGTTCCACCGACGGCACTCGTCCGGCCGGCCCTCCCTCGGCGGCTCTCCGCCCGGCCGCCGGCGCACCCGCCGGCGCACCCGCCGGCCCACTGCGCCGCCCGCGGCCGGCGAGGAGCGCCACGCGCCACGCCCGACCGGGATCCGCTCGCCCCGGGACCTCACCGCGAAGGCCGCCCCCCGGGATCCGCTCGCCGGGGTCGGGCCGCCGGTCGGCCCGACCCGGATTCGGCCCACTCCAGCCCACCGCCCACTCCGGCCCACTTCGGCCGGCAACGCGCCGAAGGCCCGGATCCAGTGGATCCGGGCCTTCGGTCTTCAGTAGCGGGGACAGGATTTGAACCTGCGACCTCTGGGTTATGAGCCCAGCGAGCTACCGAGCTGCTCCACCCCGCGTCGGCGTGCTCAACAGTACGACACCCCGCGGACCAGAGCAAATCCGTATCCGATCAGCCGTTCGGGCCGCTGAGCCGTGTGACGCCTGCCTCAGGCCGTGAGCTCCTGGTGCAGCGCCTCACGGAGCGCGGCCGCCCGATCCGCGACCTCGGCGGGCCCCAGCTCCACCGCGCGGGCGCACCAGCGCTGGCCCTCCGCCAGCTCCCCGCGGCGCGCGGCCAGCAGGGCGAGCCGGAGCGCCGCGCGCCCGTGGCCCGCGCGGGCCGCACGGGCCCACCAGAGTGCGGCCTCGCGCTCGTTGCCCTCACGGGCCAGCAGCAGACCCAGGTTGAACGCGCCGTTGCGGCTGCCCGCCTCCGCCGCCTCCCGGTACCAGCGGGCGGCCTCGGAGACGTCGCCACGGGCCGCGGCGAGCATGCCGATACGCACCTGCGCCCGGCGGTGCCCCTGCACGGCGGCCCGCTCGTACCACTCCTCGCACTCGGTCTTCTCGCCCATCGGCTCACCCAGCGCGGGCGCGCCGGGCGGCGGCTGGCGCGCGTCCAGCAGCGTCGCGAGCCGGAACGCCGCCTCGGCGCTTCCGCTGCCGGCGGCGCAGCGCAGATGCCGCTCCGCCGCATGCTCGTCCCCGTCGCGCAGAGCGGCCATCCCGACCTGCAGGGCGGCCTCCGTGTGCCCGGCGGCCGCCGCCCGGGCGTACCAGCGCAGCGCCGCACGGTCCTCGTCCCGCCCCGCGTAGAGGATGCCGAGGTTGAACGCGGCGTCCACGCTGCCCGCCTCGGCGGCCTTGGAGAACCAGGGCTCGGCACCGGCCGGGTCCCCGGCCTGCAGCAGCAGCACGGCGAGCGCGTTGGCGGCCTCGCGGTGCCCGGTGTACGCGGCACGGCGGTACCACTGCTCGGCCTGCCCGGTACGGCCCTGGGCCGCGCACAGCAGACCGAGGTTGTACGCCCCGTTCACATCGCCCGCGTCCAGGGCGGCGCGGTACCAGCGCTCGGCGGACTGGTGCTCACCGCGGGCGGCGTGCAGCGCGCCCAGCGCGTTGGCAGCGTTGCCATCGCCGTCCTGGGCGGCCCGCAGCCACCACACGGCTGCGCCCTCCTCGTCGCCGGCGTCCTTCAGCAGGAACCCCAGGGCGCAGGCGGCCCGCGCCTCGCCGTCCCTGGCGGAGGTGAGGTACCAGCGCGCAGCCTCCTTCAGCTCGCCCCGGCGCTCCAGGATGCCGCCGAGGTGCAGCGCGGCCCTGCGGTGCCCGCGGGCGGCCGCCTGCCGGTACCACTGCTCCGCCTCGTCCTGGCGCTCGGACGCCCCGGACACCGCGCCCGCGGTGGGGCCGTCGGCCACCACGGACACGGCCGGGCCGGAAGGCTCGGCGGCACTGCGGGGGATGACCTTGAAGTTGTCCAGGGTCTCCTGCGTGCTCTTGATGTCCTGGAAGGTCTGGACGGGCAGCTCGCGGGCCCCTGGCCCTGGAACGTGCTCGGCTGGCCGGGCGTCAACGTCCCCGCGGGCTTCACCTCCGACGGTCTTCCCGTCGGGGCGCAGCTGCTCGGCCCGGAGGGCACGGAGGAGCTGCTGATCTCGCTCGCCGCGCAGTTGGAGGCCGACCGGCGATGGTACGAGCACCGCCCCGACCCGCTGAGGACGTGGAGCGCCCCGGTGGAACAATGACGCGCATGCCCAGCCAGACCAGCGCCTCCGCGGAGCCCGCCGCAGCCGCCACTTCGGCTCGGCCGCGCCGCCGGTCGTACCGGCCACGGCCGCGCCGGTGTCACCGGGCCTGCGGGGCCCCTTGCCGCCGGCGGCCGCGACGGGGCGGCGGGCCGCCGGAGCGCCACCGCCCGGCGATCGCCGCTCGAGCGCACGTGCCAGCCGGTACGCGGCCTCGCGGTGGCCCTGCTCGGCGGCCGCGCGCAGCCAGCGCTCGGCACCCGGCTCGCTGCGGTGCTCGAGCAGATCGGCCAGGGCGTAGGCGCCGAGGGCGTGCCCCTGCTCGGCGGACTGGCGCAGCCAGTACTCGGCGGCCGGCTCGTCGCCCCGCTCCCGGAAGTGCCGGCCGAGCGCGTGCGCCGCCGCCGCGGAACCGGCGACCGCGGCGATCCGCCACCAGCCGGCCGCCTCGTCGGCGTAGCCGCGCTGGTGCAGCAGCACACCCAGATTGTTCGCGGCGGCGCGGTCCCCCTCCGCGGTGGCCGTGCGCAGATGCGGCTCCGCTCCGTCAAGGTCGCCCCGGCGCAGGAGCATCGCCCCCAGGACGCTCATGGACGCCACGTCGCCCGCCTCGGCGCCGCGACGGTGCCGGGCCTCGGTCTCCGCCTCGGCGTCGGTGACCGGCAGCGGTTCCACGGGCGTCAGGGACTCGAGCGGGTCCACGGCGTCGACGGCGTCGACGGCCGTCGCATCGGCCACACCCACCGCCGCTCCGGCGGTGACGGCGTGCTCGTGCGCAAACCGCCCCATCTCCAACAGAGTTGTCCCGTCCCCCATGAAATCCATCGTCGCACCACCTGCAACCCGCGTACACCTGGTATACCGCAGCCAGTGAGGTCACTTCAGCGTTTTGTCGACATGCCCACAGAGAGACAAGTCAAACACGCAGCACTCCAGAGCGCCGGACTCAACCCGCCCGAATCGGGACAGACTTCGGGAACAATTTCCCCCGCACACGCCGAGGGCCCGGATCCTGATGGATCCGGGCCCTCGATCTCAGTAGCGGGGACAGGATTTGAACCTGCGACCTCTGGGTTATGAGCCCAGCGAGCTACCGAGCTGCTCCACCCCGCGTCGTTGTGTACCTACCGTACCACGGTGCGGAGTGGAGCCCGTCCGGTGAACCACCCGTTCGGTCAGCCTCCGGGTTTACGCGACGGTGCCCCGGGGGCCGCCTGCGACTGTGCCGCCGCCGCCCGGTCCAGCGCCGCCTGCAGATCGGCCTGGGCCTTGCCGTACGCCGTCCAGTCGTTCTTCTTGAGCGCCTCCTGGCCCGCCTCGTACGCCTTCTGGGCGTCCGCGATGGCCTGCTTCAGCGCCGCGCTGCCCGTCGCCGGCGGCTGGGGCGTGGTGTCGCCCGGCTCCGCCGGAGGCTGCGTCGTGGGCGGCGGCTCGGCACCGTCGACCCCGAACACCGCGTTCAGCGCCTCGTCGAGGCTGTCCTTGAAGACCGGCTTGCCGCCGTAGGACACCGCCACCTTCTTCAGCAGCGGGTAGTTGGCGGCGCCGCCTCGGGCGTACACCGGCTCGACGTACAGGAACCCGCCGTCCAGCGGAACCGTCAGCAGGTTGCCGTAGTCGATCTCCGAATCGGTGCCCCGCAGGTCGCGGACGAACGTCGCGACCTCCGGCACGCTGTTGAGCTCGCTCTGCACCTGGGACGGCCCCTGCACGGTGGAGGTCACCCTCAGCAGTCTGATCGAGCCGTAGTCCTTGCTGTTCGCATCGGCGTCGACGGCCATGAACGCGCCCAGGTTGGGCCGCCCGCTGGGCGTGAACGTCGTCGTCAGCGAGAACTTCTGCTCCTGCTCGCCCGGCATCTTCAGGCTCAGGTAGTACGGCGGGACCGCGCTGCCGTCCTTCTGCGTCGGGTCGTTCGGCACCTGCCAGGCGTCACTGCCGGTGTAGAACTGCTCGGGGTCCGTCACGTGGTACCGGGTGAGCAGCTCCCGCTGGACCTTGAACATGTCCTGCGGGTACCGGAGGTGGGCCAGCAGGTCCGGCTCGATCTCGCCCTTGGGCTTGACCGTGTCCGGGAAGGCCTTCATCCAGGTCTTGAGGACCGGGTCCTTGGTGTCCCACTGGTACAGGTCCACCGTGCCGTCGTAGGCGTCGACCGTGGCCTTCACCGAGTTGCGGATGTAGTTGACCTGGTTCTGCTGCGCCACGACGGCACGCTGGCTGTCGGTCAGCGAGTCGGCCGTGGTGTCCCCGAGCGTCGTGCGCGAGGCGTAGGGGTACCCGTTCGTCGTGGTGTAGGCGTCGACGATCCACTTGATGCGGCCGTCGACCACCGCCGGGTAGGCGTCGCCGTCGATGGTGAGCCAGGGGGCCACCGCCTCGACGCGCTCCTTGGGCGTGCGGTTGTAGAGGATGCGCGAACCGTCGCCGATCGCTCCGGAGTAGAGGATCTGCGGCTCGCTGAACGCCACCGCGTACGCGGCCCGGTTGAAGGCACCGGAGAGGTCGACCCCGCTCTTGCCCTTGAAGCTGGTGGTCACCTCGCCGTTCTTCTCGTAGTCCAGCTCCTTCTGCGGCCCGCCGACGATCGAGTACTGCTCGGTCTTCTCGCCGTAGTAGACCCGCTGCTCGTACGTGCCGAGCTGGCCCTTGGTGGGCAGGCCGGACTCGATGAAGTCCGGGGCACCGACCGTGCCCTGGTCCTCGTCGGTGATCGTGTTGGTGCCCTTGGCCGCGATCGCGCCGAAGCCGTGGGTGTAGGTGAAGTGGTCGTTGATCCAGTTGCGCTTGGGGATGCCCTTGATGTTCAGCTCGCGCAGACCGATGACCGTGTCCTGCGGCTTCCCGTCGGGGCCGGTGTACCGGTCCACGTCGAGGGTCGCGGGGAACTGGTAGTACTTCCGCTCCTGCTGGAGCTGCTGGAAGGCGGGCGAGACGATGTTCGAGTCCACGAGCCGGTAGCTGGCCGCCGTGGCGGCCTGCTCGCGCTGCTGGGCCTTCCGCTTCGGGTCGCCCTTGCCCCCGTAGTTCTCGGCCTTCGCCGCGTCGATGCCGTACGCCTCACGCGTGGCGTCGATGTTCTTCTTGATGTACGGGGCTTCCTTGGCCTGCTCGTTCGGCTGGACCTGGAACTTCTGCACGATGGCCGGGTACAGACCGCCGATGAGGATGGCCGAGAGCACCATCAGCCCGAAGCCGATCATCGGCAGCTGCCAGGTGCGCCGCCAGAGCGTCGCGAAGAACAGCAGGGCGCAGATGACCGCGATGCAGAACAGGATCGTCTTCGCCGGCAGATAGGCGTTCGCGTCGACGTACCGCAGGCCCGTCCAGTTGCCCGCCGCCTTGAAGTCACTGGACTTGACGGCCAGGCCGTACCGGTCCAGCCAGTACGCCACGGCCTTGAGCGCGACGAAGATCCCGAGCAGCACCGACAGATGGCCGGTGGCCGCGGCGGTGGCGCGCGCGCCGGGGCTGGTGACCCGCAGCCCGCCGTACAGGTAGTGGGTGAGGACCGCGGCGATCAGGGAGAGCACCACCGCGGCGAAGCCGAAGCCCAGCAGGAACCGGTACCAGGGCAGGTCGAACGAGTAGAACGCCACGTCCATCCCGAACTGGGGGTCCTTCTGGCCGAACGGCACGCCGTTGACCCACATCAGCCAGGTGCGCCACTGGGAGGAGGCGGACGCTCCGGCGATCAGACCGACGAGCGCGGTGATCCCCAGGAGCGCCCACTTCTTGTACGGGGCGATGCCCATGCGGTACCGGTCGAGGCTCTGCTGCTCGAGCGACATCGCGCTCAGCGGCGGCCTCAGCCGGTGCGCCAGCCAGATGTTCAGCCCGACGGAGGCGGCCATCAGCAGGCCGAAGACCACGAACAGGCCGATCTTGGTCCAGAGGGTCGTGGTGAACACCGACGAGTACGCCACCGAGCGGTACCAGAGCCAGTCGGTCCAGAACCCGGCGAACATGACAAAGGCCATGGCGAGCACGGCCAGCACGCCGAGCGTCATCAGCAGCGTCCGTACGCGCCGGGACGGCCGGCCCACTCTCATCCGTGGCCCGGTCGGGCCTCCGCCGCGGTCCGGCATCTGGAAAGCCAACGTGCGCCCCTCGAGTTCGCGGTTGTATAAGCGTTGTCCGGTGCCGTCCCATGCGTCCGGCACCTCTGCTGCAGGCCCACGCGATCGTAGGGCCCACTCATGCAACTTACTGAAGCTTTACCTAGTTCCCGACTCCGGGGCCGGAGGAGGCAGGATATTGAGCATGTCCAACGTTTCCCCCGGCGGCCCCCCGATGGCCGCGAGCCCGCTCACCCGCGCGGTGCTCGAAATCGACGAGTACGCCTCCGGCCTCGGCTGGGACCAGCCGGCCCGGCTCTTCGCCCTCGTCGACACCGCACAGCTGCGCGCCCAGGAGCCGGGTCTCGCCGCCCAGCTCGGTCTCGACGAACCCGACGGAGCGGACGCGGCCGCTCCGCTGACCCCGGTCGAGCAGGACGAGATCCCCTCCGGCACCCCGCTGGACGAGTTCCTCGGAACGATCGCCTGGCCCGACGCGGTGGCGGGGTGCGCACTCACCGTGGAGCGGCTGATGCTGCCGCCGTCCGCGGAGACCTCCGTCCCCGAGGGCCTCGACGAGGCGGGCCTGGCCGCCTGGGTGGCCGCGCATCCGGACCGCCAGGAGGTCCGGATGACCGTGGCGGTGCTGCGGGACGGCGCCAGGGAGTCGGCACTGCGGCTGCGGGAGAAGGACTCCCCGACCGAGGTGCTCACCGGAGCCGACCTGGTGCCGGGGCTGGCCGAGGCCCTCTCGGCGACGTTCGAGGTGTGACGGCGCGCAACCGCGCCGAGGAGTGCCAAGAGGGGCGTGCCGCGGTCGCGGCACGCCCCTCTGCCCCCGTGCGGAAGCCCGTTCGGCCGCGAGCGGGGCCGGTGCGGGCGCCTCGCTCCCCGAGGGGGCCGCTCAGCCCTCCGAGCAGCCGGGCAGACCGGCGGTCTTCCCGGTGCGGATCTTCTCCAGCGACTTCGTCGCGTCGTCGATCGTCTTCACCCTGACCAGCGTGAGGCCGTCGGGGACGTCGGAGGCCGCGGCGGCGCAGTTGTCGCTCGGCGTCAGGAAGTACTCCGCCCCCGCGTTCCGCGCGCCGACCAGCTTCATCTCGATGCCGCCGATGGGTCCGACCACGCCCCGGTCGTCGATCGTCCCCGTACCGGCGATGAACCTGCCCCCCGTGAGGTCCACCGGGCTGAGCTTGTCGACGATCCCCAGGGCGAACATCAGCCCCGCGCTCGGGCCGCCCACGTCGGCCAGCTTGATGTCGACGGAGAACGGGAAGGTGTGGTCCGTACCGGCCGTGATGCCCACGATCGTCCGCTTGGCCTGCTCCGACCGCACCGTCCCGACCTGCACGTCCTGGGAGGTCGTCGGTTCCCTGCCGGCCTTCTCCGCCGCGGCCGCCTCCTTGGCCGGGACGATGGTGAAGGTCACCTTGGCGCCGGGCTTGTGCTTGACCACGGCCTTGGAGACGTCGTCCGGCTTCTTCACCGGCGTACCGTCGACCGCCCTGATCACATCACCCGCGTGCAGGGCGCCCTGGGCCGGGCTGTCCTTGCGGACCGAGGACACGACGACCCGGGAGCTCACCGGGATCCCCAGCTCGCGCAGAGCCGCGACCTTGGCACTCTCCTGGGACTGGCTGAACTCCTCCGCGTTCTCCTGGTTCGACTGCTCCTCGGTCTTGCCGTCCGGGTAGAGCGTCTCGTGCGGCACCACGACGTTGTCATGAGCCAGCCAGCCGTACACGACCTCCGCCAGGTTCATCTTGTAGTCCGCGCCCGTGACCCGGACCGTCGTCATGTTGAGGTGACCGGAGGTCGGATAGGTCTTCCGGCCGGAGATCCGCAGGACCGGCTCGCCACCGGAGTCGCCGAGGGTGTTCACCGTGGGCCCGGGCGTCATCTCCGAGTAGGGCGGAGTCATGAACACACCCACGCAGAGCAGCACGATGAGGACCAGGGTGGAGGCGAGCATCGTCGCTGTGCGGCGTGGCATGGAACGACAGTACGGGACTGGTCCGTCAGTGCACCTGTCGGGCCGGTCCGTACGGGGCTCGCGGCAGGGCCGCCGCGCAGGGGCCGTGCCGGACGCCCCCGGAAGGCGACAGCAGCCCCCGAGCCGCCCCCGAAGAACCCCGGCTACGACCGGTCGACCGGTCGACCGGTCGGGTCAGACGGCGTCCGTCCCGGAGTGGGACCTCTCCATGGCGTCCCGGAAGCGTGCGTAACCGGCGAGCTCCGCGATGTCACCGGTGGTCCGGTTCCTCGATGCCCAGCTCCCCCATATCGCCGCGCCGACGACGGCGAAAAGCGGGATCAGCAACCAAGCGAGCGCCGCCATCACGACCTCCCTACCCCATGAGCCGGAACCACTGCCTGTGCAGCCGACCGATCAGCAGATTAACCGGGTGCCGCTTCAACGCTGGTGCCAGGGGGGCGGTTACGCAAATCGGGCCCATGGCCGCCGGGGACGGCGTCACGCGCCCCTCCGACGGCACCGAGAGCCGCCCACCCGTCACCCGACCACCACCCCACAACGACGGCGCTACGCGCCGACCCACCCACCCGTCACCCGACCACCACCCCTGGAAGACGGCGCTACGCGCCGACCCATTCTTCGGTGCCGTCGGAGAACTGCTGGTGCTTCCAGATCGGGACCTCGTGTTTGAGGTCGTCGATGAGTGTGCGGCACGCCTCGAAGGCCTCACCCCGGTGCGGGCACGAGACGGCGACGACCACGGCCAGGTCCCCGATCTCCAGGTCGCCCACGCGGTGGACGGCCGCCAGCGCCCGGACCGGGTACTCGGCCGTGACCTTCTCGGCGATGCGGCGCATCTCGGCCTCGGCGGTGGGATGGCAGGAGTAGCCGAGCGCGTCGACGTCCGCGCCGCCGTCGTGGTTGCGCACGGTGCCCACGAACAGCGCCGTGCCCCCGGCCGCCGCATCGCCCACGGCGCGGAACACCTCGTCGACGGAGAGCGGGGTGTCCCGGATCGCCAGCAGCCGGATCGGGTCCTCCGCCGCCTGCTCACCCGGGTGATCGTTCATGCTTCCCATGGAGCCATCGTGCCGCACACCGCCGACATCCCGGAATAGCGCATTCGACCGGGCGGCGGCGAGGCAGCTTGGAGTCTCCTACAGAAGGGGACTCCACAGGTACAGAAGGACACTCCACAGGAGACATCCTCCTCGCCCTCCAGGGCAAGACCGCAGGGGCCTCCCGGCAGGAGACGCTGCGGCCCCCCGGGGCGAGTGCCCGGTTCAGAGACCTCGGCGCTTGCGGGCGCGGCGGACGAGCGCCGCAGTGCCGAGCAGGGCGACGGTCGCGCCCGCGGCGCCCGCCGCGGCGGTGGCGTCCTTGCGGCCGAGGCGGCGGCCCGCGACCGTGTGCCGGCCCTGGACCTCCTCGAGCAGCGCCCCCAGCACCTCCTCGTTGGTCCACCGGGGGCGCCAGCCGGCGTCGTGCAGCCTGCCGACGCTGACGACCCACGGGTGCATGGTGTACGCGAGGTCGCCCGCCGGGGAGGGGGTGAGGCCGATCCGGTGCAGCCGCGCCGCCGCCCCGAGGGCGACCGCCGAGGGCAGTTCCATGCGCCGGATACCGCTGAGCTCCTCGACCTCCTCCTGCTCCAGCCAGCCGTCGCAGCCGACCGCGAACTCTCCGTCGACCTTCTCCAGGGCGGCGTACTCCAGCGCGCTGACCAGGTCCTCGACATGGCAGAACTGCCAGGTCGGGCGGGATCCCGCGACGACCAGCAGCCTCGGCGACTCGAAGTAGCGGGTGAGCGCCGTGTCGGTGCCGCCGACCAGCACGGCGGGCCTGGCGACGGTGACGTTCAGCCCCGGGTGGGCGCGGGGCGCCCGGCGTCCCAGGCGCTCGATCTCCAGCAGGTCGCCGACGGCCGTGGCCTCCGCCGTGGCACGCAGCTCCGCGTCCTCGGAGAGCGGGACGTCGTTGTCGGCCAGCGCCCCGTAGACCATCGCCGAGGTGCACAGCACGACCCGGCGGACACCCGCGGCCGCGGCCGCGGTGAGCACGGTCTGCGTACCGCGGACGTTGTACGCGGTACGCGCCGCGGAATCGGTCTCGAGGTCCAGATCGAGCGCCAGGTGCACGACGACGTCGGCTCCGCGGAACTTCTCGGCGATCGCCGGGTCCCGCACGTCCAGGACGTGCCAGTGCGCCTCGGGCACGTCGCCCCGGCGCTCGTCGACCGCGATGACCCGGCCGATGTCGTCCGACGCGACGAGGCGCCTGGTCAGCAGGTCACCGACGCCGGAGGCGGCGCCGGTCACCGCGACCACGGGGCCGCGCCCCGCGGCCGGGGTCGAGGGGTTTCGCGTTGCGCGAACCTGCGGATCTGGGGAACTCACCGGGCGTCTCCAGCGGTTGTCTTCAGTACGTGCGCGGACGGTCGTGTACGTACCAGGTGGCGTCCATCCTGCCGCAGGCCGTGAGCCGGTGGAGCATCCAGCCCATGTCCGGCTTCACATGTCGACGCCTCCGCCGCCGGCCGGGCGCCGCTTAGGCTGGTGGTGTTGTCGGGCATTCGCCGCCGGCGGGAAGCCGGTGGCCCTACGAGCCGAGGAAACCCGTGAGTGACACCCCATTCGGATTCGGCCTTCCGCCGGAGGAGCCGGAGAACGGCGACGAGGGCAAGAAGAAGGACCCCGCCGGAGGTGGGCAGGGCTCCGGCGGCGGCCAGGGCGGCCCGGCGAACCCCTTCGGATTCGGGTTCCCGGGCGCGGGCGGTCCCGGCGGCGGCGCGGACAATCCGTTCGCCGCGATGTTCGGCTCGCTGAACCCGGCCGACCTCGGGGCGGCCTTCCAGCAGCTCGGCCAGATGCTGAGCTACGAGGGCGGTCCGGTGAACTGGGACATGGCGAAGCAGATCGCCCGTCAGACGGTCTCCCAGGGCACGCAGGACGGCACGAAGGACTCCAGCGTCGGCCCCGCCGAGCGCGCCGCGGTCGAGGAGGCCGTGCGTCTCGCCGATCTGTGGCTCGACGATGCCACGTCCCTGCCGTCCGGTGCCGGCACCGCCGTGGCGTGGAGCCGCGCGGAGTGGGTCGAGGCGACCCTTCCGGCGTGGCAGCAGCTCGTCGACCCGGTCGCCGAGCGCGTGGGCGTCGCCATGGGCGATGTGCTGCCCGAGGAGATGCAGGCCGTGGCGGGCCCGCTGATCGGCATGATGCGCTCCATGGGCGGCGCCATGTTCGGCCAGCAGATCGGCCAGGCCGTCGGCGTGCTCGCGGGCGAGGTCGTCGGATCGACGGACATCGGCCTGCCGCTGGGCCCGGCCCGGAAGGCCGCGCTGCTTCCGCTGAACATCGAGGCGTTCGGCAAGGACCTCGGCGTCCCCAAGGACGAGATCCGGCTGTACCTGGCGCTGCGCGAGGCCGCCCACCAGCGGCTCTTCGCCCACGTCCCGTGGTTGCGCTCGCATCTGTTCGGCGCGGTCGAGGGCTACGCCCGCGGGATCAAGGTCGACACGTCCAAGCTCGAGGACGTGGTCGGCCAGTTCGACCCCGCGCACCCCGAGCAGGTGCAGGAGGCACTCCAGCAGGGCATGTTCCAGCCGGAGGAGACCCCCGAGCAGAAGGCCGCGCTGGCCCGTCTGGAGACCGCGCTGGCCCTGGTCGAGGGGTGGGTGGACGCCGTGGTGCACAACGCGGCCAGGAACCGGCTGACCTCGGCGGACGCCCTGCGCGAGACGCTTCGCCGCCGCCGCGCCTCGGGAGGTCCGGCGGAGCAGACGTTCGCCACCCTCATCGGGCTCCAGCTGCGTCCGCGCCGGCTGCGGGACGCGTCCAGGCTGTGGGCGTCGCTCACCGACGCGCGCGGCGTGGACGGCCGCGACGGACTCTGGGCGCACCCGGACATGCTGCCGACGGCCACCGATCTCGACGACCCGGACGGATTCGTCCACCGTGAGCAGCTCGACTTCTCGGAGCTGGACAAGATGCTCGGCGAGGCGGCCGAGGGCCGGGACGGGGACGACACCGACTCGTGAGCCTGTACGACGACGCCATCCGCGTGCTCGAGGAGTACGACGGCGGGCAGGCAGAGCTGCGCCGGACCTATCTGGATCATCTGGCGGACCGTCCCGACGGCGTGTGGAAGGCGTGCCGGGACGGTCACATCACGGCCAGTGCCCTGGTCGTGGACCCGGCGCGGGAGCGGGTGCTGCTGACCCTGCACCGGAAGCTGGGCAGGTGGCTGCAGATGGGCGGTCACTGCGAGCCCGGTGACACCGCGCTGGCGGACGCCGCGCTGCGGGAGGCGATCGAGGAGTCGGGCATCACCGGGCTGACGCTGCTTCCCGGCGGTCCCGTGACGCTGGACCGGCATGCGATCCCGGCGCCGTGCCACTGGCACCTGGATGTGCAGTACGCGGCGCTGGCGGCCCCGGACGCGGCTCCCGCGATCAGCGACGAGTCACTCGATCTGCGCTGGTTCGGCTACGCGGAGGTGGCGGATGTCGCCGACGCGTCGGTGGTCCGTCTGCTGGAGCGCACCCGCGCTCGGCTCTGACGCGGCACCGGCACGGCTCCGACGCGGATCTGGGGCGGCTCTGGGGCGGCACCGGGACGCTCTCGGCCCGGCTTCGGCGGTGCCCGGGCCGTGCAGCGGCCGTGCCGGCACCTCCCTCGGTAGCCGAACCGTCCTCCCCGCTCCACGCCCCGGCCGGCTCGGGGCCCGGGCGGTCGTATCCGGCCGATCGCGGCAGACCGACCCGGCCGGCCGCTCGAGGCCGCCGATCGTGGCCGGGTGCCGGGTGCCGGGCGTCCGGGACCGGCCGCGGACGGGGCCGGGGCAGGGGGCCGGGGTCGGGGGACCGGTCAGGCGCCGGGCGGGTCGGGGGCGGTCCGTCGTCGCGTACCGCCCCCGACCGGTCGCCGGGTGCTCAGCTCCAGACGTTGCCCTGGTTCTGGCCGCGGGATCCGTGCTGGCCCGCGCCGAACTGGGCCCGTACGCCCTGACCCACCTGGGCGTTCTGCGGCGGCAGCACCTCACTGGGCTGGACCAGCGCGAAACCCTGCCCGAGGAAGCTCAGTTCCCAGCCCTCCCCCGTGTTGCCCCGGCGCCGCCAGACGCCGGTGGAGTGGGTCTGCGCCTGCATCTGCACCCGCAGCGAGGAGGACCAGGCGACGATCGCGTCGGCGTCCACGTTGACGTACTTGTCGGGGGTGACCTGCATCATCAGCGGCTGACCCGAGGTCATCAGCGCGACCTTGCCCCGCCCCGAGATGTTGAGCTGGTACTTCCCGGAGCCGGAGATGCCGTACTGGCTGTCCACGGCGATGACCTCCGTGTGCAGCGTGGAGTCCAGCGCCAGTACATAGGCGCTGTCGACCGTGATGCCCTCCTGGTCCACGTCCACCACGTGGACGTACTGGGCGAGGTTGGCGAAGTAGACCGTGCCCTGGCCCGAGCAGCGCATCAGGTCGAGGCCCTCGCCGGTGCGCGCACGGGCGCCGCGCCGGTTCCCCGGCTGGTACTCGCCGTCGAAGTCGATCAGTCCCTGGTAGGCGACCATCGCGCCCTTGCGGGCGAGGACATCGTCGTGCCCGGTGAGCGCGACCCGCAGGAGCTGCGGGTTCTGCACGACGTAGCGGTCCTGGGACTGCTGCTCCGCGTGGCTGAAAAGCGGACTCTGCATGATGTGTTCTCGCTCCCCCTCAGCCCCGGACCCGCAGTCGGTCGGTGCTGTCCTCACTCGGCTGTACGACGACGATGCCCTGGCCCGAGAAGGCCATCTGGAAGGCCTCTCCGCTGCCCCGCCCGATCAGGGAGGAGGCCTTGAAGCTGCGCTTGCCCTTCACCTTCAGGTTCGGCGACCAGGCCACGAGGGCGTCCGGGTCGACGTAGGTCTCGTCCTCGCCGCGGCCGCAGTCCACGACGACGGGCGTGCCGCGCGAGGTGAGCGCGACCCACCCGGTACCCGAGACCGTGATGTTCCACAGCCCCTGGCCCGCGAACTTGGCGAGGCCCTTGACCCTCTCGACGCCCCACTGCAGATGCGCGTCGAAGGCCAGCAGATTGGTGCCGTTGACCGAGATCGAGTCGTTGTCGAGGTTGACGACCACGACGTCGGCGCCGTAATCGGCGAGGTAGAGCAGTCCGTCTCCGGAGCACTTCATGATGGGCGCGCCCTCGCCGGTGACCCACTGGCCGGCGATCTGCCGGACGGCGGGCGGGTTCGGCTCGTACTGGATGAAGCCCTCGTAGGCGACCATCGAGCCGGCACGGGCGAACAGGTCCTGGCCGGAGGCCATGGCGACCTTGAGCATCGTGCGGCCGTGGTTCTCCATCCGGGCCACCACGGGCGTCGGGGCGAAGCCCGCGAGTTGCTGGTTCATTTCTCCGGGCTCCCTCAGACCTCGTAGGGCTGGACGACGACGAAGTTGCCGGGGGCTCCCCGGAACTGGAGGTTCACGGTCTCTCCGCTGTGGCCGGGGTAGGCGTTGCGGCGCAGCCGCACCTGGCTGGAGAGGATCACCTGGGACGCCGCCGACCAGGCCACGACGGCGTTGGAGTCGGCGAACGTGGTGGGCGTCACCGGGAGGACCACCGGGGTGCCGTGGGTCTTGACGACGACCGTGCCGGTGCCCTGGAACTGCATGGTGAACAGCGCCCCGCCGGGTATGCCGTGTCCCTCGATACGGCGGACCTCGTGCTGCAGCGACTCGTCGAAGGCGAGCACGTTCTCCGCGGAGACGCAGATCGCGTCCCCCTGGAGCTCGATGGGATGCAGATGCGCGCCGCCCTCGGCGAGGAAGACCTGGCCGCGGCCGCTGCAGCGCATCAGCTGCATCTCCTGGCCCGTGGCGTTGCCGACGATCCGGCCGGAGAAGCCGGCGCCCTTGTAGCCGAAGTCGACCTTGCCCTGGTACATGACCATGCTGCCCTGGCGGGCGAGCACGGATGTGCCGCCCATGGCCAGGTCGACGCGCATGAGCTGCTGGTTCTGCGGGGTCCACCGCTGGCCGGTGGGGAGTTCCTTGTACGGCTGGAGGGCCGCCTGGAGGCCCGGGCCGGTCTGCGGGACTCCCTGGGGGACGCCCTGGGGGACGCCGGGCACGCCGTACGGGGCGGGCTGCTGCCCGTACGCGGCCGGTGGCGCCGGGGGCACCTGCCCCGCGGGCGGGCCCGGGATCTGCCCGAACTGCGGCTGCTGCGGGGGCTGTCCGTACGAGGGCGGCGGCGCCTGCGGCGGCACCGTGCCGACCGGCGGGGTCATCGGGGCGGCGATCGTCGGCGCGGAGTGCACCTGCGGGTCGGCCGGTGCGGGCGCGCCGAACCCGGGCGCGGGCTGCGGCGGCCGGCCGGCCTGCGGGGCCGGAGGCGCCGCGGGAACCCCGAACGGAGGGGGAGCGGCGGCGGGGGCGGGAGCGGCCGGCGGGGCGAACCCGGGCACGGCCTGCGGCGGCTGCTGCGGAGCGGGCTCCTCCTCGGCCACCTCGCCGCCGAAGTTCTTCAGCAGCGCGTCGAGGCCGCCGTCGAAGCCCTGGCCGACGGCGGCGAACCGCCAGACGCCCTTGAGGTAGAAGTCGCCCAGCATCACGGCGCGTTCGGTGGAGAACTCCGCGCCGGTGAAGGCGTAGCGGACGACTTCCTCGCCACCCGCGACGATCCGGATGTACCCGGGGCCGATCTGCGACATGTCACCGGCACCGTCGACGGTCGCGGTGAACGACAGCCGGTGGATGTGCGCCGGCAGGCGGTCCAGGGTGACCCGGAACGACTCCGTGTCGCCGGCCTGCGCACCGAGCAGCTGAATGGACTCCTCGGGTGACTTCGGCTGGTTGAAGAAGACGAAATAGCGGTCGTCCGAGAGCCGTTCGTCGGCGTCGAGCCCGAAACAGCTGATGTCGAAGCTCAGCCCGGGGGCGGAGATCTGCACGCCCACGTACAGATCGGTCCCCGGTGTCAGGTCACTGATCTTGGCCTTGTGGCCGCGTTGGAATTCCCTGGCCATGCGTAACGACCGTCCCCCATCCCGACGAAATGCGATTGCGTCGCGCCAGGCTAACGGCTTGCGGTGACATTGAGCCAAGCCGGGACGCATTCGGTACAGGATCGGAAGGCGTCACTCGCCGCGGGCGGCGGGCAGATGGGGCAGCCGGTCCGCGGCGACCACTCCCTCCAGGTAGCCGCGGGCGCGCTCGGTGCGCGGGTACCCGTCGAGGAGCCGCCAGAAGCGGGGCCCGTGGCCGGGCACCAGCAGGTGGGCCAGCTCGTGGAGGAGCACATAGTCCACCACGTACTCGGGCATGCCCTTCAGCCGGTGCGAGAGGCGGATGCTGCCCTCCGCGGGAGTGCACGACCCCCAGCGGGTGTTCTGGTTGGTCACCCAGCGCACCGACGCCGGCCGCGCGCGGCCGTCCAGGTACTGCTCGGAGAGCCGGCGGGCGCGCTCCGCCAGTTCCCCGTCGCCCAGGGTCCGCCTGCTCTCCTGGGCCGCGAGCTTGTCCAGCATCACCGTCACCCAGCGCTGCTCCTCGGCCTCGGTCATCCGGGCCGGGATGAGCACGACGGTCCGGTCGCCGTCCCGGTACGCGGAGACCGTTCTGCGGCGCCTGGCGCTGCGGCGGACCTCGACCGCGCTCGTCGCGGCGTGGTGGGAGGGCTGGGCGGTGGTACTGCGGTGCTGGCTCGGGGCGCGGAGCGGTCGGTCGGCGGGCACGCCCCGACGGTACCCGCTGGAGCAGGGGAAGTCCCGCCCCGGGCGGTCCGGGGCCGGCCGGGAGAACGGTCCGGGCCCGCACCACGGAACAGTGCGCACTATTCGAATGACTAATACCCCACACCTGTGGACAACTTTTCCGCCCTTCGGCGCGGGCGGGCATTCTGATGCCGGACGGAATCGGTCTCGCCGACGGGGCGCGGAGTTCTGCCGGATGGGGCGCCGAGCCTTGTCCGATGGGGCGCCCGCGGGACCCGTGGGACCCGTGGGACCGCGGAACGGACGGTACACGTAGGGAGCGTGCACCGAGCGATCACGAATTGGCCTTGGAACGGGGGTTGTTGTGCATCCGGTGGTGAAGCCCGCACTGCGGCGGGCATGGCGGGATCTGCGCTATGTGCAGTTCGGGATGACGGCGGCGCATGCCGTGGTGATGGGTCCGGTGGACACGGCGACCGGCAGCCTGCTGTCGCGGTTCGACGGCACGCGGGGGCTGCCCCGGCTGCGAGCGGAGGCCCGGGCGATGGGGCTGCCAGACGGCCACGTCGACGCCCTGCTGGAGCGGCTGACCGAGGCGGGCCTGGTGGACGACGTGACGGGCGGCGGTCCGGCGGTCTCCGCGCTGCGGAAGCGGAAGGAGGCGTACGACCGGCTGCGGCCGGACCTGGCGTCGCTGTCGGTGGTCCATCCCGAACCGGGCGGCGGCGCGGCCCGGCTGGCCGCCCGCGGCGCGATGCGGGTACAGGTGCGCGGCGCGGGCCGGGTCGGTGCGGCACTCGCCGCCGTGCTGTCCGCCTCCGGGGTGGGCCGGGTGGACGTGCTGGACGGGGGGCGTGTGGAGCCGTGGGACGTGGCGCCGGGCGGGCTGCCGGCGGAGGCCGTCGGCGAACGCAGGGCCGTGTCCGCCCGGCAGCTCGTGCTCCGGTCCGCCCCGGGCAGGGGGCGGCGAACCGCCCGGTGCTCCGACGGCGACCCGCCGGAGCCACCGCCCCTCTCCCTGGTGATCGTCACCCCGCGCGACGGCTTCCCCGCGTACGCCCCGGACCCGGTGGCCGCCGAGGACTGGATGGCCACCGGGACTCCCCATCTGTACGCGGGTGTTGTCGAGGCGTCCGGCGTGGTCGGCCCGCTGGTGCTGCCGGGCGGCTCGGCGTGCGCCGGCTGTCTCGCGCTGGGGCGGGCCGACCGGGATCCGGTGTGGCCGCGGATGGCTGCCCAGTGGCGTACGCCCCGTCACCGGGGATCGAGCCCGGGTCCGTGCGACCTCGGACTCGCCACGGCGGTCGCCGGCATGGCGGCCTCGCACGCCCTGTCGTTCCTGGACGGTGAGCTGCCGGCCTGCACGGGCACCCGCTGGGAGGTCTCGCTGCCGCTGCTCGAGTGGCGGTCACGGCGGATCCGGCCCCACCGTGACTGCCCCTGCGGGGCGGCTGGGCAGACTGAGGGGGAGCGCGCCTCGGGGGCGGGGACGCCGCACGACACAATGGCCGGGGCAGCGGCGTCGACGGAGCGGTTCCGGATGACGGACGCGGCACGGCAGCTGGGAATTGGAGGGGCGCATGTCTGATCTTCCCCGGAAGGCGGTCACCCGTACGGCCAAGTTGGCCGCTCTGCCACTGGGCTTCGCCGGCCGCGCCACATGGAGCCTGGGCAAGCGGATCGGCGGCAGATCCGCGGAGATCGTGGCACGCGAGTTGCAGCAGCGCACGGCGGAGCAACTGTTCAGGGTGCTCGGCGAGCTGAAGGGCGGCGCGATGAAGTTCGGGCAGGCCCTGTCCGTCTTCGAGTCGGCTCTGCCCGAAGAGGTGGCCGGGCCCTACCGGGCCGCGCTCACCAAGCTCCAGGACGCCGCTCCCCCGATGCCGACGCGCACGGTCCACGAGGCGCTGGCGGAGCGGCTGGGCGACGACTGGCGCACACTCTTCCTGGAGTTCGAGGACAAGCCCGCGGCGGCCGCGTCCATCGGCCAGGTCCACCGAGCGGTCTGGCACGACGGGCGCGAGGTCGCGGTTAAGGTCCAGTACCCGGGGGCAGGAGAGGCCCTGCTGTCGGACCTGTCCCAGCTGAGCCGGTTCGCGAGACTGCTGGGACCGCTGATCCCGGGGATGGACGTCAAGCCGCTGATCGCCGAGCTACGCGACCGGGTGTCGGAGGAGCTGGACTACGAACTGGAGGCCCGCGCCCAGCGGGAGCACGCGGCGGAGTTCGCGGGCGATCCCGACGTGGTGGTGCCCGACGTGGTGCACCAGGCCGACCAGGTGCTGGTCACCGAGTGGATCGACGGGACTCCGCTGGCCGAGGTGATCAGCGGCGGCACGCAGGAGCAGCGGGACCGTGCCGGCCAGTTGCTGGCACGGTTCCTGTTCTCCGGCCCCGCCCGGACGGGGCTGCTGCACGCCGATCCGCATCCGGGGAACTTCCGGCTGCTGCCACCGGCCGGTACGGCGGAGGGGGAGGGAGATCCGGCCGGGTGGCGGCTCGGCGTCCTGGACTTCGGCACGGTGGACCGGCTGCCCGGCGGACTTCCCCGGACGATCGGCGACTCGCTCCGGATGACTCTGGCGAGGGAGGCCGAAGCGGTCTACGGGGTGCTGTGCGAGGAGGGCTTCGTCAAGGAGTCGATCGACCTCGACCCGGACGCGGTGCTGGAGTATCTGCTGCCGATCATCGAACCCGCGGAGGCGGACCGGTTCACCTTCACCCGCGGCTGGATGCGGACCCAGGCCGCTCGGATAGCGGATCCCCGTTCCCCCGCGCACCAGTTGGGCAAGCAGCTCAATCTGCCGCCGTCCTATCTGCTGATCCACCGTGTGACGCTGAGCACGATAGGCGTGCTCTGCCAGCTGAACGCCACCGTACGGCTCCGGGACGAACTCGAGTCCTGGCTGCCCGGCTTCCTTGCCGGCCCCGAGACCGGCCCCGAGACCGGCAGCGAGACCGGTGCCGAGGCCGGCGGCGTTACGGCGGAGGTCTGACCTCCTCCGGCCCGTCCTCGGACGCGGCACGGGCCCGGTCTCCCGGCAGGACCAGTACGTCCGGCCGGGAGCACGGCGGCCCGGCCCGCAGAACATGGTGACCGGTGGGCCGGTCACCACCAGGACGAGTCGAGCCGGCCCTCGATGGCCCTGATGTTGGCCCGTGCGCACTTCTCGCAGAAGTAGTGTCGGCGTCCGTTCTCCACGGAGCAGGTCCAGGTGGGGGGAGTGCCCTCGGCGACCGCGCCGCACCGGGAACACACGACGTTCTCGGCACCCGGCGGGGCTGGGTGATGAGTCTGTTCGTCCACCACGTGACGATAACCCCGTACGGCGCCCGGGGCGGGACAACGCACCGTGGGGGGCCGGTCCGGAGACCGGCCCCCCACGGGAGGCGCTGATGGTGCGGACGGCCAGGCCTCCGTCGACGACGGAGACCTGACGGCCGGGTTACTGCATGACGGCCATGGCCAGCGCGCGGCGGGCGCGCAGCGAGGCGCGTTCGGCGCGCCGCTGCATCCGGCGAGCGGCCGCCAGGCGCAAGGCCCGGCGCTCCGCTTCCGCTTCCCGCAGGCGCTCGTGCATATGCGCACGGGCCAGGGCTTCTGGGATGAGTTGCATCTCACGGGTCCTGTTCTGACGCGAGCTGTTCGCGCCGATGGTGGTGACGTACGGGGTCGCGGTGCCGGACGGCTCGCTGGTGGAAGAGGTCATCGGGGCCTGCTTCTGGGGATCGTGCGTGAGGGGGCGGTCGACGGTTCCCGGATGCGCGCTCATGCCGCGACCGGGTTCTTGCGCGGGCGGCCACGCGGCCGCTTGCGGGCGACGACCACACCCTGGACGAAGAGCTCTCCGCCCCAGACGCCCCAGGGCTCACGCCGCTCCTTGGCACCGGCGAGGCAGGCCTCGACCAGCGGGCAGGTGCGGCAGAGGGACTTGGCGTACTCGACGTCCGCCGGCGACTCGGCGAAGAAGACCTCCGGGTCGTAGGAACGGCAGGGGACGGGTGCGCCGAGGCTCTCGATGGCGTCGTCGAGCGCGGAGAGCGCGGTGAGGGGGGTCAAGGTGGAGTCCTCCGTGAGACCGGGCGGGGGGATCGTTTGGGAAGGCGGTACGGACGGGGCGTGCGCTTCGAGTTGCACGGTGGTGTCTTCCTCGTCTTTTCGGTCCGGTCGGTGGACCGGGCTTCGGCTGGTACCGGGTCTTGCTGGTCCCGAGGCCCCTTCGCTCTGTTTCCTCCTCGGGGAAACAGAAGGGCCGCGGATCCCTGGTGGGGTTCCGCGGCCCTGAAGGCGCCGGCCTGATCATGGATCAGGCTGGATCACTCCAGGGTTCGAGCCCACGGAAGGCCCACATCGTGTGGTGCTGCGTCTGCTTCTTGATTCCGGCACCGGTCGCCGCGAGGGCATAGGCCTTGGCCTCTGCCGTCACTGCTGCTGCTTCCAGTGCCCTGGTCGGTCGCTCATTGCGCTCCCGGACAGGCAGATCCGCACCGAAGACGGCCGGACGGGCGGCCACGGAGCAGGGCAGACCGGTGCCAATGAACGCCGAACCGGAGAGGCCGAGCGAGCAGGCGGAGACGACCGAGCGATCGGTCATTTCGGCGGTCGTGCGGATGAAGCTGGTGTTGATGCTGATCACTGGAATCGCCTCCTCTCGGCGTCTCGGGGACCGGCCGGGGCCGATCACGCGTATTCGGATAAGTAGAGCACGGCAGCAGGGCTTCGGAGAAGCCGCCGTTCCCGTGGTTAAGAACCTATGGGGACGACTGGCACGCGCGCAAACTATTTTCCCGACGAGTTTGCATCAGTCGCCCTCCTCGCCGCCCCCGGCCTCCTGGCCTGCGCAGATGGCCAGGACGACGGCGCCGAAACGGTCCAGCTTGCGTCCCCCCACCCCGGAGATCGCGGCAAGCTCCCGCTCGCTGCCGGGCACGGCCTCGGCGATCGCCATGAGGGTCTTGTCGGTGAAGACGCAGTACGCCGGCTGGCCCAGCTCCCTGGCTTGCTCCGAGCGCCACTCGCGAAGCCGCTCGTACAGCGCCTCGTCCATGTCCGAGGGGCAGTCCTCACAGCGCATCAGCTTCATCTCGCCGGCGTCGGTGAGCGTCTTTCCGCACACCCGGCACAGCACCGGGCCGCGCCGCTTCCGCCGGCCGGTGTCGCCGCGCTCGACGCCTCCGGCGCCGCCGGCCGCTCGGGGGCCCGGGGCCGCGGAGCCGGGCCTGAGCCCGTTCAGGAAGCGGGTGGGGCGGCGGGAGGCACGTCCGCCGGGCGAACGGGAGAGCGCCCAGGAGAGCGAAAGATGGAGCCGGGCGCGGGTGACGCCGACGTACAGGAGCCGGCGCTCCTCCTCGACCTGTTCGTCGGTCTTGGCGTAGGTGATCGGCATCATCCCCTCGGTGAGCCCGACCAGGAACACGGCGTCCCACTCCAGTCCCTTGGCCGAGTGGAGTGAGGCCAGGGTGACGCCCTGGACCGTCGGGGCGTGCTGGGCCGCGGCGCGCTCGTCGAGCTCGGCGACCAGGTCGGCGAGGCCGGCCCCGGGCCTGCCGCGCGCGAAGTCCTCGGCCAGCCGGACGAGGGCGGCCAGCGACTCCCAGCGGTCGCGCACCGCACCCGAGCCGGTGGGCGGCTCGGTGGTCCAGCCCTTGGTGGACAGTACGGCCCGGACCTGCGAGGGCAGATCCTCCGCGTCGTCCAGCAGGGCGTCGTTGCCCCCGGCGCGGGCCGCTCCCCGAAGCGCGACGCCGGCCTCCCGGACCTCGGCTCGCTCGAAGAAGCGCTCCGCGCCGCGCAGCTGGTAGGGCACACCCGCGTCGGCGAGGGCCTGCTCGTAGACCTCGGACTGGGCGTTGACCCGGTACAGCACGGCGATCTCACCGGCCGGGACGCCCGCGGCGATCAGGTCGCGGATCCGGCGGGCGGTGCCCTCGGCCTCGGCGGGCTCGTCCGCGTACTCCGTGTAGGACGGCTCCGGGCCCGGGTCGCGCTGCGAGACCAGCTCCAGGCGGTGCTCCGCGGCGCGGCCGCGTGCCTGCCCCAGCAGACCGTTGGCCAGATGGACCACCTGGGGGGTCGACCGGTAGTCGCGCACGAGTTTCACCACCGTCGCCTGGGGGTGACGGGTGCGGAAGTTCAGCAGATGGTCGGGAGTGGCACCGGTGAAGGAGTAGATCGTCTGGCTGGCGTCGCCGACGACGCACAGGCTCTCCCGGTCGCCGAGCCACAGCTCCAGCAGCCGCTGCTGGAGCGGCGACACGTCCTGGTACTCGTCCACCACGAAGTGCTGGTACTGACGGCGGATCTGGTCGGCGATGTCGTGGCGGTCCTGGAGGATGCCTACGGTGAGCAGCAGGACGTCCTCGAAGTCGATCACCGATCGATCGCGCTTCAGCTGCTCGTACAGCGCATAGATCTGG
Source organism: Streptomyces tirandamycinicus (assembly GCF_003097515.1). Taxonomy (NCBI): domain Bacteria; kingdom Bacillati; phylum Actinomycetota; class Actinomycetes; order Kitasatosporales; family Streptomycetaceae; genus Streptomyces; species Streptomyces tirandamycinicus. Next base: position 4,556,144 of record NZ_CP029188.1, on the reverse strand, counting down.
CCGATCTCCGCGGGGTCGCGCGGAGCGTCCCTGAGGGACTTGGCGACGGCGGCCGGGTAGTCGGCGGGGACGGTCTGGGTGACCTTGGCCCACTCGATCTCGCTGGTCACGTCCCTCAGCTCGTTGCGGTCGAGCCGGACACGGCAGCGGGCGGCCGCCTCGGCGACGAGCTGGATCTTGCGCTCCAGCAGCCTCGGCAACTCCCCGCCGACGGCTTTCGGCCAGAAGTACTGGAGCTGCCGCAGGGCGGCCGAGTGGAAGGTGCGGGCCTGCACGCCCCCCGCACCGAGCTGCCGCAGCCGGCCACGCATCTCCCCCGCCGCACGGTTGGTGAACGTGACGGCCAGCACACTCGCAGGCTGGAGTATCCCGGCCCGCACCCCGTAGGCGATGCGATGGGTGATCGCCCGCGTCTTGCCCGTGCCGGCGCCGGCCAGGACGCACACCGGGCCGGTCAGGGCCGTCGCGACCGCCCGCTGCTCGGGGTCGAGCCCGTCGAGCACAGCGTCCGCGGACTCGGGGACCGGAGGGAAGAGAGAGGAGTGCGTTGCTGCTGTCACCCCGCCATGCTGCCAGGTACCGCGAGATCACCGGGACGGTTGTCCACAGTGGGACGGGATTGGTCGTACCGGTGGGGCCGAGGGGGCCTGGGTGGGCGGGAGCCCATACGGGAGCCCATACCGGGATACCGCTGGTACCGATTGCCCGGCTACCACCGGATGGCAATGGAAACCACCGGACAACCGGTGGACACCGGCGGTACCGGCGGTACCGGCGTGGGAATGGCGGCGGGGCCGCGTACGTTCACCACCCGGAAACCCCGTGGGGCACCCACCCCCACCGGCCCAGAGAAGCGGGAGAGGAAACATGCAGGGAACTCTGACGATGTACAGCACCACCTGGTGCGGCTACTGCCGGCGGCTGAAGAGCCAGCTGGACCGCGAGGGGATCTCGTATGTCGAGATCAACATCGAGGAGGACCCGCAGTCGGCCGCGTTCGTCGAGAAGGCGAACAACGGCAACCAGACCGTCCCGACCGTCCTCGTGGTGCCGCCGAACGGCGGCGAGAACATCGTCATGACGAACCCCAGCCTGGCCCAGGTGAAGCAGGCCCTCGCGATCTGACGCACCGGCCCCGCCCCCCGTCACGCCCCCTCGGACGGAGAACGCCGAAGGGGGCGTCGTCGTGCCGGAGCGCCTCCGCCCGGCGCCCGCCGCCCGCGCCGCGCCTGGAAGCCCGGTGGGAGGACGGCCCCGGGCAGGTGGCTCCGTCCACGGCCTTCTCGCGGGCCGGAGCCAGAGGCGGGGGCCCGGCCGGAGGTGAACGGTCTCAGGCGGGGGAACCCGGCTTCGGCAGGGGCTTTCCGTACCAGAGCTCGATCAGCCGGGAGGCGATCGAGATGCCGTACGGGGGGAGGACCTCCCCCGACTCGAAGGCCGCCCGCAGATCCTCCCTGGAGAACCAGCGGGCCTCCTGGATCTCCTCGCCGTCCACGGAGACCTCGGACGAGGTGGCGCGGGCCATGAAGCCGAGCATCAGGCTGGACGGGAAGGGCCACGGCTGGCTGGCGACGTACTCGACCTCGCCGACCGTGACGCCTGCCTCCTCGTACACCTCCCGGATCACCGACTGCTCGATCGACTCGCCGGGCTCGACGAATCCCGCCAGCGTGGAGAAGCGGCCTTCCGGCCAGTGGACCTGACGGCCGAGCAGCGCCCGGTCCTCCTCGTCCGTGACGAGCATGATCACGGCCGGGTCCGTACGCGGGTAGTGCTCGGCGCCGCAGGCCGGGCAGCGGCGGATGTGCCCGGCGGCCGCGATGACGGTCCGCTCGCCGCAGCGGGAGCAGAACCGGTGGAGCCGCTGCCAGTTCTCCAGGGCGACCGCGTGGACCATCAGTCCCGCGTCCCTGGGCGGCAGCAGCAGACCGGCCTCACGCAGTCCGGCGGGTCGGGCGGACTGGTCCATGCGGCCCGGCAGCGAGTCCTTCTGCAGCGCGAAGTAGCTGACGCCGTCCCCGTCGGTGCCGAGGAAGTACCGGTGGGTCTCGGTGGGGGGCGCCTCGAACGCCGGGGTCGTGACCAGCTCGGTGCCGCCGTCGGGGGTGTCGTCGACCAGCACCTGCCCCCCGGAGACGACGAACACCCGGGTCGTCGGGTGGCTCCACGCCGCAGCCAGCCATGCCTCGTCGAGTCGGTGGTGCGCGGCGCGGTCGATGCCGCTGGGCGCGGTGAGGCCGATGGGACGGCCGTCGGCGACATGGTCGAAGGTGCTCACAGGTGCTTCCCACTCCCCCGGATTGACCGGTTCTCGGCCGGTTCTCTGCGCATGACCGGTTGTCTGTCAGTGGAGGGCGCCGGGCAGGTCGCCCCACAGGTACGCGGCGGTTTCGACGCCCTTCAGCAGCAGGGCCAGCTCGACCTTCTCGTTGGGCGCGTGCCAGCCGTCGGACGGTACGGAGATGCCCAGGAACAGGACCGGGGCACCGAGCACGTCCTGGAGGTCGGCGGCGGGCCCCGACCCGCCCTCCCGCGTGAAGCGGATCTTCTGCCCGTCGAAGGCGCGGCTCATCGACCGGGCGAGCGACCGCAGGGCGGGGTGGTCCAGGGGCGTCAGGCAGGGCCGGGTCGCCGCGCCGAAGGTGATCTCGTGGCGGATGCCCGCGGGCACCCTGGACTCGACCCAGGTGCGCACCGCGTCCTCCACCCGGTCCGGGTCCTGGCCCGCGACCAGCCGGAAGGAGAGCTTGAGCCGGGCCGAGGCCGGAATGATCGTCTTCCCTCCGGGCCCCTGGTAGCCGCCGCCCATGCCGTTGACCTCTGCGGTCGGGCGGGCCCAGATGCGCTCCAGAGTGGTGTGGCCCGCCTCGCCGAGCGTCCCGTACGACTTGGCCGTGCGCAGCCACTCGGACTCGTCGAACGGCAGCTCGGCGAGCAGTTCGCGCTCGGTCGCGGTCAGCTCGCGGACACCGTCGTAGAAGCCGGGCACCGCCACCCGCTCGTGCTCGTCGTGCAGCGCCGCGACGATCCGGGCGGCGACGGTGGCCGGGTTGGGCACGGCACCGCCGAAGGATCCGGAGTGGATGTCCTGGTCCGGTCCGTACAGCGCGATCTCGCAGTCGGCGAGACCGCGCATGCCGGTGCACACGGTGGGGGTCGTCTCCGACCACATGCCCGTGTCGGAGACGATCACGACATCGGCGGCGAGCCGGTCCCGGCGCTGCTCGACCAGGGCGCGGAAGTGCGGTGAGCCGGACTCCTCCTCGCCCTCAACGAGCAGCTTGAGGTTCACGGCCGGGCTCGTGCGGCCCGTGGCGGCCAGGTGGGCGCGCACGCCGAGGGTGTGGAAGAGGACCTGGCCCTTGTCGTCGGCGGCGCCCCGGCCGTACATCCGCCCGTCCCTGACGACCGGTTCGAAGGGGTCGGTGTCCCAGCCGTCCTCCCGGGCGGCGGGCTGCACGTCGTGGTGGCCGTAGACGAGCACCGTGGGAGCGTCCGGGTCGCCGGACGGCCACTCGGCGAAAACGGCCGGGGCTCCCTGGGCGGCTCCCGGCGCGGCCGGGGGGACCTCCCAGACCTCGGCGGTCGGGAAGCCTGTGTCGCCGAGCTTCGCCGCCAGCCACTCCGCACTTCGCCGTACGTCCTTGTCGTGCTCAGGCTGCGCGGAGACGGACGGGATGCGCAGCCACTCGGCGAGGTCGCCGAGGAAGGCCGCGCGGTGCTCCGCTATGTACGTACGGACGGCGTTGTCCGGAGTGTCGCTCATGGCCTCGAGCCTATCCGGCGCCGGGAGCGGCCTCGCCGACCGCCCGGTCGGGAACGGGCCGGGGCGGACGGCCACCGCCCGGCCGGGAACGGTCCGGGGCCGACGGCCACCGCCCGGTCGCCGTCACCGGACGCGGTGGCCGTCACCGATCCCGCGGTCGCCGGTCCCTGGAGCGCCGGTCCCTGGAGCGCCGGACGGGGGGCCACCGTGCCCGGAGTCGCCGTACGGCGGGTGGTCGTCCCTGAGGATCCGCTCCAGGCCCGCCCTGCCGGGCAGTCCGCCCGGGCGGACGACCTCGCCGGTGCGCACATGGACGAACGCCGCGGCCACCGACTCGGGCGGGAGGCCGTGCTGCTCGGCCCAGGCGAGGCGGTAGACGGCGAGCTGCAGCGGATCGGCGTCGCGGCCGCGGCCGGTCTTCCAGTCCACGATCTCGAAGGCGCCCGTCGTCTCGTCGCGGTAGACCGCGTCGATCCGGCCCCTGACGACCCTGCCCGCCAGGGTGACCTGGACGGGGGCCTCCAGCCGGTACGGGACACGGCCGGCGTAGGGCGTGCGCTCGAACGCCTCCTTGAGCGCGACAAGCTCGCGCTCGTCCTCGATACCGGCCTCGTCCGGGTCGCCTCCCGGCAGTTCGTCCGGCCCCAGCATGGGCAGCGGCAGTTCCTCGAAGCGGGACTCCACCCAGGCGTGGAAGCGGGTGCCCCGGCGGGCTGCGCGCTGGGGCGGACGGGGCATCGGGCGTGCCAGCTCCCGCGCGAAGCCGTCCGGGTCGGCGGCGAGCCGCAGCAGCTGGGACGCCGACAGCGACGCCGGCAGGGCAACCTCTCGCACGGACTCGCGGGCGCGGCGGAGCTCGCCGGTGAGTGCTTCGAGATCGCGGTCCCAGGAGGCGATGGCCCGGGCGTCCTCGGGAGTGAGGGGTTCAGCGCGCTGGGAGGGCAGGTGGAGGCGGCCCTCAGCGCCGGTGTCCGGCACGGGACCGGCCGCGGCGGCGGTGACCGTGAGTTCGCCGGGCACCGGCACGGGACCGGCCCCGTCGTACGCGGGCCCGTCGTAGGCGGCCCCGGTGGCCGTGAGAGCGGACGCGGACGCGGTGCCGAGGGACGCGGTGCCGGCAGGCGCGGTGCCGGCAGGCGCGGTGCCGGCAGGCGCGGTGCCGGCAGGCGCGGTGCCGGCGGACCCGGTGCCGGCGCGCTCGTGGCCCTCGTCCGGCCAGGGCTCCTCAGGCAGCGGCTCCTCCGGCCACGGCTCCTCCTGCCCCGGCTCGCCAGGGGGCTCCGTGAGCTCCTCGGACCAGAGGTCCTCGCCGGACGGTGCGTCCTGGTGGGTGCCGCCGGTTCCGCCCGGCGCCGATCCGTCGCGCCAGACCCCCTCGCGGTCGCCGGGCCGGGCGGAAGGGGCGTCCCCGGACACGGCCCGGGACCACCCCGGCGCCGCCGCGGCTTCGGCGCCGGTCATCGACGCCAGATGGGCCAGCACCGTGCCCGCGGCCTCCCGGCGGCGCGCGGTCGCCGTGGGATCCAGCGGAAGGGGCCACGCCTGCTCCGCCGCCGCGGTGTGCAGCGCCGGGTTCTCGGCACCCTCCTCCGGTTCCTCGGCCCATGCCTCGATCTCGCCGAAGCCCGCGGCGCAGTGGTCGTACAGCGCCTCCAGGAACGCCGACGGGCCGCGGCGGCGCTTCTGGGTGGGGCCCCACCAGTGCGCCGAGCCGAGAAGCAGCGAGCGGGGGCGGGTGAACGTCACATAGCCGAGCCGCAGTTCCTCCGTGTGCTGATGCGCCTTCATCTCCTCCTTGAAGGCACGGAGGCCCTTCGCGTCCCAGGAGGTGATGCCGGGCAGGGTGGCCGCGTCGCCCCGCAGCTCATGGGGCAGGACCTTGGCCTGGGAGGTCCAGGACTCACGGGAGCGGGTGCTGGGGAACTGTCCGGCGACCAGACCGGGCACCGCGACGACGTCCCACTCCAGCCCCTTGGACTTGTGGGCGGTGAGCACCTTCACCGTGTTCTCGCCGCCTGGCAGCGCGTTGTCGAGGCCCTTCTCGTACTGCTCGGCCGTCCTCAGGAAGCCGAGGAAGGCCAGCAGGGTCGCCTCGCCGTCGAGGGAGGCGAAGGACGCGGCGATGTCGAGGAAGCCCGCGAGGGTTTCGCGGCGGCGGGCGGCCAGGGCGTGCGGCGAGGCGGCGAGCTCCACGTCCAGGCCGGTGGTGGCGAGGACGCGGTGGAGGACGTCCATCAGCGGATCCGCCAGGGAACGCCGCAGGTCGCGCAGTTCGGTGGCGAGACGGGCGAAGCGGACCCGGGCCTCGGCGGAGAACGGCAGGCCGTCGTCCGGTCCGGCCGGCTCGAGGAAGGTGTCGAGGGCGTCGGCGAGCGAGACGACCTCGGCCGGGTCGGTGCCCTCGACGGCGGCCGCGAGCCGCTGGTCGGCGTCCGCCTCCCCGGCACCGGGGCGGTGGACCATCAGGCGCGCCCGGCGACCGAGCAGGGCCAGGTCCCGGGCGCCGATGCGCCAGCGCGGCCCGGTGAGGAGGCGGACCAGCGAGGCGTTCGCGCCCGGGTCCTGGAGCACCTCGCAGACCGCGACCAGGTCGGCGACCTCCGGCAGGTGCAGCAGCCCGGAGAGTCCGACGACCTCCACGGGGACATCCCGGGCGACGAGCGCGCCCTGGATCTCGGCGAAGTCGCCCGCGGTGCGGCACAGCACCGCGATCTCGCCGGGCTCCTTGCCCGTGCGGACGAGATGGGCGATCGAGTCGGCGAGCCACTCGATCTCCTCCGCGTGGGTCGGCAGCAGCGCGATCCGCACCGATCCGTCCCGCTCGGCCCCGGGGGCGGGACGGAGCGCCTCGACGCCTTCGTGGCGGGCGCGCAGCGGCTCGGCCAGGCCGTTGGCGAGGTCGAGGAGTCGGCCGCCGCTGCGGCGGTTCTCGCTCAGGGTGAACCGGGTGGCGGGGCGGCCGTCGGCGCGGGGGAAGTGCCGGGGGAAGTCGTCGAGGTTGGCGACGGACGCGCCGCGCCAGCCGTAGATCGCCTGGCAGGGGTCGCCCACCGCCGTCACGGGATGGCCCGCGCCCTCGGCCGGTGTGCCGTCCGGGGCGGCGCCCCGGCCGAACAGACCGGCGAGCAGCAGGCGCTGGGCCACGGACGTGTCCTGGTACTCGTCGAGCAGGACCACCCGGAACTCGTCGCGCAGGATGCGGCCGACCTCGGGGCGGGTGAGCGCGAGCCGAGCGGAGAGCGCGATCTGGTCGCCGAAGTCGAGGAGGTCGCGGGACCGCTTGGCCTCGCGGTAGCGGACGACGAGATCGAGCAGTTCCCGGCGGGCGGCGGCCGCCTCGGGGACCTTGCGCAGGTCGGCGTTGCCCAGTTCGACGCCCTCCAGTTCGCGCAGCAGCGCGGAGTCGTGGGCCTGGAGTTCCCCGGGCGCCACGAGGTGTTCGGCCAGCTCGGCCTCGAGCGCGAGCAGATCGCCGACCAGGGAGGGGAAGGACTTGGTCAGGGCGGGGTAGGGGCCCGGAGCCTCGCGCAGCACCCGTGCGGCAAGCTGGTAGCGCGTGGCGTCGGCGAGCAGCCGGGAGGCCGGCTCCAGTCCGAGGCGGAGGCCGTGGTCCGTGAGGAGGCGTCCGGCGAAGGCGTGGTAGGTGGAGATGCTCGGTTCACCCGGCGGGTCGTCCGGGTCGATCACGTCCGGGTCGGTGACCCCGGCCCGGACGAGGGCGGTGCGGACGCGCTCGGCGAGCTCTGCCGCGGCCTTGTTGGTGAAGGTCAGCCCGAGAACCTGCTCGGGCTGCACCTGGCCGGTGCCCACCAGCCACACCACCCGGGCGGCCATCACCGTCGTCTTCCCGGACCCCGCCCCGGCCACGATGACCTGCGGCGCGGGCGGCGCGGTGATGCAGGCCGTCTGCTCCGGGGTGAACGGGACGCCGAGCAGCTCCTTGAGCTGCTCGGGGTCGGTGATGCGTGCGGACACCCGAGAGAGGCTAGCGGCGACCGCCGACAGCGCCCGCCACCGGTGACCTCGCCGGGGTGGGCCGTGGCCCGGTGCGGTGGCCCAGTGCGGTGGGTCGGGTGGCGGTCGTACGGCCGCGGGCGGGCCGAGTACGGCGGTCGCAGGGCCGCCTGCGACGGGGGCGGCGGTCGCAGGGCCGCCGCCGACCGGGGCGGCGAGCCGTCCCGCCGTCACTCGACGATGTGGCGCCCCTCGGGCCTGGCACTGCACGAGGAGCGGAAGGCGCAGTGCTCGCACTGGGAACCGGTGCTGGGGGTGAAGCGCTCGTCGAGGACCCGGCCCGCGGCGGTGGCGAGCAGGTCGCCGACCCAGTCGCCGGAGAGCGGTTCCTGGGACTGGACGCGCGGGACCGCCTCCCCGCCCTCCTTCTTGGGCGCGGCCTGGCGCAGATGCACGAGTTCGGCGCCACCGGACTCGGGTCGGCCGCCGTCGAAGAACTCGTCGACGGCGCCCTCCCTGACGGCGAGCTGGTAGACGGCGAGCTGAGGGTGGCGTTCGACCTCGCCCCTGGTCGGGGCCTGCTTGCCGGTCTTGAAGTCGACGACGTACGCCCGGCCGCGTTCGTCCCGCTCGACGCGGTCCATGGAGCCTCGGATGCGCACCTCGTACGGGCCGGCCTCGAGCGTGACGTCGAAGTCGTGCTCGGTGGCGACGGGGATGCGGCCGCCCCGGTCCGTGACGTGCCATCGGACGAAGCGCTCGAGCGCCGCGCGCGCGTGTTCCTTCTCCTGCGCGGACTTCCAGGGTGCGTCGAAGGCGAGGGCGTCCCACACCGAGTCGAGTCGTTCCATGAGGACGGCAAGGTCGGCGGGGGTACGGCCGGAGGCGACCTCGTCGGCGAGGACGTGCACGACGTTGCCGAAGCCCTGGGCCGCGGTGGCCGGGGCGTCCGCCCTCACCTCGCGTCCCAGGAACCACTGCAGGGCACAGGTGTTCGCGAGCTGGTCCAGGGCGCTGCCGGACAGGGTCACCGGGTGGTCGCGGTCGCGGAGGGGCACCCCGCTGTGCGTCGGGTCCTGCAGTCCCCACCACCGGTACGGGTGCGCCGCGGGCACGAGGGGCTGGCCCTCGTCGTCGGTGAGCGCGGCGAGACGGGCGAGCCGTCGCGCCGCGGCGTCGCGGAGCGCGTCGGAGGCCTCGGGGTCGACGGTGGTGGCCCTGAGTTCGGCCACCAGCGGGGCGACGGCGAGCGGGCGGCGCGGGCGGCCGGTGATGTCGCGCGGTTCGACGCCGAGTTCGGTGAGGAAGCGGGAGGGCTGGTCGCCGTCGTCGGAGGGGGCCTTGACGGCGGTGACGACGAGGCGGTCGCGGGCGCGGGTGGCGGCTACGTAGAACAGCCGGCGCTCCTCGGCGAGCAGGGCGCCGGGGGTGAGGGGCTCGGCGAGTCCGTCGCGGCCGATCCGGTCGGCCTCCAGCAGCGAGCCGCGGCGGCGCAGGTCCGGCCAGAGGCCCTCCTGCACCCCGGCGACCACGACGAGGCCCCATTCGAGGCCCTTGGACCGGTGTGCGGTCATAAGGCGCACGGCCGCCGGGCGCTCCGGCCGGCGCGCCAGCGTGTCGGCGGCGATGTCCTGGGCCTCCAGTTCGTCCAGGAAGTTCAGCGCGCCGCGGCCGCCGGTGCGTTCCTCGGCGCGGGCGGCGGTCTCGAACAGCGCGCAGACGGCGTCGAGGTCGCGGTCGGCGTTACGGCCGGCCGGACCGCCGCGGAGGGCGGTCCGTTCCAGGCGCTGCGGCCAGGACGTGCCGGTCCACAGCTCCCAGAGGGCCTCCTCGGCGGTGCCGCCGCCGTCGAGGAGGTCGCGGACCCTGCGCAGCAGCACACCGAGCCGCTGGGCGGGTCGAGCGTAGGCGGGGTCGTGCACGGTGAGCCGTTCGGGTTCGGCGAGGGCTCGGGCGATGAGCACGTCGGAGGGGGGCGGCACGCGGTCGCCGGCCGCGCGCGCCTCGTCGCGGAGGGCGCGGCCGAGCCGGCGGAGGTCGGCGGTGTCCATGCCGCCGAGTGGGGAGGTGAGGAGGGTCGCCGCGGTGTCGGCGTCGATGGGGGGTTGCTCCTGACGCTCCTGACGAACGGAGCCGGGACCGGGATCCGCGAAGCCCGTGGGACCGGGATCCGCGAAACCGGCGGGACCGGGACCCGCGGATTCCACGGGATCGGAACCGGGACCGGAACCGGAACCGGGACCGGGGGAGCCGGGACCGGTGCGGGAACCGGAGACTGCATCCGGGCCGGAAGGGATGGCGGGTACCGCGTGCCCGTCGCCGTCCCCGCTGCCGTCGACGGCGCCCCCACCGCCGCGGCCGCCGCCGTCCCGGCCGTGCTCTCCCCGGCCGCCCTCTCCCGTACCGTCACCGTCCCGGCCGTGCTCCCCCCGGCTGTCACCTTCCCGGCCGTCACCGTCCGCCGCCGTGCGCCCCGGGACGAGCGGCCTCGCAGCGGCCCGCAGGGCGGTCAGGAGGGGCGTCACCGCGGCCTCGTGGCGCAGGGGGACGTCGTCGCCGTCCGTCCGGACCGGTACTCCGGCCATGGTGAGCGCGCGCCTCGTCGCCGGGAGACTGCGGCTGCCCGCCCGGACGAGGACCGCCATGTCGTGCCACGGCACGCCCTCCTCCAGGTGGGCGCGCCGCAGGATGTCGGCGACGTTGTCGAGTTCCGTCGAGGCGGTCGGGTACGTGTGGACCTCGACACGGCCGCCGGAGCGGGCGGCGGTCAGCTCGCGGTGGGCCCGGACCCTGTCCGAGGGCAGCCGGGGCAGGGGCATCCGCTGGGTGAGCAGACGGGTCGCCGACAGCAGGTCCGCCCCGGAGCGGCGGGACGTCCTCAGAACCGCGACCGGGGCCGGGCGGCCGTCGCCCCGCCGGAAGACCGTCGGGAAGTCGAGGATGCCGTTCACGTCCGCGCCCCGGAACGCGTAGATGGACTGGTCGGGGTCGCCGAACGCGACCAGGGTGCGGCCGTCCCCCGCCAGCGCCCGCAGCAGCCGGACCTGGGCCGGGTCGGTGTCCTGGTACTCGTCGACGAAGACGGCGTCGTACCGTTGGGCGATCCGGTCGCCCGTCCCCGGCCGCTCGGCGAGAAGCGACGCCCGGTGGACGAGCTCGGCGTAGTCCAGGACGCCCTGCAGATCCAGCACGTCCAGGTACTCGGCGAGGAAGGCCGCCGCGGCACCCCAGTCGGGACGTCCGGTGCGCCGGGCGAAGGCCGCCAGCGCGTCCGGACCGAGACCGAGCTCCCGGCTGCGCGCGAGCACGGCCCGCACCTCGTCGGCGAAACCGCGGGTGGTGAGGCACGCCCGCAGCTCGGCGGGCCAGCGTGCCCCGGCCCTTCCCTCCCGCTCCAGGTCGAGCTGTCCGGCCAGCAGCTCACGGACGGCCACGTCCTGCTCGGGACCGGACAGCAGGCGCAGCGGCTCGGCGAAGAGATCCGCGTCCTGGTGGGCCCGCACCAGCGCATAGCAGTAGGAGTGGAAGGTGGTGGCCTGCGGCGCCCGCGCGCCCCCCAGCCGCACGGCCATCCGGTCGCGCAGTTCGACCGCCGCCTTCCGGCTGAAGGTGAGCACCAGCAGCCGCTCCGGGTCCGCGCCCCGCTCGATCCGGGAGGCGACCGCCTCGACGAGGGTCGTCGTCTTCCCCGTGCCCGGCCCCGCGAGTACGAGCAGCGGCCCGCGCCCATGGTCAACCACCGCGCGCTGCGAGGCGTCCAGGAGAGGGGGATCCACCGGGCCCGGCGAGGTACGCACCAGTCGGTACGCGCCCGGGGTCCGCCCCTTGCGCCCTTGCGGGCCCGGGGGGAACCCCTGCCGTACCCGACGGTGCGGTGTACGCCCGGTTTCGGAGGAGGAACTCACGTGGATCGCCGGTCCTGGTGGGTGTGCTGACGGTGGTGACGACGGGCCCGGCGCGGGGGCACGGGCGGGGCGGACGGGTCTCGGGCCCGGTAGGGGGCGCCACCGGCGGCGCGAGCGCCCCGGGTGGTGGGGAAGACGCTACGCCCACGGGCTCCCGCGCCGTGGACGGACCGCCCGTGACCGCCGCCGGCACCGGCCGCCGGCTCCGGACGTCCCATCCCGCGGCCGGATGGCGGAAGCTGTCAGATGTGAGCTCCTTCGCCCGTCCCGTCCGCAGCGCGGGTGACACCGTCCCATCGGGCCCGCCGCATGTCCAGGCGCGGCACGTGCCCCTTCGCGCCCGGCGGCGCCTGCCGCAGCGGGGTGCCCTCGGCGCGGTAGTGACGCAGTGCCCGCAGTTCGTGGCCGGCCAGCAGGGCACCGTCGGAGCGCACCACACGCCACCAGGGAACCGCTCCTCCGTAGAGCGCCATCACCCGGCCGACCTGGCGCGGCCCTCCCTCGTCCAGCCATTCGGCGACGTCCCCGTACGTCATGACCCGGCCGGGTGGTATCCGCTCGGCGACCCCGAGCACCCGCTCCGCGTACTCCGGCAGCTCCGGCAGCTCCGGCACCTCATCGCTCATCCGGTCCATCCTGCCCCATGCCACCGACAGCGGGCGGGGATCGCGGCATATTGCCTATACCAAGCGAAACAGGGGCAGCCGGCACAGCATGCGCCTTCGCGTCGCACCCTGATGCCACCCGGTGTCGGTTCGCCATGCCACCATCGTCCGGGCGGTGACTGGTGATACGAGATCAAGAAGAGACCGACACGACGAAGGAGCTGGGCGTGCAGCCTCCCGCGGCGGCGAGCACCTCCGGACCCGAGTCGCGCCCCGGACCCGAGTCGCGCCCCGGACCCGCCGAACCGCACCGGGGCCACGCCCAGGACCCCGCCGGGGACCGGGACCCCGAGCCGAACCGGAGGGACACCCCCTCCGACCCCGGCACCGCATCCCCCGGGGCCTCCTCCGCGGGCTCCGCCCCGGCCGACGGCTCCGCGGAACCCGGCCGGCCCGCCGCGCCGGACCGCCCTCCGGCCGAGTCCGGGCGCCGGGCGCCGGAACACGAGCGCCGCCGCACGGCCGGCGACGGCGACGACGGCGACGAAGACGTCGCCCACATCGACCGCCTCTCCGGCGACGAGCCCCTGCTGCCCGCCCGCGTCCACCGCCCCTCCGACCTGACGCGGCTGCTGGCGGGCATCCTGGCGATCGCCGTCGTCCTGGGTCTCGCCGCCTTCGCCCACGGCACGACCACCGGCCTCGAGTCGGACATCTCCAAGGGCACCGGTCAGGCCCCCGACCTGCTGGTGAAGCTCGCCGGGCTGATGTCGAGCATCGCGGTGCTGCTCGTCCCGGTCGCCTTCGCGATCGAGCGGCTGATCAAACGGGACGGACTGCGGATCGCCGACGGTGTGCTCGCAGCCGTGCTCGCGCACGGCGTGACGCTCGCCACCGACCTCTGGGTCGCCAAGGCCGCGCCGGCCCAGATCCAGGACGCACTGACCCAGCCGGCCTCGGGCGGCGGGCTCACCGACCCGGTCCACGGCTATCTCGCCCCCGTGATCGCCTATATGACGGCGGTCGGCATGGCGCGCAGGCCACGCTGGCGCGTCGCGCTGTGGGGTGTGCTGCTCCTCGACGCCTTCGCGATGCTCGTCGCCGGCTACACCACACCGTTCTCGATCATCCTGACCGTGCTGATCGGGTGGACCGTCGCCTACGGGACGCTGTACGCCGTCGGATCCCCGAACGTGCGGCCGACCGGTCAGACCCTGCTGGCCGGCCTGCGGCACGTCGGCTTCCGCCCGGTCACGGCCATGCGCGCCGAGGACGCGCCGGACTACGCCGACCAGGGCGACCGGGGGCGGCGGTACCTCGTCACCCTGGAGGACGGCCCGCCGCTCGACGTCACCGTCGTCGACCGCGAGCAGCAGGCGCACGGCTACTTCTACCGGGTCTGGCGCCGGCTGACGCTGCGGGGCATCACCACCCGCCGCTCCAACCAGTCGCTGCGGCAGGCCCTGGAGCAGGAGGCACTGCTCGCCTACGCGGCCATCGCCGCCGGTGCCAACGCGCCCAGGCTGATCGCCACGTCCGAGCTCGGCCCGGACGCGGTCATGCTGGTGTACGAGCACCTCGGCGGCCGCTCGCTGGACTCCCTGTCGGACGGGGAGATCACCGACAAGGTGGTCCACGGCGCGTTCCGGCAGGTACGGGCGCTGCAGTCGCGCCGTATCGCGCACCGCAGGCTCACCGGCGACGCGATTCTGGTGGATCGTTCCGGCAGGGTGGTGCTGACCGACCTGCGCGGCGGCGAGATCGCCGCGGGTGACGTGGTGCTGCGCATGGACGTCGCACAGTTGCTGACGACGCTCGGTCTGCGGGTGGGAGCCGAGCGCGCGGTCGCCGCGGCCGTCGAGGTGCTGGGGCCCGACGGGGTCGCGGACTGCCTGCCGCTGCTGCAGCCCATCGCGCTCAGCCGCTCCACCCGGGCGACGCTGCGCCGCCTGGCCCGCGAGCGGGCACAGCGCGAGCGGGAGGCGGTGCTGGCCGCGGCCGAGTCGGCCCGGCGG